>JBBQGE010000001.1:0-166855 GCA_038322675.1 Bryobacterales bacterium
TATCCATGCGATAAACCCTATACCCCGGCCATCCAAGAACCCTCGTCCAGTCTTGTTCCTTCACCCTCTCAGGCTAGCCAAAGGCTACCGCTCTGAGTAGCTGGCCTTCGGATAGGTTGTCGGATTCCTGCGCAGAGCCCACGAATAGATCGACAAACTGGCGCCGAGCCAGTTTGCGGCCGTTCACACGCTTCTCGAGGCGATGCTCGACCCGGTCTCGCGCGCGATTGCCAATGCTCCCGTTGATGACGAGCTTGAGACGGAACACGAGCGGCGAGCAATCGCTGAGGCTGGCCGGCTTCGGCCTCTCGATTAACGATCTGAAAGAGATCGACGAGCCGGCTGAGAACGGCAACTGAAGAAGGTCGCGTTAATGCAACTGGCTCGCACCGACATCCGCCGTCTTTATATCCCTACAGCGATACGAATCTTCAGAGCGCTACAACAATTCGCGGAAACCGGGTCAGGCGATATCAAGAAACTGAAGGGCGACACTGACGAACTTCGTTTGCGCTTGGCGATTGGAGAGTCCGTTTTGTCGAGCAATCCGATACAATTCTCATGAAACCAGTTCTGCATCGCTCGGAAGCATCTGGTGGAGTTTTCAGAGAAAAGAGCCTTGACACCGTTTTATTGTTGCAGAATACTAGAGCACGTATAGCAAGTGAACTATGAAATAGTGCTCGGCAATATGTTGCGTAAGTTATTCATTTTATGCAGATGCCCGATCCAGGGTGGAAAGTGAGGCGAAAAGCCATGAGAGTTCTGCTTAAGACAGCGGCTCTGGTTGTATTGGCGGGTGCCGCTTTACCGAAGTTGACACAGGTTCGCGCGCAGTCATGCAGTTCTTGCCCATCAAGTTCATGTCAGATATGGACTTGTGACGGCTCTGCGGCCTACGGGGGGCCGGTAGATTGGTGTCTGTATCCGGACAGGGGCTGTGACCCAAGTTCTGGTTACACGGCGCAGGGAGATTGTTGTTGCCTGGGAACACCGATCGTAGTTGATGTTGACGGTGATGGTATCAGTTTGACAAGTGGTGAGGATGGTGTGCCGTTTCGAATCGGGTCGACGTCGGCACTGATCCGTGTCGCGTGGACTGAGCCCGGTTCAGACGATGCTTGGTTGGCACTTGATAGGAATCGCAACGGTGTTATCGACGACGCGCGAGAGCTGTTCGGGAATCTGACATCACAACCAACGCCAAGCCCGCCGGGGCCGAGGAATGGGTTCAACGCCCTTGCTGTTTTTGACAGTCCCGCCGAAGGTGGTAACGTCGATGGACGCATCGATTCTTCAGACTTGGTCTATTCGCGGTTATTGTCATGGCAAGACCGCAATCACAATGGCTTGTCCGAATCGAACGAACTACACTCATTGCCTGAGTTGGGTGTGGTAGCGATCGATTTAAAAGTACACGAGGCCCGGCGTGTGGATGAATTCGGAAATCAGTTTCGCTACCGGGCACGAATCATTCGCGATCATGGCACGCACGTCGGCGAATGGGCCTGGGATGTTCTCCTCACCGCGGCCGCGAACATTCACTAAGGCGGCTCCGCGATCAATTGAACCCTGCTTTCGCAGCAGGTATTGAACAAGGAAGTTGAGGCTTTTTATGAGGATTGTTGGCATTTCGAACAGACGCATGTTCAAACTGTTGTTGCTATTTACCTGCGTGCTGCCGTTGGGCGTCTCGGAGGTGTACGTGGCGCAGCCTTTTCGCGTGATTGACCTTCACTCGCCAGGCGCGGTCGATGCCAAGGTGTTCGATCGCATCCAGTCCGTCTCCCAAGTCGGACCACGGTGGGCTGCGCTGATCTCGACTTCCGGTGCTTCGGTATTAGTCTACGGGGATATCAAGTCGGAGCACAGGATTTCACTCGATGGGCAATACGATTCGGTCAAGATCGACGCTGACAAATCAATTCAACTCAGTGACGCGTTCAGTAGGAAGTCGGAGACCCACGTGGAAGTGTTGAATTCGGATGGAACGGTTCGGCAGTCGTTCTGGGTTCCAGGTCGGGCAGCGCCCCTGCAAACAGGAAGCAGAGTGAAATGGGATACTCCCCGCGGTGTTCTTTCTGTGGGCGATCTCCGAAGTCGTCTGATGAGTTCGGCCCTCGAACCGAAGATGGAGCGCATGCCGCGCCACGAGGCGACGTATGTGTTCGGACTGCCGAACGGACGTGCCGAGGTCCTGGTTTTTTCCGAGCGAGTAGAGATCTACGATGAAAACAATGCTCTAATAAATTCATTTCCTCTGCCGCTTAACGAAGCTTTTTCCAAGATCGGTCTTCCTAGCCGGCCACCCGATCTCGCGATCGGGCGATCCCGAATGATATGGGCTACCGCTTCGACCGCGGGAGATATCTGTGTTGGACTGTCGGAAACGCCAATGTCCGGACCGTTGTACGTGGCCATCGTGGATTCCACAACAGGGCTACTATCCCGGGTGACGGAACTCGAACTTCCTGTCAGGGCTGGACGCGTCGGTACTCACAACGAAGCTGGCCGTATTGTTCCGATGCTCGCCGCCTTCGGAGATCTAATTTTGATAGCCGACCCCGAAATGGGTGTGATTGCACTATACACGGAGGTAAGCGGTCGATGAAAGCCTTGCGTCATAGCTTCTTGGTGTTCGGGTTTCTCATTTCTTCTACGCTGACGTGGTCGCAAACGTGCTCTACAAATGTTAGCGTCTGTGCAACATGTCACAGTCAGGTCTATTGCGGGACCGGCGATCCAAATTCTGGTGGACCCTACTTCGACGGTTTCACCTTGTCACTGTCCTCGGTTGACAGTCGAACGTGCGACACGCCTCAGGGTTCAGGTGCGACCTGTTCTAAGGATTCTTGTGGAGCAGCAGAGTGTTGGGTCAACCGGGCGACGTTCGTTGGGCCCGATTGCAGTACGGCCGTTCGAACTACGATCACGAAGGTGTCCTGTTGCAGGTATTCGTAGTCGCTGCCGACTGTACGGAACCACTAAACACCGATTGACCGGTGTCCGGTCCGCGTTGTTCCAACTCATTCGAAGCGCGCGGGCCGCGCGACACGGCGACGATGTCGGAGATCAACGGTATCGTCAAGATCGGCGAGATCGTGAAGAGCTATCGCAAGGTGGCGGTCACGAGCGGCGATGGCGAGACGCGCGAATATCTGCTGCCTCGCAACGTGCATATCAACGTGCAGGCCGGCGAGCGTGTGAAGGCGGGCGATCCGTTGATGGACGGACCTTGCAATCCGCACGATATTCTGGCCGTACTCGGTGAGAAGGAACTGCAGAAGTACCTGGTGAACAAAATCCAGGAAGTCTACCGACTGCAGGGCGTCAATATCAACGACAAGCACCTGGAAGTCATCTCGCGGCAGATGATGCGCTGGGTGAAGGTGGATGATATCGGCGACACCGAGTTCCTGCCGGAAGAGGTGGTCGATCGCTTCAAGTTCCGCGAAGAGAATCAGAGGGTGATGGATGCGGACGGCCGTCCGGCGCAAGGCAAGCCGGTGCTGCTGGGCATCACGAAGGCATCGCTATCGACGGACTCGTTCATTTCGGCCGCATCGTTCCAGGAGACGACGCGCGTACTCACCGAAGCCGCGATCAACGGCAAGGTGGACTACCTGCGTGGTCTGAAGGAGAACGTCATCATGGGCCGCCTGATCCCGGCGGGTACGGGTATGGAATACTACCGGGCCGTGAAGATCGCAGGCGAGGATGTGGTGGAAGAGGAGATGATGGCGGAGCCCGATGTGATGGACGCGATTCCGGGGTACGACGAGGAAGCGCGGTCGTTGTATACCGGCGGGTTGACCGAGGCGGACGCGGACACGCTGGCGGAGTGACGGCGGGGAGTTACCGTTGAGACAGGAAAGGCCACTCTTCGGAGTGGCCTTTTCCTTTGGTGCATTTGAATGCCGAAAGACAGCGAGTACACGAGTTGATCGATAAGCTGACGCCGAGCCAAGGTCGCAGCCGTCCACACCCTTCTCGACGCGATGCTCGACCCCGTTTCTCGGGCCATTGCCAATGCTCCTATTGATGACGAACCCGAGACCGAACACGAGCGCAACGCCATTGCCGAGGCCGACGCCTGGTTAGTGGAGAACCGGCCGATTCCCGTGGAGGAAGGCTTGCCGGCTTCGGCCTCACTGTCGACGATCTGAAACCCACCGAGGACCCGGGTGAGAACGGCAGATTGAAGAAGGTCGCGTTCACACAACCTGCTCGCGCCGGCAACCGCCGTCTTGACATCCCTACAGCGATGCGCATTTTCAGAGCGCTTCAGGAGTTCGCCAGGCACGAACCGGATGCGTCGTAGAATCCGCGCAGAATCACTTCTGGCGACACTCCGCTCCCCCATCTACGGTGCGACCGGGATGAGCGCTTCCGTGGTGTACGAGTCCGGCCCGGAAATCCCCAGCGACACATCGCCCGCCGACGTCACCGTCGGCACGACGAAATTGATCTGGTACAACCCAGCGAGTTGCGGCGCCAAGCCAACGTAAGTCGTCGTCGTCGCGGTACCGCCGACGTAAACGCCGATAGTGTTCGTCGTAGTCGAAAATGGATTCACTGGACCTGCGTCCCCATCGTTAATTGCCGGTGACACGGTTCCGAGACCCGTCACATATACGGCGATATACTCGCCGGAATGGGCCGGATTGCTGGTCGTCACCAACGAGTAATCCGAGTGCAATGCGGCGGCGTAGCCGATTCCACCCACCGGGTTCACGGTGAATACGCCAGGCGCGGTCGCGTCCGTGTACTCGGTCACGACATTTGACGCCGTCCCGTTATTAATCACCTGTATTTCGGCAATTCCCGCCGTTAATCCGAAGGGAACAATGACCGAGACTTGTCCGGCACTTACAAAATAGATTGGAGCAGTCACTCCATTGATCTTGACCTGGACGTTTCCAAGCGTCGTCGGAAATGGAATTCCCGGTGCAACCACGGTGGAGTCCGCCAGATTCGAACCATAGATCGTGATCAGTTCGCCCGGCGCGATACCTTCGGTGAATGGCGCCGAACTCGCCGCATTGACGATGCCCGCCGGGTTGATGTATACCCCGGACCCCGAAAACGGTCCGGCGGGGATGGCGGCGGAAATTCCCAGGTACGGGCCGACTCCTAATCCGATTCGGATGCCCCCGGAACCAACGTAATATTGAGTGTAAGTCGGCACATCGTTGTACGAGCCGTCCGATCCCACATTGTAGCTGTCGTAATAGGTATAGTTCGACGCACTGCTATTGAAACCGTTCAGCGTCCGCTGGTGACCGATGATCGCGCCCGCGCCGGCACTCAGGGCTCCATAATAGGTGGTCAGAGTCCCGGAACCCGAGTCAACGTCGACGCCGCCCTGGTAGTACAATCCACTTAGAGTCGCGGAGCCGGTGGAGTTACGAACACCTACAAAAAAGTCGTAGGTCTCTGGCGACCCGCCGAAAACGAAGTTGCCGTCCGGCGAAAGGTACAAATACTCGCTTCCCGAAAGCAGCGCATTGCTGGACCTCGGAAATTGCATATTCGCCGCACCATTACTGAAGATATACTTCACGCCCGTCAGGTTCTGCCCATACGGCGTGCTCCCGTTGCCGCCCACATAAGTCTGTAACGAGACGGTGCCCAAATTCCCGTTTCCGTCCGGACTCATCTTCCAAAGAGAGTCGTAACTGGAGTAAGGACTGAAGCTCGAAAAATCGATGTACGAAAGCGTGTAAGAACCGCGTAGAGCGGAGACATTGGCGCCGGTATTCCCCAGTCGTGCGGCGACAAACAGGTCATTGAACCCCGCCTCGGACGCGCTACCAATGAAGACATCGTTCGAAACGAGTCCGAAAACGTAATCGCCGGTGGAGAGCGGATGGCTGATCCAACCGTACCCGCTGGCGGAGATGGCGTAGGTTCCCGTGGTATTGAGGTCCTGGATGGAATTGCTGTCCGAATCCAGGAGTTTGCTGGAAAGAGTATAAGTGCCGGTTCCCGAGAATGTGATCTGGCCGTAAGCCGCGAGAGCCCGTTTCAAATTGCCTTGGCTGTCGCCGACCAGGTACACGACATTGCGGAAGTACCAGGTTCCGGACAGCTTGCTATTGCCGCTGCTGTCCCATGTCTGGGCCGAGACCGTGAGCGCGAGCAGGGAGAGTATCAGCGAACGGACTATGACCATGTTCCAATTGTACGAACCCGGGTGGAGCGCGGAAGTTGTACCCAGAGATTCGAATTACCAGACATGGCGCCGCTCACTCGGTCTGATCGCGAAGATCGCGAATCCGATTGTGAGCTTGAACCACCTGTTCGCGTTGCTTATCCAGGATTTCCTTGATTGAGCGAGGCGGATCCTTCGCTACGGCATCGTTGTAGAGTTGTACCGACAAATCCTCACCGCCCTCCACTGTCGAAAGAATGGCATGCTCATCATGCCCGGTCAGCACGCCCTTGATTTTCATCCAGGCCGACTGAACAGATCCGACTGTTCCGGATGGATCCGCTGCCTCGCCGCCCGCATGCTGCAGAGCCCGTTGCAATTCGCGCGCGAACTGCGCCCGCTGAGCCGAATATTCCTCAAAAGTGCTCTTCAAACCCGGATTTTCGACCGCCTGGGCCGCTCCGCGGAATCCCTCTTCGGCATCCCGGCAAATGGAGACTACGTCACTTACCGCCGCGACGTACTCTGCTGTTGCTTCCGCCATTTACACTCCTTCTGGACGTTGGACTTTCGATAATCGAATCGGTTTCTCAAATACACGGCGAACGCCGGCTCCCATATACGCTCCACCAGGCCAAATGCGGTGAGGGCGGCAAACAGAATGCCGAACGACACAATAAGTCTGACGTTCCGGCGGGGCACCTCGTGGTAGTAGGTCCAGACTTCAACGGTGACTATTGCAATGGCGGGCAGCAGAGCCCATCGCCACACCTTCACGGGCCGGATCATCGCGGCCAGGAATGTGCAACCGATGATGATCCCCGCAACAATACCGTCGTCGTCGGTATGCAGTTCCAGGTTCGCGATCATCGTCGCGAACACAACCGCAATCAGCCAAGCGGCCGATTCGGCGGCGCGAGCGCGCCCCATGTGACATACAGTATCAGATCCGATCCGGCTATTCTGGTGGAACATGCCCCTGACGCCACACGTTGAGAAGCACTTCACGGCATCCGAGATGGTCCGCGATATCGTGATTGGGATGTCCGACGGCCTCACTGTGCCGTTCGCCCTCGCCGCCGGGCTCACCGGAGCGGTGGCGCTCACTCGCGTCATCGTTGTCGCCGGATTGGCCGAGATTGCCGCCGGCTCCATCGCTATGGGATTAGGAGGCTATCTGGCCGCGCGCAACGACGCCGAACACTACGAAAGCGAGCGGGTGCGCGAAGAGGAAGAGATTCGCGACAAGCCGGGTGCCGAGCGCAAGGAGGTCTTCGACATCCTGGCGAGCTACGGTCTCAATCGTGAACAGGCGGCTCCGGTTCTCGCCGCCTTTGAGAACCATCCCAAGCAGTGGGTGGATTGGATGATGCGCTTCGAACTGGGCCTCGAAGAGCCCGATCCCAAGCGCGCCGTCCGCAGCGCGGCCACCATCGCCGGATCATACGTTGTCGGCGGACTCGTACCCTTGGCGCCCTACATGATTTTCTCCGACCCGGGCACCGCGCTCATCTGGTCCGTGCTCGCAACTTTGACCGCGCTGGCCACCTTCGGATATATCAAGGGCCGATTTACGGGAATGGCGCCGGTGCGGAGCGCCTTCCGGACGGCCCTGATCGGTGGAATCGCCGCAGGTGCCGCTTTTTTGATCGCAAAAGCCGTCAGCTAAACTTCGGCCCGCCAATTGCCGATACGCTATTGAGGTGAGTTTTGAGCCTTAACCGAGCTGCCAGCATTTTGAGCAGTTTACGGGGAGTTTCGCCCCTTTCTGTCGCTCTGATAGCCATTTCCAGTCCCGGATTGTTGCCTGCCGCTGTGTCGCCTGGACTCAGTATTATCGCCGGCAACGGCCAGGTCACCCTTCAATTCTTCAACACCACCGTTCCGTTGACCATCGAGGCGCGCGATGCCTCCGGGCGCCCGATGCCCAATCTCCCACTCAACTGGGCCGTAACGCAGGGGTTCGGAACCGTCGTCAACCCGCCTGTCAGAACCGATTCCAACGGCCAGGCCAGCGCATATTTCAATGGCAACGTGGTGCCCGGATACTCGTTCACGCAGCACACCGTGAACGTGTCGTCATCGACAGGATCGGTGAATTTCATCGTGACCACCGTGATCAACCGGCTGCCTTCGGGCACGGTGGCGGAATTGCCGCTCGTCCAACTGACCGCACCGCCGGCCGAGGATCGCAGTCTCACTGCCCGTGCTGGGAGCACTATCACCGGAGCTCTCCAGATTATCGTCGCCGTGCAAAGCGGGTCGCAGACCGGAACCGCCATCTCGAATATCGGGATGCGCGTGGCGAACTCCGAGGATCCGAATGCGACGCCGGTTGCTCACTGCGCGGGCGAGCCGGTCACCGACAATCAAGGCATCGGCAGCTGCGACTTAGTGGTCACGGGGCCGCCCGGCACTTATCTCATTAGTCTCGACGTTGGCGAATTTCGAATTACTCCCGGCGTATATCTAACGATTCTGGGTGGCTCGTGCACTTACACCGTTACGGCGAGTTCGCTTCAATTCGGACCTGCCGCCAGCATCGGGACTCTGAACGTTAGCACGTTATCGGGCTGTACCTGGACCGCGACCAGCAACGCGAGTTGGATCAATATCACTTCTGGTGGGAGTGGTTCGTCCACAGGTGGCGTTGCGTTCTCGATTCTGGCGAACAGCGGCTCGACTCGCACCGGCAGCATCCTAGTTGGAAACCAGACCACTACGATCACCCAGTTAGGCGCCGGTTCTTCACCGGGTCCCGCGCTGGCCGTCATCACCCTCGCCGCGCTCCCCAGCGGGGTCGTCGGATCGCCCTATACCGCTTCGCTCGCTGCATCCGGCGGCCGCGCGCCGTATAACTGGTTGTCGCCGGTAGTGCTCCCATCCGGGCTGACGCTCAATCCGGCAACCGGTTCGATTACTGGAACTCCAGCGGTCGCGGGGAGTTACTCGCTCCCGATCACTGTCACCGATCAGGACGGCTCGGCTCAGTCGCGAACATTCATGCTTAGCGTTGTGTCCGCTGGGACGGGTTCCGGAACAAACCCTGTCGTGACCAACGCCTCGTTCCCAGGTGCCGCGGCCGGCTCGCAGTATCGGCAACGCCTGACCAGCGCCGGCGGCTGCGCAAGTCCTTTCTCGGCTCCTCCGACGTACAACGTGACTGCCGGTGCGCTTCCAACCGGCTTGGCCGTCGCACCGCTGGACGATCGCAACTATGCCATCACCGGTGTGCCGACCACTCCGGGAACGTTCAACTTCACGCTGACGGTCACCGATCCTTGCGGTCGCAGCGGAAGCGCGAACTTCACCATCACCATCACGGGTACCGGTATCCCGTCGGCGGAAATAATCGCGAGCCCCACGTCGCTCACGTTCAGTGCGTCGGAAGGCACGTTCGTCAATCCGGCGGATCAGTCGATTTCGCTCTCCGGCCCCGCGGGCGGGACTTTCTCCGCCACGGCGACTACATCCTCCGGGGGTGCTTGGCTATCGCTGTCCGGCGCTTCTGCCGGGACGTTCCCTGGCGCGATCACCGTTCACGTCGCCATCGTGCCCGGCCTCGTCGCGGGCAGTTACTCTGGCGCCATCACTGTCACGAGTGTTGCCGGCAACGTGACCATTCCGGTGACCCTTTCCGTGTCCCCGACCTCGAGTTCGGGACTGACCACGATTCCCGCATCCATAAACGCGACAGTCGAAGTGGGCAGCACTTCCGTTCAACAGAAACTCACCGTCCGAAATCCTTCGGCTGTTACCGTGTTCAGAGCGCTTGTCACCACTGTGAATGGCGGGTCGTGGTTGTCCCTCAACTTCACCGAGGCTGCCACGGCAGTGGACCTGGTGGTGACGCTCAATCCGGCCGGATTGCAGCCGGCGCTTTATACAGGATCCATTCAACTCCTGCCGACGAATCCGGCAGGAACGCCGATCACGGTTCCCGTCACGTTGCGCGTGCTGCCGCCCGGTGGCCTGGCCGTATCGCCGGGAATCCTCTCGTTTACCAGTCAGATCGGGCAATCGGGCCCGTCGTCGCAGCAGGTACAGGTCGCCAGCACCGGCTTACCCGTCGACGCATCGGTCACCGCCAGCACAATTTCGGGTGGCTCCTGGTTGCAGGCGACCCCTGCTCGGGCCAGTACGACATTCACCGCAGTCGTGGCGGTGAATCCCGCCGGACTCGCAGCCGGGTTCTACCAGGGGACGGTAACGATTGCCTCGCTTACCGCTGGAATCACCCCCATCAACATTCCGGTATCGCTGACGGTATCGGAAGGCGCGCCGGTCATCACGGCGATCACCAACGCGGCCACATTCCAGACGGGCCCGGTGTCGCCGGGTGAAATCGTGACGGTGTTCGGCACCGGCATCGGGCCGGTGACGCTTGTTGGATCGCATGTCACCGCCGGAGTTCTCGATTCGCTGGTCGCTGACACAAAAGTATACTTCGACGATGTTCCGGCGCCGCTCCTCTACTCATCGCGCCAACAGGTGTCCGCGATTGTGCCGTACTCGGTGGCGGGTAAGGCCATCACTCGTGTGGAACTCGAATACCGCGGCGTTCGGTCTTCTCCGTTGAACGTCGATGTCGCCGCCGCGCGCCCGGGTATCTTCACGTTCGCTTCCTCGGGCCAGGGTCCGGCGGCCGCGCTCAACGAAGACGGCAGCATCAACTCCGCCGCGAATGGCGCCGCGCCAGGGACGATCGTTGTCCTGTATCTCACGGGCGAGGGCCAGACGAACCCCGGGGGAGTCGACGGCAAACTCGCAATCGGCACCTTTCCGAAGCCGGTGCTGCCGGTGACGGTGAAGATCGGCGGGCAGGATGCGGACGTGCTATACGCCGGTGCCGCGCCCGAACTGGCTGCCGGACTGATGCAGGTGAACGTGAGGATGTCTAAAGCTGTCGCGCGCGGAGTCCCGGCTGCGGTCGAGATACAAGTCGGCGGAGTCCCCGCCCAAACCGGGGTCACCGTGTTCATGAAGCCCTAGCAACCTCCCAGGGGCATCACGCTTAGGTGTGACTGCCCCTGATTGGTTCGCCACATTCCTGCAGCGCCGCCGAATTTTCCAGATACCACTGGTACGTCGCGGCGATTCCCTCGCGTAAGCCCACCTTTGGCGACCACCCCAATGCGCAGATTCGCGAAATGTCGAGTAACTTGCGGGGCGCCCCGTCCGGCTTAGAAGTATCGAACACTAACTCCGCCGGACATCGGGTAACATCTCGCACTAACTCGGCTAACTCCCGTATCGTCACGTCCTCGCCCGTTCCGACGTTGATGATCTCCGGATCGTCGTAGATCTCCATCATGCGAACAGCCGCATCGGCCAGATCGTCCACATGTAAGAACTCGCGCCGGGGCGTTCCAGTGCCCCACACCACCACCTCGCGAGCCCCAGTTAGCTTCGCCTCGTGAAACTTCCGGATCAGCGCCGGCAGCACGTGCGAACCAGTCAAATCGAAGTTATCGCCGGGTCCGTATAGATTCGTGGGCATCAGGCTGATCGCATCGAATCCATACTGCGCCCAGTATGCCTGGCACAGCTTGATCCCTGCAATCTTCGCCACCGCGTACCACTGATTCGTCGGCTCCAGTTGCCCCGTCAGCAGCGCTTCTTCCTTGATTGGCTGCGCCGCGAACTTCGGATAAATACACGAGGAACCCAGGCATTGGAGCTTGCGGACTCCATGCCGGTACGCTGAATCGACGACGTTCAGTTCGATGGCCAGGTTGTCGTAAATGAACTCCGCGGGATGCGTACTGTTCGCGAGAATCCCGCCGACCTTGGCTGCCGCCAGGAACGCATACTCCGGACGAGCCGACTCGAAGAATCGGTCCACCGCCGCGCGATCCCGCAGATCGGTCTCGTGCCGCGAACGCACCAGCAGATTCGAATATCTGCCCCGTTCCAGGCGCCGAACGATGGCGGATCCCACCAAGCCGCGATGCCCGGCCACGAAGATCCGCGAGTTCTTATCCATGAGACACGCCGCGAATCACGACGCGATGGCCGGCATCCGTCAGCGTTTGCTCCTGCCTCGCAAGTTCCACATCACTTTCCACCATCATTCTTACCAGACCTTCGAAATTCACTTGAGGTGTCCAGCCGAGTTCACGCCGCGCCTTCGACGCATCGCCCAGCAAGTGGTCTACTTCTGTCGGGCGAAAGTAGCGCGGGTCGGTTTCCGTGTAGTGGGTCCAATCGAGGCCGCAGTGAGCGCCGGCCAGATCCAGAAAATCGCGAATCGAGTGCGACTCGCCGGTAGCCACTACGTAATCGCCCGGTGTGTCGTGCTGCAGCATCAACCACATGGCCTGAACGAAATCGCCGGCATAACCCCAATCACGGCGCGAGTCGAGATTGCCGAGGAAGAGCTTATCCTGCAGCCCCATCTTGATCCGCGTGAGTGCGCGTGTGATCTTGCGCGTCACGAAGGTCTCGCCACGCCGCGGCGATTCGTGGTTGAATAGAATCCCGTTAGAAATGAACAGGCCGTAGGCTTCGCGATAGTTTACCGCGTACCAGTGCGCAGCCACCTTGCTCACTGCATACGGACTCCGCGGATAGAACGCGGTAGACTCGCCCTGGGGCGGCGGGGCGGCGCCAAACATCTCCGACGATCCCGCCTGGTAGATGCGGACGGCCTTGCCGGTTGCTTCCACCGAATCGCGCACCGCCTCTAGCAAACGTAGCGTTCCGGTGGCGACCACGTCCGCCGTATACTCCGCCTGATCGAAGCTTACGCGCACGTGCGATTGGGCGGCGAGGTTATAGATCTCGTCCGGCTTGATCCGCTCCAGGATCCGGTGGAGGCCAGTGCCATCGGCGACGTCGCCGTAGTGCAGATACAACTGCGTCCCGGCTTCGTGCGGATCCGAATAAATCGCGTCGAGGCGGTCCGTGTTAAACGTGGATGCCCGGCGGACGATGCCGTGGACCTCGTACCCCTTGGACAACAACAACTCGGCGAGGAACGATCCGTCCTGGCCAGTGATTCCAGTAATCAGAGCTTTTTTGGCAGACATTCAATGACACTCGTACCTAATGCGAGATCAGTATCTCATACCAGCAGACGCCGGATGGCGAGTGCATCCCGCACCGCGAACCCTGCCATATCATCATCGAAATAAAGGCATATTGCCTTGAGACTTGCGGCCCAGTCCCGGATCTGCATGGCCCAGGACTCCGGTGCTATGTCGAGGTAGATCCCCTGGTACGGACCCGGTAGTGGACCGTGCCGCCGTACGCGGCGTCGATGCATACATGGCGCCACGCGGCGTCTGGTACGCTGTCATCAGTCATGGCCGAACTCAGCCGCATCGGGGTTGCGATCGACTCCGACCTGCTACGCAAATTCGACGACCTGATCGGGTCGCGCGGATATACGAACCGCTCCGAAGCATTCCGCGACATGATCCGGGACGAACTGGTGGCCACCGCGAGCGAAGAACCGGAACGTGAGGTCGTCGGCACGGTGACTCTGGTGTACGATCATCACGTTCGTATGCTGAGCGACAAACTCACGGATATGCAACACGACCACTATCATCTGGTCCTTTCGACACTGCATGTGCACCTGGATCATGACAACTGTCTGGAAGTGATGGTGCTCCGCGGCAAGGCTCGAGCCGTTAAAAGGATGGCCGACGCGCTGATCAGCACCAAGGGCGTGAAGCACGGGCGGCTCACGATTACGGCGCCGGGAGCGGAGTTGTGACGTCTGCCGCGCAGGGGATCGCCATCCTTACAATTCCCGCTGGTCCGGCGCGCGCCGCTTTCGCTCACCCTTCTGGGCCGCCCCGACGGTCAGTCGGCCCGAAGCCCCCGTCAGGAGTTGCATCGTGATTGCCGGTACCGGCATCGACATCTGCGAAGTCCCGCGAATTCGTGCTTCCATCGAGCGTTTCGGACAGCGCTTCATCGATCGCATCTTCACCGCCCACGAGATCGCGTATGTGGAGCGCAAAGCGAATCGCTTCGAGCGTTACGCCGCGCGTTTCGCCGCGAAAGAAGCAGGGATGAAAGCGATCGGCACGGGGTGGCGCGGCGGGATCACCTGGCACGACTTCGAAGTCACCAATCTGCCGTCAGGCAAGCCGACACTTGCTTTTCACGGCCATGCTGCGAAGGTCGCAGCGGCGCTCGGTGTCACCCAAGTGTCGCTGTCACTCACGCATACCGCGGAGCAGGGGATGGCGTTCGTGGTCCTGGAAAAGTAGCTACTGTTTCGATGTACGGCTCGGAACGGCGTGCAACTGAGCGTCTTCCAACCGCTTGGTCTCCTGCCAGGTGAAGATCATGCGGTGAATGACCGTGATGTTCGCCAGCACGGCGATCACCCACAGCACTGGCGCCATCCGGTCGAACAGTGCACCGATGATGACGAGCACGACGCGTTCGGGACGCTCCATGAAGCCGACCTTGCACGTTGGGATCACATTCTCGGCTCTCGATCGGGTGTAGCTGACCATCACCGATCCGGTCATCGCGATGGCCGTCAACACGACATACCAGGGACGGTTGATCGATCCGTACCAAACCAGCAGACCCACCAGAAGTCCAAGGTCCGAATAACGGTCCAGAACCGAATCGAAGAAGCCGCCGAATCGCGTCACCTGATTGGTTTCGCGCGCCACGCGCCCGTCCACCATGTCGAAGATTCCGGCCCCGAGAATCACGAACCCGGCGGCGCGGAACCGGCCGACGGCCAGTAGTGCTGCCGCAACAATGTTGATCACGAGTCCGACGAACGTCAGAACATTCGGGTGAATCTTCGAAAGTGCCAGACCACGGACGATCAACACAAGCACCTTGTTGCAGGCACTCCCGATAGTGCGTGTGATCGTCATAAATAACCCACAAACATTCTAAACCGATTCGTCGTGTATGGTACTGAGTTTGCGGATCTCGTAGTTCTTTGTGCCACCGGGTACCTGAATACGAACCTCGTCGCCGACCTGCTTATTCAGCAGGCCCCGGCCGATGGGCGATGTCGTCGAGATCATACCCTTGGTCACGTCAGCCTCTTCGCTGGTCACCAGCTTGTAGGTAATCTGCTCGTCCTTGTCCGTATCGAGGACACTGACCGTCGAGCCCAATCCCACTTTGCCTCGGGGGATCTTCGTCATATCCGCCATCGAGAACATTCGAAGGCGGCTCTGCAGTTGGCCCAGTCGCGCGTTCACGTAGGCCTGCCGCTCCTTGGCGGCATGGTACTCTGCGTTTTCGCTGAGGTCGCCGTGCTGGCGAGCTTTCAGAATCTCCTTGGGCAGTTCGTTCCGCAGTTCGTAATCGAGAGCGGCAATTTCTGCAGACAGTTTCTTCTTCAGATCTTCCATTGCGTGACGCGGCTACAAGGCTCCAGTCCCCGATTATACGCCCTATTCCAGGGCCGGTGCCGGGTCGTAGTTATTCGGGTTGAAGGGAACGTGCGTGAACACTCGCGTGTCCGCCCAACCGCCCTGTGCCACGGTCAACAGAAGATTCTGATAGCGGTCCAGCGCCAAGCCTGGTACCTGGCTCAAATCCACCACCACCACGTTCCCGTTTTTCGAGATGGCATGATCGGGCACAGCGAGGTCCTCCAGGACCAAGCTCACCGGATCGTCGGTGAACTCGCCCTGAATCGTCAACTGTATGTGACGCTTCGAGATGTCTTCGCTCCAGCCATAAATCAAGGGCACCACCACACCGAGGTCGTCGTAATTGCGCTGGCCTCCCGTGGTGAAATCCGCCGCGCAATGCATCGAGACGCCGTTGATTTCCACCACAACATCGTACGTATTCACGCCAGCCGGCCAGAACGTTCCGACGTCGGCCAGGCTGGGCAACGCGAACGACCGGCCCGGCGGGATGTCTTCGTCCACCACCAGCGGTCCGAGACTTAAATAGGTATCGCCTGGCGGAACCACGTAGGCGAAGACCGTGCTCCCTTTCGGAATCACGCCGGTGGTCACGAACCAAGCCGGACGCGTGCGGTCAAGCAGGTTGATCTGCAACACCCCCGGGGCTTGCGGGACGTAGGCCGCCGCTGCCTTCACTGTGCTTTTCTTAGGCGTCCGCGAATGCATCCGGACGGGCGGTCGATAGGTACTGCTTGAGAATGACCTTTGCGCGGGTTGCACTTCCAGCCGAACACTCCGGCGCTGTTGCTGTTGTCCGAAAGCAGCCGCCGACACCAGCACGCATATAAAGATGACCAAGAGCTTCTTCAACATAGAATCGGTTCCCTGCCAACTTACTCCGCACGCGGCGTGCCACATCGCTCGACATTAACAAAACTAATTGTTAACATGGATACTAGGCAGCTACTAATGGCAAACAAACCGGCCTTCGCGAACGGTGCACAAGTGGAGCATCCGAAATTCGGGCTCGGCTCCGTTTTATCCTGTAACGACGACCACATCGTGATCAAATTCGACGATCACGGCGAAAAGAAGTTCGTAACCTCAATCGTGCTCCCGAATTTGAAAAAGAGCGACCGGCAACCGCCCGTGGAGAAGCGTCGCGCAGCTCGCAAGAAGGCGGCGCCCGCAACCGCGGCTGCAACCACTTAGCTCTTATTCTTCCCCGGAACCGCCACCTGTTCCGGCGTGGCCGGGCGTGCGAAACACCGCATTCACCAGCAGTACGTTCAGGCCGTCCATCGACGCGCGGAACGCCGGGTCGGCAGTGAAGCCCACGACATATCCGCGGCCCTGACGCTGCAGCACGACGAACGGTTTGAAAGCGATCTGCTTCCGGTATTCGTCCCACAAATAGCCGCTGGCCAGAACTTTCTCCGGAGCCTCGAAGACCGCGGCGTTGATCCCCTTATCGGCTTTGATGGGGGTGAAGATGTTCCGTCCTGAAACCATCGCCAGTACCGATTCGGGAACGCCGGCCGTCAGCCAGTTCTCCTGATCCACCGTCGCGCGAGCCAGAAACCCGTGCGCGCTGGACGGCAACTCGGAGTCGGGTTGCGTGGCCTTCTCAAAATCCGACTCCTTGGCAAGCAGCTTGCCGGGGACTCGGGTAGCAACAGCACCCGCGGCGGGAGTCGGAGCCGTCGGTGGCGCAGCGGACTCCGGCTTTTTGGCTTCGTTTGGTTTTTCCGGTGTCGCCGGGGCGAGATTCTCCTGCGAGATCGAAAGCAGACCCGCAGCCGGCGACGACAGATACTGCAGCGCCGTCCCGATCCCAATCAGCGATCCACCCGATTCCACCCATTCCTTCAGGTGCCGCGCGCCCGCGGGTCCGAGCACCGACGCGTAGCCTCCACCGGATCCGGCGTCCGGAAGAATCAGCACCTGGAACTTGCTCAAGTCGGCCGTGGCCAGTTGCTGCGTCCGGATGGCCGTGACCGGGTATCCGAACTGTCTTTCCAAAACGAACCGAATCTGCCCGGCCGATCCCGACGAAACCGGACGGTCCCACGCGATGGCGACGGCCGGCTTCTTCAGGTAGAACACGTGACGGCTTCCGAAGTTCGGACCCTCATCGACCCAACCCGTATTCGTTGCAAACACTTCCGCGCCGGATGCCTGCGCCGATTGGCGGACCTTTTCGTGGACCGTCGCGGCGTTCTCTTTCACCTTCACGATCACCGTGCCCGCGGGATACGTGCGCCCGCCGAGCACGAACTTCCGATCCGTCGAGTGGACCCGCAACCCGCTGCGGAGCGCCGCCGTGAGGAACCGGGCTGCGGCCGTGGTGCCCCAGGGCGCCAGGTACGCCACAGTGGCCGTCCCGCCGGATACTTCGCCGCCCGGAATAGCCGTTGAGATGAACGGCTCAAACTTCCCCTGCGAACGGGTCCCGCTCGCGATCGCTTCCACGCCGAACTGCAGCGGCAGCGACCACGCCGTCACATCGTAGATCTCACTGGAAAGACGGCGCTTGCGGCGAGCTTCCTCGACTTTCAGGAACGCGTCGTCCATTCGAACTTCCGGGTCGAGCATCGTCCGGATCATCCGCTTGGCCGGTTGCGCCAGCGAAATCACGTACGACCCGGCTGGATACTCGGCGTCCCCTGTACGAAACAAAGCCACCGCGCGCTGCACTTCCGCGCCGTGCTGCACCATCAGCGACGCCAACCGGTCCACTGACGAGACATTGCCGCGGCGTGGCAGAATATACTCGCGAACCGGCTCCTTCGATCCTTCATCGATCGCGGTCACATGGTACCGGTAGAAGTTTTCGAGAAGCTGCGTCCGATTGTCGGCCGCCGTTTCGCATGTGGAGATGGACGACACGAAGTGCCGCCGGACTGTCTCGCGATAGGTAATGGTGGTATCGTCCGACTTCCGCACCACCAAACCGCGGGTGGACCCGTTCTCATACGTCATGGCCAGGCCGCCGTAGTAGGACGGCCAACTGGCACCGTATCCGGGATAGAACGCGTCATACACTTCGCGGGTAAAGTAGCTGAACCCGAACTGGTCGAAGTACTTGGCGTTATTCTTGCCGAACCATTGCAGCGGACCTTTCTGATCGGCGGTGAGATTCGGATTGTACGGCACGGCTTCGGGCGCGAAGTAATAGGTGGATTCCGTCCCCATCTCGTGGAGATCGACGAACACCAGCGGATACCATTCGCGAAGCGCGCGTATGTGCCCGGCGGTTTCGGGTTGCGTGATGACAAGCCAGTCGCGATTCAGATCGAAGTAATAATGATTGGTACGGCCACCTGGCCAGGGCTCGTTGTGCTCGGCCGCCAGAGGGTCGGCGTCGGGTTCCAGACCGGCGGCGATTTCGTAATTGTGGACGAAGCGATTGCGGCCGTCGGGATTCTGCGATGGGTCGATCATCACCACGACATTGGCCAGCACCTTCTTCACGAGTTCATCGTTGCGCGCCGCGAGCAGATGGTAGGCTGTCTCGAGTGCCGCGTCGGGCGACGAGATCTCGTTGCCGTGGACTCCGTAGGCCAGCCAGATCACGGCGGGCAATCCTCGCATCAGCTTCTGGGCTTCGGCCGCCGGTGTGCGGCGCGGGTCGTAGAGTTGGTGCATCGCCGTTTTGATTTCGCCGAGCCTGCGGATGTTCTCTTCGCTACCGATCGCGCCATAGACCAGTTCGCGTCCCTCCCACGTCCGGCCATATTCGAACACCTGCATCCGGGCGGGAGCCGCGGCCGCGAGCGCCTTCATGTAGCGCACGATGTCGGCAGGGGGCGATATTCGATCCCCGATGTCGTAGCCGAGCACGGACCGTGCAGTCGGGATCGATGGATCGTAAGAGGCGGCGGGCCAGTATTCAAACTGCTGGGCGAAGATCGGCCCGCCGATCAGCGCAAGCGCCAAACAGATTTTCCGCATATCGATTATTTCCAGCGAAAGAGCTTTACAGCGAGCGCGAAACAAACTACCAGCCAGGCGGCGAGTATTCCGAACTGTGGTGCTAACTCACCGAATCCCGCGCCCTGCAGCATGTTCGCGCGGAGCGCATCCACCACCGCTGTGAGCGGCAGAGCCTTGATGACGGGTTGTGCCAGATCCGGGAATCGTTGTGAGGAGAAGAAGACCCCCGACAGGATCCACATCGGCATCATCACCAGGTTCATCATGCCCGAAGCCGCTTCGATGGTACGGACGCGCGATGCAATCAGGAGACCGAGCGCTCCGAACGACAGCGACCCCACCACACACAGCGCGCCGAGCGCCGCGAACGATCCTCGTAGCGGGACGCCGAACATGAAATACCCGAATCCGACCAGTACGCCCACCTCGATCACCAGCATCAGGAGCCGCGAGAGGATGTACGACGCCAGGAAATAGCTTTTCGGCATCGGTGTGGCGACCAGCCGCTTCATCAGTTTGCGCCGGCGCGAGTCGACGATTGCGAATCCCATGCCCCAGATGGCGGCTCCCATCAGATTCATGCCGAGCAGGCCGGGGACAAGGAAGTCGATGTATCGCGATCCGGATTCGCGCATCATTTCGCTCGTGGTGCTGACCGGATCGGTACGGCCGGCAGCCCTTTGGACGGCGCGGTCGGCGAGCATGTGCGCAGTGCGGCCTTCCGGGTTCGTATCGTCGAACCGGTACACGACAGATCCGCTCGAACCCGGTTCGGCGAGCAGCGCGATCTTGCCTTCGCGCAAGGCCCGGCGGCCGGACTCTTCGGACAGTTGCTGGACGTCGAGCAGTTTTTCCCGGCGAATCGCCCGCGCGATCTGCTCACTAACCGCACCGATCTTCAACACATCTGGGGGACGATTGCGGAATGCGATGCCGAGTCCACCCGCTAGCAGGAGTGGGAAGATAAAGACCCAGAAAATCGCTTCGGGTTCGCGGAGAAATTCGCGGAAACGAGTTAGCGTGAGCTCCGCGAGTGCGTTGCCGTTATTCATCGCGTAAATGCCTTCCGGTGAGTGCGACGAAGACATCCTCCAGCGTGGCTGAGTGCGTTCGTAATTCAGTAAGCGGCACTCCTTGCCGGTTCAATTCTTCGAGGAGTGCGGGCACGGCGCGGTGTAACTCGGTCACCTGCATGATCACGGTGCCGTTCTCTGTTCGAACCTCGCTTATGCCTTCCATCTGTTGGAGCGCGGCGATCTGAACCGCCTGTCCAACGGCAAACTCCACCATGTGCTCCGCGCCGATGGAGGCGACTAACTCGCGCGGTGTACCGAGCGCGATCACTTTGCCGTGATCCATGATGGCGACTCGCTCGCAGAGTTGCTCGGCCTCGTCCATGTAGTGAGTGGTGAGCAGGATGGTGCGACCGGCCTTCTTGAATTCGTGGATCAGGTCCCACAACTGGCGGCGGGCCTGCGGGTCGAGCCCCGTGGTGGGTTCGTCAAGGAATAGCAGGTCGGGGTTGCCCACCAGCGCACAAGCCAGTGCGAGCCGTTGCTTTTGTCCCCCCGACAGCGTGCCGACGCGCGAGTTAGCCTTCTCTTCGAGTTGGACCAACGCGATAACTGCGGCGGGTGTTGGACCTTGCCGGAAAAAGCTGCGAAACAGCTTGAGCGTTTCGAAAACCGTCAGCTTTTCCGATAGCTGCGTTTCCTGTAACTGGATGCCGAGCCTCTGGCGCAATTCTTTGGCGCCGGATTTCCAACTCAATCCGAGCACTTCGACGTCGCCGGAATCGGGTTCCGTGAGACCTTCGCAGATTTCGATGGTGGTGGTCTTGCCTGCGCCGTTCGGTCCCAGCAGACCGAAGCACTCGCCAGGAGATACTTCGAGATCCAGTCCGTTGACCGCCACGACATCCTTGTAGACCTTGCGCAGTTGTCGTACGAGTAGCGCGGGCGGCATTGCTTCAGTATCTCCGGGGCGAGGCCTTCAGGTCAAAAAGCGGTCCAGCCGCCGTCGATCAGGAGGGTGGTTCCGGTGATGAGAGACGCAGCGGGAGAGGCAAGAAACACGACCGAACCGGCGACATCCATCGGCTCTCCGATCCGGTGCAGGGCGGCGATACGCTCAACAACATTCGCACGAAACGCAGGATCGGCGAGCGCCTCGTCGGCACCCGTATTTGCAATGAAAGTCGGCGCCACGGCGTTGACCCGGATGTTGTATTTGCCCCATTCGACTGCCAGGCACTTGGTCAGGTGCGCGATGCCGGCTTTGGTCATGCAATAGACCGACTCTTCGGGCAAGGCGACGAATCCCGCCTGCGAGCTCAGATTGACAATGCACCCGTGCTTCTGCCGGATCATCACACGGCCGGCCGCCTGACTCGCAAAAAAGGTGCCCTTGAGGTTGATGGCGAGGGTCTGATCGAAGTCGTCTTCGCGAAAGTTTTCGGCGAGGTTGCCGGGCGCGATGCCGGCGTTGTTGACGAGAATATCGAGACGGCCGAATTCAGCGACGGTGTCGTCGACGGCACGGAAGATCTGATCCATGTGGGTCAGGTCCATCTGTAGCGGTAGCGCGCGGCGGCCCATGGCGCGGATCTCCTCGGCGAGTCCGCCAGTGGCATGAATGTCGCGAAACCCGAGCGCGACGTCCGCGCCGGCATGGGCGAGGGCGAGTGAGATGGCGCGGCCGAGTCCTCGTGCGGCTCCGGTGACGAGGGCGGTCTGGCCGGGGACATCGAATCGGGGAAATTCAGTCATGATCCTATTTTCATCCCGGCCGAGCGTCCCGCGAGCACCTGCTTGATACGGCCGCCGACCGCCATGAACTCGTCGAGCAGGATGGGCTTGCGCACGTAATCGCAGACGCCGAGTTGTTCGGCGCGCTCGCGCTCCTTGGGCGAATCCGAAGAGGTGAGGATCATCACCGGAACATGGGCGAGTTCTTCCACGGCCCGGCACTTCACCAGCACTTCGATTCCGTCGTGCCGCGGCAGATTCAGGTCGAGGATGATCAGGTCGGGCATCGCGTTCCCGTTGCTTTTCAGATTATCGAGATATCGCAGGGCCTGCTCGCCGTCGCGCATGATCTCGATGGAGTAGCCGACGGCGTGTTCGTCGAGAGCCCTCTCAAGCAGGAAGACGTCCGATGGATTGTCCTCCACCAGCACGATTCGTTTTGCGATGCCCGGCATTGTTGCTTCTCGATTGTAAGCCACCACAAAGCCCAAGAACAGTACCATCCCAAATTCCTAAGTCAACTTAATTCGATTGGCCGTACCTTTCGCGGAGCGTGGGTTCGTCGCACTGTCAGGAGGCATGGGAAATGCGGCAACTTCTACTTTCTATGTTGCTGGTGGCCTCGGCGGGTCTTTCCGCGTCGACGGCGTTTGCGCAGAGATACGATCCTTACTATGGTGACCGGCGCGGCGACCGGCATGATGACCGGTACGATAGGGATCAATATGGCGATCGGTACGGGGACCGGTATGGCGACCGCTATTCGAATCGCGGTTACGGCGGTGGGCCGGTAGAACGCGCGATGGCCGATCTCCAGAGGGCGGCCTATTCGAACGGCTACGACCGCCGCGAGCGAGGCCGGTTCGATCACGCAATCGACGAACTCGGGAAGTTCCAGAACCGGTGGCGTGACGGCCGTTTCGACAAACACCCTCTCGACGAAGCCATCGAAGAGATGTCGAAGTTGTATCGCTCAAACCGGGTGGATCCGCGCCTGCGGTCGATGTTGGAGCGCGACGCGAACATGCTGCGCGATTTCCGTTCTTCGCGGGGTGGCGGTTACGGCTATTACGGCCGTTAGCGGCGTGCCGTGCCATCATGGGAATCGATGGCGAAACTGTCCGATCTGAAGCCGGTCTACTACCTGTTCATGCGTGCGTATCCATACCGCCGCATCGACTGGAGGCCGGCTTCGGCGCTTTCAAGGCCGCTGGACGAGTGCCGTATTGCGATCGTTACTACCGCGGCGTTCTACCGGCCTGATCAGGCTCCTTTCGATGAGAAGATTCGCGGCGGGGATACGAGTTATCGCGAACTGGCGGTGAGCACGGATCTGGCGACGCTTGGCATTGCTCACAAGAGCGATGCGTTCGATTCGGCGGGACTAGAGCAGGACAAGAATCTGGCGCTGCCGCTGGACCGGTTGCGAGAACTCGCCGAGGCGCGCGTGATCGGCGGGCCTGCGCCGGCGCACTACAGTTTCATGGGCTCGATATCCGCGCCGAAACATCTGATGGAGGTAACGGCGCCGGAGGTGGCCGCCCGCTTGAAGGCGGATGACGTGGACGCGGTATTGCTGACCCCGGCCTGACCGTTGTGCCATCAGTCCGTGGGATTGATTCAGAGCGTGATCGAGCGGTCGGGCATCCCCACAGTTTCGATTACGCTGCTTCGCGAGATCACACAGAAGGTGGAACCGCCACGCGCATTGTTTGTGAACCGGCCGCTGGGATATCCGCTGGGCGCACCGCACGACCGGGAGTTGCAGACGCGGATTATCGTGCGGGCGTTAGGGATGTTGGGACAACGGCCGGAGTCGGCGGTGATTGCGAACTTCGAGTAGTCTACGCCTGCTCGCGCTTCTCCTGATCCGCCTTGCAGTATTGCGCCCAAGGAACCGCTTCGAGCCGTGCGGGTTCGATGTCGCGGTCGCAGTCGAGGCAGCGGCCGTAGGTGCCCTGTTCGATACGCAGTAGCGCGTCGCGCACCAGTTCGAGCGTGCGGAACCGGATATCTGCCTCTCCAAAAGCCTCAGACTTTTCTTCCGACGCGACAGCTTCGTCGGTAGTATCTTCCACTTCCGGCGCGCGGGGGTTAGCGCCTTCGGATTCGAGAGTCGCGATGCCGGATACCAGGTCGCGCTCCTTCTCTCGCAGTTTTCGCTCGAAATGTTTCGTGTCCATTGCTCACCTCATTGGTCGTCGGTCGCGAACAGCTTTCGCGACGGATCCACCCATAACCACAATACCGAACCGATGGCACACAACCCGGCCGCCACCAGGAACGAAGCGGTCCAGCCGAATCGTGCCGCGATCCAGGGCGACAGCGATGCGGTTACGGCGCCGCCGATCTGGCCGCCCATATTCATGATGCCGGACACGGTGCCGGCCGACGGTCCCGCGATTTCGGCCGTCACCGCCCAGAACGCGCTTTGCGATAAATAGAGCGCTCCGGCGCCTCCTGCCAGTACGATGCTCGCCAGCTTAGCACTCGCCACCTGCGTGCCCAGGGCGATGAAGATGGCGGCGAAAGCGATTCCGAATATGGCGACGCCGCAGCGCGCGCGACGGTCGCCGATGCGCTTCGCAAGCACGTCGCTGACCCAGCCTCCCAGCGGTGATGCGAGCGCCATGGCGATGAAGGGAAGCATCGCATAGTAACGGCTCACCTTCAGGTCGAATCCTCGAACCGAACTGAGATAGATAAAGAACCAGGTGAAGAAGATATAGGCCGCATAGCCGTATGCGAAATAGCTCAAGGTCATTGCGAGCAGATCCTTGCTGGCGAGGATCCGGCTGAGTTGAACGGGGCGGTTCTTCTCCTGCTGGATGACGGGGAGTCCAGCGCGGATATGGCTGAGTTCACCGGCGGTGATCATGGGATGATCCGCCGGACGGTCGCGAGCGAGAATGAACCAGATGGCACCAGCCGCGAGTCCGATAACAGCGCTGACCACGAACGACCATCGCCAGCCGTAGTTCTCCATCACGTAGACGATGAGCGGCGGCGTGATGCCCGCGCCTGCGCCGACACCGGCGAAGATGAAGCCGTTGGCGACTCCGCGTTCGTGCGATGGGATCCACTCGGCGACGAACCGGTTGGTCGATGGGTATACGACCGCTTCTCCCAGCCCGAGCGCGAATCGAACGGCAATGAGCACGGCGAGCGCGTAGACGAGATTGGTTGGGACAACAGCACTCAACGTGGTGAACACGCCCCACCAGACAACGCCGATGGTGAGCATCCAGCGAGGCCCGAAGCGGTCGGCAAGACGTCCGCCGGGTGCCTGGAACAGCGCGTATCCCAGCACGAATGCGCTGAAGACGTATCCGAGTTGAATATTACTCAACCCGTATTCGGTTGCGATGGTTTTCCCGGCGATCGAGATGTTGACACGGTCGAGATACGCGATGGCGCTGATGAGAAACGTCCACCCAATCAGCATTCATCGCAGGTGAGGAATGCGCATAAGGCGCCATTCTATCCCAACGTGATTGGGCTACGCGTTGACCGCGGTGTTCGTCACGGCCCGGGTGAGATCCTCGAGTCTCAATCGGGGCCGGCAGGACGTGAGTGATGCGTTCGACCGTTTGCCGGTTTGCTCGGGGTTTCCGCCAGTGAAGATGCCGGGGCGTCTCCGTTGCAGCATCGGGTGTGGTACCGTGGCCTACGATATGTATCGCTCTGGGCTTGCTCTCCTCACCGCCGCGATGTTTCTCGCGGTCCATCCGTTTTCCGCCACGCCTGCCGGCGCAAATGGCCAATTGATCGTCGCGAACAAAGGCGACCAAACGGTCGGAATTATTGATCCGGCCGCCGGCAAGGAGATCGCGACCATCCCCGAAGGAGGCGTCACGGGGCACGAACTGATTGCCTCGCCCGATGGCAAGCGCGCGTATGTGCCGATTTATGGGAACTCCGGAGTCGGTAAGCCAGGGACCGACGGTCAGAAGATGGTGGTGATGGATCTTGCGTCGCGTAAGGTGACGGACGAAGTGGATTTTGGACACGCCGTCCGCCCGCATTGTCCGGTTTTCAATCCGAGGGACGGGCTCCTTTATGTCACCACGGAACTCGATAAGACCATCAGTATCATCGATCCGAAAACGCTCAAGATCGTCGGTACCGTGCCGACCGGACAGGCTGAATCGCACATGCTCGCGATCACGCGGGATGGCCGCCGCGGCTATACCGCCAACGTCGGACCGGGCACCGTGTCGGTCCTCGACCTGAAGACTCGCAAGACCATCACCATTATTCCGATCTCGCAGAATACACAACGCATTTCGTTGTCTGTGGATGATAAGTACGCGTTCACTTCGGATCAGACCAAGCCGCAGTTAGCCGTTATCGATACCGCTACTAATAAAGTCAAGACGTGGGTTCCGCTTCCGGCGCCGGGCTATGGCAGTGCCCCGACTCCCGACGGGAAGTTTCTGGTAATCGCGGCTTCCAAGGGGAACAAGGTCGCGGTGATCGACTTGCAAACGATGCAGGTAGTGCACACGATCGATGTGCCCGCCGCGCCGCAGGAGGTCCTGATCCGTCCGGACGGCCAGGTTGCGTATGTTTCCTGCGATTCGAGCCGCAAAGTCGCCGAGATTCGCACATCCGATTGGAAGGTCTCGCGACTCATCGATGCGGGCAAGTCAGTGGACGGGCTGGCGTGGGCTTCGTCGAAGTAACCCGGCGATAGGAGGTAGTCGTGGAAGAGGCCGAGTCCATTGCGCCGGAGCTGCAGCGAGGTTCGAGGTGGCGCAGCGCTCGTGCGTGGTGTGGACGGCAGTGGAACACCATTCGCCCCGGGCCTGAAACACGCCGCGGCGCGACACTCGGGACGCTGATCGCTGCATTTTGCTGCGTTGTCATCGCCGGGCTGTTCCTCCACACCGGATTCGGCTACCTCTTCGATTTCACATTCGCTCTAGTGGCGGGCGTGCTGGTCGTCACATTCACGGCGCTGCTTGTGATGCTGCTGATGCTGGTCGCGCGTAAGTTACCGATGCGGGCCACGGCGTTCGTCGTAGGGACCTGCGTCGTAATCGCATTGATCTGGGGACCACCGCAACTCGGGGTGCCGATGGCGATCTTCATCGGGCTCGCGATGGGCGTTCTAGGCGCTACTATCGCGACATTCCTGTCGGGTGAGTATCGCCGCGCTGCACTTAGTAAGAAGATCATCACGGTGGCCTTGTTTACCCTGGCGATCGCCGCGAATTGCGCTGTCGTCTGGTTATTCACGTCCGATGGATCGATGGATAACTTGAGTAAGTGGCGTCCGCCAGCCGGATCGATGCCGGCGCCGCTCACGATCGCAAATCCGGCTGATCGCGGCCCTTATGGCGTTCGAACGGTGCTCTATGGATCGGGAACGGATATTCGCCGCCCTGAGTTCGGATCGGGTGTAGCGATCAAGACCCGCACTGTGGACGCTTCCGATTTCTTCAAGGATTTCAAAGGCTGGAAGCGTTGGGCTCGCAAGCGGTACTGGAGGTTCGACATGGACCGGCTGCCGCTGAACGCCCGCGTGTGGATGCCGGAGGGCGCGGGTCCGTTTCCGCTGGCGTTGATCGTGCACGGGAATCACGGCATGGCGGAGTTCTCGGACCCCGGATATGCGTACTTAGGCGAGTTACTCGCCAGTCGCGGCATCATACTCGCGTCGATTGACGAGAATTTTCTCAACAGCGGACTATTTCATGATCCGCCGAAACAGCAAGCGGTGCGTGGCTGGATGCTGCTGGAGCATTTGAAGCTTTGGCGGGAGTGGAAGGCGTCGGGGAAGGGTCTGGGTGCGAAGGTTGACCTCACGCGGATTGCGCTGATGGGGCATTCGCGGGGCGGGGAGGCTGCGGCGACGGCTGCTGCATTCAACCGAATGGAATACGATCCCGAGGATGCGAACATCCGATTCGATTACCACTTCCCGATTCTGGCCGTCGTCGCGATTGCTCCGGCGGACGGTCAGTACAAGCCCGCGGGACAGCACCGGTGGATTCAGGATGTCAGTTACTTGACGCTACAGGGTTCGCACGATGCGGATGTATCGCAGTTCATGGGGAGCCGGCAGTGGGATCATGTGCGGTATTCGCAACCGGGGCCGTGGTTTAAGGCCGAGATCTGGAGTTATCGGGCGAACCACGGGCAGTTTAATACGGTTTGGGGGAGGACGGATGCAGGTGAGCCGCTGAGCTGGCTGTTGAACCTGAAGCCGCTGCTGCCGGGTGAGGATCAGCGCCGAATCTCGAAGACGTACATCTCGGCTTTTCTCGAAGCGACGTTGTTGAATCATCGCGAGTATCTGCCGCTGTTCCAGGATTGGCGAGTTGGCAGTAAGTGGCTCCCGGATACGGTGTATGTCAACCGGTACCAGGATGCTTCGTACGTCCCCTTGGTTAGTTACGACACTGATGCCGACTTAGTAACTGGTGCGGGTGGAGCGTCGCGCATCTCCGGCGAGCACTTATCGATCTGGCGGGAGGGGCGCATCCCGTGGCGGCAGGGCGATCGGGACTACAACGGCGTGTTCCTGGGGTGGAATCGAACGAAGGGTGCGCCGGCCGCGTCGTACTCCATCACAGTGGCGCCTGACGCGGCGCAGAAGCTGACGGCGGAGTCGACAATCGAGTTATCCGTTGCGGCACTCGACGAGGATGCGCCGCTGCCCGGCAAGAAGAAGGACGAGAAGAAACCGGAGTCGCCGAAGAAGGATCGAGAGGCTCCGGATTTCTCGCTTGAAGTTGCGGCGGGCGGAGCTTCGGCGGCGGTCGACGTCGCGCGATTTGCGGCCATTCCGCCGCCGCTCAAAGAGAAGTTCACGAAGCTGGCGATGATGGACAGCCAAGCCTACCAGAAGGATTGGGAGCCAGTATTTCAGAGCGTGCGCATTCCGCTTTCGGCCTTCCGGGGCATTGATCCGGCGAAGATGTCGGTGGTGCGACTGAAGTTCGACCGTACAGCGCAGAGCGTAGTCTGCATCAACGGAATCGGGTTCGGCACCCGATAGCGACTAGCGCGGCGTCCAGAACGGTTCCATCGCAGGTACGAAGTCCACTGGAACGTCCTTCACAAACGTCTTCAGCCACTCGGCGCAGTTCTCCATGCCGGCCTGTTCGGACGGGATATGGCCCATCAGGATCAGAGCCTTTCGCTGGCCTGCGGCAACGGCATCGCTGACGTATTCGATGGTTTCCCATTCGGGCACTTCGCCGATGGCGAGCACCTCCACATCGTTGCGCTGCAGCAGCGGCCGGTGACTATTGGGGCCTCCCGCTCCCGGCGACATCGCTACCTTTGTCACCTTCATGTCTCGAGGGCCCACCACCCGAAGCACGTGGATCTTGAGACTGCGCTGAATCTGGCCGGCCAGGTTGTTGAGCGAGGTTTCCGGCATCGTGAAGAGACCGGGGGAGGTTTGATACTTCTGCCATCCAAGCGCCTTCACCATCCCCTCCATGATGCCGTCCGGGCTCCGCATATGCCAGTGGTCGTGGAAGCGCCAGACGACGAGGTTGTGATCGCGAATGAACTTCTCCTTCGCGGCCCAGACGGGGTCGTTCTCCTTTTCGAGTTGGGCGGTGGAATCGAGATGGCTATAGAACGTGGGTTCGTGCGTGATGATGAGGTTGTGACCCGATGCGGCTGCGCGTTGCAGGACGTCGAGCGTCGCCATCATCGTGACGGCTATGCCTGTAACGGGAGTCGCGGGATTGCCGGCCTTGAACGTGTCGACCGTCTGTTGCTGCCAGGGTACGCCGACGTGCTGCTTGATTCGACTGATAATATCGTTCGCGGTCGGGGCCTGCGCGTGGGCGGCCAAGGAACCGAGCACCGCCGCCAGCAGAAGTAATTTCGGGCGCATGCGAACATTCTATAGGGTATGGGAACTCAATTGCGGTTAAGCGTGTTGGACCAATCGCCGATTGCCGGTGGGAGCACGCAAGGGGAAGCGCTGCGGAACAGCATCAATCTGGCGGCACTCGCGGATGGTGCGGGGTTTCAGCGCTACTGGGTCGCCGAGCATCACGGAACACCGGGGCTGGCGTGCAACAGTCCGGAAATGCTGATTGGTCCGATCGCGTCGGCGACTCAGCAAATTCGCGTCGGTAGCGGCGGAGTGATGCTGCCGCATTACAGCCCGCTGAAGGTGGCCGAGAATTTCGCAATGCTGAGTGCGCTGTATCCCGGGCGGATCGATCTCGGGATTGGCCGCGCCGCGGGTACCAGTCCGCGAGTGGCTTTGGCGCTGCAGCGAGATCGCCGCCAAACTGCGCCGGACGATTTCCCCGAGCAACTGGATGAGTTACTGGGATATCTCGCGACTGACCCCGCGTCGAGACTACCGCTGCGATTCGACGGTGTTGAGCCGTGGCTGCTGGGATCGTCTGTGCAGAGCGCGATCTGGGCCGCGGAGTTAGGTTTGCCGTACGCTTTTGCGGATTTCATCAATCCAGCGGGTGCGGATTTTGCGGCGGAGTACCGAAGGCGCTTTCAGCCGTCGCGATGGAGCGCACGGCCGCGGATGGCAGTCGCGGCGTGGGTGTTCTGCGCCGATACTGACGAAGAGGCGATGCGGTTGTCGCTCGGCCTGCGGATGATGACGATACAGTTATTCCGAGGGCGGCCGATCGCCGTGCCGCCGCCAGAGGACGCGGAACGATTTCTCCGGGCGGAGGGCCTGCCTTTTGCGTTGCTGCCACCAGGGCGGCGAATTATCACGGGAGCGCCCGCTCGAGTCCGGGCTGCAATCGAGGCGTTGGCTGACGAGTATGGCGCCGAAGAGGTGTTCCTCGTGAATATTCTCTACAGCCATGCCGCGCGGAGGCGATCGTATGAGCTGGTGGCGGAAGCATTTGCCTGAATTGCAGTGGAGTTACGGCTGACCCGACGATAGGCCCGAAGCGGATTTGTGCATGACGAATCCGAACAGGGTATCTCCCGCGCCGGCCACCACATATTGCTCGCCGTCTAACTCGTAAGTAATCGGGCCGTTCGATAAGGCACCGCCGAGATTCGCGTGCCACAGAGGATCGCCCGTCGTCGCATTCAATGCTACGAAATTATTTTGAGGATCGCCCGCGAATACCAGATTTCCAGCCGTGCTAAGAACCCCCGAGCGAATCCCGGAGCCTTCCCAATGATGGCTCCAGCGGATTTTGCCGGTTTTGTAGTCGATGGCCTGCAGCATCGCCGACGAATACCCGCCACGGTCATTGCCGCCCCAGCCTTCCGGCTTCTCGTCGTCGTCGAAGATGTAATAGATACTGAATCCGCGTGAGGCGTTAATGTAGAACAGGCCGGTTTTCGGGCTATAACTCGGAGGAGGCCAGTTAGCGGCGCCGCCCTGGTTCGGAGTTACCAGCGCGCCGTCGATCTGAGGTCCTTTAGCCGGGTTGGGAATCGGCTGGCCCTTCGCGTCCACGCCTTTCGACCAATTGGTCTTCACAAACTCCGTACTGGTGATATTCGTACCCGTGGCGCGATCCAGGACGAAGAAATAGCCGTTGCGGCTCGCCTGCGCGAGTAACTTCCGTTTCTGACCGTTCACCTCGCCGTCGAATAATACCGGAGTCTGCACCGCATCCCAATCGTGCGTATCGTGCGGCGACGATTGGAAGTGCCACTTCATCTTGCCGGTCTCGAGATCCAACGCCACGATCGACTCAGTGAACAAATTGTCGCCCTTCCGCCCTTTGCCCGCGATCACCGGCTGCGGATTTCCGGTGCCGAGATACACGAGATTCAAGTCGGGGTCATAAGTGCTCGGCACCCACGTCATGCCGCCCCCATGTTTTGCGGCATCGGCGCTGGGCCAGGAATCGGAACCGGGATCGCCCTTCTTCATCGGGACCGTGTACCAGCGCCACTGTAAGTCGCCGGTTTCCGGATCGCGCGATTCGAGATAGCCCGGAATATCCAGATCGTCGCCGCTGACGCCGACAATCACGTGATTCTTGATCACCACCGGCGCCACCGATCCGAAATACATCTGGTCAAGATCGCAGATCGGCTTGTGCCAGCGTTCCTTGCCATCGTTCATGTTCAAAGAAACGAGATTGCAATCGGGAGTCTCGAAATACAACCAGCGGCCGTAGGCTCCGGCGCCGCGATTACCGATGTGCATGCCGCCCTTCGATTCCCATTCGTGGTGCCAGATCTCGCGTCCGGTTCGGGCGTCGATGGCCCACACATGATCTGGAGTGGTGAAATACAGGACGCCGTCGATCACCAGCGGCGTGGCCTTGATGGTGGTGCCGTTGCCGCCGTCGGCTCGATACACCCAGCCCAGGCTCATCGACTGCACGTTCGAGTCGTTCACCTGCGATAGCGGACTGAAGCGGCGGCCCGAATAGTCGCCGTTGTAAGTCGGCCAGGAGTCCGTGGGCGGTTGGGTCAACTTCGCGGGATTGAGCGACTGCGCCATCAGCGCGGCGGCCGTAAGTGCAAATACAAAAGGCAGACGCGTCATTTCAAGGTCTCCAGGTAAGCCACAACGTCGTGGATATTCTTGTCCGTCATCGTTTCGAGCAGCGCAACGTGGGCGGCGTACGGGTCCTGCTTTTCGATTCGAAGGCCGGGGGTGCGCTTCCACGAATGATACTCGCCCTCGGCATCGCGAAGAGCGACGTTAAAGTCGTCGAGGTTGAGCAGGACGCCGCTCGCCGCCGGTCCGGACGGGGGAGTTACGGTGGCGGTGACAGGCCGCGGACCCGGCCCGCCCGACCCGCCCGCCCGGCGGCGGCTAAAGTTCATCGCTTGCGGAAACACAAACCGCTGCTGCAGCGTGGGCGGATCATATTTGCCGGCGATATGGGCTAAGTCGCCCGATGGCGAATGGCACGAGTTACAACCTCCCGCACCATTAAAGAAAGCTTCGCCTGCTTTTGCGTCCCCGGTGAGGACGTTGAGTACTTCCGAGTAAGGGCCGCTACGCAGCGTATCGCCGACTCGCTGGTGGAGAAAGTGGGACAGGTCCTCGACTTCCGCTTTCGTCAAACTCGCGGAGTTGCGCTTGCTCTGCATGGGGTGTCCGGCTTTCAGAAACGGGCCGATGGTGCTCCCATAGCGGTCATGCAGGACGGTAACAGAGCGGACCAGGTCGGGTCCGTTCTCATTGCCGCGCGCCTTCGGACCATGGCAGCTGATGCAATTGGCGATGTAGGTCTTGCGTCCGCGATCGGCGGCGGCTACGTCGACGATGTGTTGATCCAAGGCGCCGATGCCCGGTGCGCGGCTTCGAACCGGCGTTGAAGTCGGCGCGGCTGTCCGGCCTGGCGGGAAATTCGTTGTCAGGTAGTCGAGCACAGTCCCGAATTCTTCCGGTGTGCCTTTTGCCCCGCGTGTCACCATTCGCCCGATCACCTGGCTCCAACCGGCGCGCGAGAGTCCGAGCGTGATTACCACCTCAGCGCCATGACACGTACCGCACAGCTTCTGGGCCGTCTCGCGCCCAGGTGCTTCAGGAAATTCGACCCGATTCTTTGATTGCTGGCGATTCTGACCGAATGCGGCGGTGGCCAGCAGCGCCGCCCCCAGTAAGTAAGTGCCGAATCTCGGCATTATTGTTGCATCACCTTTTTCAAATATTCGAAATTGCGGCGGGCATCGGCCTCGACATCTCCCGACGGCGCTCCGGTCTCGAGATTCGCGTAGCCGTTGAAACGGATGTCCGCGATGGCCCGCAGGACCTCGGGCACGTTCACCTTTCCCTCGCCGAGATAGCCTTTGTCCTTGATGTGAAACATGCAGATCCGATCGCGTCCCAGAGCCCGGATTTCCGCCGGTACATCGTATCCGTTGTAAGTCGAGTTGCCGACGTCGTACCAGATCTTGAAGGCATCGGAATTCACCTTGTCGAGCGCATACCGGTTATCCGCGCCCGAGTTCGTATTCTCAAATCCCAGAATCACTCCGGCGCGCTGCGCTTCCGGTGCGAGTTCGCGAATGACTCCGATCACGCGGTCTAACTCAGGCCGTTCCAGCACCTGGCATTTCCCGAAGAATACGAGCATCAGGACCTTGGCATTCAGATTCTTCGTGATGGCAATGCCCTTGCGAACCCACTCCGGCGCTTTCGGACTGCTCTTGAGGCAGTCGGTATGGAGCATGTCGATATAGGTGGAGTCGAGCGGGATTCCGTGCTCCTTCGACGCAGCAACCCAGGCAGCCTGCAGCGCGCGATCCTCGAGCGGCAGCGTTTCTCCGTCGGCCGATCGTCCGAGAGTCACCTGCACGCCCGCCAGTCCGATTCGTTTCGCGATGCCGGCCGCCTCCGGTTTGCCTGCCAGGCGGAAAATGCCGTCCATCGCTCCGATCTTCAGACCGGCCGGCTTGCCGGCAAGCAGAGGTGCGATAGCGGTACCCAAAAATGTTCGACGGGATAACAACAGAGGCCTCCTCGATTTCACGGGCAGTTTCTTGCATTGTACATCGCCACCTTGTGCCTTCTCACGGAGCGATAGAATGCAGGGGGACAGACGATGACCAGACGAATGCTCGCAATCCTGCCAGTGATGCTGGCGATGTGTGTAGGCCTGTGCAAGGCGGCTACGCCGATCCGGGCCATGATTCTGGATGGCGAATCCGGCGGTCCTTATCACGATTGGCGGAAGACCACGCCGCTGCTGAAACGCATTCTGGAGGACTCGGGACGGTTTACGGTGGATGTGGTGACTGCGCCGCCCAAGGATGGCGACTTCAGCAACTTCAAGCCCGACTGGAGCAAGTACAAGGTAATCGTGTGGAATTACGACGCGCCGGACGAGCGGTGGAATGATGAGACGCGGTCGTCGTTCGAGCAGTACATGAAGAACGGCGGCGGCATGGTGGTGGTACACGCGGCCGACAACGCGTTTCCCAAGTGGGAAGCCTTCAACGAGATGATCGGCATCGGCGGTTGGCGTGGGCGCAACGAAAAGTCGGGTCCGTACTGGTATTTCCAGGACGGGAAGCTCGTCTCAGATCCATCGCCGGGACCGGCGGGCAATCATGGCGCGCGCACTCCCTACAAAGTGGAGACCCGCGCGAAGAATCATCCGATCATGAAGGGCTTGCCGGCGGCATGGTTGCACGTAGGCGATGAGTTGTACTCGAAGATGCGTGGACCGGGCAAGAACATGACGGTGCTGGCGACGGCGTATTCCGATCCGTCGAATAAGGGCACCGGCCACGATGAACCCATTCTGATGGTGCTTTCGTACGGCAAGGGACGGATCTTCCATACATTGATGGGTCACGACGTGGTGGCATTGAATTGTGTCGGATTCATCACGACGCTGCAGCGGGGCACGGAGTGGGCCGCTACCGGCAAAGTCACGCAGAAAGTCCCCGCCGACTTCCCGACGGCGGACAAAACCAGCACGCGTCCCCAATACAAGTGATTGCTCCGGTCTCACCGTGATCGATTCGCGAATTCAGCCGATCAGGATGGAGAAGCGAAATTCCTCGAAGATATAATGGTTCTCGGGGGCATTCCCCGTGTGTAACGTCGGGTTGTTAGGGGAAGCGTGGATAAAAAGCGAGCAGTAATTATTGGAGCCGGACCGGCCGGGCTAACCGCCGCGTACGAGCTCCTGAAGCGTTCGGATATTGTCCCCGTGGTGCTTGAGAAGAGCACCTACATGGGCGGGATATCCAGGACGGTGAACTACAAGGGCAATCGCATCGATATCGGCGGCCACCGGTTTTTCTCGAAATCGGATCGCGTCATGAACTGGTGGATGAACATGTTGCCGCTGGAATCGCGAGACGGCGGCCAGGAGTTCATCACGTATCACAACATGACGCGGTCTCTGGACGCGCCGGCTCAGGGGGCCGATCCGGCCAAGTCCGATGCGGTCATGCTGGTTCGAAACCGGCGTTCGCGCATTTACTACCTCCGCCGTTTCTTCGATTATCCGATCACGCTCAGCAAGGACACCATCGTCAAACTCGGATTGGCGCGAACCGCCGGCATCGGCATCAGCTACTGCAAGTCGGCGATGTTCCCCATCAAAAACGAAGAGACGCTGGAGCAGTTTTTCATCAATCGCTTCGGCGACCGGCTGTACCGGACGTTCTTCAAGTCATACACCGAGAAGGTCTGGGGCGTGCCATGTGACCAGATCAGCGCGGAATGGGGCGCCCAGCGAATCAAGGGACTGTCGATCTGGGGCACTGTGATGCACATGCTGAAGAAGGCGACGTCGAATGGCTCCAACGGCGACCTTCGTCAGAAGAACACGGAAACCTCGCTGATCGAAAAATTCCTTTATCCGAAGCATGGACCGGGGCAGATGTGGGAAGAAGTCGCACGGCAGGTTCGCGAGATGGGCGGCGAGATTCACACCGAGTGCCGGGTGAACAGGATCCTCACCGAGGGCAAGCGCGTGGTGGCGCTTGAAGCGGAGTGCGGCGGGCAGCTTCAGCGTTTTGAGGGCGATTATTTCTTCTCGACGGCTCCGATTCAGGAACTGGTCCGATCATTGGATGTTCCGCCGCCAGCCAACGTGCGCGAGGTTGCCGACGGGCTGGTGTATCGCGACTTCATCACCGTGGGACTGCTGGTCTCGTCATTGAGGATCAAGGAAGATTCGGCCGATGCCAACCGGCTGATTCGCGACAACTGGATTTACATCCAGGAGCCCGATGTGTTGCTCGGGCGGCTGCAGATCTTCAACAACTGGAGTCCGTATATGGTCAGCGACCCGAACAAGATCTGGCTCGGACTGGAGTATTTCTGCAACGACGGCGATGAGCTGGCGCGGCGCACGGACGCCGAGATGATCGCGCTGGGCAAGGAAGAGTTGAGCCGCATCGGCATCATCGAGGCGGGGGCCGTGGAAGACGCCACCGTGCTGCGGATGGAGAAGACCTACCCGGCGTACTTCGGCAGTTACGATCGATTCGGCGAAGTTCGCAGCTACCTCGATGATTTCAGCAACCTGTTCCTGGTGGGCCGCAACGGCATGCACCGCTACAACAATCAGGACCATTCCATGCTCACCGCGATGATGGCGGTGGACAACATTCTGGCGGGCAGGACCGACAAATCGAACCTGTGGGACGTCAACACCGAGATGGAGTACCACGAGGAGAAGAAGTAGTAATCAGGCCGCCTTGCGAATCGCCGGGGTCGACGTCAGCTTGCGGATCAGCTTTACCTCGCCCTTCTTGTACGGTTTGCCATTCGTGCGGAAAACTTCGTGGAACCAGATGGCGGGCTTGCGGTCGACATACGGATGCTGCCACGAATCCCACGGCAGATAGGTTTGCGTCTTGCCGGCGACGAGCCCCCAATTGATGGCGGCGACCTTGTATTTTTTGGCCACCGGCAGCGATCCCGCGAACGTGCTGCCGTTGCCTCGGGCCATGTATTCGGTGCAGAGAATCGGACGGTCGTACTGCTGCAGCCACTGAATCCGCTTTTCGAACTCCGCGGGATGGTCGTAGTTGTGGAACGAGATGACATCCGAGGATTCGAGTTGAATCTTCTCCATGGGACTGAGTTTTTCAGGAGACGACCAGTCGCCTTGCCAGACTCCGCTGGTCAATGGCTGAGTAGGATTCGCCGCGCGCGCCCACTCGAAGGCCTTGGGCAGGAGGGCCAACACCAGGTCCTTCTTATTTGGCGGATCTTCACTACCGTAACTCGACGTGTTCAGATTGTCGGGCTCATTCCAGATATCCCAGGCCAGTACTCGCGGATCGTTGGCGAACGCTTCCACCACGCCGCGGACGTATGCCTCCAGGCGCGGATATTGCGACGGATCCGCGAGCGCTTTCGCACCGGGGCTCTGCACCCAACCCGAGTTATGAACGCCCGGCTTCGGCGCCCGCTGTTTGCCGAGTTCCGGGTTCGGATCCCAGCACGAGTCGAAGAGCACGAACATGGGGCGGATGTGGTGCCGGTCTGCGATCTCCAGGAACTTGCCGATGCGATCGCGAAATCCCGCCTGGTCCTGCTGCCAGGGAAGGTCGTGCAGGAACACCCGCATCGTGTTCATACCGATTTTCTCAGCCCAGCCCAATTCCAGGTCGATGCGCTCCGGGTCGAAAGTATCGGCCTGCCACATCTCGAGTTCGTTGATGGCTGTCGCTGGGATGTAGTTGGCGCCCACCAGCCAGGGCTCGGACGCATACCACGCTCGCGCTTTCTTCGCCGGCCATCGCGATTGCGCCGATACGGTAATCGTGAGCAGAGGCAGCAGTATCAGCAGGGGTCGTAGGCGGCGCATGTACACGATCTTACCGGTTACGACCGCAGGTCGGTTGGCGCCGGCAGGCCTATCGAACACGTGGAGAATGGCCGGTGCACCTCATCGGGCCAGCGGATTGCGCCAGCGGAGGCGGTTGAACCTTCCGAAGTCGTTGTCCGCTGAGCAAAGCTCGGCGCCATGCTCAACGGCCAGAGCTGCCAGATAAGCGTCCGAAGTGAGATTCCCCCCAGTACCCAGCGGCGAGATCAAATCCCGCATCGTTCGCAGGTGCCGTGGCGTGGGCTCTGGCACGGTGACGGAAGATTGTTGCAGCCAGGCGTCAATGACATCGAATGCCGCGTTCAACGCTCAGCGGCTTCCGAAAGAGCCCCGTTCTGGTGGTCAGCCGGAGAAAGGCCAAGAGGACGATCCAAGGTAATCCTACGGTTTCCGTTCCGGAAAGGGCAGATTCCAGCCATGACTTTGCCTTCTGATGGTCCGGGGAATCTTCGTTGACCGCGTAGATCAGCAGGTTCACGTCAACTAGAATTATTTGCGCAAAGCGAACCTGCGGCTCAACTCCTCATCTTCTAGGGCGGCAGCGGCATCTAACGCCTTGTCCCACCTGAAATTCTGATGAAGCCCAAGAGAATAGGATTTCTGCACAAAGGGCCGCTGCGTCGCTTTCTTCTGCGTCAGGCCCGCTCTCACCGCGGAATTCAGTGCTTCTTTAAACGAGGTCCCACGCTCCTTCATCACGGTCCGTAGGAGAGCTTGAACGTCCGGCTCCAGTGTGATCGTCGTCCTCACGCTGACATCCTAGCACCACGCTGGTTGCTGTCATGATGCCATGGGCGGAAGCGCCTGCTCGAGATCGGCGATCAGGTCGCCCGAGTTCTCCAGTCCCACCGACATCCGCAATAGGTTCTGCGGAGTGCGGGTATCCGGACCCTCGATGGATGCGCGATGCTCGATGTAGCTGTGCGGGCCGCCGAGGCTGGTGGCTCGCGTGAAGATGCGCAACGCGGCGGCAGTCCGCATTGCTTCGTCGCGGCCGCCCTTCACCTGAAACGACACCATACCGCCGAATCCGTGCATCTGCCGGGCGGCGAGTTCGTGACCGGGATGGTCCGCGAGGCCGGGATAGTGCACCCGTTCCACCGCCGCGTGCGCGTTCAGAAAGCGAACCAGCGCCTCCGCGTTCTCCAGATGACCGCGCATCCGCCACGGCAATGTCGACACACCGCGCAGCGCCAGCCAACAGTCGAAAGCCGATGGCGCAGCGCCGCCGTATCGCAGCGCATTCCGCACTCGTTCGAACAGATAGTTGGGATGCAGCGTGATAAGAGCGCCGCCCAGCAGATCGCTGTGACCGCCCAGGTACTTCGTAGTCGAGTGCATCACCATATCGATCCCGAAATCCAGCGGCCGCAGCACGACGGGCGTGGTGAACGTCGCATCGCAGATGGTGATGGCGTTTGCCGCTCGCCCGATTTTCGCGATGGCTTCCAGGTCCGTGATCTTCAGCAGCGGATTCGACGGCGTCTCCACCCAGATCAGCCGCGTCGAAGGACGCACGGCGGACTGCACCGCGGCCGGATCGGTCATGTCGACGTAGGTGGTCTCGATCGGCATCTTCGCGAACACCTTGTTCAGCACCTGTTTGAGACCGTAGTACACGTCGCCTGGCGCGAGGATGTGATCGCCCGGTTCCAAGCCCTGAATGACCGCGGTCACCACGGCGAGTCCCGACGCGAACGCCAGCGCCTCCGTGCCGCCCTCGAGCGCTGTCAGGCACTCTTCCAACATCTGCCGGTTCGGACTGGTTTCGCGCGAGTAGGAGAATCCACGCGGGTACTCGCCGTCGGGGTCGCGTTCAAAGGTGGTGGAGAGGTGAATGGGCGGCGTCACCGCTCCAGTGGCCGGATCGGGATGCCGCCCTGCATGCACCGCCAGGGTTTCAATCTGCATACCGCCCAGTGTAGCGGTCCGGGCGTTACGATCCGGTTTTTTCGCCGTGCTCCATACTTATTACGTTGATGCGGATCCAGCACATTACGTTGATGCGGATCCAGCACAAACTTGTGGGTGTCACAGTGAGGTAGCGTGCCGGCCATCGGCTTGAGTCGCCATGCACGCCCGTGAGACCATAGCAATATAGCGCGAGAGTGTCTCCTCGTTGGAGTTTCGCAGTTCCCTACATGATGGCTACGTCCCCAGCAATCCGATGTGAGAAAGTCGCCGAGGCCGATTTCCCAAGCGAATTCGGGAATTTCCGCATTTACGGATTCCGCAGCGGATCGGGCGACGACGTTGATGAAGCGGTGGTGCTGCGCATGGGTGACGTGTCCGATGGACGCCCGGTGCTGGTCCGCATCCACTCCCAGTGCCTCACGGGAGACGTCCTGCACAGCCTTCGCTGCGACTGCCGGTCGCAACTCGAGCTCGCTCTCAAACTGATCGGCGACGAGGGCCGCGGACTCCTCATCTACGAACATCAGGAAGGCCGCGGAATCGGCCTGCTGAACAAACTACGAGCCTACGAACTGCAGGACGCCGGCGCCGATACAGTGGAAGCCAACGAACAACTCGGATTCAAGGCGGATCTGCGCGATTATGGACTGCCCGGCGAAATCCTCCGCTACTTCGGGATTGCCGAAGTGCGGCTGCTTTCGAACAACCCCGACAAGATAGAGGCCGTTGAACGCGCAGGTGTCCGGGTGGTAGAGCGGGTTCCGTGCAACGTGCCCCGGCTGGATACCCGGGAGGACTACCTGCGCACCAAGAAGGAAAAGATGGGACATCTTCTGGAGGGGTTTTAAGGGCGCTCACCGTTCGCTCGCCGCAGTTGGATGCTAGGTTGTTCTCTGGCCGCGGCGGTTGTGCTATTAGTGTTCAAGTACCAATATGGCTTACGTAATCGCAGAACCTTGTATCGGCACAAAGGATACGGCTTGCGTCGACGCCTGTCCGGTGGACTGCATCCACCCGAAAAAGGACAACGAAAAGTACGAGCAGGAAGAACTGCTGTACATCGATCCCGTCGAATGCATCGATTGCGGAGCGTGTGTGCCGGTCTGCCCTGTCTCGGCGATCTTTGCCCTCGACGATCTTCCGGAGAAGTGGGCCGATTTCGCACAACGCAACGCCGCCTATTTCGGCAGATAACGCGCGGTCAGCGTCCGGCCGCCCGCGCGCTGACCCGCTCTAACTCTGCCGGTAGCTGGCGATGCTGGTGTCCGTCTCCCACACCTTGACCTCCGCAATCCGCACCGGCGCCTTCCCGTTGTGCTCCGATATTCCTCGCGACAGTTCATCGTAGAAGTACTTCGCCAGGTTCTCCGCCGATGGATTCAAAACCGTGAACGGCTCCAGATCGTTGATGAACTGATGGTCGAGGCGATCTGAAATCGCTCGCAGATGCTTCTTCACCTCAACGAAATCCACCAGAAGCCCGATGGAGTTCAGTTCTTCGCCTTCCACCGTCACTCGCACGCGATAGTTGTGTCCATGCACGTTCTCGCACTTGCCGCGATACTCCCGCAACGCGTGTCCGGCTGCGAAGGTGTGCTCTACGCAAACTTCAAACATGAAAGAATCTCTCCACTTCCGCCAACTTGGTGGTGAACGCATAGTCGGGCAGGCTGTCGAAGAACACCTGCCCGTAGCGTTGTTTCGTGATGCGATTGTCGAGTATCGCCAGGACCCCGCGGTCCGACCGGCTTCGAATCAGCCTGCCGAATCCCTGCTTTAACGCGATGGCCGCCTGAGGAATCTGATACTCGTAGAAGGGCTCGCCGCCGTCCTCGCGGATGCGCCGGATGCGCGCGTCCACCACTGGATCGCTCGGCACGGCGAACGGCAATTTGTCGATGATCACGCAACTCAACTGCTCGCCCGGCACGTCCACGCCCTGCCAGAATGAACTGGTGGCAAACAACACGCAATTCGGCGTGCTCTTGAACTCCTCGAGCAGCGCCGATCGCGGACCCGTCCCCTGCATCAGCGTCTCGTAATCGATCTCGAGCGAAACGCGATCGTAGATCAGCCGCATCTGGGCATAACTAGTGAAGAGCACGAACGCACGACCCTGGCTCAACTTCAGCAATCGCACGATCTCATCCGCCGCATTCGCGGTAAATGCCGGCGAGCGCGGATCGGGCAGGTTCTGCGGCACGTACAACAGCGCCTGCGTCTGATAATCGAAGTGGCTCTGCACGATCATCGACCGCGCGTACCGGATTCCCAATCGCCGCTCGGCAAAGTCGAACCCGCCGGCGACGGCTAATGTCGCCGACGTCATCACGGCCGACCGCACGGATTCGAACAGCCGCTCGTGCAGAATGGACGCGACATCAATCGGCGTTGCTTGCAGATACACTCCCCGGCCGCGGCGCTCCGTCCAGTACACGAATCCGCGATCCGCGCCGCTCATGAAGAACTTCAGACTGGCGGCGATTTCGTCGGTTCGACGGACCAGCGGAATCAATTCATCGGGCGCGCCATTCACCAGTTTCAGATGCGTACCGAGCAACTCCAGCGCCAGAAGAATGCTGTTGTACTCATCCGCGTAGCGATCCACAAATGCCGATTGTCCGGTGAAACCGCGGCGGCCTTCCGCATCTCCGAACAGGCTGAAAAACAGCATCGCGCGATCGCCCAGAGTCAGCAGAATCCGGTCCAACTCCGCGTTTTCGAGACTCTTCCGTGACGCGACATCGGTCGTATCGCGCACGATCTCTTCGAACTGCCAACTGCTGACACCGACGCCGAAATACTGCCCCGCCACGTCCTCCACTTCGTGCGCTTCATCGAAAATCACCGCTCCGTACTCGGGGATGATGCCTTCGGCGTCTTCGCCCTTCACGGCCAGATCCGCGAAGAACAAGTGGTGATTTACGACGATCAGGTCGCTCTCGAACGCCTTCTGATGCATCAGGGTGAGGAAGCACCGCTCGAACTGCGGGCACTTCTGTCCGGTACACGCCTCGCGGCGCGCGTCGAGTTTCGCCCATGCCGTGCTGTTCTCAGGTAGCGTCTTGATTTCCGCGCGATCCCCGGTTTCGGTGGTCTTCTCCCATTCGCGAATGATCTGGAAGTCCGCCACTTCCTCGAGTCCGGTCAGAATCGGCTCCCGATCGGCGTCGTACAACTTCTGCCGGCAGAGATAATTCGCGCGTCCCTTCATGTAACAGGCCGCAATAGGCCGCGGAAAATGCTTCTGCAAAAAGGGGATGTCTTTGTAGAATAGCTGCTCCTGTAGATTCTTCGTGCCCGTAGAAACCACCACGCGCAGACCTGACAGAATGGCCGGAACCAAATAGGCGAGAGTCTTCCCCGTGCCGGTACCAGCCTCGACAATGAGATGCCGGCCATCGGCCAGCGCGGACTCCACGGCTTCCGCCATCTCCAACTGGCCGGGCCGGAATTCGTAATTAGGATGCCAGCGCGATAGCAGACCGCCCCGGGCGAAGAACTGCCGCGCTGATAGCGTTTTCGCGGGCGAGGACACCTGACTCGATTCTATCAGCCGCTACCCGTCGTCAGCTTCCATGTTCCTCGCCGGAATGCGAGTATCCCAACCAACGGCACGCCGGCAACCATCGGTTCCTCTGACGCGAACGGGAAATCATCTTGCTTCTGTAGTCGCATTGTGGTCACAATTAGTCATGGCCACCGCTGACACCTATGTCCGTGCCCGCATCGACACGGCGACGAAAGAGCGGGCAGCCGATGCGCTCGAAGCGATGGGGCTATCCATCTCGGATGCGATCCGCCTGCTGATGCTGCGCGTAGCGGATGAGCGCCGTCTGCCCTTCGACGTCCGGGTGCCGAATGCCACGACTCGCCGGGCCATAACGGAGCTTGAGAAGGGCAGAGGCAAGCGCGTCCGCAGCGTCAAGGCGCTGCTGACGGATCTGAATGCGGACCATTGAGTATTCCTCGGCGTTCAAGCGCGATTACAAGCGAGCCAAGGCGACACCTCAGTATGGCCACGATCTCGACGCGCTGCTATCCGCGGTGCTGACGCAGTTGATACACGATCGGAACTTACCGGACAGCAACCGCGATCATGCCCTAAAAGGCGATTGGGCGGGCTACCGCGACATCAGCGACTCCGAAATCGTGATGGCGAGAAACACCCCGCCCACGTTGAGCCGCCTATGAAACGCCAGCCACCAGTTTCAATCGAACGTCTTCTGTTTGAAACATTTCTATGTTATTCTGTTGCCGTGCTGACGCCCGCGCCGCCGTTCGCCGCCGTGAACTCCGTCGAGGATTTCAAGCTGCGGACTCGTGAGAAACTCAAGGACGTCACCTGTCCGGTTCACCGGCAGCCACCGCGCATCCGCTTCGAAGGCTCCACGCTGCACGACGTCCGCCTTTCGCTCTCGTCCTGCTGCGAGCGCCTAGCCGTCATCGCCAACAAAGCCATTGCATCCTGAGCGCTACCATAAAAAACGGAGCACCTGCCGTGACTGTCTCGAATCCGCTGTCCTTCCTGTCCGAACAACTCGACTCCTGGCGCCAGGCCGGAACCTATCAGCACCTGCGAGAGCTCGAGTCCCCCTGCGAGGCCATCTCGCGATTCGATGGCAAAGAGGTGATCAACCTCGCGTCGAATAACTACCTCGGCCTGGCGAATCATCCCAAACTCGTGGAAGCCGCCATCGACGCCACGCGCAAGTACGGCGCCGGTTCCGGAGCTGTCCGCACGATTGCCGGCACCATGAGCATCCACCTCGAACTCGAACGCCGCATCGCCGCCTTCAAGCATTCCGAGGCCTGCGTCGTCTTCCAATCCGGATTCGCCGCTAACGCCGGCACCGTCTCCGCGATTCTTACTCCCGACGACCACATCATCTCGGACGAGTTGAACCACGCCAGCATCATCGACGGATGCCGCCTGTCGAAGGCGAAGATTCACGTCTTCCCGCACCGCGATGCCGCGCGGGCCGGCGAGATTCTCGCTGGACTCGCCGGTACGCCTGGCCGCAAACTCCTCATCACCGACGGCGTGTTTTCCATGGAAGGCGATATTGGCCCGTTGCCCGCGCTGGTGGAAGCCGCCGAACGGCACGGCGCCATCATGATGATCGACGACGCCCACGCCTCCGGAGTCCTGGGCCGCAACGGACGCGGCACCGTCGACCACTTCGGACTTCACGGCCGTGTCGATATTCAGGTCGGCACGCTGTCGAAAGCCGTTGGAGTACTCGGCGGGTATGTCTGCGGGAGCCGCGATCTCATCGAGTTCCTCTACCATCGCGCACGCCCGTTTCTATTCTCGACGTCGCATCCGCCGGGCGTCGCTGCGGCGTGCCTTGCGGCTTTCGACATCCTCGAGCAGGAACCCGAACGCGTTGCAACGCTCTGGGACAATACCCGCTACTTCAAGGCTGCGCTGGCGTCCGCCGGATTCGATACCGGCAGCAGCGAAACTCCCATCACGCCGATCATGGCCGGTGAAGCCGCCGCCGCGCACCGGTTTTCGCGCGAGTTATTCGACGAAGGCCTCTACTCGACCGGCATCGGATTCCCGACCGTGCCCAAAGGCAAAGCGCGCATCCGCACCATCGTCACCGCGGCGCACACGCGCGAAATGCTGGATCGTGCGGTCGGCATTCTCACGCGAGTAGGCAAGAAACTGCAGTTGATCTGATCATAAAAGGCGATATATGCGAGTACTCATGGTGGCCAGCGAGGCCGCGCCCTTCATCAAGACCGGCGGACTCGCGGATGTTCTCGGTGGACTTCCGCCCGCTCTGGCGAAGCTCGGGCACAGCGTTGCGGTTCTCATCCCCCGCTACCGTAAAGTTCAATTGTTCAACGCCGAGCGCATCTACAACGACATGCCCATCTGGCTCGCCGATGGAACGTTCCGCACCTCTGTCGATCGTGTGATGGAGCGCGGCGTCTCCTACCTGTTCCTCAACTGCGCTCCCCTATTCGACCGTGAGGGCATCTACAACGTAGGCGACCGCGATTACCAGGATAACCACATTCGTTTCGCCGTCTTTTGCCGCGCTGCGCTCGAGACTATTCGCCGCATCTTCCGCGCCGATCTCATCCACTACCACGACTGGCAGGCATCGCTGGTGGCGCCGTACATGCGGCACACGCTCCGCAGCGATCCGACTTTCGCTGGTATCCGCCTGCTACTGACCATCCACAATCTCGGCTACCAGGGAATTTTCTCGACGGCCGAAGCCGCGCAGATCGGCATCGATCCCGTGCTTGTCGCACCTGCCGGACCGCTCGAGTTCTACGGCGATCTCAACTGCCTAAAGGGCGGAATCGTCTTCGCCGACGCGATCAACACGGTCAGCAAAGGGTACGCGCGCGAGATCCAGACCCCAGAGTTCGGATTCCGCCTCGACGGGCTGCTGCGATCCCGTTCCGCCGTGCTCACCGGCATCGTCAACGGTGTGGACTACACCGAGTGGAGCCCGGAGCGCGACCGGTATATCCCGGCGAACTACAGCGTCAACGCACTCCAGGGAAAGACCGAGTGCAAGCGCGCACTGCTGCAGCAGTTCGGACTTCCGACCAATCAACTCGACAAGCCCGTGATCGGCATCGTCTCTCGATTCGCCGGCCAGAAGGGATTCGACCTAATTGCGGAGATCGCCGGTGAATTGCTGACCGAGGATCTGTTCCTCACCGTCCTCGGCAGCGGCGACCCCGCCTACGAACAGATGTTTCGCGATCTCGCGGCCGCCCGTCCGGACCGGATCGGCGTGCGTATCGGCTACGACAACCCGCTGGCTCACTGCATTGAAGCGGGCGCCGACATGTTCCTGATGCCCAGCCGGTACGAGCCATGTGGACTCAATCAAATCTATAGCTTGCGGTACGGGACGGTGCCGCTGGTCCGCGCCACCGGCGGGCTGGATGATACCATCAATGAAGGCACCGGATTCAAGTTCTGGGGCTATACGGGACGCGAGTTGCTGGAATGCATGCGCGTTGCCCTCGAAGCCTACGAGAACCGCTCCGGATGGCTCGAAATCATGCGGCGTGGCATGGTGGAGGATTTCTCCTGGGATGCCGCTGCTCGTGAGTATGTGAGTTTGTACGAGAAGATTGTGACTGGGGCGCCCGGCGGGACCGTCGCAGCCTGAATCGCGCTTGCCCGCCGAATCATCAAACAGATGGAGAGGTAAATGGCAGGTCAAAACACGAAGATTTTCACGGACGCGAGCTTTGACGTAGACGTCATCAATTCAGACGTCCCCGTACTCGTAGATTTCTGGGCCGAATGGTGCGGCCCGTGCCGCATGATGACGCCGACGGTGGACGCCCTGGCGGACGACTACACGGGCCGTCTCAAGGTAGGCAAGCTGAACGTGGACGAGAATAACGGGACAGCCCAGCGTTACCAGGTTCGCGGCATCCCCATGCTGCTTCTGTTCAAGGACGGCAAAGTAGTGGATCAGCGGGTCGGCGCGATGGGCAAGTCCGAAGTCCAGAAGATGATCGACGCTCACGTCGAAGCCAAAGTCTAACGACATTCGAAACAGGGCGACCCAGGAGGCCGCCCGTTTCATGTCCGCGCGTCAGCCCGTGACTGCGCCTTCTGAAGCCGACGACACTAACTTCACATACTTCGCAAACACACCCGTCTGATACTTCGCGGCCGGAGCCTTCCAAGCCGCCAGGCGCTTTTCAATCTCTTCCGTCGGCACCTTCAATTCGATCGTCCGTTTCTCGATGTCGATCCGGATGGTATCGCCCTCCTCGACCGCCGCGATCGGCCCACCCGACGCCGCCTCAGGTGCCACGTGACCCACCATGAATCCGCGAGTCGCTCCGCTGAACCGGCCGTCGGTCAGCAGTGCGGTGCTGTCGCCCAATCCCACACCCATGATCGCGCTGGTCACCCCCAGCATCTCGCGCATCCCCGGACCGCCCCGCGGGCCCTCATACCGAATCACCAGGATGTCGCCGGAATTGATCCTGCCCTCGGTCACCGCGTGCATCGCGTCTTCTTCGCAATTGAAGACACGCGCGGGACCCTCCTGGAACTTCCTCTCGATGCCGGTCACCTTGATCACGCAACCCTCGGGCGCCAGATTGCCCCTCAGAATGACGAGTCCGCCGCTCGACTTGATCGGATTATCCAGCGGCCGGATCACTTCCTGGCCCGGAGTCTCTTTCGCATCGGCAGCCTCTTCGGCGAACGTGCGGCCCGTCACCGTCATCGCCGATCCGTCGACATATCCGCCGTCCACCAATCGTTTCGCAATCACCGGAATTCCGCCCGCGTAGTGGACATCCACCGCGACGAACCGGCCCGCCGGTTTTAGATCCACCAGAAGCGGAGTCCGCTGGCTCACTTCCTGAAAATCGTCGATCTTCAAATCCACGCCCGCTTCGCGCGCCATCGCCAGCAGATGCAGCACGGAGTTGGTGGAACCGCCGCTCGCCGCAACCGACGCAATGGCATTCTCGAACGCCTTGCGGGTCACGATGTCGCGCGGCTTCCGATTGTTTCTCACCGCATCCATGATCACCTGTCCGCAGCGGAACGCAACGGCATCCTTCGCGGGATCCACCTGCGGAACCGCGGCCGTGCCCATTGGGGACAACCCGATCATCTCCATCACCGTCGCCATCGTGTTGGCCGTGAACTGGCCGCCGCACGCGCCGGCACCTGGACACGCCGAGTTCTCGATGGCCAGCAGTTCCTCGTCACTGATCTTGCCGGCCGCATTCGCGCCGACCGCTTCGAAGACATCCTGCACCGTGAGATCGCGGCCGTTGTGACGGCCCGGCAGAATCGATCCTCCATACAGCACCACACCCGGCACGTTCAACCGCAGTAGCGCCATCGCGGCTCCCGGAATCGTCTTGTCGCACGCCACCAGCGCGACGATCCCGTCGAACATGTGGCCTCGCGCGACGAGTTCGATGGAATCGGCAATGATGTCGCGGCTCACCAGCGATGCCTTCATGCCCTCGGTGCCCATCGTGACGCCATCGCTGATCGCAATGGTGTTGAACTCCATCGGAGTGCCGCCCGCCGCGCGGATGCCCTCCTTCACCTTCACCGCGAGATCACGCAGGTTGAAGTTGCATGGCATCGTCTCGATCCATGTGTTCGCCACACCGATGATCGGCTTGCGGAGATCTTCATCCGTGAATCCGATCGCTTTCAACATGGAACGCGCGGGCGCACGATCGCGGCCCTGGGTAATGATATGGCTCTGCAGGTTCATAAGCAAAACATCTATCGTATCAGCGCTACAGCAAGTCGTCTTGAATAAGGCTTCGTCCGGCGAGCGCGGCATGCATTCCGTATGCTCCGATTGCCAGCACCATCACCAATGGAGCTAGCGCCACGCCGGCGTACCAGACCGAGAAATCGAGCGTCAATGGAAGAACTACCAGAACGGTGTTTACGTACACCGCCACTACGAACGTCACGAATCCGAACAGCGTCATGGCGGCATAGATGGTCAGCGCCACCGCAAACGAGAGTGCCCCATCGGTCACGATCGATTGCGTGCCCACTAACTGCAGGCCGGTGAACGCCGCCAGAAACACCACCGCCGCCAGCCACTCCTTCCGCAACACCATCCGCAGGAAGAACAATAGGAGGAAACTCACGAACAGTTGGATCAGCGACCCCGGTCCTACGCCGAGAATGCTTGCAAGGGCGAATCGAAAACCCATCAACGGTTGCAGCAAGACAGCGGCCGAGGGCGGCCCGGCGCTGAGCGAAGTGTAGTGGCTAACGGCCGTAACGACGCCCCACGTCACGCCCAAGGCGACGCCGATTAAAACATCGCGACCCACCAGCGGATCGTTGATGCCTCCCGCCAGCAAACGCGTCCAACTCACAATCGCTCTGGGCCAATGCCGTCGCACATAAGGCTCCAGCGCCATGTACCCGACCCAGATTGCCGCACCGAACAGCAAGGCGTACGCGATCGACGTGAGCAGCCGCGCCACTTCATGCGCGGTTGCCGAGTGCTCGCCGCCGATAATCGAGAGGGCTACAAATAACAGGAATACGGCCGAGCCCACCCGATTCGCGCCGCTCCGGTCGCCCCGGCCGCGTTTGAAGTTGTAGCGGGCCAGTAGCGCGGCTCCCAGCAACATCCCCACCGCGAACGACAGCAGGATGACCAGGGTCGCCCGTTCGGCTGCCGATACAGCGCGTGCCTGCATGCGTTCCGGACGCGTCCACGGCCCGATCAAATCGAAGTAGACGGGGCGGCCGCGATAGGACGCGGCTTCCACCCGGAGCGGTTGTTCCGGCCAGTCCGGCCACGTCCCTTCCCAGGCTACTCGCGTGTCGGCGATGGTGGCCGGCGTCCACTTCGGAGTAGCAGGCTTCAGCCGCGCCGGATCCAATCCCGCCGATGCCAGCAAAGCCGTCCAATTCACCGGTGCCGCAGGTGGAGCGGCGGGATCATCTAATTGCGGCGGCACCGCCGACAACGAATAGAGCCGGCCCTTCGGATCCAATTGAAGGGTGAGCATGCCGCTCACTAGCGCCGGCGGGTCCGCCAATGACACACGGGAGTTGTCCCCCAGGGGGTTCATGATGCGCGGGCTCTGCCGGAACCAGTACACCACCGCCGGCGGCTGCGCCACACCGATGCGGCTCCAGCGGCTGGGTGAGTTGTTCAGTTTCGTCAGGAACTGCAGATAGTCCTGGTCATAGAGGAACCCGCTGGCCGTGTCAGCCGGTTTCTCCGTGTAGCCCGCCGCGGCCGCAACCTCGCGTGCTTTGTAGGCCAGCGCATCGGGCGGAAGTTCCAGAGGCGCGCGGTTCATCACCCGCGTGGTCGAGGCCAGCGCCATGGCGGTGATGGCGCCGCAGAGAATAACGAGTCCGCAAACTACGGCCCAGATCGGCCGCATCACGGCGGATTGTCCGGATGCAGCCACCATCTCCGGAGAGGGCGTCTCACCTGCGGCCAGCGCTGCCGCCAGCGGATCACCGCCCGGCAACGCCGCAGCCACCGCCAGTGCCGACGCCGGCCGGTTCTTCGGATCAGGCGCCAGACACCGCATCACCACGCGCTCCACCGCAGGATCCAGATCCTTCACTGTGGTACTCATGCTAATTCTGTCCACCTGGTGCTGCTGCGCGATCAGTTCCGGAAGCGTCTTTGCATCGAACGGCCGTTTGCCGGTCAGGATTTCGTGGATCACCAGTCCCAAGCCGTAGATGTCGCTACGGACCGTCACCTCACGACCGGCCAGTTGCTCGGGAGACATGTAAGCGGGCGTGCCCGCCTTAATCTCCTGGCCTTCGATCTGATCGGCGACGGCGGCCAGTCCGAAATCCATGATGACGACGTTGCCCTCGCCGTTGATCATCACGTTAGCCGGCTTCAGATCGCGGTGCAGCACGCCCTTGTCGTGTGCGGCCGCGAGTCCAGCACAGATTTTGCGAGCTACTTCGGCCGCCTTGTCGCCCGGCAGGCGGCCGATACGCCGGAGTAGCGAACCCAAGTCCTCCCCGTCCACATACTCCATCGACAGGAACATCTGTCCGTCCACTTCGCCCAGGTCGTACACCCGGCAGACGTTCGGATGCGATACCTGCCGTGCGATGCGGACTTCGCCGTGAAACCGCGAGAGCATCGCCGGATTGGAGCCCATGCCTTCGGGCAGAAGCTTGAGGGCGACGTCCTGATCGAGCGTCAGATCGTTGGCTCGATACACCTCGCCCATGCCGCCCTTGCCCAGCAGTCCGACGATCTGATATCGCCCAGCGAGCATCGTCCCCGGCGCGAAGCGGCCGCTCTTAGGCAAACGCGTCGACTGCATCCGCGCCGCCGTCATGGACATCTGCGACTCACCCGAGCCGCTCGATTTCGGCTGCGGAGATACGTCCGGCATGGCGATAGTTGCGAACTCGTTCGCGGCCCCGACCGCGCTTCCGCAAATCGAGCAAAAACGGCTCGTATCGGGCACTTCGGAGCGGCAGGACGGGCAAGTCATAAATGCCTGTGAGTTTATTCAGGGTAGCAAAGGCCGGTGTTAGCATGAAAATTGGCTCAAATACTCTCTATCCACGCACATCCGGACGACGCCGAGATCCTTGCCGGAGGGACGCTCGCGAAACTCGCCGACGCAGGCCACGAGATCACGATCGTCACCATGACGCCCGGCGACTGCGGCTCGGCGGAGCAGTCGCCCGAAGAGACCGGGAACACCCGGCGCCGGGAAGCCGCCACCGCTGCGGCCACCATCGGTGCGAAGTACATCTGCGCCGAGTTCCGCGATCTCGCCATCTTTAGCGACGATCCGTCCCGGCGCCGCGTTTGCGAACTCGTGCGCCGCGTCCGTCCCGAGGTTGTCCTGACTTCGTCGCCCGTCGATTACCACTGCGATCACGAGGCCATCAGCGCCCTGGTGCGCGATGCCTGCTTCGCCGTGTCCGCGCCGAACTACTCGACAGGAGCGGACGATCCGGCCCCCGCACTGCCTGCCATTCCGCACCTCTATTTCATGGACTCGATCGAGGGCCGGGATCGCGATGGACGGCCCCAGCAGCCCGACTTCTACGTCGACATCACGCCGGTGTTCGATCGCAAGCGCAACATGCTCGCCGCTCACGTGAGCCAGCGGAACTGGCTTCGCAAGCAGCACGGCATTGAAGAGTATCTCGACATGATGGAGGCGTGGACCCGCGAGCGCGGCACCGAGGCCGGAGTCACGTACGCCGAAGGGTTCCGGCGGTATCCGGCACACCCGTATCCGCAGTCGCCTCTGCTGGAAGAGATGCTCGGACGCGCCGTTATCGTGCCCAGCGCGCAGGCCCTTTTGCGAAACAAGTAAAAAACGGCCCGTCGAAAAAGGCCGTTCACAGCTAGTTATCCACAGGATAATCGATTGACTTAACTGGCAAAACCCTGGTTTTGGCCGGGTCGCGATTTGGTGGGGTGTTTCTATAATCAAGTCAGAGAGAGGAACTGCTGCTGGCGGGCAGCGGGCCGGTACCGTTGAGCACTTGCTCCGGACCGGTTTTCATGAGGAAGGTTTGGCGGCCTTCCTCGAGTTCCTTGACGAGGAAGGCCCGCAGTTGGGTGCTGCGGTCCTTCTGTTTTTGCTGAGTTCTTGAGAAGTGGAACTGCCGCGGGGGCGGCGGACCGGCACCGTTGAGCCTTGGCTCCGGACCGGTCTTCGAACAGAGTTTGGCGGCTCTGTTCGGGGTTCGACTGGCGGCCTCACCGGTCGATTCGCGTTTGGCGGCGCGACTTCGACCCGCGAGGCTGCCGTGAATGTTGGGAAGTGGAACTGCCGCGGGGGCGGCGGACCGGCACCGTTGAGCATAGCTCCGGATCCGGCATAAACTAGAAGCGTGAACAGCCGCGCCATTGTTTTATGCTTTGCACTCTCGCTTTCATCCAGATGTCAGGCCGAAATCAGAGTGCTCGAAGTCCTCAGTGCCGGGTGGTAGTCTGGCCACCGTATACTGTACCGGGCTGGAGGGCATCAACGACCTCTCTAACCGGCGTTCGAATCTTGTTCGGAACCGTGTAGGCCCCTTTGCTGGCAGTGGCGAGTTTCGGCTCCGGCACACAGGCGTGGCAGCAGATTAGTCTCCAAGTGCCTATCTCCGCTCGATTCTCGCGGGGCGGTATTTCGCGTGTGCTGGACACACTCCAAACAGTCACCTCTCTTGAAATTGGCTTCTTCGGCCTTGCTCCGGGGAAAGTGGGCATGTATCAGGTTAACTTCCGCATGCCGGATCCGCTTCCAGCCGGGCGGGCATGGCTAGATATTCAAGAAGTCCTCCACTGCGGATCATTAATCTGGTATTGCACAGGCATAAATGCCGTCTCGACGGAATGGTATAGCTTTTATGGGGATAAGACGTTCGTGAGCGGACGTAGCGGGAGCTTACTCGGCCCGCAGTAAACTCCCGCCACTGGATAACTACCTTGAGGACCGGAACCGTGTCAAGGCTGTTCGCGAAGAAACAGCAAGATGGACATTTGCGGCTAATAGCCCGGGGCAGTCCGCCAAGGGCGAGAAATTGCAGGGCTCGCCGCTTAACTCATAACTCACTTTTTCTGGCGTAGAAAAATACTCCCGTTCAATGTCTTGAATGTCATCTCCGGCCCGCCGCCATTTATGGTCCCGACCGTCGACTTGTCGACCTTTACCTTGTACTTCCCGCCGCTGCCGCGCCCGTCTTCCACCGTCGTCTTGGCTGAGTTAGGCGATAGCCGCACCTCGAAATCCGTGAAGATCTCGCCGTTATCCGACTTCATCTTCAGCGTCGCCTTCGTGTCCGCCGGAATTGTCACATCAATGTCTCCGTTAAGCGTGCTGAACGACATCGGCTTGTCCGGCGTCACGCGGTCGAGGATCGCCCTCACCTTCCCATTCAGTGAATGAGCCAGCACCGAGCCGGAAACATTCGTCGCCGTAATGCCACCGTTCAGATTGTTCAGTTCGAGATCGCCCGAGACCCCGGTCACTTCCATGTCGCCTGAGTTCGTACACTCCAATTTCAGCGTGGTGCTCCGCGGCACTCGCAAGACGACGTGAACCGTACGGCTTGCCGGACCATGGATCCGAACCGTGTTGTTCTCTTCTTCCACCGTCAGACCAAAGCTCGTCGACTCCAATCGCTTGAGCCCCTCCGCACCGCGAGGCACGCGCGTCCGCTGCGGCCCACCCTCACCCCCGCGAGTCTCCACCTGGACCTCGTTGCCGTCGTAGCCCTCCACCGCGAAGCATCCGTTGATCAGGGATCCCCTGACGGTCTTCGGACGCGACGGGTCGCTGAACGGGACCGAGATCCGGTCGCCTGTATCCTGCGCCAGCGCCACCGCGCCGATCGCAAGCATTGTGATTAGGAATTTCATGCTAATTACCGCTCCTTACGAAAATATTGCCGTTAAGTGTCTTAAAACTGAGTTCCGGACCGCCTGCCCCTGCTCGCACTCGTGCCGCATCCTGAGTCCGGAGAATAAACTTGCCATTCCTGCGTTCCTGGACCGGCGGTTCCGCCGGCAGAGGCGTGACATCAAAATCGGTGTACATGCCGCCGTTCATGGTCTTCATGCGCAGGTCCGCGGATAACCCGCGCCGCAGCGTGACATCTACATCGCCGTTGATGGTCTCCACTGTCACCGCTCCGGGAGGATTCTTCGCATACACCACACGAACTCCGCCGTTCACCGTCGACGCCCGGCCTGCACCCGCGATCCCCGCCAGCGTCATCCCGCCGTTCACCGTGCGAACATCGAAGCTGGCGTCGGCCGGGATCCGTAGCTTGAAGTCATACGTCACGTGGTAGCCCGATCGCCGTTCGCCCCACGAGTTGCAGTTGCAACGGAACGGCCCGTCCACCAGTAACTTCAACTGCCCATCCGATTCGGTCGCCTCCAACTTCACTTCCTTACGCGCCGCTTCCAGCCGGTCCTGCGACTCGGCGCTGATGCGCTTCTCGATCTCGACCACCACATCCCGCCCTGAGTACCCGGTCACATCAACGGTCCCGCTCACGTTATCCAGCACCACCGAATGCACGCCGGCGAACGTCCGTGTCTCCGTCGACCGGTCCTGTACCTCGCCGTAAGCGGCGACTACGCACAGCAGCAGAAGCGCCGCGTGTCTCATTGGATCTTCCCCAGGGCCCACTGCGCCCGCTGCCGCACTTCGGGATTGACTTCCCCATCCCGCGATACCGACTGCAGCGCCGGAACCGCCTGGTGGTCGTGCAATTCGGCGAGTGCATCAATCAATGCCACCTGCACCATCGGCGAGTCCTGCTTGGGAATCGCCTGCACCAGTCCCTTGCGCGCCACCGGCGAATCCGCCGCGAACGCGTGCAGCGCATCCACCGCGGCCAGTCGCACGTTCACGTTCGAGTCATGATTCACCGTATAGAGCAGCGCCGAGAGCACCTCGGTGTCCGACTGCTCCACACGATACGACCAGTTCACGCCCTTCAGGCGCTCGCTGGCATTCTGTTGCTGCAACAGAGATAGAGTTACCAGTTGGCGCATGTTATTCACCTCGCTCCGCAGCCCCGAAAGCTGCGCGTTGTCCCGTTTGTCATCCACCGAGTACCCGCTGAAGAAACCCACGGCCAGCAGCGCCATCGCGAACCCCGCCTGCCAGGCCGGGTGCATCGGTGACCAGCCCCGCAGGCGATCCCACCAGTTCGGCTTCGGCGCCGGAGCGGCCGGAGTTTCCAGCAGACCCTGTTGATACGCGTCCAACCTCTCGTAGAATCGCCGCCGCATGTCGAGCGAAGGCTGAGCCATCGGGACTCGCGCCAGCCCGTGCCAAATCGAAGCCAGACTGTCGGCCTCACTCCGGCACCCGGCGCACGAAGCAAGGTGCATTTCCAACCCGACTTTTTCGTCTTCCTCCAGCCTGCCCTCCCAATACTCAGGCAGCCGCGATCGGTAGTCTTCGCACTTCATGACGCCCTCTCTCCTGCAAGTTCGAAATAGATCTGCCCCAGCGCGCGCGTGGCCCGGTACACCCGGACCTTCACCGCGCCTGTTTCACAACCGAGAATCGACGCAATTTCTTCATAGGCCAGATTCTGGAACCGGCTCAGCACCAGAACCTCGCGCTTGTCGTCCGGCAATCGCTCGAGCGCGCGGCGCAGTAACGCTACTTCCTGCCGCTTGCGCAGCGCCTCGTCCGCGCCCGGCATCTGGCTCACTGGCTCGCTCACGTTCCGGTCGTCCTCGTCTTCCCGATTCGTCACCAACTGCAATTCGCCCTTCTGCTTGTGGGCGACGTCGATGCTCGCGTTCCTCGCGATCTGGTACATCCAGGTCGCGAACGACCGCTTCTCGTCATAGGTGTGGCGGTAGCGCAGGATGCGGAAGAACACGTCCTGCACCAGGTCCTCGCTAAGGTCCGGATTTCCGTTCGTGTGCAGGAAGAAGTTGTACAGCGGCCGGTTGTGCCGCTCGAACAGGATCGCCAACTTCCGCAGGTCGCCCTGTCGGACCTCTGCCATCAGGTGTTCATCGCTAAGAATCACTGATTTCCGCCCACGTTAGAGAATACAGTAAGTGTGAGAGAAGGTTACGCTGCGGGACGGTCCGCCGCTTATCATCGAGTCGGCGGAAACAGAGCACCGGCTGACATTCCCGGCATCCTTCGCTCGATGTGTAATTTTTGCAAGTTCCCTCGCGTTGTAAGTTGAACAAACGACGGAACTCGAGCGGTTGGCTCGCGTCTTGCTACTGAGAGCCTGGAGGTTTGAATGAAGCATTTCTGCCTCGCAGCCATAATGACCGCAGGGACACTGGTCGCGCCGGCCGCGACCGTCAATGTGCAGGATCTGCTGCAGCGGTCGGTGGCCGCAATGCAGCGGAATTGGAAAGAATCGCCGAATTACGTATTCACGGATCGCGAGGTCGAGGAGAAGCTTGGATCGTCGGGTGCAGTTGCTTCGCGGACCGTCAAGACGTACGACGTTAGCATGATGGACGGATCGCCCTACCAGCGGCTCGTTGCGGTGAACGATAAGCCGTTGCCGCCGGCTCAGCAGAAGGCCCAGCAGCAGAAGATGGAGGCGGAGCGGCGCTCACGAGCGAGCCAATCGAATGGGGTACGGAAGCGCCGGATTGCGAAATACGAGAAGGAGCGCAAGCAGGATCAGGCCATGCTGCGGGAGATGGTACACGCCTTTAACTACCGGCTGATCGGGGAAGAGACAGTCAATGGGCGCGAGACGTATGTGCTGGATGCGACTCCGAAGCCCGGGTATGTACCAACCATGCGCGACACCAAAGTACTGACCGGAATGAAAGGGAAATTGTGGATCGACAAGTCCGAGACGCAGTGGGTCAAGGTGGAGGCCGAGGTAATGCGTCCGGTGTCGTTCTACGCGGTTGCGACCGTGGGGCCGGGGACCAAGTTCATACTGGAAAACGAACCGGTCGGAGGCGGCATCTGGCAGCCAAAGCACTTCGCGGTGCATGTGAACTCGACCATTTTCTGGATTTCGCGGAACTCGGCGGAGGATGAGCGGTATGGCGACTACCGGCGCGTTGGGAGCGAGTCGGCTAGCGCGAAGTAGGGTCCCTTACGGGTGCGCAAACTCCGATGCATGCGGTATCAGCCGTTCATATGCCGCATTCGGGACGTCGCTCTGCCAGTGTCCGGTCAACTTCGCCCCTCCCACGATCCCAAAGAAGATCACAGCCACTGCCGCCGCAATCATCCAGGGCTGGACTCGCCGCCGCGCGAAAGCCTTCATGTCCAACGCGCCTTCGGCCGGGCAGACATTCACGCACTCCATGCAACCCAGGCATTCGGCTGAGCGGATCGTGATCAGTTGGTCCACGGGCAGTCGCGACGGGCAGGCCTTTGCGCATTTCGCGCAGTCGATGCAAAGGTCCGCGTTACGACGGATTCGAAGCGGGCTGAGCAAAGCCGCGAGGCCCAACATCGCGCCGTACGGGCATAGATAGCGGCACCAGAAGTTCTGCACGAATAGCGATGCCACCACCAGCACACCGAGCACGATGGCGGTGGTCAGCGACATGAATCGAAACAGATTCATCATCTTCACGTCGGCAATGATGCCGTAGGACGAATCGAGGAACGCTCGGATCTCGTTCACGCCCATCGTCACCACCACCCAGACGAACAGCCCCATCAGGATGTACTTCAGCGACCTGAGCGCGATATCCGCCCAACGCGGGAGTACGAAGTTGCGTCCGAACATAGAGCGGCCGGCTTTCCAGAGCCATTCCGACACCGTTCCCACCGGACACAGCCAACTGCAAAACGCCTTGCGCAGCAGCAGCGACATCGTGAGGAACGCCACCAGCAGGAAGAGCGTTGCGGGGTGGATGGCCGGAATATGGCCCGTCAATACGAACGCCTTCAGGTTCATCATGCCGGCGATCGGCAGCCAGCCTTCCACCCCGGGCGGCCGCGAAATGGAATACGCCGCACCGGCCCTTTCGAACTGCGTCACAAACAGGTAGAACTGGACACCCAGGAACACGTTCAGCAACAGGAAGGAGACCTGGAAGACCAGGCGCAATCGCCGGGTTCCCTTAGAGACGAATCGCCTTATCAGAAGTTTCTTGGTTCTCGCTTTTGGAGTTGCTGTTGCCGCCATTTCGGGATTCCTTGCAGTTTCAGTATGGCGGCGAGGCCGGGCGCCTCGCAGTGACTGTGGTCACAATGGCGGCCTCAAAAAGAAACTGGCCCACCATCCAGTTGGACAGTGGGCCAGAATTGCTTGCGGGCTAGATCAAACTTAGGAGGGGCGGCGCTTCAGTGTAGGACGCTCGTCCTCGTCGCCTTTGGACTTCTTGTCATCGCCGTCGATGGTGGAATCAGCGCCGGGCGCCTTGCGAAGACGCGGCCGGTTCAGATCCTTGTCGTCGATCTTGCGGCGGTTGTGCATGGCCATCAGTCGGGCCTTTACGTCGTTAAACTCAGAAGTGGTCACGACGTACTCGGGCTTGGCCTTCAGCAGTTCTTCAATATTCTTCTGGGCAGCTTTAATGCGGTCGTCGGTGAGCGGGTGCGTCGAGAAGACTTTGCTCATCGTACCTGGCTTCTTCTTTTCGAGCGATTGAATCTTTTCGAAGAAGTCGACGAATGCGGTGGGATCGTAGCCCGCCTTGTACATGTACTCGAGACCCAGCATGTCGGCTTCGGATTCGAATCCGCGGGAGAATGAGAGGAAACCCAGCGGGATCGCGACACTGGCGGCCTGACGGATACCGTACCCGGTCCAACCACCCATGAAGATCAGCGGGATCGTGGCGAGATTCGCAATCTGACCGCGGGTTGCCTGGCGTGTGCCGTGGCGGGCCGCGACGTGCGCGATCTCGTGCGCCATGACGCCTGCCAGTTCAGCTTCGGAGTCGGCCTTCAGAATCAGGCCGGTATTCACGAAGAAGAATCCTCCAGGCAGCGCGAAGGCGTTCACTTCCTCACTGTCGATCACTTTGATGGTGAACGGGACTTTCGCGTCGGAGTTGCGAACCAGGTTCTGCCCGATGCGGTTGACGTACTCCGAAATGATTGGATCATCGACGATCTTCGCCTGACGTTCGATGTCCTGGGCCAGACCCTTCCCAAGAGCGATCTCCTTCTCGAGCGAGTAGAAATTGACCCCCTTGCCGACGTCGCGATCGCCAATCGCCTCGACATCCTTCTTCTTGTCCTTGGCGAATCCTGAGAACGGAAGTGTGAGACTCAGGACTAAAGCGAGGCCCAGTTTCGCAGTTTGAAAACGCCGCATTACAACTCCTAAAGGGTAGACGCGCCTACACTCGAGTATAAACCCTCACTTTGATTAACGTATAGTCTTTGTCATGGGTTTCGAAATTCCGGAGAGAACTTCCGGGGCTGCACCCGGCAATCCCCTTTGGACGCAGTATCGCGCAGAGTTTCCCGTCACCGAGGAACTGATCTACTTGAACCACGCCGCCGTGTCACCGTTGTGCAAGCCGGCGGCCGACGCCATGAAGGAACTGGCGGACGACGCCTGCCACTATGGATCGTTCCACTACGACGAGTGGCTGGCGGCGTATCAGGGGCTGCGTGACGCCACGGCGCGGCTCATTGGCGCCAGTGCGGCGGAAATCGCCCTGGTAAAGAATACCAGCGAGGGGATCGCGACGGTGGCGCTCGGCACCGCGTGGCGAGCCGGGGATAAGATTGTCTGCTTCCGCGAGGAGTTCCCGGCGAACGCGTTCCCGTGGCAGAGGTTGGAGAAACAGGGCGTCCGGATTGAATGGCTCTCCATCAACGATTCGTTGGATAGGATTGACGAAGCGGCGGCCGGAGCGCGGCTGCTCACCGTGAGCTTTGTACAATACCTCAGCGGGTATCGCGCAAATTTGACCGCCATCGGCGAGATCTGCCGTCGCCGCGGCTGCTTCTTCTTCGTGGATGCGATTCAAGGACTCGGAGCTTTTCCGTTGAATGTGGAGGAGTCGCACATTGACGCCTTGAGCGCCGACGGGCACAAGTGGCTGCTGGGACCCGAAGGATGCGGCGTCCTCTATATCCGGCAGTCGCGGCAGGACGAAATCGAGCCGGTGGAGTTTGGATGGACGAACGTGGCCTCGTTCAACGACTACTCGTCCCGGGACATGGCGCTTCGTCCGGACGCGGGACGGTACGAATGCGGCACACTGAACACCGCGGGCTGCTTCGCTCTGCGGGCTTCCATTCAACTGATACTCGAGGTGGGCGTGGACCGGATCGCGCCACATGTGCAGGCGCTGGGTGATCAGGTGGCCGGCGGGGTCGTGGACCTAGGCTGCGAATTGCTGGGGACTCGCACGGCGGAGAATGGCGCCGGGATCGTGTCGTTCCGCAAGCCGGGGGAGGACAGCCGATTGACGGTGCGGCGATTGAAGGAACGCGGAATTGTTGCCGCGCCGCGTCAGGGGTGGGTGCGAACGTCTCCTCATTTCTATATCTCGCCGGAGGACATTGATCGCTTCGTCGATGGACTGAGATGACTGGCACGTGACTTGCTCTTCCTACTGCGACCGGCGTCACAGCCATCCGTTTTTAAAAGAGGAGGGGAAATACATGCTGGGTTGGGCATTAGCCTTTCTGTTGATCGCCATACTGGCGGGTGTATTCGGATTCACCGGCATTGCCGTAGCGAGTGCTGGAATTGCGAAAATCCTGTTTATTGTGTTCCTCGTAGTTTTCCTGGTTACTTTGGTTATGGGAGTCGCCAGGCGCACCTAACGTGGAAGGGCGGGCGCGGATTACCGCGCCCCCAATAAGTAGGTGTAATTATTGCAGCGGCACGTAAGAAGCTCATTCCGCGTCACCGTTTCTCAAGGTTTGATCCTCCTATTATCAGCTACTTAGCTGCCTTCCCGTTTGGCTGCGCTCTTGCTACTTACCTTTGGGCGGCGCGCCGAGGCCTAACCGTACCTGTTCGAATCAGTTAGAAATCCGAAGACAAAATGGCTGCTATACCTCGACAATGAGAAGCGTCCATAACCGGACGCTCACGGCCGGCCGAGTGCCGGCCGGGGGCGGAGGAGAAAACAATGGCAGGAAATAACACGGCAGTATTTGGAATCTACACGAGCCGCGGAGCGGCCGAGGAGGCCGTCGATCACTTGAGAACGGCTGGATTCCGCAGTGAGGACGTTTCAGTCCTGTTCCCGGAAAATCTCGGGAACAAGGATTTTGCTCACGAGAAGAATACGAAGGCGCCTGAAGGTGCCACCACTGGCGGCGTATCCGGCGCAGTGATCGGAGGCACGTTGGGTTGGCTCGCCGGCATCGGCGCGCTCGCTATTCCAGGCATCGGTCCGTTCATCGCGGCGGGTCCGATTATGGGCCTTCTGGGCGGCATGGGCGTTGGCGGCGCGATTGGCGGTATAGCCGGAGCCCTGGTCGGAATGGGCATTCCGGAGTATGAAGCAAAGCGGTATGAGGGCCGTATTCGCGAAGGCGGCATTCTCTTATCGGTGCACGCCGATGATAGCGACTGGACGAAGCGCGCACGACAGATTCTCGAATCGACGGGGGCACACGACATAGGGTCTACGTCCGAGGCCAGTGCCGATTTCGCTAAGACCGACCGGCCCGTGACAAGGGGACAAGGCGAGGTGCGGAGGTAGGGTAAGTTAGCTCCGAGGGCGGGCCGCTGGAAACCGGCCCGCCTTTCTAGCGAGGAATCACAATGACTGGCAAAAACACATCGGCATTCGGCATTTATCCGGACCAGGAATCGGTGGCGGAAGCAGTAGACGCACTGAAGAACGCAGGTTTTCGAAATACCGATATCTCGGTCCTGTTTCCTGAGAACGTCGGCAACAAAGATTTCGCGCACGAGAAACATACGAAGGCACCCGAAGGTGCGGTGGCAGGTGCGAGCACGGGTGCCATCATCGGCGGCGCATTGGGTTGGTTAGCCGGAATCGGCGCCTTAGCGATTCCCGGAATTGGGCCGTTCATCGCCGCCGGTCCGATTGTCGCGGCATTGACGGGCATCGGCGCGGTCGGCGCCGTTGGCGGGTTTGCCGGCGCGCTGATTGGAGTCGGTATTCCGGAGTATGAGGCGAAGCGCTACGAGGGCCGGATCCGGAGCGGCGGAATCCTGCTTTCGGTGCACTGCGATGCCTCCGATTGGGTAAAGCGTGCCAGGGAAGTTCTGGAGCAGACCGGCGCATCGGATATTGCAACCACCAGCGAGGCAAAGGCGGACTTCAACGCCACGGAGAAGCCCCTTCCGCGATCGACGAGAGGTACGGGTTCGCTACTGGAGAGTTAGCTCAGAAAACAGAGCCGCCGCTACTGGTTCTGGATAAGTCGCAGTCCAGAGGAGACAGATGAAGAAGATTCTGGTGACGGGTGGTGCTGGATTTATCGGTTCTCATCTTGCTGAAGAGTTACTGCAGCATGGCTATGAAGTTCGAGTGCTTGACAACTTGTCCGTCCAGGTACACGGGCCTGGACACAAGATACCGAGCTATTTAAACTCCGACGTTGACGTCGTTACCGAAGACATTCGGGACAAGGACGCCGTGCGGAGGGCCCTCAAAGGCGTCGATGCGGTATTTCATTTTGTCGCTATCGTCGGCGTCGGCCAGAGCATGTACGAGTTAGTCCGCTATACCGACGTGAACAATGTCGGCACGGCGGTGCTGCTCGAAGCTCTCATTGAGCGTCCGGTGGAAAAGCTGGTGGTGGCATCCAGCATGAGTATTTACGGCGAAGGCTCGTACCAGGCACCGGATGGAACGATCTACTGCGACGTCGAACGGACCATTGACCAGCTCAAAAGGAACGACTGGGAAATGAGAAGTCCCCAAGGAGAGGTGCTGAAGCCCGTACCGACACCAGAATCCAAGACACCATCGCTCGCCTCGTTGTACGCACTATCGAAGTACGATCAGGAACGCATGTGCCTGATCATCGGCCGCGCCTATGGGATACCGACGGTTGGTATGCGATTCTTCAACGCGTACGGCCCTCATCAGGCATTGTCGAATCCGTACACTGGGGTGCTGGCGATCTTCGCGTCGCGGCTAATGAACGGCAAGCCACCACTCGTTTTTGAAGACGGCAACCAACTCCGCGATTTCGTCAGCGTGTATGACCTTGCCCGCGCCTGCAGGCTGGCGCTGGAGGTGCGGGAAGCGGCAGGTCATGTTTTCAATGTCGGCAGCGGTACGCAAGTCACCATTGGGGAGGTGGCTGCTCGCATTGCTTCAGTGTTGGGCAAGCGCATCGAACCGGAAATCGCGGGTAAATATCGAGTAGGAGATATCCGCCATTGCTTCCCGGATATCTCGCTGGCGCGCAGGATCCTCGGGTACGAGCCAGCCACCCAACTCGAAGACGGGTTGCTGGATCTGGCGGCATGGCTGGACGAGCAAGTGGCGAACGACCGGTCCAGCGAGGCAAAGGACGAGCTCGCAGCAAGGGGGTTGGTGGTGTGATCGGACGTAACGCCTCAAAAGCTGTGCTCATTACGGGAGGAGCAGGTTTCATCGGTACGAATGTCGCTGACCGGCTTCTCAACAATGGCCACCGGGTAGTTATACTCGATAATCTCTCGCGGGCCGGAGTCGATCAGAATGCGGGATGGCTGCAACAGCGTCATGGCCGAAACCTGAAAGTGATTGTCGGCGACGTGCGCGAACCCGCGGATGTGCGCCGGGCCCTCGAAGGGGTTCAGCACGTCTTTCACTTCGCGGCACAGGTGGCCGTAACTACCAGTCTCGCCGATCCACGAACAGATTACGAAATTAACGCGACCGGGACGATGAATGTCCTCGAGGAATTACGGCATGCCGGTGAGGGGCCGTCCCTCATCTATACGTCCACTAACAAAGTCTACGGCGGATTAGAGGATGTGCCGTTACGTAGCGACTCGACACGCTATGTTCCGTTGGATCCGAAGATTGCGGAATCGGGCATCGGCGAGGACCGGCCCTTGGATTTCCACACGCCGTACGGTTGTTCCAAGGGTGCGGCTGAGCAGTATGTGATCGATCATGCCCGCACATTTGGTCTCCGGGCGATTGTGTTTCGAATGAGTTGTATCTACGGCCCCCACCAATTCGGCACGGAGGATCAAGGTTGGGTGGCTCACTTCCTGATAAGGGCATTGGAACACCGTTCCATTACGCTATGCGGCGATGGCATGCAGGTCCGCGATGTGCTGTATGTCGAGGATCTGGTGAACGCGTTTCTTCTGGCCTGGCGGGATATCGAGCGATTGTCGGCGAACGCATTTAACATCGGCGGGGGAGTTACCCGCGCCATCAGCCTGTTGGAGTTAGTCGACCTGATCGCCCAGCTAGGAGGCAGCCGTCCGAAGCTGTACTTCGAGGACCGCCGCGCCGGCGATCAGCGCTATTACGTAAGCGATACCTCAAAATTCCGCGACGCCACAGGTTGGGACCCGCGAGTGTCGCTGCGAGGCGGCGTCCGGAAGCTCTATGACTGGCTACTGCAAAGCAGACGCTTCGAGGTGGACGAGGTAGCGGCTTCATGAGATACGCGCTGCTGAATCCGAATTGGCACTTCGAGGGGTCGATCTACTTCGGATGCCGGGAGCCTCACCTGCCGCTGGAGTATGGATATTCGAAGGCGCTGCTGGAAAATGCCGGGCACGAGGCGTTGATCGTTGATGGGCAGATGGATAATCTGACCCTGGACGAGATACGACAGCGCGTACGCGAGTTCGCGCCGGATTTCACTGTAGTCACCACGGCTCCGAGTTATCTATTCTGGCGGTGCCCACCCCCGGAGCTACGGGTGCCGCAGGAAGTATTGGTGGCTGTTCAGGACGTGGCCGGAACCGTGATCGCAGTAGGGCCGCACGCTTCCACCACCCCAGTCGTCGCACTGCGAAAGCTAGATGCCGACGCGGTGGTTATCGGCGAGTGTGAGGAGATACTGCCAAAACTGACCGGCGACTGGGCGGATGTGCAGTCGCTGGCCTACTGGCGTAACGGCCAGCCGCGTGTGCAGGGGACGCCCCATGGTGCGGAGATGACGGAACTCCATGCTCTGGAATGGCCGGATGAGACTGTCGCAAAGCATCTCCACCATCACCACCGGTTCGACGCGCAGCCGCTGGGTCCGGGTGCGGAGATGGAAAGCTCTCGAGGATGCCCGTACAAGTGCACATTCTGTGCGAAGGAAAACTTCCGCGATAACTACCGGCGCAGACCCGTTCCCGTGGTGTTGAAGGAACTTGACCGCTTACTCCGTCAGGGAGTCGAATACGTATATTTCATCGACGAGATATTCCTCCCGAACAAGGAATTGCTGTTGGGGCTCGCGGAGCGGAAGGTGAAGATCGGCATTCAGACGCGCATCGACTTGTGGAATCACGAGATGATCGAACTGCTTGCCGATGCGGGTTGCGTGTCGATCGAGGCCGGAGTCGAAAGTATAACGCCGGAAGGCCGCCAGTATCTGGATAAGAAATGCCGGATGTCGACCGATGAGCTTGCCGGCCGGCTGGTCTACGCGAGGCAGCGGATTCCGTTCGTTCAGGCCAATCTGATCGAGATGAAGCACGACGACCCGGACGAGGTGGAGCGGTGGCGGCAGTACCTGATTGCACGTGGAGTGTGGGCCAACGAGCCTGTGCCGCTATTCCCATATCCGGGGTCGCCCGATTACACCAGGTGGTGGGGTCCGCCGGATGAGAATGCGTGGGAACGGGCGCACGAATATTATCTGTCGGGTTATACGCAATTCAGCGATATTCAGGAAGAGCGGCCACTGCCTCTAGTTCAGTTGGAGGTGGCGAGCTATGGGCGCGGTTAGCCAGCCCCGAAGAGTGTTAATGACCGCCGACACGGTGGGCGGCGTCTGGACTTATGCGCTCGATTTAACTCGGGCGCTGGCCGCGTACGGGATCAGCGTTGATCTGGCCACCATGGGTGTGGCGTTGACGCCTGCTCAAGCGCGTGCCGCGGCGGCAATCGACGGTTTGGATGTCCATGAGAGCACATACAAGCTCGAGTGGATGCAGGAGCCGTGGAACGACGTCGAGCGCGCAGGCGATTGGCTGTTGACGCTGGAGAACGACCTGAGTCCTAACGTGGTGCATTTGAACGGATACTGTCATGGCGACCTGCCGTGGACCGCGCCGCACATCGTAATTGGGCATTCTTGCGTGCTGTCCTGGTGGCGCAGTGTCAAGGGCGAGGAGGCTCCGGCAGATTGGTCGCGGTATCGCAAGTCTGTCACCGCCGGTCTGCGTGCGGCGGACGTGGTGGTCGCGCCGACGCGAGCCATGATGTCGCAATTGCAGAGTTACTACGGTCCGTTAACGAGAACCGCGGTCATTGCCAACGGGCGCGACGAAGGGCCGTATCGCCCAGGTAAGAAGGAGCCGTTCATCTTGGCGGCAGGCCGCGTGTGGGACGAGTCCAAAAATATTGGAATACTCACCGAGGTTCGGCGGTCCATCGACTGGCCGGTGTCCGTCGCGGGCGATGCGCGGCATCCGGACGGGCGTGCATCCAAGCTCGGCAATGTGGAGCTGCTCGGCGTCCTGAGCGCGGATGAAATGGCAAGCTATTACTCCCGTGCGGCCATCTACTGCCTTCCGGCCAAGTACGAGCCATTCGGGCTCTCGGTGTTGGAAGCGGCGCTATCCGGTTGTGCTCTTGTCCTGGGAGATATCCCGAGCCTGCGCGAAAATTGGGACGGGGCAGCCGTATTCGTACATCCTGACGATGCGAGTGCAATCGAATCAGTACTGCAGGACCTGATCGCGGATCGGGGGTATCTCGAGACCATGGCGGCGCGTGCACGCAAGCGGGCTCGCATGTTCAGCACCGGCAAAATGGCGGAGTCGTACCTGGCGTTGTACTCCCAGTTGGATCTATCTGTACCGAGCATGGCGGCAGGAGACTGAGATATGCGCGTTGTGATGTTCTATCACTCGCTTGTTTCAGACTGGAATCACGGCAATGCACATTTTCTTCGGGGTGTAGCATCGGAACTGCTCGAACGGGGCCACCAGGTACGCATGTTGGAGCCGAAAGGTGGCTGGAGCCGGGCGAATCTTACCGAGGAGTACGGCCAGGCTCCGGTGGAGACGTTCCATCGCGCTTATCCGCGCCTCAGGAGCTACGAATACGAGTTAGACTCACTGGATCTCGATCGCGAGTTAGACGGCGCCGATCTTGTGTTGGTGCACGAATGGAACGAGCACTCCTTGGTGGAACGAATCGGGAGTCACCGGCTGCGCTCGGGCGATTACCGGCTGCTTTTTCACGATACGCACCACAGGTCGGTTACCGACTCGGCCAGCATGGCGGCTTACGAGTTGGAAGGTTACGACGGCGTCCTCGCATTCGGAGAGCCGGTGCGGGAGATCTATGTGCGCCGTGGCTGGGCGAATCGGGTGTGGACCTGGCACGAAGCGGCGGACACCCGAGTATTCCAGCCGCTGCCGGATAAGACGAAGCGTGGAGACCTGGTGTGGATTGGCAACTGGGGCGACGATGAACGCACGGCCGAGCTGTACGAGTTTCTCATCCAGCCAGTACACGCACTCGGGTTGAAGACCGAAGTATTTGGGGTGCGCTATCCCCAGTTTGCGAGGCACGCGCTGTCGGCGGCCGGGATCCGGTATGGGGGCTGGCTGCCAAACTATCGTGTACCGGAAACATTTGCACAATTTCGTGTAACTCTGCACATTCCACGCCGGCCCTATGTGGAGGCGTTACCCGGAATTCCGACGATCCGGCCATTTGAGGCCATGGCGTGCGGCATCCCATTGATCTCGGCTCCATGGAATGATGTAGAGGGACTGTTTGAGGCCGGCACGGACTATCTGGTGGCTCGCAACGGAGCTGAAATGCGCTTGCAACTCCAGCGTGTAGTGAACGACCCGGAGATGGCTCGCACCGTCGCACAGAGCGGGTATCGCCGCATCCTGGCGCGGCACACTTGCGAGCACCGGGTCGACGAGTTGTTACGAATCTGTATGGAAATTCACCCGGTGAAAAAGCGGCCGGTGACCACGGGGATCGTCTGAAAATGCATATTGCGTTCTTTGGCTCGAGTCTGGTATCCGCCTACTGGAATGGCGCTGCGACTTACTACCGCGGCATTCTGAAAGCACTCGCCGCGTTGGGACATACCATCACGTTTTATGAGCCGGACGCGTACGACCGGCAGCAGCATCGAGATATCGACGATCCCGATTGGGCGCGCGTCGTGGTGTACTCGGCAAACGGATTCGAAGGCGTGTACCAGGTGCTGGAAGAGGCCGAGGCGGCGGACCTGATTGTAAAGGCTAGCGGCGTCGGCGTTCTGGATGAGTTCCTGGAGAAGTCCGTCCTGGAGATCCGCCGTCCCGGCGCGCTTGCGGTTTTCTGGGACGTCGATGCGCCGGCGACCCTGGACCGTGTGCAACAAGATCCGTCGGACGCGCTGGGAGACCTAATTCCTCAGTATGACTTCGTTCTGACTTATGGCGGCGGAGCGCCAGTGGTGAATGCGTACCGCAATCTGGGAGCCCGCGACTGCATCCCGGTGTACAACGCGCTCGATCCATCCACTCATTTCCCCGTTCCATCCGATCCGCGCTTCGAAGCAGATCTAAGTTTTCTGGGCAATCGGTTGCCGGATCGCGAGTCCAGGGTCGAAGAGTTTTTCCTTGGCGCGGCGGAGCGATTACCCGATCGGCGGTTCGTGCTGGGCGGAAACGGATGGAATACGAAGCGGCTGCCGCGGAATGTTTCGTATCTGGGCCACATTTACACAACGGACCACAATGCGTTTAACTGCTCAGCTCGTGCCGTATTGAATATCAGCCGGGAAAGCATGGCCCGCTATGGCTACTCGCCGGCCACGCGCGTATTCGAAGCCGCGGGCGCGGCGGCGTGCATCATTACGGACGCATGGGAAGGCGTGGAGAATTTCCTCGAACCTGGAACCGAAATCCTGGTAGCCAATAGCGGCGCGGAGGTAGCGGAGTTATTCGAAAGTCTGACTCCGCAGCAGGCGCGGTCCATCGGTTGGAAAGGACAGCGGCGTGTTCTTTCCGAACACACCTATACGCATCGGGCCCGGCAGTTGGATACTCTACTCGCCGGAAGGTCCAGACGGGTGGCCGCGCGGCCGGCGGCTCGACATACCGCGGAGGCCTCGCGGTAATGCCTCGGTTGCGCTTCGTCATCTTTGGGCTGTCGATCACATCATCCTGGGGAAATGGCCACGCCACAACCTATCGCGGACTTATTCGTGAACTGACCGCCCGGGGCCACCGGGTTCTATTCCTGGAACGTGACGTTCCGTGGTACGCCGAAAATCGTGACTTGGCGAATCCACCCTTTTGCGACACCGCTCTCTACGGAGGTTTGGACGAGGCAAAAGATCGATTCGCCCGGGAGGTCCGGCAGGCCGATGCAGTTATCGTCGGCTCCTACGTTCCGGACGGAACGGCCCTCGGCGAGTGGGTAACTGCGCACGCTCGGGGGCTAGCTGCCTTCTACGATATCGACACTCCTGTCACTATGGCTAAGTTACAACGTGGCGACGAGGAGTATATCTCGCCGGCTTTGGTATCCGCGTATGATCTGTATCTCTCGTTCACGGGCGGCCCCATGCTTCGCCGGATCGAGAGGCGTTATGGATCGCCTCGGGTGCGAGTGTTGTATTGTTCGGTGGATCCGAGAATCTACCATCCGGAGGATCGCCCTACGCAGTGGGACTGCGGCTACATCGGCACCTACAGTGAGGACCGCCAGCCTGCTCTCGAAGCATTATTATGCCAACCCGCCCGAGACTGGACGGACGGCCGCTTCGTCGTAGCGGGCCCGATGTATCCGAAGCAGGTGCGCTGGCCTTCCAACGTTCAGCGAATCGATCATCTGCCACCCGGCGAGCACCGGAAATTCTATAACTCGCAGCGTTTCACGTTAAATGTAACTCGTGCCGACATGGTCCGAGCCGGCCACTCGCCCAGCGTTCGATTATTCGAAGCGGCAGCCTGCGGAGTGCCCATCATCAGCGACTGGTGGCCGGGGCTGGACAAGATCCTGAAGCCGGGCCGCGAAATCCTCATCGCTCGAAACGCCGCGGAAAGCCTGCACTTCGTCAAATCGATATCGGAGCAGGAGCGTCGGAGGATCGGCGAACGCGCACGCGCCCGAGTCCTTTCGGCCCACACGGCGGCACACCGCGCGGAGGAACTGGAAGGTCATATCATGGACACCCTAACCGTAAGCACGGTGGCTCGCACGCGTCTCAATCTATCCACTGTCGGCGTTGCGGGATTACACAGAGTCGAGGATGTAACCGTTGCGATCAAATCCCCGCGAATATCTGCGAATACACGTACAATATCGAAATCCGACGCTGAGTCTTCCGTCATCGCCGCGAACGTACGCCAAATCAGGTAAATTCTTGCAGAGCCAACGGGTTATCCACCCCGGCGGAACCAGTTGGAGATTATCGACGTGACGGATGGCGCGATCGTCGGCGAATCCGCCAGCTATCGCCGGTCTTTTGATCCGGCATGCCCAACTGGGCCTCATGATCGCCGCTCCCAAGACCTACTTCCGCAGCCGCGGTTCCACCACTGTCATGACATTCTGCCCGACAATCCGATTACCCTCGGCCGTGGGATGCAATCCGTCCTGCTGCATGAGGTCAGCATGTCCGCCAACGCCTGCGAGCAGAAACGGGATTAGCGGCAGATTCTCCCGTTTTGCGAGTCCCGTAAACACGCGCTCAAACGGCCGGATGTAGTCAGGGCCATAGTTCGGCGGCAGAGTCATTCCCGCCAGAACCACCGTGGCTCCGCTATTCTTCAGCGCCGCGATGATCTGTTGCAGATTCTGACGCGTCGACTCCACCGGGATGCCGCGCAGGCCGTCATTTGCGCCAAGTTCCAGAATTACGATCTCCGGCTTGTATTCGAGAACCGTGGGCAACCGCGCGAGTCCGTCCGTCGTAGTGTCGCCGCTGATGCCCGCGTTGATCACGTGCCACGGCAGATTCTTTGCATCGATCAACTTCTGCAAATAGTCCGGATAACTGGATCCGGCCGGCGCGCCGTATCCGGCGGTCAGGCTGTCGCCGAATGCCACCAGGCGGTGTCTTGTATCCGCCGGAGCGACGGCCTTCGTCTCAGCAATAACAGGACGGCTCGGCGGTTCCGATCGGGTCTCGTCCGGCTTCGGTGAGTTAGAGCACGCTGCGAGCGCAGCAACGGCGATGAGGATTAGGTAGCGCACTGGATGACATAATAGAGGATGTTTCCCGGCCCTTCCTCGTTTCCCATGATCAAAGTCACCGCTCTGACAAAAAGCATCGCAACTTCCACCCATCGCGTCGATATCCTCAATGGTCTCGATTTCGAAGTGCCGAAGGGCGAGTTTGTCGCCATCATGGGGCCGTCGGGCAGCGGCAAGTCGACGCTGCTAGGACTCTTGGCCGGGCTCGACTCGCCGACATCCGGCAGCATCCAACTCGATGGCGAGGAGATCGCCGGCTTGGCCGAGGATCAGATGGCGGCGGTCCGCGGCCGCAAGATCGGGTTCGTCTTCCAGTCGTACAACCTGATCCCGACGTTGACGGCGGAAGAGAACGTGCTGCTGCCATACGAACTGGCCGGCGGGAACGGCGTTGGCCGCGAGCGCGCGCGGCAACTGTTAACCACCGTCGGACTGCTCGACCGCGCCGAACATTATCCAGTGCAATTGTCGGGCGGAGAACAGCAGCGGGTTGCGCTCGCGCGCGCCTTCATCGTCAGACCCCCGATTCTGCTGGCCGATGAGCCCACCGGCAACCTCGACAGCGCGAACGGGCAAATCGTACTCGACTTGCTGATCGATATGAACCGCCGCGAGAATACGACTCTCGTCCTGGTGACGCACGATCGCGAACTCGCCTCACACGCCGATCGCATCATCACTCTGAAGGATGGCCACATCGTGTCCGACGAGCGCCGGGTATGACGGCGAGCCAATTCTCCTGGCGCACCGCGTCGAAAATCGCGTGGCGGGAGGCCCGCGCATCCACCATCAAATTTACGTTTGTCATCCTCGCCGTCGCGGTTGGCGTGGGTGCGCTCACCGGCGTGCGAGGATTTAGCCGCGCGTTTCATCAGATGCTGGTGCGGGAGGCGCGAACACTGATCGCGGCGGATCTGTCGGTGCGCTCGTTCCAGTTGGCAACGCCCGATCAGGAAGCGATGATGGACCGGCTTGCCAAACAGGGCATCGACCACACCTGGATCACCGAAACAATTTCGATGGCCGCTGTCGAGGGCAAGACGCCTACCCTGGTGTCGGTAAAAGCGGTGGATCCATCGAAGTACCCTTACTACGGAACCGTTCAACTCGAACCTCCGGCTCCGCTCTCCACGGCACTGACGCGCGATACCGTTGCGGTTTCCGAAGACCTGCTGTTGCGCCTGGATCTCAAGATCGGCGATGCCATCCGCCTGGGCGGCCAGCCGTTTCGCATCGCGGCGGTGGTTCAGCAGGAGCCTGATCGCATGTCGGGTTCGCTGAATGTCGGGCCGCGCGTGATGGTCACTCGCGACGGTCTGGAGCGTGCCGGCCTGATGATTCCCGGCAGCCGTGCGGCTGAACGCTATCTGTTCCGCATCCCGCCTGCGGTCAATGTCGAGCAGGTACGCGCCAATCTGAAGTCGGCCTTCCCCGAGGCGCTCATCGCCGACTTCCGCCAGGCGCATCCCGCTATCGAACGAGGTCTTGAAGAGGCGACCACGTTCCTCAGCCTGGTGAGTCTCATCAGCTTGATCGTGGGTGCCATTGGAGTCGGCACGGCCATTCGCGCCCACCTCGATCAACGGCTCGATTCCATCGCCATCATGAAGTGCCTGGGTGCGCGATCGTCGCAGATCATGCGGATCTACGTCATTCAGACAGTTGTGCTGGCGCTGATCGGTTCGGGACTCGGCATCCTGGTGGGGCTGTTTGTGCAACTCGTATTTCCTTTCCTGATCGCCAAATACTTCAGCATCCGGCCGGGTCTTACGCTCGACTGGGTACCCGCGGCGCAAGGCATCGGAATCGGGCTGCTGACATCGCTTCTGTTTACCGTGCCGCCCCTGCTAGGTATCCGGCGCATCCGGCCGAATCTGATTTTCCGGCGCGAAATGACGGAATCGAAGCCATCGTGGCGCGAGCGCATCCGCAACGGGCGCGGTACCGCGATTGCGTTTGTCGTCCTGGTGGTCGCGCTCGGAATCATCGCAGGATCGCTGACCTCGGCGCCGCCGCGCGAGGCGATTCGCATCGGATCGTATTTCGTCGGTGGAGTTGTCGTGAGCCTGCTCGCGCTGAGCGCCGTGGCGTGGATTCTGCTGCGGGTGCTGCGGCAACTGAACCAGCAGATGATCGCAGTGCCGTCGTTCATCCGGCACGGAGTCGCCAACATCTACCGTCCGGGGAATCACGCCGAGGCGATTCTGGTGGCGCTCGGTGTCGGTGTGATGTTCACGCTCACGGTGTATATCGTACAGCGCGGCCTCATCGCCGACATGTCGCGGACCGCACCGCCGGGCATGCCGAACGTGTTTCTGCTGGACGTGAAGCAATCCGACGCGCAGCCGATTCTGCAGTTACTCAAGGCGCAACCGGGCATCGAACGCGGCCCGGATCTGATCGGCACCGTGGCGGCCAGAATCGACAACATCAACGGAGCCCCGCTGCGCCGCGAGAATTTGAAGGGCTTTGCCCGGCGATTCACTTATACGCGTCCTGTCGGTGCCGTCGACAGTAAGCCAGGCTATTCGGATGTCGTGCAGGGAGCGTGGTGGGAGCCCACCGCCGATACTTCCAACGTGTGCGCATCGGACGAGGCGGCGAAGACACTGAAGCTGAAGCCGGGCGATCGCATCGAGTGGAGTATCGGTGCCCGTAAGCTCTCGACAAAAGTGGCGTGCGTGGTGAAGATCGATCCGATTCACCTGATGGGCCGCCTCGATTTTCTATTTGATCGCCGCATGCTCGAAGGACTGCCGGTCATCTACTACGGCAGCGTGCGGATGAATCCACCGGATGTCGCGCGCATGCAGGTTCAGATGTACCGGAAGTTCCCGACGGTGACAGTGATGAACGTGGCCGACGTGCTGAAGATTATCCAAGACGTGGTGGATCAGATCTCGATCCAGGTGCGTTTCATTTCGGCCTTCGCCATCCTGGCCGGTGTCATCATCCTCGCATCGAGCGTCGCAGGATCGCGCTTCCGCCGAGTCCGCGAAGTCGTGATTCTGAAAACGCTGGGCGCATCGCGGTCGAGAATCGCGAAGACGTTCTCGGTGGAATTTTTGATTCTGGGGGGAGTGGCGGGACTAATGGGCAGTCTGCTGGCCCTGGCGTTTTCGGCCCTCGTGCTGAAGCGGTTGCTGAAGGCTGATGTGAACTTCGAGCCTTGGATCTACGTCGTGGCGATCGCAGCCAGCGCGTTGCTCGCCAATGCAGCCGGGTGGCTCGCCAGCTATCGCATTCTCGGGCAGAAGCCGCTCGAAGCCTTGCGCGACGAGTAGCCGTGCCGGCCATCACGATGCGCACCTTCGAGCCGCGCGATCTGCCGCGCATTGTCCGAATCGAGCGCGAGTCGTTCGGCGAATTCGCCTGGCCGGCGAGCACATTCGAGAGCCTCGCACTCGCATCTCCGCGACTGTTCCTGGTCGCGTGCGCTGGGGCCACTATTGCGGGCTACAGCATCGCGGTTCGATCGCGCCACGGCGCCGAACTCGTGTCCATCGCCGCACACCCGCGGTACCGGCGCCATCATGTGGCCAGCGCGCTTCTACGAGCCACTATTCGGAAAGTCCGCCGATCCGGCGCGTCGGCGATGTGGCTGATGGTCCGTCGCGAGAACGCCGGGGCCATCGCGTTGTATCGGAGATTCGGGTTCGTGCGAACCGCGACGGTCCCGCGGTATTACGAGGATGGGGCTACGGGGTGGCGTATGCGGCTTGCTTTTGATTAGTGGGTGAGCAAGGGAGGTACTGGGCCATTCGCCAGACCGCACAACACTGGACCAATTCGATTCCGCTGAGCGAGCGAAATGTGGTCGAAATTCAGAGCAAAAGCCGCAGGCATCCCGTGGTGCTCGGCCAGGACCACCCGTCACTGATCGGGAGCGCGGTAGTGGCAATGATCCGTAAACCGTTTCGTCAGCGCCCTGTGGTCGACTGATCAGGTGCGACAAACGAACGCATTCTGCCCGCGTAAAGGCCGCGACTAGGTGGAGAATATCGCCTGCCGTCAACGATTTCGGCATCGCTGACTCGATTGCCCTATGGCGTTGAGCGCATCGCCGGCAACGCTCCATTCGTAACGCACGCTTCGTGGTCCTGTCATCGTTATGGGAGCTGTCGCTACACCCCCCTGCTGTTCAGGCGCGGATCGATATCCTCGCAGAACGCGCCAACGACGGTATTCTTAGCGACGATGAACGCATGGAATATGAGGCCCTCGTCAGCGCGGCCGACTTCATCTCAATCTTGAAGCTCAAGGTCCGGCGATGGCTGATGTCCAATCGCTAGGTCTTTGACCGCTTAGAAGTATTTCTTTTATAGCCAAATGTGACGCGGGCAGCTTTGCGGGTGAATTTCCACTGGATACGGGTCCGGTCGCGATTGGCGCGGGCGTTCCAGGATGCGATCTCGGACTTCAATTGTTCGAGTGTCGGAATCCGACGGGCGCCGAAGCACTGCCGTGACATAAGGCTGAGTTCAATCTCGGCCTGGTTGAGCCAACTGCCGTGTTTCGGCGTGTAGTGCACCTTCAGGCGGCTCCAAGATAATCACCGACCGTCGGACCGAAATGGTCGGTGAGGGATTTCCTGCAATGGATGTTGAGGTTGTCCATCACCAAGTGGATGCGGCGAGAAAACGGGTAAGCGGCGACCAGTTTCTGAATTACCAAGACGAACTGAGCGGCGGAACGATTCGGCGTCGCGTGAGTGAAGTGACGCCCAGCCTTCGGTTCTACGACCGCGAAGATGTTGGCGACGCCGGGCGCTTGTATTCGTTATCGCGTTTGGCTATGTGGCCCGGTCGCGTGGGCCGGCACGGCCGGACATCGGCGTGCAGGCAGACGGGCTTCTCGTACACGACCAGAACCTCTTCCATGTTTGCAATATAGGCCTCATTCAGTTCCGCCACGCACCACATGTTTTCCCCGCCACGGCTTGAGGTCGTGGGTTTCTAACAGGATGCGGATGGTCTCTCTTCCGACGCGTGGAACTAACTTCCGCTTCACCGCCTCCCGAGCGACCAGTCGGACCGTCCAACGGGCCTGCCCCTCCGGCGGTTGACTGCAAACCATGGCGATGATGCGCTGCTTCTCCGGCGTACTCAACAGTTCCGCGTGGCCCGGTCGTTGCCTCTCGTATAGCGCCCGTTCTAACCCACCCTCGCGGTAACGCTTGGAAATGACTCGGATCGCCTGCGGGGTCCATGGAATCGTACGGGCCACTTGGGGGGCGCTCTGTCCTTGGTGCAGTTGCAGGAGCGCCACCGCTCTGAGGACAACGCGCACCTGCTGCACGCCTCCGCTCAGCAACTGCTTCAGCACGCGCTGGTCTTGAGCCTTCAGATGAAACGGCTGGGGTGGACGCGCCATGCCCAAGTATAGGACAAAATATTTCTATTTGAAATTGTTTCTAACAAATACCTTCAGGCGGTCAAAGGCCTATGCCGTTCATCGTGGGGTTCAGTCGTAGGACAAAATAACTCGAAGGAACTGTGGGTTGGAGAACGCCGGGCGTGGCCTGGAACCAGTCGCACGAATACCAGCCGCCGCCGATGTAGATGCCGTCGGCAGGATCGATGGCGAGTTGGGCGCCGGAGTTGAAGCTGGTGAGCGGAAGACAGAGGATCAGGTGGCGTAAAGGTATTCCCCGGGCAGGCCAATCGCTAAGCGCATTCACCGGTGGCAACCCAATACCGCACTTCATCCGGGTCATCCGGCGCTATACTTACTCGATGCCACACTGGCGTGCTAACTGGACGATAGGCCTGTTGCTTCCCGCCGCAATCTGTCAAAGCACGCACGGCATAATCTCCGGCCGGGTGTACGACGAAGCCACCGGGCGAGCAATCGCAGGCGCTCGAGTCGTTGCGCTGTACAGCGGCACGGATTACCGCAATATTGCTGTGAGCGAACATAACGGCTGGTACTCACTTCCCGCACTCTCTCCAGGCGGATACTTTCTCCGAGTGACGGCAGAGGGTTATCAAAGTCGCGAGACGAACCACATCGAATTAGCCGTGTCCGGACGCATGCAACTCGATGTACCACTACGATATCTCGGCTCCTCGAAGGCACCCGCGTACGATGCTGGTTTTGTTCCTGGCACTCCTGCGTTCGTTCATACTTACACGGCCGATGTACAAACAACACGCATTGATGTGCTGACGGTGCTGAGCGGCATCCCTGGGATTCTCGATTCCTCGCTGTCCTATGTGGTTTCGCCGGCAGAAGTCGAGCGTTTGCCGCTTAGCGGACGCGATCTCTACACCACGCTTGCGCTTCAGCCGGGCGTCAATTCTTATGTGGGAACGGGGCGTGGGTTGGGACTCACGGTGACAGGCCAGACGCCTTCCTCGATCAATTTCCTACTGGATGGTGTCGAGAACAACAACCATCTCACATCCGGCCCGTTGACCAGCGTTGTGCCCGAATCGATGCGCGAATATCGAATCTCGACTCACAACTACTCGGCCGAGTACGGGCGCACATCGGGCGCTGTGGCGAACGCGGTCTCGCATTCCGGGCTTGAGGGGTGGCACGGCCTCGTCTACTCGTACTTCAAGAACGCTGCCCTGAACGCAAGCGGGTTTCAGGAGAGTTTCAACGGATTTGCCCCCAGTCCCCTGCACGAGACCGAATTGGGCACATCGGTCGGAGGACCGCTCGGCCACAAGTGGTACTTCTCGGTCCCGTTCGATTATCTTCGATACCGGAATCGCAGCGACTCGCAGAAATTTCGCCTTCCGGCGCGCGAGTTCATCGAGGCGTCGCCACTCGACCGGGCTGGCGCCCAACTGCTCCGCAAGTATGCCTTGGCAGTTGCCCCGAGCGCCCCCGATCTAAATTCAGCCGAAGTACAACTCACGACCCCCATCGAAATCGACCGGTACACCGCGGTGCCCCGCGTCGACTTCGCGCCCGATTCCGAAGGCCGGCATCGCTTTTTCGCACGACTTTCCACGTCGCAGCTTCGGCAGCCGGGCCTGTTTGCCAGCCCGTATCCCGATCTCTCGGCGCCGTTCCGGCAGAACGGTACCAGCATCGCGGTGGGCCACACATATGTCCCCGGCCCATCGATTTCGAATGAGGTCCGTCTTGCGCGATCCGGAGATTCAATGCGCCTTGACCGGGTACACAGCGAACTGCCATTCTCCGCCGCCGGCGATCAGGTCTACCTGCCCGCCAGCCCGGCCGCGTTCACCTTTCATCACAGCGCACGGGATACGGAGGCGCTCGACAATATCAGTCTGTTCTCCGGCCGGAATATCTGGAAATTCGGCGGTGGCGCTCTCTGGCGCACAATCAATGAATTCGCGGACCTGTTGGCCGGCGGCCAATATACGTTCGACGATGTAGCTCGATTTGCTGAAGACCAGCCGTCCAGCCTCTTACTCACTTACGACCGCTCACGTCCGGGTGAGGCTGTCAAACCGCCCTTCAGGCGCCAATATCGCTACGCGCAGTATTATCTATTCGGACAGCAAAGTATCCGAATAAGCCGCAGACTGCAGGTGAACTTTGGCGTTCGATACGAACGCTTCGGGGCGCCTCGCTCGACGGGAGCCGCTCGCGACTACCTCATTCAACCCGGTCCAGGCTCGACGATCGCCGAACGGCTCGCAGGCGCTTCCTGGGCCCTCTCCTCCGGCGACCTATATCCGGCACAGCCCGGCGACATCGCAGTTCGCGGCGGTGTGGCCTACGACCTTCTCGGTTCTGGCCATCTGATTTTTCGCGGCGGCTATGGTTTGTTCTACGATCGGCCCTTCGACAACATGTGGCAGATCGTTCTGGAAAATCGTCTGCAGTTCGGATACTCGAATTTCGCCCTCGACGGCCATCAACGAATTGATATCCTACAGCCGCCCTATTCGCTTTCGGCGACTTACCGCCCGGACAGCTACGACGATCCTCTAGCTCCCGTCATGTTTCAGCAAGGGCTCCAAAATCCGCGTGTACAGCAGTTCTTCGCGGCCCTGCAGCAGACGCTGCCCGGGACTGGCTTTCTGGAGCTCGCCTATGCCGGTGCGTTGGGCGATCGCCTGCTTACCACGGACAAGATCAATCGTCCATTCTCCACATCCGGCCGCACGGTCCAGAACCCGCTCGCCTTAATCAATTCTTCTCTTCCGCTGGTGTCGTATCGCGCCAATCAGGGCACATCGAGCTATCATGCGCTAACTGCCACCCTCCGGTTTCTCACCCGGCGGGTTCGCGGTCAAGTTGCCTATACCTGGAGCCATTCGATCGATTTACAAAGCGAACCTCTCGCAGGGGAGTTTCTGGATTTCAACTTCTTCAACGCACAAGGCGCGGCACAAACCCAAGTAGCCACCTTCACGCGTCAGTTTGATCCACAGTCCGATCGTGGTAACTCGGATTTCGACCAACGTCACAACCTGGTTCTGTACGCCATCGCGGATCTGCCGCCGGCTTTCGGCGCGACCCGGTTCTCCGGAATATTTCGAGACTGGCAGGCCGCGGCCACCGGCGCGATCCGCTCCGGATTTCCCTACACCGTCTACGCACGTCCCGACTACTACCGCGATGGCGTCGAAACGCTGTACAACAACCGGCCGGACCTTGAGTCGCCGGATGCCTCCCGGATCTACATGGCCGCTCCTGGCGGACGCCGATTACTGGACACGTCTGCTTTTGGGCCTCCACCCAGCGGTGCTATCGGCAGCCTCGGCCGAAACTCCTTTGCCGGCCCGGGGGTTGTGTCTTTGGATGCCTCTATCTCGCGCACGTTTAAATTCCGCCGCTCGGAATCACCCCGCCTGACGCTTCGCTGTGACGCTTACAATCTGTTCAATCACGTGAACCTGAACAACCCGGTGAGCACCACGATCGGTTCCAGCCAGTTCGGGTATGCGCCGTACGGGCGCGAAGAGATCAACGCAGGTTTCCCGCTGCTCACTCCGTTTCGCGAGTCCGCCCGGACTCTGCAGTTGATGCTTCGTCTGCAGTTCTGACTAGGGCTGTGTCTCGATCGCTCGAAACGAGGTAAACGATTGCGATGGATTGAATCTCAGCCCCAAGATCGAAAGCTGGCCCGTCGGTGTCGAGAACTCCGCCACCCCGTGCGTACCCGCCAGGAAACCGAATTGCTGCACCAGGTTGAAGGGCCAGTGCCCGAGTGGAGGCAGTGCTCCCAGCGTTTCTGTCCGCACCTGTCCGTTGGATCCGCGGAAGGTAGCCGTCACGGGCGCTGGCTCGGTCGCGCTCAAGTTCACTAGCGCGAGCGACGTCGTGAATCCCTGTCCATTGTCATAAGGCAGCAGCAACTGCTGCGAGCCGTTCAGGTTGATGGGAACAGCCGCTTCCTGATCCGACGATCCGATCCGCTGCCGGAATATGGCGAAGCCTCCGATGGGAGTGCTGGAGACAACCTCCGCCCAGCCGCTCACCGTGTTCGGATCGGAGCCTGTGGTCTGAACCGTGTATGATGCACCCGGCGCTATCTGCACGCTTTGTGTCGCGGCATTCCCAACTAGGGGAACCTGCCAAGGCTGCGTCGCATGCGTCGCATCGGATCGATAGAAGCGTAGATTTACGGCGGCCGTCGAAGGACCGTTGTTCACAATGATGATGCTGGTCTGGTATGCACCGCCGTCGGCGATCTGCGGAATCGAATACCGCTGCGCGCCCGTGGAAGTGGGGTACTGCGCCTCGAAAGAGGTGAATGCGCGGGAAGCGTTGAACCGCAACCCGAGCGTTGAGAGTTGGCCGCCGGTCGCCGTGAATTCAGCCACGCCGCGGTCGCCCGCGAGAAATGCAAACTGTTCCACCAGGTTAAACGGCCAATGCCCAAGCGGCGGGATGGTACCCAGTTGAACGGCTCGACTCGGGTTGGAACTTCCCCGGAAAGTGACATTCACGTTCGCCGTGTCGGTCTTGCTGAGATTCACCAGTGCCATCGAAGTAGTGAACCCCGCGAGGTTGTCGTACGGCAGGTAGAACCGGTTTGTACCGTCGACGTTGATGGGGACGGCAGCCTCTTGATCGGCGCCGATCTTCTGTTGAAATACCGCGAATCCGCTTATCGGCCCTGTGGATGTTACTTCCGCCCAGCCGCTGATCGTGTTCGCCTGATCAAGCTTGGCGGTTTGCAGCGTGTAAGACGTCTTGGGTGCAATGATCACATTTTGTGTTGGCGCATTGCCCACCATTGCAGGATTCCACGTTAAGGTCGCATGACTCGCTTCGGAGCGATACAGATTCACACTTGCGGTAATCGCTGTGGACCCGGGATTCACAAGAATGATCGTGGTCTGGTACACTCCGCCATCGGCAACTTGCGAGATCGAGTAGCGGTGCTGCGTGATCGGGCTAGCCAGCTGCACCGCCACCGTGATGGGATCGATGCCTGCGCTCACGGGCGTGATCGTCACGGACGCCGGAACGGCCGGATCGTACTGACTGCTATTCACCAAAACCGTGAGTGTCGCGGGAGTCGTCGCATGCTGAGGCGATACCGTTAGCCATGTCCGATTCGTCGTGGCGTCGAAGGTGATGGGGGCGCCGCTGGATTGGATCGATACGGTAGCAGGAATTGCGCCCGAGTTAATCGAGATCAAGTTAGGATTTGCAGAAAGCGCAGCAGGTTGGCCCACGATCAACGTGATCGGCAGAGTCTTTGGCAGACTCGGGCCGGATGGTTGCCCTGACACGGTGAGGCTCGTAGTATAAGTGGTGCCGGAGAGGAGGCCCGTTGCGGTCGCCGTCACAGTAATCGCCTGGCCTGTCTGCCGGTCGGCATTGGGGACCGGCGGAGGACTGATCGACAACCATGAGACCGTCGGATTCGACACGGAAACGAGTGCCGATGCAACATTCACCGCCACGGGGGTGAATGAGGCGGTTGCCGTTCCATTCGGGGCGGCATTCAACGTCAACGAGGAAGGATTCAGGGAGATGGTAACTCCACTCACTACAAAATGCGCCGTGATGATCCGTGTCGGACGATTCGGCGCCGTGACCGTGATGGTTCCGTCATAGGTCCCGGCCTCGAGATTAGTAGCCCGTGCCTGGATGTTCAGTGTCAAGGTGCCGTCTGCACCGGCTACCGCGGAAGTTGCCGTTGAGAACTGGTTCTGGAATGATACGAGCAGCCATGGCTGGTTCGACGAGGCAGTGATAGAAACCTGCGGGCCAGTGTTAGTCACCGTCGAGGACCCGGAGTCACCAGCACTGCCCGCGCTTCCGAAAAAGTTGAAAGAGGCCGGACTTACCTCGATATTGGGCTGTGGTGAACCTACCGTCAGCACCACGCTGACAATCTTCGGGATCGCCGGCGCCGCGCCGCTGGTGGCGGTGATACTCGTGAAATTTACACCCGCTCCGAGCCCTGTGGAATCGACAGTCGCCACGACAGTCACCGGTGCCTGGCCCGAACTCTTATTGATCTTTAGCCAGTTCTTGTCCGACGAGATGCTGATGTCCGACCCGCTCCCTCCCACTTGCCCGAACGTAAATGACATGGTGGATGTCTTGTTCGGTGCAAGGGTTAACATCCAGGAATTCGGGTTGACTGTCAGTTGAATGCCCTGCACATGCAGACCCACCACGATGTTTCTCGTCGGACGTCCCGGCGCGGTGATAGTTAGGGTTGCCGTGTAATCTCCTGCCTCAATCCCCGCCGGATTCGCCTTAACGGAGATCTGCACGGAGCCATTCGCAGGTATTGACCCACTGCTCGGGGAAGCGCTGAGCCACGGAGCCGAAGAAGTGATAGAGTAGCTAACCTGGCCACCTGTATTAATCAGCTGCGCGATACCGGTTTGCGGGGTGTTAACCCCTGCGTTCAAAAAGAAATCGAAGCTCGCCGGACTGACGCTCAAATCGGTCTGGGCAAAAAGACCGGAAGAAAGCAGGCAAATCACGAAAAGCAGGATACCCAGGCGCCGCATGCGCACCTCACTTGGCTATGAAGCATAGCACAAATGCCTCCGGAGAAGTATTATTAAATGCACGCAATGGAAGAACCCCGAGACGTATTTGTTTCCTACAGCAGCGAAGACAGACCGATGGTCGAAGCTATCCTGTTTGGACTCGTGCAGCAGGGCATTCGGCCGTGGTTTGACGCGTGGGAGATCCTCGGTGGCGATGCCTTTATCGCTAAGATTTCCACTGCCCTGGAGTTAGTTCCCGCGATCGCGGTATTTATCGGCCCCAACACAATTCACCCCTGGCAACACGCCGAAGTGGAGAGGGCCGTTAAACTGAATATCGAATCCGGGGGGGCGAAGCGGGTCATTCCCGTTCTCATTTCCGGCGCCACCACGGCGAAAATTCCGCCGTTTCTGGATTTGTACAGCGCGATTTCCTTTCCCTCCACAACCGACGCCGAAGCGCTGCGTTTGCTCAAATGGAGCATTCAGGGCCGCGTCGCGCCGGGCCCGGACCCGGCCCGCATGCCGTTCTCAGGAGAGCGTCCGTACCGCGGCCTGGACGCGTTCGATGTCGGTGATGTTCGTTTCTTCGCCGGGCGCAGTGGCACTGTCAAAAGGCTCGTCAGCGGTGTCGGCGAGTTGCTGGATGGAGCCAATCCGAAATTGTTGGGAATCGTAGGCGATTCAGGAAGCGGAAAATCGTCGCTGGCGCGCGCCGGCCTGATTCCCGCGTTGCTCGATGGCGCGCTGGAGCGCGCGCCTTCCTGGAAATATCTCGTCGTGAAACCAGGCAGCAGCCCGATCCAGTCCCTGGTGCTCGCATTCTCGAATGCCGACGGCAAATCTTCGGATCCGCGTGCTGTTCTGGATCTGAAGAAGAACCTCGAATCAGATCCCGCCAATCTCTCTCTGATCGCCGCCGCCTTCGCAGGCTCCGGCCGGCTTGTCCTCCTCGCCGATCAGTTCGAGGAGACATTCTCCCTCTGCCGCGACGAAACGGAGCGCCGGCTATTCATCGACGCGTTGATGCACGCTTGTGCCGCTCCGGACTCTCGCACATTCGTTCTGCTGACGCTGCGCGCCGATTTCTATGGAACTTGCGCGGAACACGACTACAGCGGCTTTGCCGGCGCACTGAACCGGCAGCACTTGCTGGTGGGCCCCATGAATGCGGAAGAGTTACAGCAGGCAATCCGCGATCCGGCGGTCCGGGCCGGCTACGAAGTGGAAGACGCACTTGTCGAGATCCTCGTACACGATGCCCTAGACCAGCGCGGCGCCCTGCCCTTGTTGCAGTTCACGCTCGATGAGTTATGGCGCCGCCGAACCGGCCGCACGCTCACGCTCGACAGTTACCGTAAGATGAACGGACTCAGCGGAGCACTGAACGAACAGGCGGATAAACTCTACGGCTCGCTCACGCCGGATCAGCAGGCCATTGTGCGCCGTATCCTCCTCCGCCTCGTCCAGATCGGCGACGACGGCCGGCTGCTGCGGAACCGCGTTTCATTGCCGCAGTTACTTCCGCGCCGCGAGGATTCCGAACGCGCAAAGGCCGTTCGCGATCTTCTCGACCGGCTGGCCTCGCGCGATTACCGTCTGGTGACTATCACCGCCGCGATCAACGGCGACGGGAGCCCTGGCGCCGAACCTGCCTACGTCGAAGTCACTCATGAAGCGCTGATTCGAAATTGGAAACAGCTGCGAGGGTGGCTGGAAGATAAGCAAAATCGTGAATTCCTGCTGTGGCGCCAGTCCTTCCTGGTGATGTTGGTGGTGTGGCGGGAGGCCAATCACGATGGCACCGCGCACCTTCGTGGGCCGATGCTCGCCCGAGCGCTGCACTGGATTCGCGACCGTCCAGACGACTTCTCCCCGGAGGAATCCGAGTTCATTGATGCAAGCCGAGCCACGGCAACGGAAGAAGAGCGCGAGCAGCTTCATCGAAGAGCGATCGTATGGGCCCTCGGTATCGCAGTCGCCGTTGCTGCCGTCGCGCTGATATTCCTGATTGTATATAGACCTCGTGTTGACCGCCGCGTCAACATCGCGCGAGGCCTCCTCGACACAAATCCGTATCTCGCCACGTTGGTTGCGCTTCGGGCCGATGCATCCCACAGCACCGCCGAAACCACCTCCCTGCTCGAGCAGGCGTTGCAGGCGAGCACTGAAGCGCCGATCGAACACGGCTCGGAGATAACGAGCCTTGCGCTGTCCGGCGATGGTCAACGCATCGCCTCCGGTGCCGAGGACGGCTCGGTGTGTGTCTGGCAACTGGATGGACGCCGTGTCTTCTGTACCCCGCCGCTCGACGGCGCAGTGGCCGCGCTCGCATTCATCCACTCGAATCAACGCATCGCCGCCGTCGCTCGAACCGGAACTCGCGGATCATGGTCCGCGTCGAACGGTGGGGCACCGTCGACGACGGCATCCGCACAGTACGTTGCGGCAGCTTCAGTCGGACAGGACGGAACTGCTGCTCTTGTCATCGGCAACCGCGCATGCCTTTGGCCTTCGCATGCTCCTACCCCCGGGCCCTGCTTCGATGCGATTCCAGACGTGCTGGCAGTCGCAATCGATACGACGGCTGGTCTCATGGCCGTCGTCGGTAACGGCACGCGTGGGGTTATCATCAAATACGCCGCCGCCGGCCGGTCAGGAGAGATCGACACCCCGGGCGGTGTAGTGCGATCCGCGGTGTTTAACCGCTCCGGTACGCGCCTGCTCACGGCCGCAGAAGTAGGGCCGGTCCAACTCTGGGATCCCGAAGCCGCCAAACGCATCGGCGACCCAATCCGTCCGGGCGCCCAGAACGTGCTACTCGCTACATTGAATGCCGCGGGCGATACGATCGGCTCGGTGAACGCGGACGGTTCGGTTGCGCTCTACGACGTCGGACGCGGAGAAACGCCGCTTGTCATTCCCGGCTCGAATAAGCGTGCGGCGGCGCTGGCGATGGATCCCGACACAGCGCGTCTCGCTGTCGCTTTACCCGCCGGCAAGGTCCGTATCTACGATTTCGTGCCTGCTAACCTGCGAAGGCGCGCATGCAAAGCCGAGAAGCGATTCAAGACCGGATTGGAGGCGCGCTACATGGCGGAGTGCAAGAACAACCTGGACAAGGCCCAGTGCGAAGCTGACTGCGATCAACTGCCGGGAGTCGCGAATTCGCGGTGACCTGGCACTCACTCGTGGGTTCGCCCCGGCTGCGAGCAGGCCTGCCGCATGCGCTCGCGGACATCACGCTCCTCTTCGCGTGAGTGAGGCATGACTCGGAGCGCCGTCCTCGCCCGCCCGTAGAAGTCGCAAACGGCAGGTTTCCCGAGTTTTTCTTGCGTCCGGGCAACGGCCAAGTAGACGGCAAGGGGTGCGGACGCCGAAGTTTCACCCGGCCGCGACTCGTATGCGCGCAGAGCCCGCGCGAAAAGGGCTGCCGCCTCGTTCGTGTTTCCGGCCTTCTCCTCGAGAGATCCAAGCCCGGTTAGTGCGTCCACATCCTGGTCTGAGAGGCGAAGCACGTGCCGATACGCATCCCGCGCTCGATCGGCATCCCCGCGTTCCTTGGCAATCGAAGCGAGCAGCATCCACGACGGCTTGAAGGCCGGGCATTCGCGTGTGTTCTCTTCGGTCAAAGCGGCGGAATCGGCCGGCCTCCTCAACTTCGCACCGTTGTGGCGCGCCAGCATCGCCAGGTTCTGACGCGCAGCGCAGTTTTGTGGATTAAGGTCCAGAGCCTCCCGGTACGACTCCTCGGCTTCTGTCCACTTCTTGCGAGTCTCTGCCAGCGCCCCCATCGCGTTGAGAATCTCCGCACGGTTCCGCCGAAAAGCTTGGACCCGTAAGGCCGCCAAATGGGATGCTTTAGGCAGCAGCGTGGCCCAATCTCCAGCACGATGTTGAAGGTCCGTCTCCATCTCTCGCGACATCGCCAGAGCGACGCGATACGACCGCTCCGCATCTTTCAGCTCGTTCGCCCTGTGCTGAACCAGTCCCAGGTTGTAAGCCAGGTACGGCAGGTGCGGCCGGATGGCTATCGCGTCGCGATAGGCTCTCTCGGCGGCCGTCGCGTCGCCGAGTTCGATATGCACAAGGGCAAGATTGTGACGCGGATACGGCCAGGTGGGTGAGAGCTGAATCGATTCCTCGAAGTAGCGGGCCGCTTGCGCCAGATCCTGCGCTCTCACCTTCGGATCCACGCCGAGGTTCTCGAGATAGGTGATTCCAAGCGCGTTGCTGATTTCGGGTATCGGCCGCGGTGAGGCTTGCGCCGCCTGCAGCAACCTGGATCTCGCACTTTGAATTTGATCCGGGTAAAAGGCTGCCGCACGCCCTTCACAAAACAATTCGCGGCTTTTCAATGAATCCTCGTATCCGGCGTAGATCCGACGCTCCTCTTCTGAAAACGGCCGGAGCGCCAAAGCGCTTTGGGCCGCCCTGAAGGCTTCTCCCGCATGGACGAAATCCGTCTCTTGAAGTTTGCCCGGCTCGTCCGGCAGAAGGTCCGAGGTTCCATACTGCGCGATGACGCCTTGGCCCGAATCGGCCAGTGCTGCGACGACACGGTCGCGCAACACGCTCCAGACTTCGTCCGGCTCCGATCGCCGCAACATCTGCAATCGCTGTAGCGGTGCATCGAAGCGGTTCTCAGCGATCGCGCCGAGCAGACCCGCGAGTTCCAACGGATCGCTAGCCGGCGCTTGAACAGCCGCCTGAAATAGGAGGCCCAGCCCTGCGGGACGGAGCAGTGACGCAAGCAGCACAGGCTGCATCGTCCACGTGTCCAGTACGGCCGTGCGCTGGCTCTTCGATACAAACTCGGAAGGGCGCTGCGCACCCGCAGTCTGGCCGGAAACGGCCCTTTGCACGCTTCCGAACAATCGCTCAAAGCCGGATGCGGAACGAATCGCCGCGGGATTCCCGGCCTTGTTCACCAGCGAGTACGCGAATACGCCCAGCTTCAGTGCCTCGTCTTCTCTTGATGTGTCTTCCCCGGTACTGGCCAGAATGCCGCGAACCTGCGTCGCGGCAATCTGGCTCAGCCGACCTTTGAGTCTTTCATTTATGCGATTGTCCTGGGGTTCGCGGCAAAGGTCAGCCAGAACGTAGACCGCAGCGGCGCGGCTGTTCTCCACAAGGCTGGCGAAGTCGGATACTGCGATGCCCGTGCTCTGGGGCTTGTTTTCCACCATCCGGAACGTCCCGATGTAGCCATCCTTCCAACCCGGAAGCGCAATCCCGCGTCCGGAAAGGAAGATATAGACTGTGTCTCCGGGCTTGGCTCCGAGCAACGCCTGCCGCAATTCCAGAAACATCCGATCCAGGGAAGCCGATTGGTTTTGTAACTCGACAACGCTGTTCGGACTGAGCGTGGACAGCCACTTGCCTACGATACCCGCGTCTTTGTCCGAGTACTTCGGCACGGCGATATGTGGGTCGCCCACCCAGGCGCTTATACCCACCACCACCGACCGTTCGGCCGCGCCGGCACAGCGCACCAGCGCCAATAGAAGCGCGATTCGAAGGTATCCGGCAAAGCAGCGCCCGACCATTTGAAGCATCCTCAAGCCTGTGGCTCTTGAGTATACATCGTGCAAACGGCACCGCCGCTTTGCCCTTGCCGACGGTCACAAGAGGGTGCCTCTGCGACATTGAGTAACGGTCACGCACCCGCGGGAACACGTTATCGGAGCCCGGCAGTTCGGCAAACAACCGCGGGGTGCGTTCTTGACGAGGATCGGCTGTCCATGCGGGCTGAATCGAGCGGGGCAGTCCGGCCAAAGTGGGCGGATGTTGTCGCGGAAATCACCGAACAACGGAATCGACTGCTCTCCGTTCCCGGTGAAGCATCGGTGGGAAAGCCACCAAAAAGATCCAGTACGGCCGGCGAAGCCGCGAGCACCTTCACTGCATCGAGATCGTTCCGAACCACCTGCGCGGCCGAACTTTCGCTGCGGTTCGAACGCCATCAATCATCACCAAATCCTCCACGACGCTTGCTGTGAAGTTTCGACTCAAGCTGGTGCAGACTTCTTTCCACTAATCCAACCGGTAAAACTCCGCCGCCGTACCGCCCAACAACTTCTCCCGCACCCCGATCGGTTGCGCGCCCAACGCCTGCGTGAAGGCCGCCAGCGTCTCCTTCCACGTCCCGGCCAGCAGACAGACCGGCCAGTCGCTTCCGAACATCAGACGGTCCGGTCCGAATACCTTCAGCGCATGCGCGACGTACGGCTGCAAATCCCCCGATTTCCACTCGCCACGATTTGCCTCCGTAATCATCCCCGACAGCTTCGCGTACACGCGCGGCACCAGCGCTAACTCCTCCAGACCCCGCGCCCACTCGTCGAATTCGCGCGCGGCGATGCGGGGCTTCGCGATGTGATCGATCACCAGCCGAAGCCGCGGAACCTCGTCGATCAGCCGCGGTACCACCGGCAAATGCCTCGGAAACAGCAGTAAATCGTACGGCAGATCGCGAGACTCTAACTCCTGAAGTCCGCGGATGACGTCGTCGCGCAGCAGCCATTTGTCATCGGGTTCGTCGTGCACGATGTGGCGCACACCCCTGAATTTCCGGTGCTTCTGCAAGCTATCCAGCGCGCCGCCCACCCGCTCATCCGTCAAATCCACCCAGCCGACGACACCCAGCACGAACTCATGCTTCTCGGCGAGCGCAAGCAGCCAGTCCGTTTCGCGCGAATCATGAGCGGCCTGCACCGCGATGCTGCCGTCGAAGCGATTGCGCTCGAGAATCGGCTGCAGATCCTTTGGCATGTAATCGCGCGCCAGCCGTGACGGAGCGGGCGGCATCCACGGGTATTCGAATTTGCCGATTTGCCAGAAATGCTGATGCGCATCAATCCGAGCGGCCATCCACCCAGGGTATCGCTTCGGCCGTTCCAATCACGGGGAAGCACGAGATGTTCCAGCCGCCGGTCTAAGCCGCTCTTCGATCTCCCGCCGGAACTCAACATAGGAACCCGTCTCCAGCATCTTCACCATCCACGCGACGTGAGGCAGTCCCGAGCCTTTCAGAGCTTTGATCTCCCGATCGACGTCGTAGGCCACTCGGCGGATCACCGGCTTCGACTCATCCAATAACAGGTACGATGCGCGGCGGTCGCCGTCGTAGGGGAGCCCGACACTCCCAGCGTTGGCAACGGTCAGGGTGGAGAGAGTGCGGACATAGGGACGGTGGATATGACCGTAAACCACAGTCTGTGATCCAATGCTGCCGAAGACCGACCCTGTGTCGATCCGGTCCATGGATCGCCCGGGCTCGCGTGTACCAACGCCATCTCGTCATGCTTCAGCAGGCCCGGCAGCCTGCTCAGCCAAGCCAGCCGGCTGGCTCCGAGCCGTTCCCGCGTCGCGGCCGCCATCTGCTCGACGGCAGTGAAGAGACTCTTAAGGCCGGGAGATTTGGAAGCGAACGATTCCAGCGACTCCGGCCGGTACAGCAATTCGTCCGTATTGCCGAGTATGCCGGGCCAGCCCAGGTCCCGGACCCGATCGACGATTTCGCCCGGGCTCGATCCCGAGTCCGCCAGATCTCCGCCGTGAAAGATCACGTCGGGGCCGCTTCCCGAAGGTCGCGAGCACCGCCTCAAAGGCAGTTCGATTCCCGTGGATGTCGGACACGACAGCGATGCGCATAGCCCTTGTCCCAGATCCTAATGCCTGGCACCCTGCGAAGCCGCGAATCGGTGGCGATCGCCTCTATTCCGGCAGATTCTCCAGATCCGCCAAGTCCCTCGCCCGTCCACTCGCCGCCTTGTTTCGCCGCAGACAGGCCAAACTGATCACAGGGACGGATATCTCCTCAATCTGGACGGTTTGTCTCTCCGCGTAACACGATTCAAAGTCCACTCCGGAGACCGACGTCAGTATCTCCACCCGGATCGGCGGCACGCCCATGCGGACTACGTTGTTGGGTGTGAGAAACAATTCCGAAGACAACCCCGGCCCGCCAAACCCGAACTCGCGCAACGCACACTCGATTCTGGCTGCATTCTCCTCGCTGATGTTCACCCAAATGTCGAGGTCATTCGTGGCCCGGACGTAGCCGTAGATCCCCACGGCATACCCGCCAATCAGCAGGTATTCAACGCGGTTCGAGTCGAGCGACTTCAAAAACTCTTTGAAGTCCCTCGCTAGCGCTGGTATAGCCATAGAAGGTCCTTCTCAGAAGCTCGAGCGCTCGCAACCGCTCTTCCACCGGGCGCGATAGCCAGTACTGAACAGAATCGTCGGGATCCGATAAGCGAGCAACGGAAAATGCCGAGCGGTCCAGTTGGAAATCCTGCGACTCGTCTTCGGGTCTCGTACTCACCTCCCCAGTCTACTGCTCATGACAGAGCATCAGGTCGGTGTCCGGTCGACGGGCTCCAGTTATCCCCGTTCCTCCGACACCCTGTGCGGTTCCGCCCTCCCCAACTCGCGTTGATGCGGGGTCATCCCGGCCGGCGGTCCAATCGCTCCTCGATCTCCCGCCGGAACTCGACATCCTTTATCGACTCCAGATTCGCCTTCGCCGCCGCGATCGCACCCGCTCGAGCCGCCCTCGACAGCGCCAGCGCCGTGGTCAAATCCGAGTGCAGCTTCGGCAGCGCCGTCTTGCGCAACGCCAGCAGATCCCGATCCAACTCCTTCGCCCGCTCGGTCATCTCGCACGGCACCTGCACGGCCACCCGGCAAGCGCGATCCATCGCCTCCTCCCGCACCGACGCATCCGACTTCATCGCGATACTCACCGCATCGAATGCCTCCGCATCGCGCGCCACCGCCGACGCGAAGAACTCGCGCTGGCCCAGGAAATGATCGCACTCCAATTTGCTGATCCGAGCCACCATGTATCCGAGCGCCGCCGCCAGCGCTCCCGCTACTGCCGATGCGCTTCCGCCCCCCATCGGCGATACCGGACTCGAAATCTGATCCAGCACCTCATCGAACGGACGCGGCGGTGCCAGCGCCTCCAGCCGATTCTCCAGCACGCGGTCAGCTCTGAAGTTCTCGCACTCGGTCAACACCGCCGCCGCCGACTCCCACGCACGACGCGGTACCAGTCCGACGATCTGGCTGGTCGCGATCGCCACGCCGTGCCGCGCCGCCTGAATGCGCACCGCCTGAAACGCCTGCCCGATTCCCGTTCGCTCGAAATCGGTCAGATTCATCGACACTTGCGCGACTCCCCGCGATTCCAGCCGCACCCCCATCGCCTTCACCGCCGGCAATCCGCCATTCGACTCCCGCACCGCGCGCGCAATCGACTTCGCAACCCCAACATCACCCGTCGTCAGATTCACGTTGTACGCGATGAGGAACTTCCGCGCTCCGATCACCACCGCGCCCGCGGTCGGATGCAGCACCGGATCGCCGATATCCGGCGGCCGTTCGGCGATATGCTCGCGCAGCCACGGCAACCCGCCACGCCGCAAGTTCTCCAGCCGCTGCCGCTCCGGAATCCGCGCGGCCGCCGCATACAGATACACCGGAACCCGCAGCAATCGCCACACCTCCTCACCCAATCGGACAGCCAACCGCACACACTCCTCAAGCGTCACTCCCTCCACCGGCACCAGCGGCACCACGTCGGCCGCGCCAATCCGGGGATGCACGCCCGCATGCCGCGACAGGTCGATTCGCAGCACCGCCTGCTCAATCCCCCGCAATGCCGCGGCCGCCACCGCGTCTGGTTCGCCCGCAAATGTTACGACGCTGCGGTGATGATCGCAGTCCGACTCCCGGCCCAGCACCACCACTCCCGGCGTACCCGCAATCGCATCCACAATCGCATCCACTACGCGCTCATCGCGGCCTTCGGAGAAATTCGAAACGCACTCTACGATTCTTTTGGCCATCGGACTCCCGATCGGTCGTGCACCACCACGCCGCGTTTGATTGTCATGTCTACCAGATTGACACCATACTCGTAGGTCAGCTCGCGATAGTCGCCCACATTCAGAACCAGTAGATCCGCCTGCTTTCCGACCTCGAGCGACCCCACCCGGTGCCCGAGTTTCATCGCGTAGGCTCCGTTGATCGTCGCCGCGGAAATCGCCTCTGCCGCCGTCATGCCGAATTGCCGGCATGCGAGAAACACCACCACCTGCATGTTGAACGAAGGCGAACTCACCCGGCTATAACTCGATGCCAGCGCCACCGGGATTCCACTCTCGATCATGTCTCGAGCCGGCGCATAACGATGAGTCTGCTGAAAGAACGTTGACGCCGGCGCCAAGGTTGCCACGGCGCTCGAATCTCGCAACTGGGTCAGCGCCCTGTCATCGACGTGCACCAGATGATCCAGGCTGACGAAAGGGAATTCCCCGGTGAGCGTGACACCGTCGGTCCCACCGTACTGGCCCACGTGCATCTTCAGGCCGAATCCCATCTGCTGCGCCGCCTGATAGTACGGCCGCAACTGCTCCGCCGTAAACGCGCCCGCATCGCAACAGCCATCGGCGAATCGAGCCAGTCCCCGGCGGTGCACGATTGGCAACATTTCATCGCACAGCCAACGGATGTACTCTTCCGGCCGCCCCTCAAACTCCGGCGGCACCACGTGCGGCCCGAGAAAAGTCGGGACGAGTTCCAGCGGTGATTCGCCCAGACCCGTCAGTACGCGGAGAATTTTCAACTCGCCGCTCGCATTCAAGCCGTACCCCGATTTCGATTCGATGGACGTGGTTCCGTGTGCCAGAGCCAGACGCAGAACGGATATTGCCTGCGCCGACAGAAGGCGAGCCGTCGTTTCTCGGACGATCGCGACGTTATCGAGCACCGCCTCACGCTCGCCGCCGGGGGCGCTCGACAATCTCGACGGTCCCGAGATAATGTGGGTGTGGCTGTCGACGAATCCGGGCATCACTACGCGGCCGGCCGCTGAAATCTCCCGCGCTTTTCGCGCCACCGAGAGATTCTCCAGCCGCCGCGTAGGACCCACTTCGCGAATAATGCCGTCCTCAATCAGCACGGCGCCGTCATTGATGATATGCAGTTCGTCCAGCGCTCGCCCGCGCCGGGGCCCGGCCGGACCACGTAACGTCAACAGTTGCCGGGCGCTATGGAGGATCGTCAGGCTCAAGAAAATGCAGCTCGCCATTTCCCGGGAACCCGGGGGGCTACACCGGTGTCTACTATTTTAGATAGAATTGCAGCCGGAGGCGCCGTGGGAGAGATCGGCTCGCATCTGGAGACTTGTTTCGGGTCCAGCGACCTGCCACTTGATTCTCGTCTGGAAGAGCTTCAACTTGTCGAGGGGCTTCGCACCGGCCAGGAGCAGGCTTACGAAGCGCTGCTGCAACTGTATCAGCAGCCGGTTTACAACCTGATCTACCGGTTGTTGAACGACCCGGCCGATTCCAGCGACGTCGTTCAGGAGGTGTTTCTCAAGGTCTTCCGCAATATCACGCGTTTTCGTGGGCGAAGTACGCTCAAGACCTGGGTCTACCGCATCGCGGTGAATGAGGCGCACAACCACCGCCGTTGGTTCTGCCGTCACCGCAAGCAGGAGATCGGTTTCGAACGGGATGACGACGACCGCAGCTATCAGGACACGTTTTCCGATCCGGGCCGCTCGCCGTTCGAACTCGCCGCCGAGGAAGAAGCTCACCAGATTCTCGAAGCGGCCGTCCAGGCACTGAATCCCACGTTCCGCGCCGCAGTCGTGCTGCGCGATATCGAAGATATGAGCTATGAAGAAATCGCCGAGATTCTTCAGATCAACCTGGGAACTGTGAAGTCCAGGATCATGCGTGGGCGGGAGGCTCTCCGCCACGCTTTAACGGCGCGCCTCGCCGCGGGCGCCGAAGAGAATGCGGGAATGCGGTGGACGCCGCAAACCGCGGAGTAGACGCATGGAATGTTTGAAGTCAGCTCGTGTAGTACCGGCGATCATCGACGGGCCTGAACCAGGAGAAGACCCCAAAGTCCTCCAGCAGCACTTGAAGGAGTGCGATGCCTGCGCTCAAGCCGTCGTCGAACAAAGGCGGATCCGCGAAGTATTCCGGAGCCTGCCCCCTATGGTTCCGACTCCGCACACGGAAACCTCGCTCCGCGTCCTCGCCTCCCGCGAGCGCATCCGCCGGCTTACGCGCATCACCTTCTCGAAGTCCTTTGCCACGTGGCGAACTCGGACCTCCCTGCATTTCAAGAACATGATGCAGCCGTTCGCGCTGCCGGTGGCCGGCGGTCTGATCGCTTCCTTGCTGCTGTTCGGGATCCTGGTGCCCGATTTCACCGTCAAAGTTCACCCGATGGACAACGACGTTCCCACCGTTCTGTTCACCGACGCCAGCGTAAAGGACGTCGCATGGCCCATCATCGGCGAAGCGAATATCGTTGTGGACGTCGATGTCGACGAGTCGGGACGGCTCACCGACTACTCGATCGTCAGCGGCAGCCAGTTGCTGCACGATGAGAGCATGCGGCGCCGGTTTGAGAGCGCTCTGCTGCTCACCCAATTCACCCCTGCCACCTCATTCGGACAGCCGACTACAGGCCGGATTCGCGTTTCCTTCCGCACCAGCCGGATCGACATTAAAGGCTGACCCGCGCCAATCGTGGGCAGACGCTTCGGGCAACACTTCCTCATTCGCGACTCTATCCTGCACCGGATCGCCGCGGCCGCGTGCCCCAGCAACTGCGAGACCGTTGTCGAGATCGGACCGGGCAAAGGCGCCCTCACCCGCCACCTGCTGGATCGCGCCGCGCGTGTGATCGCCGTCGAGGTGGATCCGTACCTGGTCCACTACCTGCGCCAACGATTCCGCGAAAATCCCCGGCTCACGATTGTCGAGAGCGACGTCCTGAAAACGGATCTCGACGCGTGGGGTCCGGCGGTGATCGCCGGCAATCTGCCGTACTACATCACGTCGCCCATCGTCGAGAAGGTGTTCGCCACTCCGGGCTGGATTCGCGGAGTCTTCCTGGTGCAAAAGGAAGTGGCGGATCGCATTACGGCAGTGCCCGGCACTCGGGATTACGGCTATCTGACCGTGCATGTCGCCGCCTACGCGCATGCCGAGTTGCTGTTCACGGTGCCGCGCGTGGCGTTCGCGCCTCCACCGAAAGTGGAGTCGGCCGTTATCCGGCTCACACCCCGCGAGACGCTGCTCCCCAACACCGCCGCGTTCCTCGAGTTCGCCTCCCGCGCGTTCCGCCAAAAGCGCAAGACGCTGCGGAATAATCTGCGCGATGCGTATCCGGCGATCGACGAGTTACCGGAAGCCTCGAAGCGCGCCGAGCAACTCGGGATGGCGGAGTTAGTCGCGCTCTTCGACCGGCTGTCGGAGTAGACAGCAGCATTTCAATCGAGGGAATCCTTTTTGGGAGACCTATCGGCAGGTGTCCTCGCGACGCAGGCTGCAGAAGCCCAGCTCAACTTCCCTTTTCGCCTGACCGCACCCCTTCGGGTTTCTTGATCTGGTGACGGCGGCTTTGGTTATAGGGATCAGCGGCAAGAATTTCTTTCGCCTCTTGCTCAGCAGCTTCAAAATCGGGGTGACTCTTGAAGAGCTTGTTGGAGAGCCTTTCGTAGTGAGGAGTTACGTGGACGACGAAGCCCGGCGGCGTCATGGGCGCGGTTGCTTGGTGCGAGACTTCTTGGCCGTGCGCTCGGCCAGAACTCTCCAACCTTTGGATTTTGGAGTTCCAGTAGTCTTCCATTTCGTCGGCACTCATGATACCGGCGACTGGGATGCCGTCCTTCTCCAAAATGAAGTACCCACCCGCAAGGTGGGCGCGCCTAGCGACGGCGCCCAAGTTAAATCCGGACTTTCGTTATGGGCAAACGATGGACCACGGGTGTAAGAGGCTTTTTGGGCAAGGGCGAGGACTCCTTTCGCGTAGCTGCGGCGGTGCTGATTAGCGTTGATTACTGTTAATCAGAGTGTACGCGAGTACAGTGGGTGTCAACAGGGTCTGGCATGAGCCCAACCCCGCGCTAACTGCGAACTGGTGTACACTCAGTCCACTATGGGCACCGCAGCGCGCGGACTCACCGCCGTCGATCCCGTCACCACCATCGCCGAAGCAGTCACAAAGGGGGAATGCATCCTGTTCCTGGGCGCCGGCGTCCACTACCCTCCGCCCACCGGATCCAAGTACACTCACGTCGAAAGCGAACGCCCGCCCTCCGGCCGCGAACTCTCCCAGAAACTGGCGACCGAGTGCGCCTTCTCCGTCGATTTCCCCAACGACGACGTCCGCAATCTCCAGCGCGTATCGCTCTGCCACGAACGCAAATTCGGCCGTGCCAAACTCGTCGAGCGCGTCGCCGCCGAGATCGGACCGGCGAAGAAGCCGTCGGCGGCATTGCGCGCGCTCGCGGCGCTACCATTCCCAATCGTCATCACCACCAATTACGATCAACTCTTCGAACGCGCCCTCCGCAAATTCGACAAAGAGCCGCAGGTCTCCATCTACAGCCCCGATCACGACGCCGTCACGAAAGACGCCCGCCGCTTTACCGTAGATACGCCATTCGTCTTCAAGATCCACGGCGACCTCTCCGAGCCGGCCTCCATCGTCATCACCGACGAAGATTACATCCAGTTCGTCATGCGCATGCGCGATACGCGCGATTACGATCCGGTGCCCGAAACGGTGAAGTTCTACATGAAGCGCTGGCCCACCCTCTTCGTTGGCTACCGCTTGATGGACTACAACCTGCGCCTCCTCTTCAAGAGCCTGCGCTGGAAAGTCGACCGCGCCGATCTCCCCGACTCCTTCTCCGTCGACCTCTCGCCCGATCCGCTGATCCTCGATGTCTACGGCAATGAGCAGCGCTACATTCAGTTCATCGCGCAGGACGTCTGGAACTTCGTGCCCGACCTCTACCAGCGCGTCAAAGCCGGGGAGATGCCGCAGTGAGCACCGCCGCCAAGCCGTCCGTCCAACTCCCGGAGCGGCCGTATCCTGGTATCGAATCGTTCCGCTATGTCGACGCGCCCATCTTCTTCGAGCGTGACGAAGAGAGCGAACGCCTGCACCGCCTCATCATCATCTATCGCGGCGTGCTGTTGTACGGAGGGCAGGGGACGGGCAAGTCGTCGCTGGTCAACGCCGGATTCCTGCCGCTGGCCGTCGCCGAAGGCTATGTCGCGGACCGTCTGCGATTGCAACCTGAACCGGGCCGGGAGGTGGTGGTGGAGCGCATCTCCGTCAGCGACGACGGGAAGCCGCCGTTCCTGCCTTCCGCATTCGCCTCCGACGATCAGTCGTCGCGCGTTGTGTTGGCCGCCGCCGATCTGCCGCGCCTTCTTCGCGAACGCACGAACCCCGGCTATCCGCTCCTGGTCTTCGATCAGTTCGAGGAATTCGTCACGCTGTTCGAAGAAGCACCCCGCGGCGACGCGCGCGCCCGTGCCGCTGAAGCCCAACAGAACCTCACCCGCGCGATCGTCGAATTGGTGCGCGATCACCGGCTCCGTGTGAAGGTCCTGTTCAGCTTCCGCGAAGACTATCTCGCCAAACTCCACAAACTCTTCGATCAGTGCCAGGATCTGATGGACGTCACCCTTCGTCTCACGCCAGTCAATCAGAAGGCGCTGGTGCAGATCATTCGAGGACCGTTCGATCGCTACCCCGGCCACTATCCACGCGAGATCTCTCCCACCATGGCCCAGAAGTTGGCGGATGCTATCGCGCAGCGGTCCGAGTCGGGCGAAGTGAATCTCTCGGAGATGCAGATCGCGTGCTCGCGGCTATGGTCGGCGCCGGATCCGGAAGCTGTGTTTGCGCAGAAAGGCATGCAGGGCCTGCTCGAGGAATCGCTCGAAGAGGCGTTGCGCCGTACGGGCCGTCTGCGCGATCCCGCCGTAGCGCTCCTCGGGCGCATGGTCACCGACGAAGGACTTCGCAACGTCGTCTCGCGCCAGGATCTCATCCAGCGCGTCAGCCACGAGGACGGATTCAAGCAGGCGCACGTTTCCGACGGTCTGGATGCACTGGAGAAAGAGACCGGGCTCGTGCGCCGTGAACGGCGGCAGGACGTCGTTTTCTACACCATCGTCAGCGAATTTCTCGTCCCGTGGATCGGCCGCCAGAAAGCGATCCGCGCCAGCCGTGCCCTGCGGAAGAAGTGGCTTCGCATTGGCGCCGTAGTTCTGCTGTTGTTCTTCGGCGCAATGATGTATCTGAGTTCGTCGCAGGCACAAAAGGCGCTCCAGAACGCGTTCGTGCAGCGTGCCCATGCCGACGCCGAGCAAGCCCGTCAAAGTGAAAGCCGGGCGCTCGCTATGTCGAAAGCTGCCGAGCAGGAGCGCACGCATGCATTGGAGCAACTGGCCGAAACGAACAAGCAACTCAACAGTTCGCAAGCCCAGGTGCTCGACCTGAGCAAGAAGGTGGATGCCAAGGAGGGTGAGCTTCGCGCTATGCGGTACCAGAATCCGCTCGGGCAGTTGAAACTCCCGCCGGCGCTGAGAACCGAGCCGGCGAAAATACTTCCCGTCGTGGACTCGGCCGAAGCGATTCAACTGCGCCAGCAGGTGGCTACGCTGACCGGACAACTCGCCGCGATCAACAAGGAATTGAAGGACCAGCAGGAGAACATGCAGAAGGTCATCGCGGTTCGTAACGACTACGCGCAACGTGTCAGCCAACTTGTTTCCGCGTCATCGTCCGTCACGTCGATGATCGCGCAGCGCTCGGCGAAAGCGGAAGCCGCCCTGCCCGGCTGCGCGAACCCCGAGACCGAAGTTCTGTCCGATCACACGATTCGCCATTTGAGAGTCGCGGGCACCGACCTCTATCTGTTCCTCTATTCGACCGCGATCTTCAGCGACAAAGCGAAGGCGTACCTCATTCGCTCCGATGACCGGCAGTGGGCCTCTATCGGTCTGGATGCGAAGGATCGGGGCGCTTCGATGCTCCGCACTCTTAAAGAAGCGAGCAACGCCATACTCACACCGAACACTTTCGTCGCAGACGATCTCAGTTCTAAGGATCGGAACCCGCTCGAAGCAAAGCTGCCCGAAGGTACCGCGATTCGCGTGACCCTCAGTAAGCTCAAAGGCGGAGCACCGAATTCCGCCCTGTTTGAGGTTTGCCAGCCCTGAATCCAGGCCGCAATCCCGCTCGCGCTACACTGAAATTTGTACATGCCGCGAGTTCGTTTCGCCCCGTCGCCCACGGGGTATCTCCACATTGGTAGTGCCAGGACCTTCATTTTCAACTGGCTGTACGCGCGCCGCAATAGCGGTACGATGATTCTGCGCATCGACGACACCGACGTCGAGCGCAACACGCAAGCGTCGCTGGATTCGATTTTCGAAGGTTTGAACTGGCTCGACCTCGGTTGGGACGAGTTCTACCGCCAATCCGAGCGGGTGGATCTCGCACGTGCCACCGCGCAAACCATCCTCGACAAAGGACTCGCCTACCGCGATTTCACGCCGGCGGTCACCGATGCCGAGGATAAGCCGCGCGATGCCGCCACTTGGCTGTTTAACCCTGGTGCCCGCGAGTTATCCTTGGAAGAGAGCGATCGCCGCGCTGCGGCCGGCGAGCCGTTTGTCCTTCGCTACCGCGTGCCCCGCGACACCGTCCGCGGCGTCCGTTTCAACGACGCCGTCTACGGCCCGCAATCGAAATCGACAGCCGATATCGAGGATTTCGCTCTGCTCCGCAGCAACCGGATGCCGACTTATCACCTGGCATCCTGTGCCGACGACTCCGACCTTCGCATCAGCCATATCATCCGAGGTCAGGACCATCTCACTAACACGTTCAAGCACGTCCTGATCTTCGAGGCGCTCGGCGTCGAACCGCCGCAATTCGCGCACCTTCCGTTGCTGATCGCGCCCGATGGCTCGAAGTTGTCCAAGCGTAAACACGGCCCGGTAGTGAGCGTCACCACCTATCGCGACGGCGGGTTCCTGCCGCCGGCATTTATGAATTTCGTCTGCCTGCTCGGATGGTCGCCCAAGAACGACCGTGAGGAAATGTCGCGGCAGGAGTTAGTCGACGCCTTCTCCTTTGAAGGAATCAATCGTTCGAATGCAGTTATCAATTTTTCCGACGACGATCCGTTCGATCCCAAAGCTGTGTGGCTGAATGCCGAGCACATCCGCCATCTGCCTCTGGACGAGTTATCCAACCAGTTGTTGCCGTTCGCGCAGTCCGCGGGCTTTGACGTGGACTGGGGTTACATGCGCCGCGTGACACCGCTGATTCAGGAGCGGATCCGATTGTTGACCGAAGTCGCCACCGTCGCCGACTTCTTCTTCGTCGAGCACCTCGCCCCGTACGATCCGGCCGAGTTAATCCCGCAGAAAGGGGATCGCGAGATGGCGCTGGCTGCGCTGAAAAAGAGCCGGGCCATCTTGTCGGAGATTCCGTTTGAGCATCAGGCATTAGACTCCGCACTGCGCGCCGGCGCCGCCGAATTGAAAGTGAAACCCGGCCAGATGTTCCAGCCCGTTCGCGTCGCAGTGTGCGGGCGAAAAAACGCCCCTCCGCTATTCGAAACCCTGGAAGTGCTGGGTCGTAACAAAACGCTCGAGCGTATCGACCAGGCCGTCGGCATGCTGCAATAAGGAAGTGAAATCATGAATATGCCTAAAGACGTGCCCGAGGCCCCCGTAGGCCCGATAGAGGCGAGTAGCCAGTCGAATTTCGTCCGCGAAATCGTGATCGACGATCTGAAAACCGGAAAGTATAACGGCCGTGTTCACACCCGATTTCCTCCGGAGCCTAACGGCTATTTGCACATCGGCCACGCTAAGTCGATTACTCTGAATTTCGGGCTCGCCAACGAATTTGGCGGCAAATGCAACCTCCGCTTCGACGACACGAACCCCTCGAAGGAAGAAACCGAGTACGTCGATTCCATCATCGAGGATGTCCACTGGCTCGGCGGCGATTGGGACGACCGCCTGTTCTACGCCTCCGATTACTTCGGGCAGTTATACGAGTGGGCGGTTCAACTGATCAAGTCGGGTGACGCCTATGTCTGCGACTTGAGCGCGGAGGAGGTCCGCAAACAGCGGGGTACGTTGACCGAACCCGGCCAGAATAGCCCGTACCGCGACAGGCGAGTCGAAGAAAATTTCAAGTTGTTCGAAGGCATGCGTGCCGGCGAGTTTCCCGATGGATCCCGCACGCTGCGTGCGAAAATCGACATGGCATCGCCGAATCTGAACATGCGCGATCCGGTGATGTACCGCATCCTTCACGAGGATCATCACCGCACGGGCAATAAATGGTGCATCTACCCGATGTACGACTACGCCCACGGCCAGTCGGATTCCATCGAAGGCATCACCCACTCCATCTGCACGCTGGAATTTGAAGACCACCGCCCACTGTACGACTGGTTTGTCGAAAAGCTTGGAATTTATCACCCGCAGCAGATCGAATTCGATCGGCTGAGCCTCACTTACACACTGTTGAGCAAACGGAAGCTCCTGCTGCTGGTGCAGAACGGGTACGTGACAGGCTGGGATGATCCGCGCATGCCGACTGTCTCCGGACTCCGGCGCCGCGGCTATACTCCCGAGGCGATCGGTAACTTCTGCCGCCGGATTGGTGTCTCCAAAACTCCCGGCACCACCGAGTTATCCCTGCTCGAGTACTTCGTGCGCGAAGATCTGAATCGCCGCGCGACGCGTGTCATGGCGGTTCTGCGCCCCCTGCGCGTTGTCATCGATAACTACCCCGACGGCCAGGTGGAAGAGATGGACGCGGTAAATAACCCGGAGGATCCATCGGCAGGCACCCGCAAAGTCCCATTCTCGAAAGTCCTCTACATCGAGCAGGACGATTTCCGCGAGAATCCGCCGAAGCAATACTATCGCCTGTCGCCCGGCCGCGAAGTTCGCCTCCGCTATGGTTACTTCGTCACCTGCACCAATGTCGTGAAGGGCGCGGATGGGAACGTAATCGAGGTGCATTGCACGTACGACCCGGCCACCCGCGGCGGCGACTCGCCCGACGGCCGCAAGGTGAAGTCAACCATCCACTGGGTCTCGGCCGAACACGCCATCGACGCCGAAGTGCGAATTTACGACAACCTGTTCAATAAGGAAAATCCCACCGAAGTGGAGGAAGGGCACGAGTTCACCGATAACCTGAATCCGAATTCTCTCGAGGTAGTAAGCGGCGCGAAACTCGAGCCGGGCCTGCGGAACGCTGCGCCCGGAAGCCGCTACCAATTCGAGCGCCTTGGCTACTTCTGCGCCGACAAGAACTCCACGCCCGGGAAACTCATGTTCAACCGTACTGTCGCATTGCGCGATACCTGGGCGAAAATCGAGAAGAAATCGAAATGATCATTGTCGGTTTAGGTGGTTTGTTGAAAAGCCCGGCGTGTGCCCTCGTGCAGGACGGGCGGCTCACCGCGGCGATTGAGGAACAAAAAGTCGCGCGACATCATACTCGCGGATCGCTGCCGAAAGCCGCCATGCACGAGTGTCTCGCGTTGACGGGCGTCAAGCCGGAGTCCGTCGATTGTGTCGCGCTCGCCCGGCCTGTGGGAGCGGGTGCCGGGCTGCACGTCACTCTTCGAGCGCTCTTTCCGAACGCGAAACTCGCCGTCGTGGAGCACCACGCCGCCCACGCCGCCTCGGCTTACTATGCGGCGGAATTCGATCACGCCACTGTCTTGACTCTTGACCGGTCCGGCGATTTCCGGTGTGGCGCCCGCTATAGCGGAACCGGGTCCCAGTTACAGCTCGAGACCGAATACTACTTCCCCGATTCCCTCGCCGACTTATACAGCCGGGTGACGGAGTTACTCGGATTCCACCCTGGCGCCGACGAACACAAGGTTCAGTGGTTATCCACGTCGGGCGGCGGCACGTTCGTGCCTCTGTTTCGCGAGGTCACCGCGCCGGGCGCCTCCCGGATGGATCAGTCCTACTTCGACGCGAGCCGTCTGGGCCACGGCGGATTCAGCGCGAAATTCTACGAGGGTCTGGGACTGGAGGATGGTGAGCCCATTCCGGCGAATTTGAAACCCAGTATTGCCGCGGGTGTTCAGAAAGTGACTGAAGAGCGTGTCATCGAACTGGCTGGAGAGGGCGAAAACCTCTGCGTTGCCGGCGGACTCTTCTATAACGCGCTACTCGTCAACGCGCTGGAGCAGTCCGGCCGCTGGAAGCACGTGTTCGCGCAACCCGTCGCAGGCAATGCCGGCACGGCCATCGGAGCCGCCCTCCACGCCTGGCACAACGCCCTTCACCAGGAGCAGCGCATCGGCGACTGGAACCTGCTGCTCGGTCCGAGTTACTCCGCCGAAGCCATCAAGGAAGTACTCGAAAATTGTAAGTTGCGGTTCCGCTATCTGACTTCGGACGAGTTAGTGGATACCGCCATCGAACATATCCGCAACGATCAGATCATCGCCTGGATGCAGGGCCGGATGGAGTTCGGCCCCCGCGCGCTCGGCAACCGGAGTATCCTGGCCTCGCCATTGAATCCGTACTCCACCGAGAACCTGAACGTATTCATCAAGCGCCGCGAACCGTTTCGCAAATTCGCTGCTTCAGTCCCTGCCGAATCGGCTTCCGAGTACTTCGAGGCCGCCCCGAACGCACGGTTTCTCTCCACTGTCGCGCGAGTCCGGCCGCAATACCGCAAAACCTTCGAAGCGGCGGTTCTTGGCAAAGACTTCGTGCGCGTACACGTAGTCGAGCGTGAGGAAAACCCGCTGTACCACCGGTTGTTACTCGCAGCGGGCAAGGCCATCAACCTGCCGGTGCTCTTCAACACGAGTTTCAACTTATTCGGCGACCCGCTGGTCTGCACGCCCCGCGATGCGGTCCGAAGCTTCTATTCGTCTGGAATCGACGCGCTGTTTGCGGGTAACTTCCTGGTCAGCAAGTAACCCTGGTTACAGCGGCAGAGTAAGTCGAGCTTCCACGCCCTGACCCTCGGGACGATTCTGCAGCGTCAGCGTCCCGCCGTGTGCCTCGGCAATCTGCCGGCTCAACACCAGTCCGATTCCCGATCCGCCCGGCTTCGTCGTAAAGAACGGCACAAATAAATTGCCCGGATTTGCGATTCCCGGCCCCTCATCGCACACCCAAATGGTCAACTGGCTGCCATTCCGCGTCCACCCTGCTTCCACGCCGCCGCCCGTCTCCAGCGACGCGTCCACGGCGTTCCGCAGCACGTTGATGAGTAACTGCTCTAACTGATCGCTATCCGCCTGAATCACTAACTCCGGCCCCGGCTTCAGCGCCGGTTTCACACGAGTCTCCAACCCAACCACCTGGTCCATCAACCGGCCGACGTTCACCGGCCTCGTCGCCGGACGCGGCAGCTTCGCCAGTCTCGCATACGCCCCCATGAACCGGCTCAGCGCCTCCGATCGCGTCGCAATTACGGCCAGGCCGCGGCGCATGTCATCTTCCCAATCGTCTGGCTTCGGATCCCGCGCGATGAGACTCCCCAAACTCCCCGCAATCGACTTAATCGGAGTTAGGGAGTTATTCAACTCGTGGCCCAGCACGCGAACCAGCCTCTGCCAGGCCTGTAACTCCTCTTCGCGCAGCGGACGGGTCAGATCGGTAATCACCAGCAGTTGGTGCGGCAATCCGCCTTCCCGGAACGTAGTCCGGCTGAGCCCCCATCGTCCGGTGCCGCCCTGAAAGGTCCGCTGCACCGTCCGATTCGCTTCGCCATCCAGATACTCGGCCAGACCCAACGACTCCGCATCCGAACTCAGCAGCCGTTCGCTCGGCTGATTCAGCAATCGCTCGCCGGCGCGATTCACCAGCCGCAAACGGTGCGCGCTGTCGAATGCGAATACGGCGACGTCGATCTCCTCCATCACCTTGCGCAACAGCGTCGTCGCCTCCAGCGCTCCCAACCGCTGCGCCCGCAACGTCGCGCCCATGGCATTCACCTGCTGCATGACATCGGCCAAAGCGTCTTCGTTCCGTGCCGATCGGGCTCGAATCGAATAGTCGCCCTCGCGCATCGCTTCCAGAAGATTCGCAAGCGTCCGCAATGGCGAAGCCACCCGCTCGTAAATCGACGCCGAGAATCCCCACCAGAAGCCCAGAATCAGCAGCGTCAGCGTCCACTGCACCTTGGGCGTCGGCTGATGGTCGCCCGTCCAGATCAGCACCATTGTGGTGATGACGGCGGGCAGTCCCGCCACCAGCGACAGCAGCGAGATCCGCTGTTCGTGAACGACGCGTGGCTTGCGAAAGAAACGCACAGACCAGCTATAGACCGTACCGCTGCAGGCGCCGGTACAGTGCGCTACGGCTCAAGCCGAGTGCGGCCGCCGCCTGGCTCACATTTCCCGAATAGCGCGCCAGCGCCTTCTTGATCAGGAACGCCTCCACTTCCTCGAGGCTCATGTCCTCCATTCGCGTCGATACGTGCGCGCCCGATCGCAATGCCAGATCGCCCAACCGGACCACATTGTCCTGCGCCATCAATACCGCGCGCTCAATCACGTGATTCAACTCGCGGACATTGCCCTGCCACGGATTGTCGAGCAGCGCCTGCATCGCCGTCGCGTCGAACCCTTGCAGGCTTTTTCGATAGCGCTTGGCATGCATGCCCAGAAAGTGCGACGCCAGCAGCGGAATATCTTCCCGGCGCTCGCGAATCGGGGGCACATGAATTTCGATGGTATTCAGCCGGAACAGCAAATCTTCGCGAAAGCGCGAGTTGGCAACTTCTTCGGTTAGATTCGCGTTGGTTGCCGAAATCACGCGCACATCCACCCGCCGCGTCTTCGAAGAACCTACCCGCTCCATCTCGCCGACTTCCAAAACCCGCAGCATCTTCGACTGCAGATTCATCGGAACGTTCGCGATTTCGTCCAGAAACAGCGTCCCCGTGTCGGCGAGTTCGAACCGCCCGACACGATCCATCTTCGCGTCGGTGAAAGCGCCTTTCACATGCCCGAATAGCTCGCTCTCAAATACACCTTCCGCGAGTCCACCCGCGTTCACCGTCACCATCGGCTTATTCGATCGCCCCGAGATGGCGTGCAGTGTTCTCGCCACCACTTCCTTGCCCGACCCCGGTTCGCCCGTGATCAGGACGTTCGCATCCGAAGGCCCAACGCGCGAAATCAACTGCAGCACCGGCTGCATCGACGGCGCCTCGGCGATGAACGACGGCAGACCCTCGGCTCGCAGCAGACGGTTCTCGGCCTCTAATCGTTGGCCCTGACGAAGCGCCTTGCTCAACTCCACCTGGGTCCGCACAATGGAGAGCAGCCGCGCGTTGTCCCATGGCTTCTGTATGAAATCGCGCGCGCCCCTCCGCATCGCTTCCACCGCGAGTTCCACGCTGCCCCAGGCCGTCATCACAACGACGGGCAGAATCGTGTCCATCCCCTGAATCTTGCCGAGCAGATCGAGCCCTTCCTGTCCCGACGTGGTGTCGCGAGTGTAGTTCAAATCCATCAGCACCACATCGAAGTCGCGAGCTTCGATGGCCGCAACAATCCCGGCGGGCGAACTCGCCGACTCGATCTGGTAGCCTTCGGCCTTCAGCATCAGGCGCAGCGCTTCCAGTACGTCCGGTTGGTCGTCCGCGATCAGGATTCGCGTCGATCCTACGTTCTTCAAGGTTGACATCGGTTGAGTGACTACACTTATTCAATCACGGCGACGCCCTTTGCGTGGCAATCGGCATGCCATGAAGATCCCGCGAAGTTGGCCCGCCGGCGCCCGCCGATTGTCCGGTTATGGGAACATGCGTCCGAACATGGCGCAGCGGACACGAAATATACTACTCATGTCATGTTTCGCATCCCGGTCCGGCCCGATCTGGAGTTGCGCCTCGCCGATTACGCCCATGCCCACATGGCCTTCGCCCTGGTGCAGAAGAATCGCGAGCACCTCCGCCGCTTCCTGCCGTGGGTGGACCACACCTGGTCCGAGGCCGACATCGCCGATTGGGTGCGCCGCGGTTTGGAGCAACTGCAGCGCAATGAAGGCTGGCAGTCGGTGCTCTGGCACAACAATGGCATCGCCGGTGCCATCGGCTTTAAGACGGTGGAGTGGGTGAATATGCGAGTCGAGATCGGCTACTGGCTCGGCTCTGAATTTCAAGGCAAGGGCCTGATGACCGACGCCGCCCGAGCCCTTACCGATCACGCCTTCCGCGAATGGGGACTCCAGCGCGTAGAGATCCGGTGTGCCGTCGAGAACGTGAAGAGCGCGAATGTCGCCCGCCGCCTTGGGTTTCAGCAGGAGGGAGTTTTGCGCCAGGCCTTTCGTGTTCGCGACCAATATCAGGATCTGTTCCTGTTCGCCATGGTGCGCGACGAGTGGCTCTCGCAGTACAAGTGAATAGATGCTCACTCTCGGAACATTGCGCTGGAGGGGGCGCTGCAGCCGCCATCCAACGTTCGACCCGTGTGACGGTGAAGGCGCCATTCGCGGTGCCTGCGCGCGCTGTTACGCGTTGCTCGAAATCTACACGCAGCACCGACGCCTCGTTGAACTGATTCGGGCCTTCGGGCCAATGCGCGACCGTCCCACGGTGAAAGTGCTGGACGACTCGCGCCAAGCCAGTCTATTTGACACCTGACATGCGGAAAATCGTCGTAGCAGCTCTAGTCATCATCGTCGCAGCCTTCGCGGCCTACACTGTCGTTCGAGAACCTGCCGTGCCGCCGTTTGGTCCCGCCGCCGCAGCTGAATGGCCTGCTTATGGCGGCGATCCCGGCGGCTCCCGCTACTCTCCACTCGCTCAGATCGCGAAGGACAACGTGCGCGGGCTGAGGGTGGCGTGGACGTTCCACACCGGCGACGTCTCCGATGGCTCGAAATGGCGCAATAAGAGCGCGTTTGAAGCTACACCCATCGTCGTCGATGGCACCATGTACGTGCCGAGCGCATTCAATCGCGTCATCGCGCTCGATCCTGCCACCGGCGTTCAGAAATGGGCCTACGATCCAAAAATCGATAAGAACGCACCGGGCGGCGATGGACTGATCTGCCGTGGCGTGTCCACCTGGCTCGATCCCGATCGATCGGCCGGACAGCCCTGCCGCCGTCGGATCTACATCGCGACCCTCGATGCGCGGCTCATCGCGCTCGACGCCGCAACCGGATCGCCCTGCGCCGATTTCGGTTCCGCCGGCCAGGTGCGCCTCGGCGATGATGTCGGCGAGAAGGAGCGCGGCGAATATCACATCACCTCTCCGCCCGCCGTCGTGCGCGACCGCGTGGTGGTGGGATCGGCTATCGATGACAACGGGCGCGTGGACATGCCGCGCGGCGTCGTCCGCGCATTCGATGCCCGCACCGGGAAACTCGCCTGGAGTTGGGATCCCATTCCGCGCCGTCCCACCGATCCCGGTCGCGACACGTGGGCTGGAGATAGCGCGAACACTACCGGCGCGGGCAATGCCTGGTCCATTCTCTCGGCCGATTCGCAACGCGACCTCGTTTTCATTCCCACCGGCAGCGCCAGCGTCGATCATTACGGCGGAGAACGAAAGGGCAATAACTTGTTTGCGAACTCGGTGGTGGCGCTGCGGGGGTCCACCGGCGAGATGGTCTGGTATTTCCAAACCGTCCACCACGACACCTGGGATTACGACGTGCCGTCACAGCCCACGCTGGTCGAGATCAAAGGACACCCCGCCGTGGTTACGGCCACGAAAACCGGCATGCTATTCACTTTCGACCGCGAAACGGGAAAGCCGCTGTTCCCGGTCGAGGAGCGCCCCGTGCCGCAGTCGGACGTGCTGGGCGAGCAGTTATCGCCAACTCAGCCTTTCCCTACCGCGCCTCCGCCGCTGGTGCCACATTCATTGCGCGCATCCGATGCGTTCGGGGTGGCCTATTTCGATCGCAAGGGCTGTGCCGAGAAAATCAAGAATTCTCGCAACCAAGGTATTTTCACTCCGCTTAGCTTCCAGGGCTCGCTGGATTATCCAGGGATCGCGGGAGGCACTAATTGGGGTAGCGTCGCGTACGATCCGCAGCGGAGTTATGTACTGGTGAACTCCACCCGGATGCCATTTGTCATAGGGCTCGCCCCGCGCGACAAAATCAATGAGATCCATCAACAGCACCCGGACGCCGAGATCGGCAGGATGCGAGGAACTCCGTACATCATGTGGCGCGAGCCCCTGTTCTCAAAGCTGAAACTTCCCTGCATCCAACCGCCTTGGGGCGTCCTGAGCGCCGTCGACATGACGAACGGCACTATCAAGTGGCAGGTGCCGCTGGGAACCATTCGCGACTTAGCGCCTGTCCCGATCCCCTGGAAAACCGGCACGCCCAACATGGGCGGCCCAATCGCAACCGCCGGAGGAGTTATCTTTATCGCCGCCGCGATGGATAACTACCTTCGCGCCTTCGACACCGATACCGGCCAGGAGTTATGGAAGGGGCGTCTCCCGGCAGGCGGCCAGGCCACCCCCATGACTTACTCTGTCAATGGTAAACAATACGTAGTTATCGCCGCCGGAGGTCACGGCAAGCTGGGTACGAAGTTAGGCGATTCGGTGGTGGCTTTCGCGCTGCAGTAGGCTACGCCGTGATCCATAGCGGCTCACCGCCGGCGACCTACTGCGACAAACGGGCGCCCGATGCAGTTGCCGGCTGCCACGGCACACTGGCGAGCTCGACACAACCACCGGAGCCACGGCAACTTGGCGGTCCGACACAACCGCCGGACGCCGCGACAACACGGGCAGCCCGATGCAACTGCGGAGGTCACGGCAAACTCGGTACGAAGTTAGGCGATTCAGTGGTGGCGTTCGCGCTGCCATAACTACGCCGTCATCCGCCGCTTCCGAAGCTCATCCACTGTTACCGCCAGAATAATCACCGCGCCGATGATCGCCTGCTGCAGGTAGGGGCTGATCCCCAACAGATCGCTCCCATTCGATAGCAGACCCATAATGAACGCACCGATCAGCGTACCGAGCACACTGCCCTCGCCGCCCCGCAGCGAGCCGCCGCCGATCACCACCGCCGCAATCGCCTGCAACTCGTAACCCTGTCCCGCCGTCGGTTGCCCGGTCATCAGCCGGGATGCCTCGATCATCCCCGCGAGTCCCGTCAGCAATCCACCGATCGCGTATACGGCCGTCAGATGGAAATCCACCGGAATTCCCGCATAGAACGCGGCGTGCTCGTTGCTGCCGATGGAAAAGGCATACCGTCCTAGCTTCGTATGCTCCAGTAGCAGGTGCATCAACAGCGCACACAGTAACAGGATCCACAACACGAAAGGCACTCCGAGCACGGTGCCCTCGCCCAGGAACGAGAACGACGGCGGGATCTTGTGTACCGGCAGACCGTTCGAAATGATCAACGCGAGCCCGCGGAAGATACCAAGCGTACCCAATGTCACGATGAACGGGTTGACCCTGAGTTTCGTAATGAAAAATCCGTTGACTACGCCGCAAGCGCCGCCAGCCAGAATGCCCACTCCGACGCCGACCAGAATCGGCAGTCCGGCCGCCATGGCCATGGTGCCCATCAGTCCCGCCATGGCGAGAATCGCACCCACCGATAAGTCGATGCCGCCTGAAATGATGATCAGCGTCATGCCGAGCGCCATGATGTTAATCACGGCTGTTTGTCGCACCACGCTCGACAGGTTGGTCTGAGTTAGAAAATGTGGAGACGCAATGGCAAGACCAACGAATAGAATTATGAGAGTAAGAAACGGCAATAGCCGTTGAATCATTCAGGCTTCTCCTGGAGGACCCCGGATTCTTTTTCAAAGGCCGCAAGCCGCATAATTGCGTTCTGCGTAGTCCGGCCCGGCAGCTCGCCGGTTATGCGCCCCTGCCTCATCACCAGGATCCGATCGGCCACTTGCAGCAGTTCGGCCATTTCGGAACTGACCATCAGGACCGCGGCGCCGGAGCGCGCCAGTTGGTCCATCACTTCGAAGACTTCCACTTTCGCGCCGACATCGATACCGCGCGTCGGCTCATCGAACAAGAACACACGGGCACCCTTGGCCAGCCACTTCGAGATCGCCACTTTCTGCTGATTCCCGCCGCTCAACCGTCCGGCTAGTTGCTTCGGCGAGTCCATCTTGATTCGCAGCTTCCGCATGTACTCGAGAGTCACCGCGCGCTCCTCGGACAGCTTCAGGAATCCGAATGCGCTCACGGCGCCCAGACTCGCCATCGTGGTGTTGTATGCAATGGGGAGCCCCGTTGCGAGGCCGGTGCGCTGCCGGTCTTCCGGAATCAGCGCGAGTCCCGCGCGAACCGCATCCCGCGGGCTTCGAATCTCGACCTGCTTCCCATCCACGAAGATGCGGCCGCTGTCGATCGCATCCACGCCGAACAGAGCGCGGCACAACTCGGTCCGCCCGGCACCCACCAGACCCGCCATGCCGGTGATCTCACCCGCATATAACGAAAATCCAATATCGGCCAGCAGCGGCGAGCGATTCAAGCCTTCGACGCGCAATAACTCCGCGCCTCGTTCGCCTGGCTTGCGCGAGTAGATTGCGCTAACCTCGCGGCCCACCATGTGGTGAATCAACTCGTCGGTCGTCAGTCCCGAGAGCGGACCCGAGTGAACGGTGACGCCATCGCGCAGCACCGTAACGCGGTCGCCCACCGATCGCAATTCCTCCAGACGGTGGGTGATGTATATCACCCCCATGCCTCGATTGCGCAAGTTCGTGACAATGCGGAACACCTGGCGGGTCTCCGATTCCGACAGCGACGACGTCGGCTCGTCGAAGATCAGCAGGCTCGATCCGTGCTCCAGTGCGCGGCAGATCTCCACCATCTGCTTCCCCGCGGGACTTAGCGTCTCCACGCTCCACTCCGGCTTCAGCGGAAAGTTATTCTCCTCGATGAGCAATCTGGCACGCTGCATCATTCGCCGCCGGTGGACCCAACCGAGCCACCCGGTGTCTTCGCGTCCCAGAAAAATGTTCTCGGCCACCGACAGGTGCGGAGCCAGCAGCGATTCCTGATGCACCATCGCGATGCCGTTGCGCGCGGCTTCGGCCGGGTTCCGGAATTGTACCGGCTGCCCGCGCCACAGCATCTCGCCTCCATCGAACGGAATCATGCCGGCCACGATCTTCATCAGCGTCGACTTGCCGGCGCCGTTCTCGCCCATCAGCAGATGCACTTCTCCGGCATCCACAGACAGATTGCCGGATGACAGAGCTGTCACGCCACCGAAGCGCTTCTCGATGTTTCGAAGGTGTAACAACATGCAGCAGAACTAGTGTACTAACGAGATCGGTTATGCTGAAGTCCGAATGACATTGATGCAGGAAATCCGGGCGTTCGCGGTGCCGAAGGGCAACATCGCGATGTGGTGGCTGGGACAGAGCGGCTACATCTTCAAGTCGCCCGAGGGCACGCTGGCGACGGTGGATCTGTATCTCACCGACAGTTGCCGCGGCCTGACTCCCGGCATCGATCTGAGCCGCCGGATTCCGGTGATGATCGAGCCCGAAGATCTTGACGTCGATATCTTCACCTGCACGCACAACCACCAGGACCATACCGATCCCGAAACCATCCGGCGCCTGCGGAATCGCGACACCACGCATTTCGTGGGTCCGCATCCTACCTGCGGCGTGTATGCGAAGGAAGGCATCGAGTCTGGCCGCATCGTACCGGCGTGGCCCGATTGCGAACTGGAGTTCGGCGACCTGCGAATCCGCGGCACCTTTGCTCTGCCTACTGACGCCACCGATCTGAACCACATGGGTTACATCGTGCAGTTCGGCAACGGGCCGAAGGTCTACATTACCGGCGACACCGATTACTCGGAGTTACTCGCGAGTGCCGCGCGTCATGAGCCCGACCTGTTGATCACCTGCATCAACGGCGGATTCAACAACCTCTCGCACTTCGAGGCCGCCGAACTCGCGGGCAAGGTGAAGCCTCGAGCCGCCATTCCGTGCCACTACGACATGTTCCCGGACAACGCTGTCGACCCCCGGCAGTTCCGGGCCTCGCTGCAGTTGAAGGCCCCGGACGTGCACTATCAGGAGTTGCAACACGGACGGCCGTTTCTGTTTTCGCACGAAAAATAGCGGAACTTTTTGCCATTTGCGGCGTAGTACACCTCATGCTCCTCGACCATGTTCGATATGCGGGACGCATGATGGCGAAGAGTCCCGGATTCACCGCCGCGGCGATTGCATGCCTCGCGTTGGGGATCGGGGCGACTACGGCTATCTTCAGCGTCGTGAATGCTGTGCTGCTAAAGCCGCTGCCGTTCCCCCAATCGGAGCGGCTGGTTCGCATCTACACCGAATTCCCGACGTTCCCGAACGGGGGACTCCGGCGCTTCCCCGTTTCGCCGCCTGAACTATTCGATCTTCGACGCGACACGCATTCCTGGAGCAACATCGAGGCCTGGATGGTCGGCGGGGCGACGCTCGCCGGCCAGAACGACTCGCTGCGAGTAACCGAGGCGCATGTAACCGGCGGCATGATGCCGATGCTCGGGATCGCGCCGGGGCTGGGGCGTGCGATCAGCAATCAGGACGACCGCCTGGGCGCACCGCTGGTTGCCGTCATCTCGTACGGACTCTGGCAGCGCGCGTACGGTGGCGACCCGAACATCCTCGGCCGCGACATCCGGCACGACGGCAGCCCGTGCACCGTGGTCGGCGTGATGCCCAAGGGTTTCGAGTTTCCAGCCGGACAGGTGGATCAGGCGGAGGTCTGGGTTCCCGCCCAACTCGATCCCGCCAGCACCAGTCGGGGCAATCACCGCCTGGAACTGCTCGGGCGTTTGGGCGAGGGCGTCTCCATCGAACAAGCGCGTTCCGAACTGACGCGATTAGTTGCGGTGGCTGGATCGACAGCCTCGCCGCAAATGCACAACTTCGATCCGAAGGGTCATACGCTGTTCATCGCCGGCTATCACGACGAAGTAGTGCGAACAGTGCGCCTCGCGATGCTGGTGCTGCTGGGCGCGGTGGCATTCGTGCTGCTGATCTCGAGCGTCAACGTGGCCAATCTGCTGCTCGCGCGAGCCGAGGGCCGGCGGCGCGAGATTGCGATCCGGAAGGCGATGGGTGCTTCGACTTCCGGCATGATCGGCCAGTTCCTCGTGGAAGGACTGATGCTGTCGGCGATCGGCGCGGCAGTAGGGCTCGCGCTCGCCTACGGCGGGATGCGGCTCATTGTCACGATGAACGCGGGCAGCATTCCGCGCGCCGACGAAATCACGCTCGATCGCTGGGTTCTGCTGTTCACGATCGGCATTTCGGTGCTCACCGGAATCGTCTTTGGCATGGCGCCGCTGATGCACCTGGTGGGGCAGAATGTTCACGAGACGTTGAAGGCGGCCGCGGGCCGTGCGACGGCGCATGCGGGAGCGAACCGCTTCCGCGCTGTGCTGGTAACCGCCGAACTGGCTCTCGCGCTGATTCTGCTGATCGGCACGGGCCTGATGGTGAAGGCCTTCTGGAAACTACAGGCAGTGACGACCGGATTCAACACAGATGGTGTGGCCACGCTACGAGTGACGCTCCCGGAAGCTTCGTACAAACAGGCCAACGCCAGCCGGACGTTCTGGACGAACGTGCTCGCCCGCAGTGCGTCGATGCCGGGCGTGCAGTCGGTTGCGGTGGGATCGGGAATCCCGCCCGTGCAGCCTCTGGTGGCGAACGACACGCAGATCGAGGGATTTGTTCGCAAGCCTGACGGTCCCCTGCAGAACATCGACTACTGGACCGTAGTGAGCCCTCGCTATTTTGAGACGCTCGGCATTCACCTGGTGGATGGCCGGTACTTCGACGATCGCGACGGCGCCTCGAGTCCACCAGTGGTGATCGTCAACGAGACGATGGCGCATACCTACTGGGGTAACGAGAGCGCCATAGGTCATCGCGTGAAGCCGGGCTTCGAGGGTGAATGGCGCACGGTTATCGGCGTTGTCGGCGATACCAAGAACGCCGGATTGGATCGGCCGACCGGATCCGAACTGTACTTCCCTCTGCCGCAATCGGAAGGCTATCGCGGACTGTCGATGACCGTACTGCTGCGGGCCGCGGGTAATCGCGACCCGATGCAATTCATCGGATCGGCGCGCGAGGCCGTGCGCTCCGTGGATGGCAGCGCGGCCATTTCAGCAGTGCGCTCGATGGACGATGTCGTGGGCGCGGCCACGTCGCGACCTCGATTTATCGCCGTTCTGCTAACGTTGTTTTCGGCGGTATCGCTGGCGCTGGCGGCGCTGGGAATCTACGGCGTGATGTCGTACTCGGTGGCGCAGCGGACTCCGGAGATCGGAATCCGGATGGCGATGGGCGCCCGCGGTTCGGATGTGATGCGTCTGGTGATGCGCAGCGGCCTGGCCATCGGAGTGGCAGGTACGATTACCGGAGCAATGGGCGCCATCGCGCTGACCCGAGTGATGCGCGGACTGCTATTCGGTGTCTCGACCTTCGACGCGGCTACGTTCATCCTCATGGCAGCAACGCTTATGCTGATCACATTGATTGCGTGCTGGCTGCCCGCTTATCGTGCGTCGAAGACCGATCCGATGATCGCGCTGCGGTACGAGTGATCGCGGAATGTCGATAAGATGGAGTATTGTCCCGCATTAGTTCAACTTCAACAACGCCCGGGGTGCACTGGAATAACGTGTACCTCGGGGTGGCGTTAACGACACTTGCGACACTGATTCTGGAGTTGTCGCTAACTCGCATCTTTTCGGTTGTTTTCTATTATCATTTCGCGTTTCTGGCCATTTCGATTGCGTTGTTCGGACTTGGGGCCGGCGGCGTATTTTCGTATGTCGTAGCGCGGCGGCGCGGACTCATCTGGTCGAAACTGGGAGGCCTTGCGCTGGCGAATGCGATCGTCATTGTGTTCGCTCTGACGTTCGTGATGACGCGCACAGGCCATCCAGGAAACCTAACTCTCGCGGCGGTGTACTTTGCCAGCGCGAGCCCGTTCTTTCTGGCCGGCGCGATCATTTCGCTGGCGATCTCGGAGACCATCGAACGGGTCAGCAACGTGTATTTCTTCGACCTTCTGGGCGCCTCGGGTGGATGCCTGGCGCTGATCCCGCTGTTGAATCTGTTCGGCGGTCCGAATACTGTGATCGCGGCGGCGGTGTTGTTCGCGGTGTCGGCGGCCATCTGGTACAACATCGGCAAGAACGTGCCCGCCCGCGCCGCCGGTGTGTTGCTGGCTCTGGGACTCGTTCTCCTGATGTTCGTCAACGGCACGACGCATCTGATCGACATCAAGTGGGCTAAGGGACAGGAGTTGCCGCAGGAGATGTTCGTGAAGTGGAACAGCTTCTCGCGCATCGCACTGATACCGGAGAAGGGATCGAACAACCACCTGATCGTGATCGACGCGGACGCCTCGACAGGCATTCCGCCGTACGATTGGGATCACCTGGACGCGAACACGCGCTTCAACCTGCTTCATCAGGGGCCCGGATTTCCGTACATGATCCGGCCGGGCGCCAAGGCCCTGGTCATCGGACCCGGCGGCGGATGGGATGTCGGACGAGCGATCGCATCGGGGAGCAAGGACATTACCGGAGTCGAGATCAATCCGATCATCGCGACCACCATCATGCGGCAACGTTATCCGCAGTTGAGCAATGGTCTCTACTTCCGGCCCGAAGTGCATATTGTCGTCGAAGACGGCCGCAGTTTCGTGCGACGGAGTGGGGACAAGTACCAGGTGATACAGGCGACGCTCGTCGATACCTGGGCGTCGACCGCGGCCGGCGCGTTTGCGCTTTCAGAAAACAATCTCTACACCACCGATGCCTTCTACGACTACCTCACGCACTTGACGCCCGACGGGTTCCTCGCCTTTACGCGGTGGGGTTTCGATCCGCCTCGCGAGTCGCTACGATTGCTGGCGCTCGCCATCCGAGGGCTGAACCGGCTCGGCGAGACCGATCCGTGGAAGCACGTGATGGTGGTTCGCGAGGATGCGGGGAAACTGTACGGCTGGGGTGCGCAGGACACGGTGCTGGTTTCGCGGAAGCCGTTCAGCGCTGCCGATATTGCGCGCGCCCGTGCGGCGCTGGCCGGCAGCAAGATCGAGCCCGTGTATCTGCCGGGTGATCCGGCGACCAAGAATGCGTTCGCGGAGATACTGCTCACGCCGGATCGGGCGCGGTTCTACCAGCAATACCCGTACGATGTATCGCCGGTGGGTGACGACCGGCCGTTCTTCTTTTACACGGTGCAACCGGACGATCTGTGGAAGTTCATCACGACGGCGCCCACTGCCAGCGCCGATTATAAGATCAACCGCGCGGTGCCGCTGCTGTTCGGTGTGGTGTTTGTCAGTCTGCTGGCGACGGCCGTGATTCTGGTGCTGCCGCGATTGATGCTGGGGAGTCGCCTGCCGGAGGACAAACATGTCTTCGGGTTTCTGTTTTATTTCCTTTTCATCGGCGCCGGATACATTCTGATTCAGGTGGCGCTGATTCAAAAGTTCGTGCTGTTCCTGGGACACCCGACTTACGCACTTTCGGTGATCATCTTCTCGATGCTGGTGGCGAGCGGTCTCGGTAGTTTCTTCAGCCGTCAAATATTGGGCAAAGATGCAGCGAACTGGAAGATACTGCTGGGCGCGGTTCCGGTGCTGGTGACGATCCTGGCCTTCGTCGCCGCGCCGCTGACCACGGCGCTGGTGGGTTTGCCGCTCCCTGTCAAGGCGCTGCTGACGGCGCTGCTGATTGCGCCGCCCGCGTTCCTGATGGGCATGCCGTTTCCGACGGGGCTCGCCAGGCTGGAGCGGATGCATTCGGAATCGGTGCGCTGGGCGTGGTCGTTGAATGCGGCGTCGAGCGTGCTGGGGTCGGCGGGCGCGATCTTTCTGGCGATCTACATCGGGTTGCGTTGGACGCTGGTTATCGGCGGACTCTGTTATCTGGGCGCGTTGGCGGCGTTGATGCTGTCGTCGAAAGAACACCCCGTCGCGGTGGAAGAACGCGAGCCGCATCCGACCGTGTAATTTTTCCTTAAACCGTTACGACTGCGCGGGTGTAACGGTATGAATCGAAAGAACCATCATCCTGGCAAGCCGATTGCAACTTGTCATCGGAGAGGACGCATGAAGACGATACATTTCATTTCAGCCACGGTCTTGTGCGCCGGCATGGCTTTCGCGCAGGTTCCGAATCCGACACAGAACCTGCCGCAATCGGAAACACCGGGAGAACGCCAGGCCAGCGGGCAAGTGCCAATTTACCGCATAGTCGTCGTACAGCGAACAATCCGAGCCATCAACTACCGCCATCGCAGCGGCCAGACTCGTGTGGATCTACGAGGCACCGAACTGATGCCGCGGGCCGACGGCCGGGCGGATGTCGAGAGCAAGAAGGGCTACGCGGATATCGACGCGAAGACCGGCCACATGGATCAGCCGAGCCGGTACGGCCCTGAGTACCTGACGTATGTGCTGTGGGCGATCACGCCTGAAGGGCGGGCGTCGAATCTGGGCGAACTGGTGCTCGACGGCGATCGAGCGAAGCTGCACGTGACGACGGAACTGCAGGCATTCGCGCTGGTGGTGACGGCTGAGCCTTACTATGCGGTCTCGCAGCCGAGCGACGTGGTGGTGATGGAGAACATCGTTCGCAACGACACCACGGGGAGCATGGAGTACATGGACGCCAAGTACGAACTGCTGAAGCGCGGACAGTACATCGCGAGCCAAGGCGGTCCGGTTCCGGGCGTGACGGATACGCGCGCGCCGCTGGAACTGCGCGAAGCGCGCAACGCGATGCAAATCGCCAAGTGGAGCGGCGCGGACCGGTATGCGTCGGATACGTACAACAAGGCCGCAATCGAACTCACGAATGCGGAAGGTTTTAACGCCAACAACGGTAACAAGAAGGACGTGATCTCGATTGCGCGGCAGGTGGTGCAGACCGCCGAGGACGCTCGTATCATCGCGATCCGCAAGCAGGATGAAGAGCGTCTGGCGCAGGAACGCCAGGCTGCGGCGGAGCGGGAAGCGAAGGCCAAGGCGGAAGCCGTGGAAGCAGGTGAGCAGCAGAAGCTGGAAGCTGGTCGGCGCGCCGAGGCTGAGAAGCAGAAACTGCAAGCTGACATGCAGCGGCAACAGGCGGATCTGGCGCGGCAGCAGGCCGATTTGCAGCGGCAACAAGCTGAGAACGACCGGGCCGCCGCCGAGCGGGCGAAGGCCGAGGCGGACCAGTCGCGGACTGTCGCGGTGCAGGCTGCTCAGCAGGCGAAGGCCGAGGCGGACCAGGCGGGGCAGCGTGCTACCGAGATGCGCGCGGCTGCCGATCAGGCCAAGCAAGAGGCCGAGCAGGCGCGCCAGCAGGCCGAGCAGGCGCGGCAGCAAGCGCTGGTTGAACAGCAGAAGGCGCAGGAGCAGCTAGCCAAAGCGCAGCAACAGACGCAGGAAGCAGACCGTCTGCGGCAGCAGGCCATCGCGGATCGTGAACACCTGCGCGAGCAGTTGCGCCAGCAGTTGAATACGGTTCTCGAGACACGGGAAAGCGCTCGCGGTCTGATCGTGAACATGTCGGACGTGCTGTTCGATACGGCGCGTTACACGTTGAAGCCGGGCGCTCGCGAGAAACTGGCGCGCGTGGCCGGGATCGTGCTGGCGCATCCGGGATTGAAGCTCGAAGTGGAAGGCCACACCGATAGCGTCGGCAGCGACGAATACAACCAGAAGCTGTCGGAACACCGAGCGTCTTCGGTTCGCGACTACCTGGTCAGCCAGGGGCTGGATTCGTCGTCGATCACATCGCGCGGATTCGGCGAGAGCCAACCGGTGGCTTCGAACGACACAGCGGCCGGCCGTCAGCAGAACCGGCGCGTGGAGTTAGTGGTATCGGGCGACATCATCGGCACGCAGTTGAAGTCGATGGAAAACACGCTCACGCCGGCTCCGGCACCGCAGCAATAGTTAGTTGGGCAGGCCCACCCGGGTCTGCCCGCCCATTCCTGCCATCGGGCGCATCACGCGCGCTAACGCTTCCATGAAGAAATACTCACCCCACATCACCGATTCATCCACACCCAGTTCCTTGTGCAGATGGTAGACACCGCCTTTGAGAATGCCTTCCCATTTCGGGTCGTGGTTGGCAAGATGTTTTTCGCACAGGGCGCGGAGGATCAGAGCCGCGGTGGACCAGTAGAAGTGGCCTTTGATGGGATCCGCGACTAAGCGGCAGAGGCGGAGGAGTCCGGCGGCGGTGATAGCGGCGGCCGAGGTGTCGAGCAGACCGCGCGATTCCGGCGGCGCATTGAAATCCCATGGTGGAACGCCATCGGAGGGCGAGTGGGATATGTAGTAGTCGGCGCAAGCTTCGGCGGTGTCGAGGAATCGGGGATCGCGGCTGTATTCGAAGCAGGTGCTGAATCCGTAGAGCGACCATGCGAGTCCGCGCGACCAGCAGGAATCGCCGCGATAGCCCTGATGCGTGGTCTGCTGCAGGAAGGCGCCGGTCTCGAGATCGAAGATGCCTTCGTGGGCGGTGGATCCATCGCCGCGGACCAGATAACGCCGGGTGGTGAAGGCATGGCGGAGTGCGACGTCGCGCAAGTGGCGGTCGCCGGTTTCGCGAGCGGCGTAGAAGATGATGCCGACGTTCATCATGATGTCGATGAACAGCGAGTTTTCGGCGACGAATGAGCGCAGATACTGGCCGTTCTCGTTGAAGCGCATGGCGAGCGTGCGGCCGGCCTGGATGAGTACGTCCTTCAGTGCGGGCTCGTGGGTGAGTTGATACCAACGATAGTAGGTGGACAGGAAGATGAAGCCGAGGTCGTGCACATCGCGATCGTTTTTACGCGGCTCGAGCGGCGTGGTGTATTGCCCGGCGAGGTCCATCCAGAAACGGCCGTTCGTCGACTCGGGACCGGCGGCGCGGGCGAAGGTCCACATCATGCCGGGAAGGAATCCGTCGCACCAGTGGGTCCAGGCAGGACCTTCGTGCTGCCACTTCCCGTTCTTGGTGTACATGGGATAAAAGCCGGGGTGTTTCTCGACTAAGGCTCGGACTTGTTGTTGCGCGAAGGCAAACGAATCTTCAAAAATCTTGCCATTATCGGCGACGAAGCGGATCACACTGTCTCCTCCGGTAACTGGGTCCGCACGAACTCGGCCCATTAATTATCGTAGCCTACTGGTGTTGACACGAGTGGTATTGGGTGCCGGCGGCTTGCGCTCACCGTGCTGGCCGTTTGGGGTAGGGACGGCGAACTCCGGGTTGTCGCGAGGTTTAGGCAGCTGCCATGGCTCGCTGGCGGCGGCGTTCGCGGCGGGTCAGGTGGTTCCGCTGTTGGGGTGCGGACTGTGGCTCGGGAGTTGGATTGGGTTTGTTTTGTACAGGGGGTTTGGGGACCGCGAGAAGTTGTTGTTTCAACCACACTTGTGCTTCGCTGGCTTCGTTTCGTTTTTCGCGGGAGCGGGCTTGGGTGAGTTCGCGATGGGCTCGGCAGTAGGACTTTTCGGCTGCGGCGGCCCAGCGGTTCAAGATCGCGAGAGCGTTCGTGCCGAGGTGGGCGAGGATCCGGGTATTTGGGTTCGTTTCGTCAGTTTCGCCGGTGACGATCTGGTTGAGGGCGAAGACTTCGAGGGCGTGGGCGCGATGGAGGCGCAAGCGGGATGCGGCGAGTTGCTCGACGAGGAATTGCTCGTGCGTCGTGGTTGGGGTGAACTCGGAGTTGTAGCTTTCGAGCAGACGGTCGAAGGCGGATTGATAGGAGTTACGCATTTCGTCTTCAGGGTAGAAAGGGGCTCGTGCGACGCGATGGGGTTGGAAGCGGGCAGTTGGGCGGTAGATGGCTGTGGGCGTGGGAGTTAGGGGTGCGCGGATTTATTTTCGATATTTGTAAACGTTATCCGGCCGGCCAGGCCTTCGAGCAGCAGCGCCTCAAGGCGGGGTCATCTTCGTCCTACCGCGGCGTCGTGCGGCAGTGAGCGGAAATACGCGCTCACATTGCCGTCGCCCTTCGTCGCGGGCTGGCGGTCGATGAACGCCTTAAGCGATTCGGGCAGCGAAGAAATGGTGACGGTCGTCATGGACAGACGCAGGCCGTACCTCTATAGTGCCTTCAAGCAACCAGACAACTAAACTAGTTGTAGAGGGCGACCTATGGACAGCATCGGCGCATTCGAGACGAAAATGCATCTGGCGGAACGGCTCGACCGTGTAGAACACGGCGAATCCGTGACCTTTACCCGCCACGGTAAGCCGGTGGCCCAACTCGTGCCGGTGTCGATGATCCCGAAGGGCAACCGCGCCGACGCCATTCGGGAACTGCGCAACTTCGGCCAGGGCCGAAAGCTCGACGGCATCAGAATTCTTGACCTCATTGAAGAAGGCAGGCGGATTTGAGAAATTTCTCGTCGTAAATTCTTCCGTCATCCTGAGCCTGTGTTTCGCGGACGAAGACAATGCCTGCGGGGAGCGCGTTCTGGACGCCGTTGAGGTGGGAGCCGGGATTGTTGTCCCATCAGTGTGGCCGCTTGGAAGTCGGCAACGGGCTTATCGTGGCGGAACGGCGTGGCCGGCTGAAACCCGATGCGTTCGCCCGGTTCCTGGCGCTGATCAAAGACGTCGCCGTATCACTCGATCAGCGGAGCTTGGTCTACACGCTAGAAACCACCCTGCCGCTGGCGAGAAAACATGGTTTGGTGGTTTATGACGTGCCATCCCCCGGCCGGGGGATGTACAAATCTAAACCACCGTTTAGAACGTGTACGTTGTGCACAAATCACGAATTACACACAGGAAACAAGAAGCCCGGTGTTACTGAGTTTCCGCTGTACAGAATACCGGCCCAAAAGTCAATCCCGCAATGTGCTGGAGATGCTGGAGATGGTGATGCTCAAGTCATCCGCACAATTTCACCTAGTAGCAAATCAAGCTGGGCTGCAAAGTAAACTTGCTGAGCCGTTGGCAGCGATTCACTTTGGCGAATATGTGAATGCAGGTATCCGTCGGCGATCTTTTTGGCAGCAGTCTCTAGCCCGTGCATCGCCTCTTTAAACGATTTACCGCCGTGGTTATAATTGTTTGCTACCTCGCCTTTCTTCTGGGAATATTTCGGGCCGCGCACGGCATGTGCCAGATTACTGTCAAGCACATGGCCGACCACCAGCCAGTCAAACAGCATCCGCAGGGCCGCGAGGTGCTGTTTCACGGTGGGCTTGGAAAGCCCCTGCCCTTCCGGCTCCGGCAACCCGAGCATTTTGATATAGGCCGCAACGTGCGGCGGTTTCACGTCAGCTAGGTCGAGCAGCCCCCTGCCCTCTCACCAATCCGAGAACCGGCATGCGGCCTTATAGTACGCCCGCCGCGTGTTCCGGTTGCGGATATGCGCCGTGAAGAACCCGAAGAACCGCTCCCCCGCTTTCTCATCGGGAAGAACCACGGCGGGCAGCTTCGCGGCCAGGCCCGCGAGCGAACGCGGCTCCTTGAAGGGGATTACTTCCATGCAAACCTCCTCCTCTCGAGTGACCATCGGGGGTCACGAAACGGCATCGCCGGTGCCTCGCCGTCCCGCCGAATGACTTTGGATGCGGAATGATGGAGAGAATGACATATTCCTCGCCCTCGATTTTGAAATAGAACCGCCAGTCGCGCGTCACCCTGTCCTGCCAGATTCCCGTCAGGCCACCGTATTTTTCCGCATCCAGCGAGGGGTGATGGAGATTGGCGAGGAGGAACCGCAGTTGTTTTTCGAGCGCCTTGCGGAGAGTGACTGGCATGCCTGCATGGTCCTTGTCGGCCTTCTCCGTAAAGCGCAGCTTCATGGTTTGGGTTTCTTCGCATGGCGCCTGGCGCGGGCATCCAGAGCGGCAATCGCTTCCTTGGCGCTCGCATACGGGCCGTGAGTTCTGCCCTTCCTGGCATCTTCCAACCCTTCCGCCAGGTGCCGGTCAACGAGGCTCTTAGGGGTGAATGTGATTTTCCCGTCCTCGACGCCCGCTTCCAGGATGTCACCGATTTCGATATGCGCCTGTTCGCGCACATGCCGCGGAATCACGATCTGAAACTTGTTCTTTACCGTAACGATGTCCATTGCTTTCCCTGTCTACCAGTTTAACTGTTGAACAGTACAACCAAACCCGCTCTGCGGTAAAAGTTCCTTGATACGTGTGATAATTTCCTTTATCACACGTTACTACAAGAGCACATAGGAATGTTTGTTTCGGCCCGGGGCCGCCTTTTCAACGCGGGCGCGGCGACCCTTGTTTAGTTCTTGAGAATGCCTTCGCGCTCCAGCACTCGCCGAATGTCTTCAGACATGGCCATCACATTCCCCTTGGGAAAACGGATTTAGTTCAAGCCGATGATGTTAGAAAATTCAGCACAACCATGCTCCAGCAATATAATCGCGCGGTTGAAGCCAAGTCGTCCTTGGAACAAACCGACTTCGTGAATGACGTTGTCCCGTGCGTGGAGCGTGCCGCCGGGGCGCTCATCCTCAGCGGTCATGACAAGAAATGCAAACGACGCTTGTTCCAGCATCTTCTCTAACCATTCCTTGGTGCCATAACCGGCACTAGGATCGCTGTTCAATTCAATGCATTCGACGTGAAGGCGCTTATCCAGAGAATCGCGCAACTTTTTCCACTCGGCTGAATGCCCATGTCCGATGAAAATCTTTCCGGTTAGATTAGCAGGAGGGATATCCGGCATACGGCGGCGGTACTCCATGTTCATTTCGGTAATGGCGCGCGATACGCGTTCAGGATCAAGGCTGATGTCAAGAATGGTGTTCCAGCGATGCGGACCGCCAGTGATCGAATCAACGGAGCGGATAATGCTATGAGCTACGCGAGAACCGTCGCGCTCATCCATCAGCAACAAAGTCGGCGTGAAGGGATTCCGCCAGAGCGATGGCGGCGGTTTCTCCGTCATCGAGACCGGACACCAGGGGCAGGCCGGTCGTGTCGTGGATCTCAAGCCACGCGGGTGGCGCGGTGATCCAGCGCTGTACCGGTAGAGGCGCACGTGAGATGGATAGCTCGGCCTGTACGGCTTTCGGGAGGGCGACTCTTTCAAACATGCGCGGCAACAGATCGACGTGCCCAATGAGGATCAGATAGTTTATGGGGCCCGTGTCGGCGATCACCAACTGCACGGATTAGAATCCAAGCTCTTTGAGAGCCTGCCGTTCGCGCTCGAAATCTTCAACCGTGTATTCTTCGTCCATACCGTTCGCCTTGAAGAAGCCATCCAGTTCGATGCGCTCCAGGCCGAGCATCTTGCGCAACTGGACCTTGTTGATGCGGTTGGCCTTAAATTCTCCGAGCGCGAAGGCTTCGAGCGCCCGGCGCGTGAGATCGCCCCCGAGTTGGGCGGCGATAGCGTCCGGTATCTGCAAAGTCACTTCCATAAAATCACCCTACCGGGTTCCCTGTCCGCCGTCAACCTGTCCCGGGCCTGCGCCGGTTGCGGGGTTCTCCTGGCAGAGTGGTATTCGAAGGGGTGCGTGACAACCGTGCAAATCAATCTCCACGACCGGCACCGAAGAACTGCCGGTTATGTCGCGGAGCAACACAGACCAACGCTTGAGGTCATGCTGAGGTCGTACGCCAGTACAGGCAGCGAATCAATCGTCGGCGAGGGCTTCCATTGGAGAGATCCGGGCGGCGCGATGCGACGGCACTAGGCAGGCGGCGAGGGAGACTGTGGCCATGACGCCCGCGGCGCAGGCGAGAATCGACGGGTTGAGCGCGGGGACATGGAACAGGATCGATTTCATGGCGGGGCCGGCGAGTAGAGCCGCGGCGGCGCCGAGAACGATACCCAGAGCCAGCAGGCGGCCGGCGAGGAGGAGAAAGTGGCGGCGAATCTGTTCGGGACGCGCTCCCAACGCCATGCGGACTCCGATCTCGCGGCGGCGTTGGGCGACGGCATAACTCAGCACGCCGTAGGTGCCGAGGCAGGTGAGCAGCAGCGCAATCGCCGAGAAGATTCCGGCCAGCAGCGCCGGTGAGCGGCGCGCGACGAGGCTATCGGTAATGCGGGCTTCCATGGAACGGATGTCGCTGACGGGCAGGTCGGGATCGATTTGGCGGACCGTTGTTTGCAGGGTCAATCCGAGAGTTTCCGGCGGCATCGTGGTGCGGACGGTCACGAAGACGCTGCCGTCATTCCGGAACTGATAGGGATAGTAGACGGCTCCCTGATTCGACTCGTCGGTGAGTCCGGCTTGCTTGACGCGCCTGACGACGCCGACGACGGTGAACGTTTCTGAATCGGCCTGTTGCTCGGATCCCATGGAGAGTTTGCGGCCGACGGCGGTGGACTCGGGCCAGTAGTAGCGTGCGAAGTCCTCGTCGACGACACAGGTGCGCGCGGGACGGTGCGAGTCGGCTGCGTTGAGGAAGCGTCCGTCGAGTAGTGCGATGCCCATGGCTTCGAAGTAATCGCCACCGACGGAATACGAGTAGTGACCGCGGGGCGATTCACCCGGCCGGAGGAGATGCCCTTTCACGGTTGCGGCGCTCTTCCCGTTGTGGCCGCTGAAGGGGAGATTGCTGATGAAACCGGCCTCGCGAACACCGGGAATGCGCGCGGCGTTGTCCATCAGTTTGTCCGTAAATGCCAGACGGGCGGCATCGTTCGGGTAGTGCGACCAGGGGAGGACGATCCGGCCTGTGAGGATGTGTCCTGGATGGAAGCCGGGCGAGACCTGCAGCGCCCGTTCGAGACTGAGTGCCAGCAGACCGGTGCCCGCCAGTAACAGAAAAGCGAGCGCCACTTGTGAGACGGCGAATCCGTTTCGAAGCAGTTGCGCGGCGCGGCCGGTGGTTCCGCCGCGACTCACGGATTGGATGGCGAGGCCCGGGCGTTGCCGAAGATTCAACCATGCGATTGGAGTGGCGAGGATGATCGTGAGCACGATAATTGTTGCGGCGCCGGCGGCTGCGACGCGTGCATCGAAGGCGATTTGGGATGCGAGAGGCAACTGGTCTGTACCGAGCGCAGTGAGAAGTCGGATGCCTGCGGCGCCGGCTGCGAGTCCGAGGAGCCCTCCAATGATCGTGAGGAATGCGGTTTCGGTGAGCGCTTCGGTAAGGGTGTGGAGGCGGCTGGCGCCGAGCGCTTGACGGATTCCCAACTCCTTCATGCGGCCGCCGGCGCGGACTAGGAGCAGATTCAGGAGGTTGACTACGCCGATCAGCAGCAGCGCCACGACGCCTGCCTGCAGCAGGAGAAGCGTGGGGCGGATGGATGCGACGTGATCGGCGTGCAGAGGGACGACCAGTGACCGGAAACCGGCGTCGGCCATCATCTTCGCAGCCGGATCGTCGAGTTCGAGGGTGTTGTTCTGCGCGTCGATTTGGGATTGTGCCTCTTCGAGTTTGGCTGCGGGATTGAGGCGGGCGATCATCTGGATGACGTTGCCGCCAGAATGGCGCTGCAGCGCGGAGCGGTCTTCGAGGCGCGACGAGAGCGGAAGATAGATGCGCGATTCAGAGGACAGGAACTGGAAGCCTGGGGGCAGGACGCCGACGACGATTTTTGGGAGGCTATCGACGCGGATGTTTTTCCCGAGGATGGCGGGGTCAGAGTGATAGAACTGGCGCCAGTAGGAGTCGCTGAGGATCGCGACGTTGTCCGTTTGATACGTGGTTTCCGCGTCGGTGAAGGCTCGCCCCAGAGCAGGGCCGGTGCCCACGGTGGTGAAGAAATCGGGAGATACGCGGGTGACGGGTTCGCGAGCGGTGGAACCAGTTTCGCCGACGATGGCCGTGTCGTAGCGGTAGATGGCGAGCGAACGGAAAGCGCGGATGCGGCCGCGGCGTTCGTAGTAGTTGGTGAGGGAGGAGCCGTCGCGATCGACGCCGGCCTTCGGGTAGGTGTTGAAGATCGTCACGAGGCGGCCGGGGTTGGGGAAGGGAAGAGGGCGTAGGACGACCGCATCGAGGACGGCGAAGATGGCGAGGTTGGCGCCGAGGCAGATGGCGAGGGTCAGGAGTGCGGTGGCGGTGAAGCCGGGGGACTTTCGGAGCAGCCGGGCGGCGTAAGCGAACTGGCGGTGGAGTTCGTCGAAGATGTGTAGGCGGCGAGCCTGGCGGCAGTCGCCTGTGACGGTGTTGAGGCTTCCGAAGGCGATGCGGGCGCGGCGGGAGGCTTCCGCGGGTGGGACGCCGGAGCGGATGAGATCGGCGGTGTATTGGTCGATGTGGAACTGGAGTTCGGCGGTCATGCTTTCTTCGAATTCGCGGCGCCGGGTGAGGGAGTGGAAGAGGGAGCGGAGTCGAGACAGCATGACGATTTGGAGTATAGCGCTGCTGTCCTAGTTTGTCTAGGAGAGCGCTGAGGGCACGTCGCTACCGCTCAGGCCATGGCTCGGCCAGGCGGAATGCGACCACGGCGAGTGGCGGCAGTACGATTGCGATGCTGTTGGGCTTGTTGTGAAAGTACGTGGGCTCGGAAGGGATCCATTCGGGCCCGTTGCCCATGTTGCCGCCTCCGAACATGGCGGCATCGGTGTTGAAGATTTCCTGATAGTAGCCCGGCTGCGGGACCCCGACGCGGTAGCGTTTGCGCGGGACCGGCGTGAAGTTACAGGCAAAGATCAGGAATTCTTTGTGGGCTTCGCTGAAGCGGGCGAAGATGATGATCGAGTTTTCGACATCGCGGAAGTCGATCCATTCGAAGCCGGTGTAGTTGAAGTCGACTTCGTAGAGCGCCGGCTGGCTGCGGTAAAACCGGTTTAATTCGCGAACCAGCGTCTGTAACTGGCGATGGTAATCGTAAGTCAATAATTCCCAGCGAACGCTCGAGTCGTGATTCCATTCTTCGTACTGGCCAATATCACTGCCCATGAACAGCAGTTTCTTGCCGGGATGGGCCCACATATAGCCGAGAAATGCGCGCGTGTTAGCGAATTTCCGCCATTCATCGCCGGGCATTTTCCCGATTAACGACTTTTTTCCGTGTACCACTTCGTCGTGCGAAATAGGGAGGACGAAGTTTTCCGTGAACGCGTATAGCAGGCTGAACGTGATGCTGTTGTGGTGATACTTGCGATGGACCGGGTTTTCCGAGAAGTAGTGCAGCATATCGTGCATCCAGCCCATGTTCCATTTCATGGTAAAGCCGAGTCCGTTGAGATAGACGGGCTTGGATACGCCAGGAAAGGCCGTGGATTCCTCGGCAATGGTGACGGCTCCGGGCACGGTATGCGCGAGTTCGTTGAAGCGCTTGAGGAGATCGATGGCTTCGAGATTTTCGTTGCCGCCATACATGTTGGGGATCCACTCGCCGGCTTTGCGCGAGTAATCGAGATACAGCATCGACGCGACGGCGTCCACACGCAGGCCGTCGATGTGATACTTCTTCAGCCAGAACATCGCGTTGGAGATGAGGAAGGTCCGGACCTCGTTGCGGCCATAGTTGAAGATGAGCGTGCCCCAATCGCGATGCTCGCCCATGCGCGGATCGGCGTGTTCGTATAGCGCCGTGCCGTCGAAGTAAGCGAGCCCGTGGGCGTCCTTGGGGAAGTGGCCGGGGACCCAATCGACGATGACCCCAATGCCGTTGCGATGGCACTCGTCCACGAGGTACATGAAGTCCTGGGGTGCGCCGAAGCGGGCGGTAGGAGTATAGAAGCCAGTAATCTGGTAACCCCAGGATCCCGAGAACGGATGCTCCATGACTGGCAGAAACTCGATGTGAGTGTAGCCCATATCCTTGACGTAACTGACCAGCGACTCAGCTAACTCGCGATAGGAAACCCATTCGTTGCGCGGGCCGCGGAGCCAGGATTCCAGAGCTACTTCGTAGATAGAAACGGGTTGGTTCAGCAGGTTCCCTTTGGCACGCTGCTCCATCCATTCGTCATCGCGCCAGTGGTACGAATCGATGTCGGCGACCACGGAGGCGGACTTGGGCGGCACTTCAGAGGCGAACGCGTAGGGATCGGCCTTTTGCTGGCGGTAGCCTTGAAGCCGGGAGCGCACGGCGTACTTGTAGTGGGTTCCTTCGGAAGCGCCGGGGAGGAAGATTTCCCAGACACCGGCGGTGCGGAAACGCATGGGATGGCGGCGGTCGTCCCAATCGTTGAAGTCGCCGATGACGCTGACGACTTCCGCGTTCGGCGCCCAGACGGCAAAGCGGACGCCGCGCACACCGAGGCTCTCGGCGAGGTGCGCTCCGAGCATGCGATAGCTCTCGTAGTTGGTGCCTTCCGCGTGGAGGTGCAGGTCGAAATCGGTAATGAGGGGAGGGAACCGGTAGGGATCGTCGAACTCGATGGTGTTGTTGCCAGGGAGTGTGAGACGGAACTTATACGCGCCTGGATCGGTGTCGAGGGAGGCACAGAAAAGCCCCTGAGGATGAATCTTTTCCATCGGCAGCACGGTGTCGCTGGTGAGTAAGTCGACATTGGTGGCCTGAGGCAGGAAGGCGCGCACTTGCCACCCGGCGTTCTGGCGTCCGGGGGCGACAAGATGAGGGCCGAGGATCCGGAACGGGTCGCTTTGATATCCGCCGACAAGGGCTTCAACATCCGCATTCGTCATCGAGGATATTATGGCAAGAAGTGCCCGACATCTTTCGTCATTGGCCAAAAGCGGAGCTGCATCTGCATCTGGAGGGGTCGGTGGAACCGTCGACTCTGGTGGAGATCAATCCGTCGTTGACGCCGGCGGAAATCGCCGAAGCGTTCGATTACCGCGATTTTCTGGGGTTTCTGAAGGCGTACGCGTGGGTGTGCAAGCAACTGCGGACGCCTGAGCATTACGCCGTGGCAACCCGGCGGCTGGTGGAATCGCTGGCGGATCAGAACGTGACGTACGCCGAGATCACGCTGTCGGCGGGCGTCGTGCTTTGGAAGGGCGAGGATTTCGCGCCCATTTTCGATGCGGTGCAAACGGTGGCGGAACGGTCGCGGGTGCAGGTGCGATGGATCCTGGATATCGTGCGGCAATTCGCGATGGATGACGCGTGGCAGGTGGCGGAGTGGGCGGCGGAGCGGGTGGGCGACGGCGTGGTTGCGATCGGAATCGGCGGTGATGAGGCTCGCGGACCGGCGCCTTTGTTTTCGAAATTATTTGCCTGGGCGAAGGATCAAGGATTGCATCTGCACGCGCACGCTGGGGAGACGGCGGGTCCGGAAAGTATTTGGGATGCGCTGGAGATTGGGGCGGAGCGGATTGGGCATGGCATCTCGGCCGTAAGCGATCCGGCGCTGTTGGAGTACATGCGCGTCAAGCGGATTCCGGTGGAGATTTGCCTGACGAGTAACTCGATGACGGGCGCGTGTCCCGCGGGGGCCAAGCATCCGCTACGGAGTATCTACGACGCAGGGGTTCCGGTGATCTTGAACACGGACGATCCAGCATTGTTTCGATGTTCTCTGGATGAGGAGTATCAACTGGCGGCGGAGAAATTCGGATTTAGCGAACCGGAGATGCGGGGGATGGCGCGGAATGGGTTCCGGTTTGCGTTTGAGAGGTCGATTTCGGCGTGGGCGGGATCGATGGATCCGTTTGCTAAGGAGTGAGTGATGGAGATGATTCCTCTGAAACCAGCACGTAAGGCCCAGTTGGAGGCCTATGCCCGGAGTCGCGGCCAGGATCTGGCGACGGCTCTCGACCATGCGCTTGCGACGTATTTTGAATGGGAGCAGCAAGAGTGTCGGGAGGCGCTGAAAGGCATCCGCAAGGGCTACGAGGATATGAAGGCTGGTCGAACAGAACCGGCAGAGGAAGCCTTTGAGGCACTGCGAGTGAAACATCGCATTCCGCGTTAGAACGGCCGCTAGTGCCATCCGTGATCTCAACGTCGTTTTTGAGCGGCTTATCGGCGAGCACTTCGGTGGGCAGGCCTCGCGTTGGAGCGGTTCGGCGATACGGACAATCGGCTGGCGGAGTTGTAGCCGTTTCAAAACAACGGACATTCGAAGGCGTCATACTGTCTGATGGTGGTGGATGCGGCCCGAATCGGCAGGCGAGTAGCGATCGCGAGCATGCTCGTCAGCGGTTCGCTGGCGGCGTTGAAGATCACGATTGGATTGATGGCCGGATCAACGGCCGTTGTGTCCGACGGACTCGAGTCCGCGGCCGACGTGCTGGCATCCGGCATCGTGCTGCTAGGACTGGTGCTGGCGGCGAAACCTCCGGACGCGGAACATCCCTATGGGCACGGCCGCTTCGAAACGTTATCGGGACTGGCTGTCGGTCTGATGTTGGGAATTACGGGCGCAGCCATTTGCTTTCACGCGGCGATGAATCTCAATCATCCACACGTTCCGGCAGTGTACGCGCTATGGCCGCTGATTATCTCGATGCTGGTGAAAGCGGCGATGGGAGTTACGAAATTCCGGTACGGACGGCGGATCCGCAGCGAGGCGCTGGTGGCCGATGCGTGGAACGATACGGTGGACATCGTGTCCGCTTTTACGGCGCTGATTGCGGTTTCACTGGCGCTGTGGCGTCCTGTCGAGTTTGCAACAGCCGATGCTTATGGCGCGTTCGGGGTCGGCATTCTGGTCGTGTTTCTGGGCATACGAGTGGTGCATGAGACGGCGCAGCAGTTGCTGGATCGGATGCCGCCGCCGGAATTGCTTGCTGATCTTCGACGTGTGGCGGCTGCGGTGGAGGGCGCGCGGGCAGTGGAGAAATGCTTCGCGCGCAAGACGGGTCTCCAGTACCACGTCGATCTGCACCTCGAAGTGGATCCCGATATGACGGTGCGCGAATCGCATCGGATTGCTCACGAGGTGCGCGATCACGTTCTGGCGCAACTCGAGTGGGTGGCCGATGTTCTGGTGCACGTGGAGCCGTACTCGCTGGCTACAATCGAATCTAGGCAGCGATGGAAAACCGGGAGATAGCACGCATTCTGTCGGAAACGGCGGATCTGATGGAGATCGCCAATGAAGACGGATTCCGCATACGGAGTTACCGGAACGCGGCATCGTCGATTGAAAGCTATCCCGAACGCGTGATGGATCTGGTGGGCAATCCCAGCCGCAAGGTGACGGAGATCCCCGGGGTGGGGAAGGGACTCGCGGGTGCGCTCGAGGAGATCGTGCGGCGTGGATCTTTCGGCCGACGCGACCAGTTACTGGGGCAGTATCCGGCCGGCGCGCTGGAGCTTCTGAAGATACAGGGGCTAGGGCCGAAGAGCATCGCGGTGATCTGGCAGCATTTCCGCGTCAGCAGCATCGATGAACTCGAGCGCTTGTGCCGGGAGCAGCGGCTTCGGGATCTGCCGCGAATGGGCGCGAAACTCGAGGAGAAAGTGCTGCGCTCGATTTCCGCGTACCGGCAAAGCTCGGGCCGATTTCTGCTGAGCTTCGGGCAACGGAGCGCGGACGAGTTACTGGGGTATTTGTCGGAAGTCGAGGGCCTGGATCGGCTGTCGGCGGCGGGGAGTTTGCGGCGCGGGAAGGAGACCATCGGCGATCTCGACCTGCTGGTGACGGGGCCGGGCGCACCCGCGGCATTGGACCGCTTTGTCGCACATCCGAAAGTCCACGAAGTGCTGGTGAAGGGCGGGAACAAGGCGAGTGTGAAGTATGGACTCGAGGGTCTGCAGGTGGATCTGCGAGCGCTGCCAGCCGAGAGCTACGGCGCGGCGATGCAGTACTTCACGGGGAGCAAGGAGCACAACGTCCATCTGCGCACGCGCGCGCTGAAACTCGGACTGACTTTGAACGAGTACGGGCTGGCGCGTTTGGACGATAACACGCGAGTGGCCGGCGAGACGGAGCAGGAAGTCTACGAGAAGCTGGGACTCGAGTGGATCGCGCCGGAGTTGCGGGAGAACTGCGGCGAGATCGAAGCGGCGGCCGACGGGCAGTTGCCGAACCTGGTGGAGTTATCCGACATTCGCGGCGACATCCACATGCACACTCGCGAGACCGACGGTCGCGCGACTCTGGAGGAGATGGCCGCGGCGGCGAAGGATCGCGGGTATGGCTACATCGCGATCACGGACCATTCGAAGGCGCTCGCGATGGCGAATGGACTCGACGAGGCACGAGTGGTCGCGTTCGCCAAGCGTGTGCGGGAGATAGATCCTGCTGAGTTAGGAATCCGCGTATTGGCGGGCATCGAGTGCGACATTCTGCGAGACGGCCGGATGGATCTCGCCGATGATGCGCTGGCGGAACTCGACGTCGTGATCGGCAGCGTGCACAGCCACATGAATCTGGAGCCGGCTGAGATGACAGACCGCCTGCTGCGCGCGATGGAGTGTCCGCATCTGCGGATAATTGGGCACCCGACAGGGCGAATCCTGCTGCACCGCGATCCCTATCCGTTCGATTTCGAGCGTGTGGCGACGGAGGCGGCGCGTCGCAACGTCTGGATGGAAATCAACGCGAGTCCGGAGCGGCTGGATTTGCACGGGCCGCTGTTGAGAACGGCAAAATCGAAAGGCGTGAAATTTGTTGTCGCCACGGATGCGCATCATCCGAAGCATCTTTTGAACATGCCGTTCGGGGTGATGATGGCGCGCCGTGGATGGCTGGAGGCCGCGGATATCATGAATACCCTGCCGTTTGAGAGATTCCAGCAGGCATTGAGGAATAAATGAAACTGGTCCAATCGAAGGAACTACTGAGAACCAAGATTTTCTGGGTGACGGAAGACGAAGCTGTGGAGCCCGGCGGTTTCGAGATCAAGCGTGCCATCGTTCAGCATCACGGGTCGGCTGTGATGATGCCCGTGGATGACAAGAATCGGGTGATGCTGGTGCGGCAATATCGATTACCGGCCCGGCAATACCTGTGGGAGCTACCCGCGGGACGTCTGGATGAAGGCGAAACACCGCTTCAGGCCGCCAAGCGCGAACTCGGGGAAGAGACGGGACTCAAGGCGAAGAAGTGGACTAAGCTAGCGAGTTACTATCCGAGTCCCGGATTTTTGGCTGAGAAGATGACGCTTTACATGGCGCAGGAGCTAACTCAGGGTCAGTCGCACCAGATGGACGATGAGCGCATCGAAACGAAGTGGTTCAAGGCGAAGGAAATCGATGAGATGATCCGCGCGGGCAAGCTACAGGACGGCAAGACGCTCGTCGGATTCCTCACCTGGCAGCGTTATCACAAAGCCACTCGAACATCTGCTGCAAAGCCTGAGCGCGGTGGCTGACTCCCATTTTGGCGTTGGCATCGGCTTCACCGAACGTGCAGCCGAATGGCTCGTAGAAGAATAGCGGGTCATAGCCGAAGCCGTTGGGACCGCGAGGTGTGTCGATGATGCGGCCGCGCACTACGCCGTGGAAAGTCCGGATCAGCGCGCCTTGGCGAACCAGGGCAATTACGCACACAAATTGCGCGGCGCGATTCTCGACTCCGCGAAGGTGCTGGAGCAGCAGTTGGTTGTTGGCTTCGTCCCCGGCGTCTTCGCCGGCGTATCGCGCCGAGTAAATTCCGGGTGCTCCACCCAGCGCATCTACTTCGAGTCCTGAGTCATCGGCGAAGAGGTGCTCGGTGGTATGGGCGCTGTAGTAGAGAGCCTTCTGGATGGCGTTGGCTTCGAAGGTGTCGCCGGTTTCGCCGGGTGGCTCGATGGCGCGAAGGTCATCGAGCGGTTCGACGTCGAAGGCGCCAGAGCGTTCGCCGGCGAGACGGAATTCACGCAGTTTGCCGGGATTCGTCGTGGCGCAGCGGAGGATCACGCGTCGCCGAGAATCGCTTTCTGAATCAGGATGAGTTCGCGGACCCCGGCGCGGCCGAGTTCGACCAGTCCCCCGAGTTGGGGATCGTCGAAAGCAATTCGCTCGGCGGTAGCCTGCAATTCCACAAAGCGGCCGGAGCCGGTCATCACGACATTCATGTCGACATCGGCGGCCGAATCCTCTTCGTAGCAGAGGTCGAGAAGCATGCGTCCGCCGACCACGCCTGCGCTGGTGGCGGCGACGTAATCGCGAACCGGCCACTGCTTAATTTCGCCCGCCTGCTTGTAGGCCTTGAGCGCGGTCACCATCGCGACGAATGCGCCGGTGATAGCCGCGGTGCGCGTGCCGCCGTCGGCCTGGATAACGTCGCAATCCAGAATGACGGTACGCTCGCCGAGCATCTGCATATCGACTACGGATCGTAATGCGCGGCCGATGAGCCGCTGGATCTCGAGAGTACGGCCGGATTGACGGCCGCGCGCGGCCTCGCGTTGATTGCGCGTCAGCGTGGCGCGGGGAAGCATGGAATACTCGGCGGTTACCCAACCCTTGCCGCTGCCGCGTATCCATTGCGGCACTGTACTTTCGACGGTGGCGGCGCACAGAACGCGCGTGTTGCCCACCTCAATCAGAGCGGAACCTTCGGCCGTCTGCTGATAACCCGTCGTGATTTTTACCGGCCGTAATTCGTCCGGCTTGCGTCCGTCCAGTCTCATTAGGAACTCGATTTCAGAACCAGGTAGAACAACATCATCAGCAATGCGAAAAGCGACAGGATCAGGAATCCGCACGGCAGCAGGCCGCGCAAGTTCTCCATCACCTTGTTCCGTTTCTTAGCACCTTTCGGGGCTTTAAACCTAGACATAGTTACTGATTCGCCAGCCCGTTACGCTTCAGATAGCGCCAGGTCTGACGGAAAAACTCGTCGAGCGCCGCCAGGCTGGCGGGCTCGAGATCCTTCACGGTAAGAGAAACGACGGGGCGCTTGCGTTCGGCCAGTGCCATTTGCGTTGCCAGGAACTGGGCGCGATGGTAGTCGGCGGTGTATTCCGCTTCGGGCAGGCTTGCCGCGCGTTCACTCAGCAGAACGGTGGAGAATCCGTGGCCGTGTCCGATGATCATCTCGTGATAGGAGTGATTCATCGCCGGTCCCTCATACACGTCGACGGGAATTTTCAGACGTGACCGGAACACGGTTTCCGCCGCCCGTTCGAGAACGCGCCGCATTGCCGTGCCGCGCTTGGAATAGCGCATGTCTCCGAAAAACGACAATTCGCCGTAGCTCGCGCCGTTCTCCAGGGCGCTTCGGATGAGCGCCGCGTATATCGCGGGAGCCGTGGTCTGCGGCGGCGCCACCGGCATTTCAGCGTGCTCGTACCGCAGCGTCACGCGGTTGCGCCACTTGGCCTGATGCGGAGTATCGATGAAACTCTTCCACTGCTTTGACGATTCGATGCCGCCGGCCTTCATGGCGTCGGCGTACACGCGGTTCGTGATGGCTTTATAGAGTTCGACGCTGGGCTGCGTGACGAAGTTCATCCGCCGCAGGTATGCCACTCCGAATACCGCATAGTGGATGGCCTGCATGTAGGTGGAGAGCTTGGTTCGCGCCGGGAACGTCAGAACGGACACGGGATATCCGGCGCGCCGCAGCAGATTAATTTTCTGGGTTTCCGGCGTGGGCTCGCCTTTCACCTGGACGGCGAGGAAAATGCGATCCTGTTCCGGATCCTTCGGCGAACGATAGTTCGACATCTTCAGCCGCTCGCCGATTATGATCTTGATGCCGAGTTCTTCGCTTTTCCCGAGGCTCTCCTCGAAATCTTGTTTGGTCCACAGCGCCGCGCCGGCCCACGATTTCGGCAGCATCAACGTCACTTTGTCGCGCCCCGCGAGTCCTTGCGCGTGCAGGAAACACGAGAGCTGCCACACAATGTAAACCTGTTCGCTGGTCAGCATTGTGGCGCTGATCCATTCATGCAGGTCGACACCGCACAGACCAAGCGGGTACAGACTCCCGCGGGTAAGCGGTGCGCTGTGACGTCCCGCTGTGGTGTTGCCGCCGTCCAACTGCAGTTCAACTTTTTGATAACCGCGCTTGGCCCCGAACTGATCGAGCAGCGATCCGGGGAGCGTCATGTAGATGAAGTTGGGGCGCGAGTCGATGCCGTGCGCGTCGTAGAGCTTGGCGAGTTTCTCGAGATTAACCACTGGCTCGTAGGAGGTCATGCCCATGGCCATGCCCACCACGAGCGTGCGCTTCAGAGCCTGGCCCAAGTCGAGGCGAGAACGGCGCTTGATGTCGTCGAGGATCGAAGCGAGTTTCTGCGGATCGGTGGAATCGAGAACATACACCCGCGCGCCCTTCTTCAGCAGGCCGACCGCGTTGTACATCGACTTGTCCTCGGCCGATCCGCCCATGCCGGCCCAAATCACGAATTGAAGCCGCGCCTGGTGCGTTTCGCGGATCTGCTCGCGGATTTCCTCGAGCTCCGAGTTGACCATGCCCGGCCATTCGGGGTGCTGCTCGGCCTGCCAGCTCAGGTTGAAGACGCCGTAGCCATTCTTGGTGACTTTCGACCCATCCTTGCTCAGTTCCATCCCGACTGGAATGAGCACATTTCTGCTGGGATCGAGCGCCACGAGGCCCTTGCGGCGCGCGCGGGAGTCGAGCGTCTTCAGCCTGGCCAGAACCTGATCGACTTGAAACTGGTGGTTGAACTGATCCGACGCCGGATCGTCGTGGTACGCGGAGAGATGCACGTAATTACTAGGTGTAGCATAGGGAGACAGTGAGGAGAGAAAAATTTTTATAGAACGGCGACAATTTCTCTGGAGTGTGACATTGCTGGCGGCCTGCCGCCCGGGACCCGGTTCGGGACCCCCGCCGGTGCCGGATCGAGTAGAGTCGTGGACTCGCCAATCCGGCCCGGAAGCCGTGACCAGACTGGTTCCGGTAGCGACTCGCGGCTGGCGTTGGACGTACGAGGGCACGCCTCCCATACAACTGACCGTGTATCGCATGCCGAGTCAGACCAGCGCCTTCGCGGCGGTGCAGGACTGGCGTCCAGCGGCGGGGCAACTGGCCTTCTACAAGGATCGCTATTATGGAATCGCCGAGTCGGCGGGCGCCGGCATTCGCACGCTGACGCGCTTTGTGGCGGCGGTTCAGACGGCACTGCCGGAGGGGTAAGAGCGCGTGGCGAAATCCGCTCCCTCACGGTCGCGGCTCGGTATGTCGCTGATTGAAGCAAGCGGAGATACACTGGAGTTATATGGCCTCCATCCCGCTTGCCGCGGGTCTGGGAACATCCTCCTCCTCCAGCGTCGACAGCCTCTTCGAATTCGCCTTGCTGGGCATGCTCACCAGCGGCTTTCTGGCCGTCGCCGGTTCGGGGTATCTTGACGTTCCGACCATCGCACTAACCGCCGCCGCACTGGTGCTGCGATCGTTGATGGTGCTGGGTGTCGTGCGCGTGCGGCTGTCGCCCATGGTGGTGAACGGCGCTGCTCTGCTGTATATCGGGTTCTACGCTCTCGACTATCTGTTCATCTCGCGCGAACCGCTACCGGCCACCGTGCACCTGCTGTTCTTCCTCGCCATCGCGAAGGTGATCACGGCGCATACGAATCGCGACTACACGTACTTGAAGGTGATCGCGTTCCTGGAGGTTCTGGCCGCATCCATCCTTTCGTCGAATCTCAACTTCTCGATTTGCCTGGCGTTCTATCTGGTGTTCGGGGTCGTAACTTTCACCACGTCGGAAGTACGCCGCTCCACCAACCGCCCGAACGTTCGCGTGGTCCGCGCGGGTCTCCGGCGCATGCCGCTTCGGCTCTCGCTGATGGCGCTGTTCATCACCGGCGGAATCCTCTCGATTACCAGCGGACTGTTCTTCTTCCTGCCGCGCACGGCCAGCGCCGCATTTCAGCATCTGGTGCCGACCCGCTATCACCTTCCCGGATTCTCCAACGAGATCACGCTAGGGCAGTTGGGCGAGATCAAGAATCAGTCGATTCCGGTGATGCATGTGCGGTTCATCCGGCCTGAGAAGCCGCTGAGCCTGAAGTGGCGGGGGATGTCGCTCGGGCAGTTCGACGGTAGGCGCTGGTTCAACGCCGCCGCCGTGCGCGACGACAAGGTGGAAGTGCATCGGGGCTTCGTGCAATTGCTCGAAGACCGCCAGCGTCCATCGTTCCGCACGATGCGTCTGGAATACGAAGTCCAGATGAAGGACTTCGGGACCGATACGCTGTTCTTCGCGGGGGTTCCCGAGTATGTAAACGTCGATGCTCCGATGCTGCGGCGTGCGCCGGGAGGGAGTTACCGGCTTCCGTTCGGATCCACCGGGGGAATAACGTACCATGTCTCCAGCTATCTCGACGGCCCTTCCGCGCGGGCGGAGATTCCCGCCGGTGGGCTGCCTCCGTACGTTCGCGCCGAATATCTGGAATTGCCCCAACTCGATCCGCGAATTGCCCGTCTGGCGAACGAGTGGACCGCCGGATTGCCGGACGACGCCGCGAGGGCGCGTGCCATCGAGTCGCATCTGCGGTCCGATTTCCGCTACTCGCTCGAGTTACTGAAAACCGAAGTGCCCGACCCGCTGTCGTATTTCCTATTCGTGCGCCGGGCGGGGCATTGTGAGTATTTCGCCTCGGCGATGGCCGTGATGCTACGCACCATGGGCATTCCGTCACGAGTGGTAACGGGCTTTCAAAGCGGAATCTACAACCCGATCAGCGGACTGCAGGTGATCCGCACGTCTGACGCGCACAGTTGGGTGGAAGCATTCATTCCGCACGACGGCTGGACGACGTTCGATCCGACCCCGGCGGATCCCGATGTGCTGCGCCTGGGATGGCTGACGAAAATCGGGCTGTACATGGATGCGGCCGAGACCTTCTGGCAGGACTGGGTGTTGAACTACGACCTGGATCATCAGTTGACGCTTGCGACCCGGATGCAGCAGTCCGGGCGTGGTCCGAGTTGGTTCGAATCGGCGGGCGCGTCACTGGAGCGATACCGGCAGAGCGTGGCGACGTTCCTGAAACAATACGGGGTTTCGTTGTCGGCGGGTCTGATCCTGGTGGCGCTGGCGATTTTGTATGGTCCGGCGCTGTGGCGGAGTTTGAAGATGCGCCGCCGCATGAAGCGCGTGCAGCGCGGCGTGGTGGATCAATCGGATGCCAGCCTGCTGTACACGCGCATGCTGCGGACGCTGGAACGGCGCGGTCTGGAGAAGCCCGCGTGGGTGACGCCGGACGAGTTCGTGCGATTGATGCCGCCGTCGGATTCGCTGCCGATTGTCGAGGATGTGACGGCGCTCTACAACGATCTGCGGTTTGGCGGGCGCAAGGATGCGGGGCCCCGGATGCTCGCGCTGATTGAGCAATTGGAGCGCACTCCGGCGGCAGTCAGTGGGATCGGCGAGCCCAGTACAGGTATACTGGCGCGCCGCTGAGCCGCGACGATACCGGTGGCAGGCATGGCGGAATAGACATGGTTGCCGGTTGTATTGGAGTGACCGTCAGCCTTCGGCCGGTTGTTCTTTCGCGCTCTTCTTCGACTGGTCCCGGTCGGCGCCGCGACTCTTGCGGAATAGTCTGAAGACGGACCACGCGCTCCCGGCGATGGAGATCAGGGCCAGCGCGACGATGGTCCACCGGACTGCGGGCCATTTCGCCATCCGCATGATGAACGAGCCGTAAAACATCGCCAGCAACCCGATGGCGGAGAAGCGGATCATGCGGCCAATGGCGACGAAACTGAGCAGTTTGACTCGCGAGTATTGCAGTGCGGCAGGCACGATCACGAATACAGTGAACGGAAAGGGCGGCGGCATCAACGAGGCGAGAATGAGCGTCAAGGCTGCCTGAGTTTCGATCTTCTGGCGAATGTATTTGAGGCGGCGTTCGGATACCCGCTTCTCCAGGCCCTTCTCGCCGAGTTTTCGGCTGGTGGCGTCCATGATGAATACGCCGAAGACTGAGCCCGCGGTAGCCATCGCGGCATAGTAAGGCCACATGTGCGGATTGCGCACGGTGAAGGCCGTGACCAGCAAATCGTTGCCCAGCGGCATGAACAGAAACGACGAGTCGAGTATGCCGAGGCCCAGCAACCCGAACCCGCCCAGGCGGTAGAAGAACCGGAAAATGGTAAGTACGAGATGTTCGAACACACGGACTCCTCCGGTTGGACGATGCTAAGGTCGTGAATTGAACAGAGAAGATTCGGAGTGGAACGTCATAGTGCTTGGGGCGGGCGCGGCAGGATTGATGTGCGCCATCGAGGCCGGCAAGCGCGGGCGGCGCGTGGTGGTGATGGAACGCTCGGAGCAGGTCGGAAAGAAAATTCTCATTTCCGGGGGCGGGCGCTGCAATTTCACCAATCTGCATACGCGGCCCGATCACTTTCTGTCGTCGAATCCGCATTTCGCGAAGTCGGCGCTGGCCCGCTACACGCCCGCCGATTTCATCGCCATGGTGGGTCGGCATCGCATCCCGTATCACGAGAAGACGCTCGGCCAGTTGTTCTGCGATCGCAGCGCGCGGGAGATCGTGGACATGCTGCTGGCCGAATGCGAGCGGGCGGGAGTCGAAATCCGGACCGGCGCGGCCGTGCAGGAAGTCCGGCGGGCAGATGGATACTGCGTACGCGCCGGCGATCGCGAGTTGCGAGCGCCTGCTTTGGTTGTCGCCACGGGCGGACTGTCGATTCCCAAGATGGGCGCCACCGGACTGGGCTACGACATCGCGCGGCAGTTCAAAATTCCGATTCGCGAGACGCGTCCGGCCCTGGTGCCGCTGACGTTCGATGCCGCCGATCTGGGCCGTTATGGCGATCTCGCGGGAGTTTCGGCGGAGGTGATTGCCTCGGCGGGCAGCCGCGGTTTTCGCGAGAAGATGCTGTTCACGCATCGCGGCTTGAGCGGACCCGCGATTCTGCAGATTTCGTCGTACTGGCGTGAATCGGAGGCGGTGGTCATCGACCTTGCGCCGGGCCGTGCGATCGCCGATGCGTGGATCATCGGGAATCAGCGTCGGGATGTCGCGGCAGCCAAAGCGGTGTTTCGCGAATTTCTGGCGACGCGTCTGGCCGACCGCTGGATGGAGTTGAATGCGCCCTCGCGTTGGACGAATCACGCCATCGCCGAACTCGAACAGCGGACGCACGTCTGGACATTCGTGCCGGCCGGCACCGAGGGTTACGAAAAGGCGGAGGTCACCGCGGGCGGAGTGCATACGGACCATCTGTCGGCAAAAACAATGGAGTGCCGGAATGTTCCGGGACTGTTCTTCATCGGCGAGGTGGTGGATGTAACCGGGCATCTCGGCGGATTCAATTTCCAATGGGCCTGGGCCTCCGGTTTCGCCGCCGGGAATGCTGTATGAAAGAACTGGTCGCGAGGATGGGGAGGCTTATCGGCCGGTCGAGAGCTTTTCGTAGGCCGCCACGGCATCGAGCAGAGGAGGAACCAGCGAACGGCGCCGCAGGGTGCCCTGCAACGTGATTGCTAGTCTGATTTGCGCTGCAGTTGCCGATCGAGATTCCGACCATAGCAGGGAAATAGCGCCGGTTACGAATGGGACAGCGACACTCGAACCTCGGAGCGTGAGCAATTCTCCGTCGACGCCCAAGCTGCTGATGCTATCGCCCGGGGCCGTCAACCCCCCTGTGCCGATGGAACTGCTTACATTCGACTCTTCTAACGGACGGCCCTGAGAGTCACACGCGACAACCGGTATGACCCATGCGTGGCTCGTAAGGACTGAACTTCCTACTATGCCCTGGTTGCCTGCCGCGGCCACTATCAGCACGCCTCGTTTGACCGCGTGATTCAGCGCCTGGTCGAGCGCCCGTTCGCCATCGGTGGAACGTTGAATGATCGCCAAGCTCAGGTTGATTACTCGCGCGCCCGCGTCGATGCAGTCAATGATGGCCATAGCGAGTTCTCGCGGCGTTGCACTGGGTATCTGGTTAGTGCCTTCCCCGAAAACCGGGCGGATGAGGAGTGTGCACTCGGGGCAGATTCCAGGTGCGGACGAGTTCCGTCTGGCCGACAGCATTCCTGCGATGAAGGTTCCATGACGGCACGCCTGGCTGTCGGGCTGAGAGCATGTGCTGCCGTGGCTCTGCGATATAGGCAGCAAGCGCCCGCCCGGGAAATCGGGGTGGCCGGTAACCACGGGGCCATCAATGAGCCCAATTTTGAAGTCGAGGCTGCCGCTGCCGCGTTCCATCAGCGGCGCGAGCCTGACCAGAGCTATTGGGTCCATTCGGCTGGTGCTATTGAATCAGTGCTCGAATACCGCGATACCGCCACAATAGACTGTGTAGTGGAGGCCAGCGGATGGGTCGAGCCAAATATTACCCACCCAACACACATTCCGCGCGCTCCGTGGACTGTATGCTTGAGGGATAACTTCCATCCCATTCGGCTTGTCAACTGCTCCGAGACGAAAGACAGGGCCGGTTACTCCCAGGGATGCTTCCGCGAAAAATCCTGGCATGCTCATGGTTATCTCCAGTTTGTTGAATCCCAATCTCAAGGTGTTACGGAGGGGATAAAAGGCCGCCCTCCACAGTAACGCGCACAGTTGTCGTAGCAGTCACGAGACACGCTCCCAGCAAGACTCGGACAATTGCCTACGCAGCGGCCGAAACAGGCTACTGTTCCAAGAAAAGCGCTGTGCACATAGGCGGGTGTTACCGGCGTGTCCACTTGGAAGCGTCTTTGATCGGGGCGGTATGTCCCGACGACCTCGCCGAGAGTCGCCTCCGCGGTAAATCCTGGCATGCTCATTTCAATTAATCCCTTTCGCAGTTTTTCCGAGCGTGGATTGTCGAATGAGCCATGCTAAATGGAGCATGGCCCTTTCAGGATCTGGCTGTTAGGCGCAGAAATTGCCGTGCCGTGTGCGAATGCAGACTCCGCCGCCGTCCTCGCAAATTGTACAGAAGTCTTCATGGCGAGGCCGCAGAGATGCCGGCTGGACACTCGAAAATGAGTAATCGAGTCTATGGCCTTTGGTGCTGTAATGGCGATCGGCTTCGCTTAGCGATGCTTCCGCGCTGAATCCCGGTATCCGGTTGGTTGTCACTTCATTCCTCCTCTAGAGTTCAACGATCGTAATATGGCGATAGCTTGCTGACCAGAAATGGAAACTCCTCCGTGACATCACAACGAACGAGAAACTTCTCCGCGAAATCCGTATTCCGGTTGGTGTATGAGAAGATGACGTCGGCGACGTTACGAGTGCTACTCAAGGGTGAACGCCGCACTTCCACTCCTGTTAGCGCGAACGCTTGTGCAAATTCCTCGGCAGCTTTGGCGTAGATGCCTGGGTACCGCATTGCCAGGTAATTCAAAGCCCGGTGCTCGTCAGTAGCTCCGGCATTGTCGGTCATTCGGTTGATTCTGTCGAACAGTTCCTCGGCCGCTGGTCCGAACTGAGCGTCGGTGAGTTGCTCGGGTCTGGGAATTGCCTGAATCAGCGCGTCCCGGCTGAAAGAATAGATCTGATCAAAAGTGACGATAGGGATCATCAGGCCGTTGCACATCTCTGGCGGTGCGATGGGTCCGCGATTGCCGATCACAACATCGATATCGCTGGGATTTTGGCCGGGACGGATAGCTTGCACAAGCAGATCCACGTCCCCCGAATCGCGCGGCACCAATAGATAAGTTTCCAGGCCCTGAACATTCAGCACCCAGCATATTTGGCGAGCGAGATAGCGGTTCTCGCGGTTGCACAAAACGGCATGAAAGGTCTGCCGATCCGTCTTTCCCGCCGAATCGATCCGTCCGGCGGCCTGGGCGAACTCTTTCTCAACCGACAGATTCGGGAATCGCGCTTCGATTCTACCGACGGCATATACGTATGAAACGGCGTCCGGAGCGGCACTGCTAACTCCTCCGCAACCACACTTTCCTCCGGACTGAGGAGCGATCGATCCAGTTAGAGAACTTCCCACAGGTAACATCACCGGCCAGCCAGTTGGCGCGACCGATTGCTCCTGCCGTTCGTTTGCTTCATTTTGATCGTTCATATGCCTCACGCGTGCGCCCGCCACGGCTATCTCGGTAGGGAGTGGACCCAAATTGTCGCCCAAGTATACACCCGAGCACCTCTTTTCAGTGCTTTTATTTTCATTTTTATTCTGGGTAATTTCGGGCTGGCCTCGGCCCACTTTCTCTGGCACAGAAGCGCGGTGCAGGGGCGAGATGGATGAGTATCTGGAGACCACCTGCACGTGGCGCATAACCCGGGGCCGGGAATGCTGTATGATCTCCTTCATGCGATTCGTCTCGAAACTGGGCTGCCTGGTGTTACTGGCATCTGCGATGCTGCCGGCGGCGATTCCCGATCCGGTGCGTGTGGAGTCGGGACAACTGTCGGGCATCGACGGGCACGATCCCGCGGTACGCGTGTTCAAAGGGATTCCGTACGCCGCGCCGCCCGTCGGCGAACTGCGGTGGAAAGCACCGAAGGCGGCGGCATCGTGGAAAGGCGTTCGGGATGCGCACGAGTTCTCGCCCACGTGCATGCAGACGCCGTATCCCGAGGGTTCCATCTACCGGTCGGCGCCAGAGCCGATGAACGAGGATTGCCTGTATCTGAACGTCTGGACGGCGGCGAAGGCGGCCGATGAGCGCCCGGTGATGGTGTGGATTCATGGCGGCGCGTTGACGAGAGGATCGGGATCGACGCCCGCCTACGATGGTGAGTCGCTCGCAAAGAAGGGCGTCGTTCTGGTGACCATCAACTACCGGCTCGGCGTGTTCGGATTCCTGGCACATCCCGAGTTGAGCAAGGAATCGGATCGAAATGCGTCGGGCAACTACGCGTTCCTCGATCAGATTGCCGCGCTCGAATGGGTGAAGAGGAACATCGCGGCGTTCGGCGGCGATCCGAATCGCGTGACGATTTTCGGCGAGTCCGCCGGGTCGTGGAGCGTGAATTATCTGATGGCGACTCCGCTGGCAAAGGGCCTGTTCCAGCACGCGATCGGCGAGAGCGGAGGAACGTTTTCGCCAATGACGACACTGGCCGAGGCCGAGGAGAACGGACGTAAATTCGTTGCGAAGGAAGGCGCGGAATCCATCGCCGCTCTGCGCGCCAAGCCGGCGGAGGATCTGCTGAAAGCGGGCGGATCGTTCCCGCCCAACGTCGATGGATGGATGTTGCCGGAGGACGTTTACACCATCTTCGCGAAGGGCAAGCAGATCGACGTGCCGCTGATCGCCGGATCGAATGCCGACGAAGCGACCTCGCTTGCGCCGTGGCCGTCGAACGGTACGGCCGCTGCGTATGTGGCGCAGACTCGCCGCCGGTTCGGCACGGCCACCGACCGCTTCCTGAAGATCTATCCGGCGGAGTCGGACGAGCAGGCCAAGGCCGCGCACTACGACAGCTATCGCGATCTGGTCTTTGGCTGGCAGATGCGGACCTGGGTTCGAATGGCGACCGAGACCGGCAAATCGAAGGCGTTTCTTTACTACTTCAATCGTGTGCCGCCAGGGCCGGGCAGCGACCGTCTGCGCGTGTATCACGCCGCCGAGATTCTGTATGTGTTCGACAATCTGGGCGCGAGTCCGCGGCCGTGGGAGGACGACGATCGAAAGCTCGCGGATACCATGTCGTCTTACTGGGTGAATTTCGCGGCGACCGGTGACCCGAACGGCAAGGATCTGCCGCGCTGGCCGGTGTACCGGCGTAGTGACGATGTGGCTCTCGAGTTGGGGAGTCCGATCAAGCCAGTAGCGCATTTGCATGAGCCGGCGCTCGACTTTTTCGATGCCTGGTACGCCGGACTGCGCGGCGGGAAGTGATCAGAAAGTGTAGAAGGGCGGCTCGATTCCGTTGAGCCGCAGGTAGACCTCGGCCTGAGCCCGGTGATGCGCAACGTGCGTGAACATGTTGAGCATCATCTGGCGGCCCGTGGCTTCGGGGCGGCCCCGCCAGTCGACTTTGAGAGTCTTGTCCATCTGCTCCGTCGTGATCTTCGGCAGCATTTCGATGACATAGTCGAACGACTCCCGGAGCATCTTCACGATGTCGTCTTTCGTCAGCTTCTTGCCCGGCATCGCGGCGATGTCGAACGGAGGCTTCGCGCCCGTCATCTGGTTGAATCGGAATACGGTGGACATTGCGACGTGTGCCATCAGGCCGCCGAAGGGCATCTCGGCCGGCGTGGCGCGGAATGCGTACTTGTCCGCGGGCATCTTTTCCGCCACTTCGATGGTGAAATCCCGCGAGATGGTCCACATCTTGACGTAGTCGTCCAGCGGGAGATAATCCTTGGCGGATTGTGCTGGAAGGATGGCCGCACCAAGAACGAGAAGCAGCAAAGTACGGATCATTGCGCAATGATAACCTGAGAAGTAGTTCCCCACTGAGTCTGATCCTTGCGATTTGAAATCCAGGCGCAATGTCCGGTGACGAAGGCCCGTGCCGGCCTGCTGCATACCGCCCATGGAGTTATCGAGACACCGGTCTTTATGCCAGTTGGTACGCAGGCCACGGTGAAGGGCGTCACGCAGCGCGACCTTGCCTGCGAGCTGGACGCGAAGATCATCCTGGGCAACACCTACCATCTGTTCCTGCGGCCCGGCCACGAACTAATCCGGCAATTGGGCGGATTGCACCGCTTCATGTCGTGGGATCGCGCGATTCTCACCGACTCGGGTGGATTCCAGGTATTCAGCCTCGATTCTCTGCGGAAGGTGACCGACGAGGGCGTGCTGTTTCGATCGCACTTGAATGGCGACGCGCACATGTTCACGCCGGAATCGACGGTAGACGTTCAACTCGCCTTCGGAAGCGACATCCTGATGGTGCTGGACGAATGCCTGCCATACCCGACGAGCCACGAAGCTGCGCGCGCGTCGATGCATCGGACCATTCGTTGGGCCGGCAGCGGATTCGCGCGTTATCGCGAGCGGGCCGATCCGGACCGGCATGCCTGCTTTCCGATTGTGCAGGGGTCGATGTACCCGGACCTGAGGCGGCAGTGCGCCGAGGCTCTGGTGGAGCTCGATGCGCCGGGCTATGCGATCGGCGGACTGTCGGTGGGCGAGCCGCGGGCGCTCAGCCAGGAGATGGTGGATGTGACGGCTCCGCTGCTTCCGGTGGAGAAGCCAAGGTATGTGATGGGGGTCGGGATGCCGGCGGAACTCCCCGAGTATGTTGCTCGGGGAATCGATATGATGGACTGCGTTCTGCCGTCCCGAAATGCGCGCAACGGTTATCTGTTCACATCGGAAGGCAAACTGGTGATCAAGCAGAACCGGTATCGCGACGACCCGCGGCCGCCGGATCCGGCATGCTCCTGTTACACCTGCAGCACCTATTCGAGGGCCTACCTCCGGCACCTGTTTCAAGCCGGCGAGATCCTGTACTCGATGTTGGCCACCATACACAATCTAAAACGCTACCTTGACATCATGCGTTATATCAGGCAGGCTATACTTCTTGGGAGATTCCCCGATCTTCTAGCGGAAGTACGTTCATTGCCGGCCGGACAGGAGCCGGTGTGACGGTGTGACGGCTTCCTTGAGTAACCTCCCGGCTCAGACTAAAATCAGACATGGACGTCGAAGATCGAAGCGGTACGGGCGATCTGGAGCGAGAATAGTATAGTACTCGATGGTTTATCTTGGTTTCATCTTCCTACAGGCCACGGGCGGCAACCCGTTGCTCGGATTCCTGCCGCTACTGCTTATCGTCGGAATCTTCTATTTTCTCGTTTTCATGCCGATGCAGCGCCAGAAGAAGCAGCAGGCGCAGATGTTGAAGGATCTGCAAAACGGCCAGATGGTTATCACCAACGGCGGACTGGTGGGCACTATCGTCTCCATCAACGCGGATGATACGCTGATACTTCGCGTAAAACCCGACAACGTGAAACTGCAGGTTTCGCGGACTGCCGTGGCTGGGCTGGTGACCACCGAAGAGAAGAAAGCCTGACCCAACCGAACGAACCGGACTGATACAGCAATGAACCGTAATCTCAGAATTAAGGCCGTAATCATCATCGCGGTCATCCTGATCTGCCTGTATGGCGTGATCGGGATTCCCACTAGCAAAGCGCAACTGATTGAGAACTGGCACAAGAACATTCGCCTCGGATTGGACCTCCGCGGCGGCAGCCAGCTCGTTATGCAGGTGCAGGTGCAGGACGCTTTCAAGGCCGAAGCCGACTCCACCATCGACAGGATCAAGGACGAACTCCGCAAGGCGGGCGTCGACTACGGCAATATTGGCCGAAACGATCCGGACTCCATTCAGGCCGCCGATCAGATTCAGATCAACCTTACCGGCGTCGCCGGGACCAAGGCGGGCGACTTCCGCCGCGTGATCACCGATAGCTTCGGCGGCGTCTGGAATCTGACGCCGGTGAATCAGACCGATTACCGCATGACGATGAAGCCCACCGAGGCGCTGAAGCTGCGCACGGATACCGTCACGCAGACCCAGAACACGGTGGAGAAGAAGATCAACGGGCTGGGGCTTACGGAGTCGACCGTGCAGGAGCGCGGCAATCCGGAGAAGGACGCGCAACTGCTGGTGCAGATGCCGGGCGTGGACGATCCCGCGCGCGTGAAGGAGATTCTGAAGACCTCCGCGCTGCTGGAATTGTTCGAAGTGAAAGACGGCCCGTTCTCGAGCCGGGAAGAAGCGCTGAGCAAGCACGGCGGCATTCTGCCTCTGAATACTCAGTTGCTGCGGGGAGTTCCCCGGGGCGGTCAGGAGCAGGGTTGGTACCTGGTGAGCCGGACGCCGGCGATCACGGGACGCGACCTTCGTGACGCGCATGCCGGTCAGGGCGAGATGGGCCGTTGGGAGACCAACTTCGTGCTGTCGCAGGACGCGTCGAAACGGTTTGAGCGCTTTACAGAGGCGAATATCGGCAATCGTCTGGCAATCGTGCTCGACAAGATGGTGTTGAGCGCTCCCACCATTCAGAACAAGATCAGCGACACGGGCCGGATCACGGGTGCGGCGAATCACGAAGAGGCCTCGGATCTGGCGCTGAACCTCCGGGCGGGTTCTCTGCCCGCCAGCGTGGTGTATTTGGAAGAGCGGAGTATCGGACCCGCGCTGGGCGCCGATTCCATCCGCGACGGCATTTACTCGGGTGTCGCCGGCGTCATAGCGGTGGTGCTGGTGATGCTGGTCTACTACAAGCGCGCCGGGATTAATGCGACGCTCGCCCTGGTTCTGAACGCAGTTATTCTGATCGGCGCGCTCGGATACTTCGGCGCTACTCTGACATTGCCCGGCATTGCGGGTGTGATTCTGACGATCGGTATGGCCGTCGATTCCAACGTGTTGATCTTTGAGAGAATCCGCGAGGAACTCCGGGCGGGCAAGGCCGTAGTGGCCGCCGTGGATGCCGGATTCAGCAAGGCATTTTTGACTATCATCGATACACACGTCACAACCGTGGTATCATGCGCCTTCTTGTTCATTTTTGGAACCACCGCTGTGAAGGGTTTCGCGGTGACTCTGGTGATTGGCCTGGTGGCCAATATATTCACGGCCGTGTTCGTTTCCAAGGCGATCTTCGATTGGGAACTGTCGGGCCGGCGCCAGGTGGAAGCACTCAGTATTTAGCACGGTCCGGGTGTGCCAGCGAATGGTACCGGCCGTGGTGGCAGGAACGTTGATTTTAGATCGAGTCCCGGGAACTGTTTCGGGAATGCCGGTGTCTAACCGATACAAAGGCCGGCAGTGCGGACTGCATGGAAATCTTTAAGAACACAAATTTTGACTTTCTCGGCAAGAAATGGCCTTTTATCATCCTTTCGCTGGTATTGACGGCCGCAGGCATTGTCAGCCTGGTTGCGAAAGGGGGTCCGCGCTACGGTATCGACTTCCGAGGCGGGGCCTTGATGTACGTCCTGTTTGACCGGAAGCCACCGGTTGATAAGATCCGGAGCGCGTTGTCGGCTCAGATCCGGGGTGAGATTTCAGTGGTGAACGTGGCGAACAGCAACGAGGTCATCATCGGGACGGAGATTCAGGAAGAGCGGTCGTTGAATACGAATCGCCAGAAGATGGTGGAAGTCCTGGAATCGACCTTCGGCCAGCCCGGCAAACTGGATGTGAACAACTCAGGCGCGGCGGCGTTGGCCGAGCGTCTGCGCGATCCGCTGCAACGCGCCGGTGCGGCACTCTCGGAAGACCAGACTCAGAACCTGTCAAAGGCCGTCATCGAGTACAAGGATACTAAGCACTCGGGTCTTCTGGCGAATCTGGACCAGTTGTCGCAGGTTTCCGGGATGACGCCGCAGATTCTGTCCGTCATGAAGCAGGAAGTAGCGCTGTCGCCGTTTACGATCCGCCAGACTGAGGTGGTGGGTCCGAAGGTTGGTGCGGAGCTGCAGAAAACGGCAATTCTGGCGACGCTGTACGCGCTGGGCGGCATGCTGGTGTATATCGCCTTCCGCTTCGAATGGATTTATGGCGTGGCCGCGGTCATCGCGGTGTTCCACGATACAATCATCACCATCGGTTTGTTCTCGCTGTTCAATCGCGAGATCTCACTAACGGTGGTGGCCGCGGTGCTGACACTCGTCGGATATTCGATGAACGACACCATCGTCGTATTCGACCGTATTCGCGAGAATCTGAAGCTGATGCGCCGGGAGAAATTCGAGACCCTGGTGAACACCAGCATCAATCAGACCCTGAGCCGGACCATCCTGACATCGGGGCTGACATTCCTGACGGCACTTTCGTTGTTTCTGTTCGGCGGGCAGGTACTGAACAATTTTGCATTTGCTCTTGTAGTAGGGATCACCGTCGGAACGTACTCGTCCGTTTTCATCGCGAGTCCGATTCTCATCTTCTGGCAGAGCTATATGGAAGGCCGGAAGAGGACGCCGTCCGCCGCGGCGCCGGTGGTGAAGGAAGCAGGGCCGAAGAAAGCAGTAAGAACCCAGTAGCGGGGCACTGGATCGCGGTTGGCGGCCGGGACCTCCGAACGGGCAAGAAGGGGAAAGGTCATGTTTGAACAGACGTTCGTAGACGGGACGGGAAAGACGAACAAGGGCTGGACGGTCATGCTGTCCTTCGGCCTCCAGATCCTATTCATTGCGGTGATGGTTCTGATCCCGCTGATTTACACGGATACGCTGCCGAGAGCTACGCTGACCAGTTTCCTGGTAGCTCCGCCTCCGCCGCCTCCGCCGCCTCCACCGCCACAAGCCGCAGCGCCGGTGAAGGTGGTGAAAGTGGTTCCGCGGCAGTTCGACGCCGGCCGCTTGATGGCGCCGAAGCAGATTCCGAAAGAAATCGCGAATATTAAAGAAGAGGACCTGCCTCCACCCTCAGCTTCGGCTGGCGTGGTGGGCGGTGTTCCGGGTGGCGTACCCGGTGGTGCTCCTGGCGGAGTTATCGGCGGAATCATCGGTTCAGTTCCGACCGCGGCACCGCCACCGCCGCCTCCAGTGGCAAAGGTTGTGACCCCGCAACGGATTCGCGTTGGCGGCAACGTTCAAGCTGCCAACCTGATCCGCAAGGTTACCCCCCAATATCCTCCGCTCGCCAAACAGGCGCGCGTTCAGGGCACGGTGAAGTTCCAGGCCATCATCGGCAAGGACGGCACCATTCAGAATCTGCAGTTGCTCAGCGGTCACCCTCTACTGGTGCCTGCGGCGACCGATGCAGTGAAGCAGTGGCTGTACAGGCCCACCTTGCTCAACGGCGAACCGGTCGAAGTAGTGACGCAGATCGATGTGAACTTCACGCTCAGCCAGTAGCGGATGAGCCGGGAAGAGTTTTAGATTACGTCAGTCAGTATAGTTTTGTCAGTCTAAATCAACTCGCAGGAGAGTAATATGCTGTTACAAATGAACGTCTGGGCGTTCCTGCTCCTCCAGGAAGCCGCGCCCGCAATTGGATTCGACCCGCGCGCCATGTGGAGCCAGATGGGTTGGCTTGCCCGCGCAGTGGTCATCATTCTCTTCCTCATGTCGGCCTGGTCGATTGGTATCATGATCGACCGGCTGATCGCCTTCAACGGTGCGCGTTCGCAGTCGCGTCAGTTCGCCCCGGCCGTGGCCGGCGCGTTGCGCGAAGGCAAACTCGATGAGGCCATCAAAATCGCCGACCGCTACAACAAGAGCCACCTGGCGAAGGTTGTCGTGGCTGGATTGCAGGAGTTTAAGGCTCACCAGATGAGTACCGAGATTCCGGGCGAAGAGATAGAAGCGTCGAAGCGCGCTCTTGAACGCGCTGAAGCTATCGTCCACGCCGAACTGAAGCGTGGAATCAGCAGCCTGGCGACCATCGGTTCCACGGCGCCCTTCGTCGGACTGTTCGGAACGGTCGTCGGCATCATCAACGCATTCCGCGGCATTTCGTCGGAAAAGAGCACCGGTCTCGGCGCGGTCGCGGGCGGCATTTCGGAAGCCCTGGTTACCACCGCCGTCGGTCTGTTCGTCGCTATTCCGGCAGTCTGGATGTACAACTACTTCACCAACCGCGTGGAAGCGTTCGATGTCGAGATGGGCAACTCCAGTTCCGAATTGATCGACTACTTCCTGAAGCGCTCACAGCGCACGGGAGCCACGAAGTAGACGGACTGGCCCTTGCGAGTTGACTCGTGAAAGCGGCGGTCCTAAAGCCGCCGCTCACGAGAAAGGAGTCAATTTATGGAAAAGAAGAAAGCGGGCGCTGTCGTCGCGGACATCAACGTAACGCCGATGGTGGACGTCATGCTGGTGCTGCTGATCATCTTCATGGTCATCACGCCCATGCTCTCCAAGGGCGTCAGCGTCGACATGGCGAAGACTCATAATCCTATCGCCATGCAGGCGGCCGATAAGGAAGACGCCGTGCTCATCGCCATTACTCGCGATGGCAAGGTGTTTCTCAGCCCTGGTAACGCTCAAACCACTCCAGACCAGCTTCCGCAGAAAGTGAAGGATCTCCTCACTAACAAGCTCGACAAAACCGTGTACATCAAGAGCGATGCACGGGCGCGTTTTGAGCGTGTAGAGGACGTCATCGACAATCTTCGCTCAGCAGGTGTGGACCAGTTGGGGTTGTTGACCGAGCAGGTGAAAGAGAACAAAAGGCCCGCGGGCAGCCCTTCGGGTATGTAGCAACAGAATCGGTAGCGTAAAGGAGTAACACATATGTCAATGGCAGTTGGCGGTGGTCGCGGTGCAATGGCGGACATCAACATGACGCCCATGATCGACGTGCTGCTGGTTTTGTTGATCATCTTCATGGTCATCACGCCGCTCACGCCGCACGGGCTTGAGGCCCTCGTCCCTCAGCCTCCGCCGCCGAACGCTCCTCCACCGAATCCCAATCAGGATCGAACGGTGGTCATCATCATCAACAAGGATCGCAGCATGGAGTTGAACAGCGAGCCGATCAACGAAAACACTCTTGGGCCCAGACTCGAAGAGGTGTTCAAGACGCGTGCCGAACGCGTCGTGTTCGTGAAGGCCGATCCCGATCTCGAATTCCAGCTTGTCGCGAGAGCTATCGACATCGCGAAGGGCGCCGGAATAGACAAGATCGGCATTATGACGCCCAAGGTCGAGGCCGGGCAGTAAGGGAATCGAATCTTACCCACCAGGAACAGCGTATGAATCGCAAAATCAAATTCGGTCTCGCCGCCATGGCTGGACTGGTCGTGTTGTTCGGGACCGGGTGTGACAAACTGAAGTCGCGCGACCAGCTCAACAAAGGCGTCACGGCGTACAAGAACGCCAAGTACGCGGAAGCTATCGACAACTTCAAGACCGCCATCGCCCTCGATCCCACTAATCCTAATGCCAAACTCTATCTGGCCACGGCGTACATGACGCAGTGGATCCCGGGTGCCGATTCACCCGAGAACCAGCAACTCGCCGATCAGGCCAAGAAAGAATTCATGGAAGTGCTGAGCAACGATCCGAAGGATAAGATCGCGCTCGCATCGCTCGCTTCGCTGTCGTTCAACCAGGCCTCGGCGCTTACCGGTGACGCGAAAACCGCGAAACTGGATGAAGCCCGGGATTGGAACATGAAGCTGATCCAGGCGGATCCGAAAAACAAGGAAGCCTATTACAGCATCGGTGTCATCTCCTGGTCGAAGTGGTATCCGGCTCTCGGAAAAGCTCGCGCCGAACTCGGCATGAAGCCTGAGGATCCGGGCCCCATCAAAGACACGAAGGTCCGTGATGAGTTGAAGCAGAAGTATTCGACGGTAATCGACGAGGGCATGCAGAACCTTCAGAAGGCGCTCGAAGTCGATCCCGAATACGACGACGCAATGGCCTATCTCAACCTCCTCATTCGTGAAAAAGCCGATCTGGCGGACACGAAGCAAGAGTACGAGCAGCAGGTGAAGGTCGCCGACGACTGGGTTCAGAAAGCGCTCGAAACGAAGAAGAAGAAAGCAGCGCGCCAACCCGGATCGGTGGGCATCACGCAGGAGTCAAAGTAAGCACAGTTCACTCAGGACACGAACGGCGGACGGGCTACAACCCTTCCGCCGTTCGTGTTTTGATCCGTCATTCCTCGTAGCGAACACGTGCCAGAATTTCCCGGCATCGCTCAACTGCCCGCCGCGCTCGGCGGTCTCGCGCGGCAATACCGGGCCGCGGACCAGTCCATCCTGCGCGCGAGTCTCGGCGCGATTCTCGGCGATCCCGCCGTCGCTCCCCCAGTGATCGGCCTCAACGGCGCCAATCTCCGGACGCGGTTCTTCATCGCCGTCCAGGGCAACCGGGTCGTGTTCTTCTTCCGGCGCGACACACCGGTCCGCGTGGTGATGGACACGAGCATTGCGTTTCGCATCACGCCGTCCGACGTCGATGTCCGGCCGCGGAGCGCGATGGCCGACCACATCCGGCACTTTGTTGTCTGCCCGCCCTTTGTCGAAACCGGCGCGGTGCCTGAGGCTTTCATCGACGCACTCGGAGTGGCCGCCAGTCAGATCCTCCTGCTCCGGCTCCCCGAAGGATTGCTAGCGGTCGTCCGGCCCGAAGCGGACATGCGCGCAGCCTGGCAGCCGGCGGGCACTACCGCGATTCGCCGCATCACCGTCGAATCGTCCGAGAGCTTCGTCCTCGTGCTTTCGCTGGCCGAAGCGATCGGCCGCTGGGTCTCGTCGCGATTCGAGGAAGCCGATGCCATTCCACTCGACATTACCGGTCTTGCGAGCCGTACGCCCGTGTTGCACGAGATCTTTCACAGCCTGTGCCAGGCCTGGTGCGAGGCCTGGAACGAGACTGTCGCGGCGGGTCCGGATGCCTGGAATACCGCCGCCGAAGTACGCGACTATAAGGCCAGCATCGTCCTGCGTCTCCGGCCCGATGGCTCCGTCGCGCGCGATGACGATGGCGACCCGTTTCAACTCCTGCTCACCATCGCCATCGGTATGGTGGACGGCTCGCCGCAATCTCGCATTGTCGTCGCGCCACCCGATTTCCTGGCATCCGGGCCGCTCCACAACGCGCTGCTCGTGGCCCTGAATAGCGACGACGGTGCTTCGGAAACAGCGGCCCGGCTCGGCATCTCGTGGCAGGACGACTTCGTTCGGCTGCGCACGTTCCTGTTGGGCGCGATCCCTACAGCGCTGGTGCTGCGGACACGCGACGGAGGGCAGGAGTCGGCGTTGGTTATCTACTCGGCGCAGATCGGCGCGCAACGCTGCGCACTGGTGCTGTCATCGGGCTTCGATATCCGTGGGGACGACGACGTGCGCTGGGTGCCGGATAGTATCCGCATCGTGCATTCGTCGCTTCCCTTCGGTACGGCTCCGCTGCCACAGCCCGATCTGGTCCGCTACTGTCTCCGGCTGCTGGCCGCCTTGCGCGACTGGGTTGGGGTCCTGCGGTAAGCAGTGATATGCTGCCCTGAAGTGAACCGTCGATCATTTCTCAAAACCACCCTCGTTGCCGGTGCCGCCACGCTGGCGCACGCGGCGCTGCCCAAGATGAAGATCACCCGCGTCCGGCTCTACGAGTCGCCGCTCACGCGGCCCATGTTCAATCAGAGCTTCCACGTAGTCACCGTCGAAACAGACGCCGGCATCACGGGCATCGGCGAAGGCGGATCGCCGGATACCGTGCGCGAGTGCGCCGAGATGGTGATCGGCGAAGATCCAACTCGCATCGACCATTGCTGGCAACTGATGTTCCGCGGCCGTTTCTATCCCGCCGGGCGCGAGAAGCTGGATGGACTCGGCGCCATTGACACGGCACTGTGGGATATCAAAGGCAAAGCGCTGGGGGTTCCGCTGTACCAGTTACTCGGCGGCCGTGCCCGCGACTACTGCGAATGCTATGCTACCGGATTCCCCAGCAAGGGTTCGGAAGCCGAGACTGCCCGCGCCTGCGTCGAATACGGATTCCGCGCCTATCGGACCTCGGTTTCCGAAGGCGGCAATGGGAAAGGCGTGTTCGACTCCCGCAAGATGGTGAACCAGACCGCCGAGACTGCTCGCCGCATCCGGGAGGCCATCGGCCAGGACGGCGATTGGGCCATCGACTACCACACCCGTCTCGATTTTCCCGACGCGGTCCGGCTCAGCACCCTCCTCGAGCCGCTCAATCCTTACTTTTGCGAGGACCTGATTCGCTCCGAGAATCCCGGCATCTATCGGCAACTCCGCGAGCACGTCAAGGTGCCCATTGCCGTCGGCGAGCAGTTCGGCGCGCGCTGGGATACCAACGAACTCATCGAGCAACACCTGATCGATTACTCGCGGGTCAGCATTCCCAACGTGGGCGGCCTTAGCGAGTATCAGAAAATCGCGACACTCTGCGATACGCACTACATCGGCCTGGTGCCGCACTTCACCGGTCCAATCTCGGAGGCCGCGCTGGTGCACGCCTGCGGCGCCTTCCCGGGTCCGGTGCTGATGGAGATTGCGAGTGCCTACAGCCGCGATTTCAAGTTCGATATCCCGTATTTGCCGGAGCTATTCGATTTCCGCCAGGGCAAGATGTATCTCAATGACCGCCCCGGTCTCGGCGTGACCTTCGATCCGAAAGGCCTGCGAATGATCGTCGAGATCACCGAGCGCAGTCAGCCGATCCCGCTGTTCCGGCGCCCCGACGGATCTCTGACAAACTGGTAACACGTGCGGTTATTCTTGTTTCTCGCAGCGGCAGCCGCTTTCGCTCAAAGCCCTTTCGATACGTCCATTCAACCGGCCGCGGCGTCTCGCGAAATCCCCGCGAATCGAGGCGCCGCCGCCGTCTGGCAGAGCCTGGAAAAACTGCACACCCGCGCGAGTCTGCTGATGATCACCGCCCATCCCGACGACGAGGATGGCGCCACGCTCGCCTATGAATCGCGAGGGCAGGGAACTCGCGTGTCGCTGTTGACCCTCAACCGCGGCGAAGGCGGCGCCAACGTAATGTCCGCCGACTTCTTCGACGCCCTCGGGTTGGTCCGCACCATGGAGTTGCTCGCCGCCGATCGCTACTATGGCGTCGATCAATATTTCACGCGCGTCGTCGATTACGGCTTCTCGAAAACCAAAGCCGAATCGATCGAACACTGGACGTATGATCGCGTTCTGAGCGATGTCGTGCGCGCCGTCAGAACAGTGCGCCCGCTCGTGATTACGTCGGTGTTCGTCGGCGGTCCCAGCGATGGGCACGGCAATCATCAGACCGCCGGCGCCATGGCGCAAGAGGCCTTCGCCGCTGCCGCCGATCCGAATCGCTTCCCCGAACAGGGTCTCCCTCCCTGGCAGGCTCTGAAACAATACGCACGAACTCCGTGGTTCGGGCGCAACACCACTTCCATCACCACGACGCTCTCCGTCCCGGTTGGCACCTACGATCCACTGCTCGGCGAGTCGTACGCGCAGTTGGCGCGCGAAGGCCTCGCGATGCAGAAATCGCAGAACGATGGAACCGTGCCGCTCCGTGCCGGGCCGCTGAACAACACCTATCATCGCTTCCACTCCGTCGTTCCCGCCAAAGACCAGGAACAGTCGTTCTTTGATGGAGTCGATATCTCGCTCGCCTCCATCGCGAGCCTCGCCACAGATGGAGACAACCGGTTCCTCACCGAAGGACTCGCTGCTATCAACCAGAACGTTAAGGATGCCATGGCGAGTTTCGATGCGCGCCACCCCGAGCACGTCGCGCCATCCCTGGCGTCCGGCATGAAGACCGTCGTACGTTTGCTTTTCCAACTCGAGCACAGCAATCTGAGTGACCGCTCGAAATACGACGTGCGCCACGAACTCGAGATCAAACGCGCACAGTTCAATGCTGCGCTGGTGGAAGCGCTCGGTGTGTCGGTGGAGGCTTCCGTCACCGGCAAATTTGAAACCGTCATTCCCGGCCAGACCTTCGATACCGCTGTTCGCGTCGTGAATCAAAGCGGCGCCGATGTTACGCTCGATCGCGTGTTCGTGGAAACTCCGGGCCAGCAGCACACCTGGAAGATCCAGCCCGAATCGCACACCGGCGTGAAATTCAACGAAGCAAATGGTGCGGCATTCCGGGTTACCGTCCCGCCCGAGGCGCTCAGCACGCGCCCGTACTTCTCGCGGCCGGATCTCGAGCAGTCGTACTACAACATCCTCGATCGGCGATTTCTCCTCGAGCCTCTTGCGCCATATCCGCTCGCAGCCTGGGCGCAGTTATCGTTCGATGGCGCTACGTTTCGTGCGGGACGCGACGTGCGGGCTGGAATCCATCCGCTGGTGGTCGCGCCTGCCATAGCAGTTTCCATTGAGCCGCGCAGAGGCATCACGCCCCTGGGTTCCGGCCCATTCGAATTGACCGTCCTGGTCCACAGCAACGTCAAGGGTCCCGCCCAGGGCAAGGTCCGCCTCACGGTGCCATCCGGATGGCACGCCGATCCGGCGATTGCCGATTTCGACACGGCCGCCGACGGTCAGGACCAGACCATCCGTTTCCAAATCACGCCCTCGCATCTGGTGGCGCAACCGTACACGCTCACTGCCGTCGCCGAGTACGAGGGCCGCGAATATCGCGAAGGCTACCAAGTGACCGGCTACGCGGGCCTGCGTCCCTACTATCTCTACAAGCCCGCCACTTACACCACCACCGGCGTCGATGTGAAGGTCGCACCCGGTCTCCAGGTCGGTTACATCATGGGGACCGGCGACGATGTGCCCGCCGCTCTCGAGCATCTCGGTCTGAAAGTCCAGTTACTCGCGCCCGCCGACATGGTCAGCGGCGATCTGTCAAAATTCGATGCTCTGATCCTCGGCATTCGCACCTATGCCGCACGCCCGGAATTGGCCGCCCACAACGCGCGGCTGTTGGAGTATGTCCGCAACGGCGGAGTCGTCATTGTCGAGTACAATACCCCGGAGTACGATCACAACTACGGCCCGTTTCCCTACAAAATGGGAGCAAATCCCGAAGAAGTGACCGACGAATCCTCCACCGTCACCATCCTGAATCCGCGGCATCCCATCTGGAACTGGCCGAACCGGATCACCACTCGCGACTTCGAGGGCTGGGTGGAAGAGCGCGGTTCGAAATGGCTCGCCAGTTGGGATTCGCGCTACGAACCCCTCCTCGAAACACACGATCCGGGCCAACCGCCGCAGCAAGGCGGATTCCTCTGCGCGAAGTATGGAAAGGGCATCTACATCTACAACGCGTATGCCTTTTACCGGCAATTACCGGAAGGCGTGCCGGGTGCCTATCGCATTTTCGCGAATATCCTCAGCCTGCCGCGAAATCCGTTATCCTCAAAGCGGAACCCATGAAATTCATTTCGCTGTTATTCGCCGCTATCCTGTGCCTGACGGTATCGGCGCAGGACCGGCCGCTCTCGTCTCTGCCTTATACTCCCAGTCTCGACACCCAGTTCATCGATCGCAGCGTCGACCCGTGTGTCGACTTCTACAAATTCGCTTGCGGCAACTGGATCAAACAGAATCCGATACCACCGGATCAGGCGCGCTGGGACGTTTACTCGAAACTCGCGGAGGATAACGAGCGGTTCCTGTGGGGCATACTGCAGGATTCCGCGAAGCCCTCTCCGTCGCGTACGGCCTCGGAGCAGAAGATCGGCGACTTCTTTGAGTCGTGCATGGACGAAACGGCGGTGGAAAAGGCCGGCTCCACGCCGCTTCGTGAGCGGCTGAACGAGATCGCACGGCTGCGCACCACCGCGCAACTTGCGCCGTTGATGGCCAAACTCCAATTGGATTCCCGCGGTTCCGGTTACGGCTTTGGGTTCAGTTCGAATCAGGATTTCTCGGATTCCACCAGCGTCATCGGATTTGCTTTCGGCGGAGGGCTCGGCCTCCCTGACCGTGATTACTATCTCAAGACGGATGCGAAATCCGTCGAGACCCGCCAGCGCTATCTGGAGCACGTCCAGACGATGTTCACGCTGCTGGGGGACAACGCAGCCGCGGCGAAGGCGCATGCGCAAACTGTCATAGACATGGAAACCGCGCTGGCGAAGGCCACTCTTACGCGAGTGGAGAAGCGCGATCCGTATAAGCTGTTCCATAAGTTGACTCGCGCTCAACTTACTTCGCTGACGCCGTCGTTCAACTGGACCGCGTTCCTCACCACACTCGGCGTTCCCAACGCTGCGGCGGTGAACGTCACTGAGCCGGAATTTTTCAAGCAGTTCAATACACTTCTGACTTCGCGCCCGATCGGCGATTGGAAAACCTATCTCCGCTGGCACGCCGTCCACGCGGCCGCGCCACACCTCGCGCCGCGGTTCGAAAACGCCAATTTCGATTTTTACAGCAAGTATCTGCGTGGCATTCAACAGATGCCGCCGCGCTGGAAGAAGTGCGTCCAACTCGTGGATCGGAATCTCGGTGAGGCGCTCGGACAGGTGTTCGTCGCCCGGACCTTTAAGCCCGATACGAAAGCGCGCGCGATGGCCATGACGGGCGCGATCGAAAAGGCGATGGAGAACGATCTCCACGAGATCACCTGGATGACCGATGCCACCAAGCAGCGTGCCCTTGAGAAACTGCACGCGATCGTGAATAAGATCGGCTACCCGGATAAGTGGCGCGACTACAGCACGCTTCGCGTCGTTCGCGGCGACTTCGCCGGGAACATGCAGCGGGCCGCCCGATTTGAGAGTCTCCGCGACCTGGCGAAGATCGGAAAGCCTGTCGATCGCGGCGAGTGGCAGATGAGCCCGCCAACGGTCAATGCCTACTACGACCCGCAGATGAACAACATCAATTTCCCGGCGGGCGTGCTACAGCCTCCGTTGTTCGATCCGAAGATGGATGACGCGCCGAACTACGGCAACACGGGCGCGACCATCGGCCACGAACTCACGCACGGCTTTGACGATGAAGGCCGGCAATTCGATGCCAAGGGCAATCTGCGCGACTGGTGGACCAAGGAAGACGCTGCCCAATTCGCGAAGCGCGCCGATTGCGTCGCCGATCAATATGCGAACTATACAATCGTCGACGACATCAAGATCAACAGCCGGTTGACTCTCGGTGAAGATGTCGCCGACCTCGGCGGCACGTTGCTCGCATATGTCGCCTGGCGCAACGCCACTTCGGGAGAGAATCTGAAACCCATCGACGGCTTCACCCCTGACCAGCGATTCTTCATCGGCATGGCGCAATGGGCCTGCGGCGACGAACGTCCGGAGAGCAGGCGTGTAACGGCCGTAACGAACCCGCATTCACCGTTGGAGTACCGCATTAACGGGGTGGTTTCGAATCTCCATCAGTTTGCCGCGGCGTTCTCCTGCAAGGCCGGTCAGCCGATGGTGCGCGCCAACGCCTGCCGCGTCTGGTAACTGCGGACCTGGCGGGCCGGGAATCGCCTGGCAGCCTCGCGGAAACCTGTCGAGGTCCATCTGTGGCCGGCACCGATTCGAGCGATTTCCACGAACGTCTGGCGGCTCTCCGCAAAGAGCGCGGACTCACTCAACAAGTCCTGGCCGACCGCATAGGCGGTCATGTTCAGCAGCTAAAACGATACGAAGCAGGTTCCTCGCAGCCAACTCTCGAAGTTATCCGGAAACTCGTCACAGCCCTCAAGGTCAGTTCCGATCGGTTGCAGTTCGGCAAGGATGAACGCGGCCCCGATGACGACCTTCGCTTGCAGTTTGAGGCCATCTCGCGTTTCGATGAGGAAGAAAAGCGCGTCGTTCGCTCGGTGCTCGAAGGCATGATTCTTGCACGAAGTGCGGCGCCGGCAGTCGATAACGGACGGTGGAGAAAGGAAATAGGGCATGGCATTCGACCTACAGCCGGAACGCCAACAGGTGCACGCCCTCATCGATCTCCTGCCGCCCAACAAACTCGGCGCAGTCCGGAATCTTCTCGAAGTTGTTCTCGACGAGGATAGCGATACGCTTAGAGTCCTGCCGAGGCCAAAGCCATTGCCGAGGCCGGCGAATGGAGCAAGCACAACGATCCCATTCCTCATGAGCAGGTCCAAGCCGAGTTCGGCCTCAGCATGGCCGACTGGGAGAAGATGAGCCTGGAACCGTAGAGCGAATGGCCAAACAGATCGTCTAGACCGAACAGGCCAAGACCGATATCCGGGCCATTGAGCAACCTATCGCGCTCCAGATCCTGAAGACTCTGGGTCGCTACGTTCTCACCGGCGAACGCGCCGCCAAACAACTGAAGGGCATCACACCGCCGCTGATCCGGCTTCACGCCCAGAGTCACCGCGCCTTCTTCCGCGATCACGGCGACTACCTGAAGATCGAACGCGTCCTCGACCCAAAAGAAGCTTACCGGTAGGCCGCGAGCGCTCCTAAATTAACTACTTGTACCGAATGGTCTACGATAACCGGCCAATGTTTGAGTGAGAGGCTGGCGGGCAGCAGGATAAAGCTGTATTCTTTTTTCTTTCGAAACTGATTTAGCCGGGAGGGTGAAGGCCCGGCCAGCCGATCGAAACCTTGGCAGAGAAC
>JBBQGE010000002.1:0-150066 GCA_038322675.1 Bryobacterales bacterium
TGATCTCGTACTTCTTGAATCGTCAAACTGCCGGGCTCTCTGCTGGCCATTGTCACTCCTCCTCACCGGATAAGACCGGGCGAAGAACGACCTTATCAGTCATGTCAGTCGGGATTCATGCACCTTTGCCGAAAACTCACGTATCAACGCGGGTAGTTGTCCAGTGTGGATCGAGCAGGGTTTTCGTTCGGCTCCGGCCAGAGAAGAAAGCCGTCCCGTTCCTGTACTGCATCCACTGCGGCTGGAGCGGCCGATTCGTTGACCCGTTCCCACGAATTCCGCGGTCAGGATGACAGCCAAAATGATAAGTCCAGAAACCAACGCCGAGATTCGCCGTTATTTTTATGCCGAGCATTGGAAAATCGGCACCATCGCCCAAGCATTGAGCATTCACCCCGACGCTGTCCGTCACGCCATCGGCTCCGACGATTTCAATCGGAGCAGCCCTCTGCGCCACTCGATCACCGATCCCTACTTGGAGTTTGTTCGCCAGACTCTGGACCGTCATCCCGGGCTGCGTGCGACGCGTATCTATCAGATGATCTGTGAGCGAGGCTATGCCGGCAGCGTCGTTCACGGGCCTCCTCGGTCGCCTTCCTACTGCGGCGCCAGCAACGCTCGGCATCCTCTCCGGCGCCGCTCATGGTCGATCTCAGCCGCCACCCCGAGGATCAAGCCATCGAGGTCCAACCTCACGCTCTGGAGACTTACGATGAACTCGCCAACTCCGACGACGACCCCGATCAATAGTCTCGTCGTTCAACTACAGAATGTCGGTCTGTGCGCCGTCCCGGCGGAACTGGACGACTTTCTGGCGCGAGCCGCGAAAAGCGCGCTGGTCTCCGCGCCAAGTGCTGGAGCAAGTGGCTCGGGTTGAAGCGGACGAACGCTCCCACCGTAGCCTGGAGCGCAGGCTGCGGTTCTCCGTCATCAAGAGTTTCAAACCCATGGCCGACTTCGACTGGAGTTGGCCGGCCAAGATCGAACGCGATGTCATGGAGCGCGCTCTCGCTTTGGACTTCCTTCAGGAAAACCGCAATCTGGTGATGGTGGGCCGCAACGGTTTGGGCAAAACCATGATCGCTCAAAACATCTGTCACGCGGCGGTTTTGGCGGGTAGTTCGGTTCTGTTTCGTTCCGCTCCGGCCCTTCTCGAGGAACTGCAGCGCCAGACCCCGGAAGGACGCCGCCGCAAACTGCGCAGCTACGCCAACGTGGGGCTCTTATGCATCGACGAGGTCGGGTACTTGTCCTTTGACGACAAAGCCGCTGACTTACTCTATGAAGTCATCAATCGCCGCTATGAACGGAAATCCGTGATTGTCACAACGAACAGGCCGTTCAAAGAATGGAACGAGGTCTTTCCCAACGCTACTTGTATCGTCACGCTGCTGGATCGTCTGCTGCACCATGCCGACATGACCGTCATCGAGGGCGATAGCTACCGGGTCCCGCGAAAGCGAGTTGAAGACCGCCGCCCGGCGAAGAAAGAAATGAATGCCTCTGCATCCGACCCGGATTCAGCGGCCTATGTAGCCGCCGTCATCGTCTGGTACGTACAGCTTCCCGATACGCCGTTGTGCGCCAACCTTCAGGATCAGCGGCAGGCCAAGCGCCTGTATGGATCGCGCAGTCCCCCTGCCTGTCGTTGAGTCAGCGCTCCTGCTGGCCTCGCTGCGCCGCCTGGTCAGACCCGAGGACGTGGCACCGCTGCCGCCTATACGCTCGCTCGGGTATTTCCAGCCGGTCATCGACGAACTGATCGACCACCCGGCACCTGACACCTACCTCGAGTACCTGCGGTACAAAATGCTCCGCATCGCCGAACAGAAAGCCGCATCGGCGGTTGTCCAAAAAACTACGCTTTCAGATGATCGCTAACATTAAGCGAGCCTGCCGGAAACGGAAGGCGGGACGGTAAGACGCAGCACCCTATGGAGGTCCGGGAGCAACGGAAGCGGCGCAGCCGTGAAGACCGGCAGACGCGCGGTCTGGACCCTCTCGGCGGCGGGAATCTACTTTCTCGACCCAGATGCAGAGGAGGGGCCGGCGATCGAATTTGTCCCGTTCGCTGCAAAGTGCCGCGCAACCGTTCGTCTTCCCGGCGGTCCAAACCAACTACTTGGGGACGACTGGGGGCGCACTGCCCGTCTCTCCGGATGGAATGTGGGTGTACTGTGATGCGGAGATTGCAGGCTATAATCTCCGCAGAGCGTGCGGAGAATGTATATCCACGAACTCGAAGACTGGCCTCGGTTCTACTGGCGCGCGAAGGCAATCGCCGAGCCTCTCGCGTCCTTGCGTCACCGGCAAGGCCGGCTTATCGGGCACATGGAGGCCCTCGGATTCAAGCTTCAGCAAGAGGCGATGCTACGGACGCTCACGACGGATGTTCTCAAGACGAGCGAAATCGAAGGCGAGAAGCTGGATGCGGAACAGGTCCGTTCTTCGATTGCGCGCCGGCTCGGGATGGATATTGGCGCGCTGAAGCCTGCGGACCGCAACGTCGAAGGCGTTGTTGAAATGACGTTGGACGCCACGCGCAACTATGCGCAGCCGCTGACTACCGAGCGGTTGTTCGCATGGCACGCGTCGCTGTATCCCACCGGCCGCAGCGGAATGACGAAAATCCGCACGGGCGCCTGGCGCGACGACAGCACGGGACCGATGCAGGTCGTCTCAGGTCGCGTGGGCAAGGAACACGTCCATTTCGAAGCGCCGAAGGCCGGCCGCGTGGACCGTGAGGTGAAGCTGTTTCTGGACTGGTTCGAGGCGAGCAGGACGACGGATGCCGTGCTTCACGCCGGTCTCGCTCATTTGTGGTTCGTGACGATACACCCGTTCGATGACGGAAACGGCCGTATCGCACGGGCGCTCGCGGATATGGCTCTCGCCCGCTCGGAGAACAGTCCGCAGAGGTTCTACAGCATGTCGGCGCAGATCCGGCAAGAGCGGAACGCCTATTACGACATTTTGGAGGAGATGCAAAAAGGGACGATGGACGTCACTCGCTGGATGGAGTGGTTTCTCGCCTGCCTCGGGCGCGCCATCGACGGGGCTCAAGTCACGCTCAGCGCTGTGCTTGAAAAAGCCCGGTTCTGGGAGCGCATGCAGGAGGTGCAACTCAACGCCCGGCAGCGCAAAGTGATCAACCGCCTGCTCGACGGATTTCAAGGCAAGCTCACGACGTCCCGATATGCTGGGCTTGCCAAGTGCTCTCAGGACACCGCCCACCGGGACATTCTCGTGCTGATGGAGCGCGGCGTCCTCGTTCGCAATCCCAAAGACGGCCGGAGCACGAGCTACTCGCTCGCAGGCATCTGAGCGTAGCCGCTGACGGCTTCACCGCGCCAGTTCAATCACCGTCACGCTGCGGGCGGGGAAAGAGTGGCGGAGTTCGCCGTTGCTCGCTTGGACCGCCACCGCCGTCGGGATCACCGCTCCCGGCGACTCGTCGTCGTTGACCGAAGACAAGTCCGCGGCGGTCAACTGCTGCGCCTTTGCGGTTGCGGCCTGGAAGCCGTTCAGCTTCACGACCGTGCGGATATCGCGCGACACATCACGATTCACGCAAAAGAGCGTCAACCGGCTGCCGTCCGCGTTCAAGGCCGCGGTCACGTCGAGGTAGGGAACGCCGGGGATGTCCGGGATTCGAGTTACTCCCTGTTCGACGTCGTAGGTTTCCACCTGAACATTGGACTGTACGAGGCGGGTGATGTTGGCGGTGGAGTACAGCCGGAACGCCCAGTATGCGGGCACCCCGTACGTCACTCCGTGGTTTTGCCAGATGCCTCCGAATTCCACCAGACCCGTCATGTCGGAGATGGTCACGAAATCGGCGACGCGCATCAACGTGTTCAGGAATCCGGCCGTGCACAGCGCACCGCCGAGATTCCGGAACATCGGAGCCTGCTTGTCCGGGCTGGCAAACAGCCACTCCGTGAATGCGATCTTCACCTTACCACGCGTGCGTTCGCCGGCATCGATCTGCTGTTTCATCATTCGAAGCCGCCGCTCCAGCCCGACCGGCAAGGCCAGTGCCGCTCTCGCGATGAAGCCGGGAGTCGCATCCGGTTTCACCACCGATTGCGTTCTCACGACGAAGTGCGTGGAGAGGTAATCGAAAGCGGCAGTTGCGTTCGCCAGTTGCGCGGCGTTCCAGGATTCGAAGTGGTCCGGATCCTGACCCGTTGCGATGAGCCTGGCGCGCGGGTCGGCCTTTCGAATCGCGGAAGAGAAGGCGAGGGTTCTGGCGGCAACGCGCGGCTCGGTGGGATAGCCGATCTGGAAGTTGCCCCAGAGTTCGTTGCCTAACTCCCACAGGCGTCCGCCACCGCCGGGCCACTTGCTATCGATGTAGCGCACCCATTCCGCCGCTTCCTCCGGTGTTCCGCTGCCGAGATTGAGCGCAACCTGCGGATCGGCGTGGATAAGCCGGCAGAAGCGAAGAAATTCGTCAGTTCCGAAATGGTTGTACTCCGGCATGCCCCACGACTGATTGAGCATGGAGACGCGTTTGTCGATTGGCCCGATACCATCTCGCCAATGGTAGCCGGAGGTGAAATTCCCGCCATAGCGGACCACCGGAGTGCGGAGCGCTTTGGCCATCGCAATCATCTCCGGATTCATCCCGTCCACCTGATCCGCGGGGAACAGAAACACCTGGTCCAGCAGCAGCCGCGCTTCGTCCGACGCGGCGATCACGAAGTCCACGGGTTCCCGGGGCGCCACAGCCGCCTTTTCGAGTTCCAGCGAGAACTCGTAGCGCGCCCAACCAGGCCGATTCATGTGTATGACGGCTCTCGCGAGAACGGCGGCCGGATCGCGACGGCGCAGCGAGATTTCGAGGTCTTTCGGCCCGCTCTCGGTCTTGGCCCAGAGGGTTCCGGTGTATCGCAGGACGCGGTGAACCGGCAGGTACACCTGCTGGCGGACGCCGGTCTGCTTGCCAGGAAGCGCCATCAGCAGCAGAGAGCGGTACGAGTTCGCCGCGTCGCCCCATCTGGGCTCGAAGCGCCAGCCTTGCGAGGGGTCGAGCGGTTCCCATGGCAGGGGCAGGCCCATTCCGGAAGCGCGGGCGAGTTCAGGCCGCTGCTTCACCATGTCGCTGATGCGGGCCGCGCTCCAGAGGTTGTCCTCGAAGCTTGGATTCTCGAGTATCTGCGCCCAGAGGCCGCCGTAGATGCTATGTCCGATGGGTTCGAGAAATGTGCCGAAGATGGTGCGCGGAATCGGGTGCAGGACTTTCGAGGCGTCCACGTCGACTGTCGCCTTGATCTGGCCGGAGACGACGAGGGCGGGCAGTAGGAGGAGCGCGCCGAGGGTCGGCAACCGGCGGCTAATGAGAGTCATGACGGCGGTGCCCGCCCGGACTGCGCTACTTCTCGACCTTTTCGTCGCGTTCCACCTTGCCGTCGCGAATGTGGATGATCCGGTGGGCATGCAGCGCGATGTCGTGTTCATGCGTCACCAGGACGATAGTGTTGCCCTGCTGGTATAGCCGTTCGAATAACGCCATGATTTCGTTGCCGGTGGCGGTGTCGAGTGCGCCGGTGGGTTCATCCGCCAGGAGAATCGACGGAGTGTTTACCAGCGCCCGGGCCACGGCGACGCGCTGCCGCTGTCCGCCCGAGAGTTCGTTCGGCTTGTGATACATACGGGCTTCGAGGTCGACTGCGCGAAGCGCACCCTTGGCCTTCTCCGCCCGCTCGTCCGCCGACAGGCCGGCGTAAATCAGGGGAAGCTCGACATTATGGAGCGCCGACGCTCGTGGCAACAGGTTGAACGTCTGGAAAACGAACCCGATCTCCTTGTTGCGGATTCGGGCCAGTTCGTCGTCGTCCATGTCGCTGACCAGTTTGCCATTCAGGTAGTAGAGGCCGCCAGTCGGAGTATCGAGGCACCCGATCAGATTCATCAGGGTCGATTTGCCCGAGCCCGACGGTCCCATGATCGCCACATACTCGCCGCGGCGAATCTCGACGTCCACACCCGACACGGCATGGATTTCCTGATCGCCCATGATGTACGTTTTCCATAGATCGTATGTGCGAATAATGACACCGTCGCGCTTTAGCTGTTCGCCGCGTTCAATTTTGTCTTCGATCTCTACCTGTGGCATGTGTTAACTCTTTGTTTCAACGACTGGGCTCTTATTATCTACCTTCACCCGGGTGTCGTTGCGGAGCGTCCGGATCACCTTGTAGCTGCCGGTGATGATCTCCTGGCCGGCGTCGAGACCCTTGGTCACTTCAATGTCGGTTGACCCGGTGATCCCGGTCTGCACCGCTTGGAATTCCGCCTTCTCGCCCTTGATGACGAACACGCCCTGGACCTCTTCCTTGCGCCGCTTTTCCTCGGCCGGACTCACGTTCGTCGCGGCCTGGACACCTTTCTTCTGCGGTTCCAGGTCGCCGCGAGTGCGCACCGTCAGCGCCTGCAGCGGAATGCTGACGGCGTTCTGACGGGTGGCCGTTACGATCTTGGCCGTGCAGGACAGACCGGGCCGGATCTCGTCCGGTGGATTGTCCATCGCAATCACCACTTTGAAGTCCTTCGCTTCCTGGCTCGACACGGCGCTCTGGGAAGCCGCGACTCCGGTGGAACGCAGGATGGCAGTGTTGCCGATTTCGGACACATGCCCCTTGAAGGTCTTGTTCGGGATTGCGTCAATCGTGATATCCGCCGTCTGTCCCAGACTGACGTTCACGATGTCCGTTTCGTCTACTTTCACCTCGGCGGTAATCAGGGACATATCGGCGATGGTCATCAGAGTGCTTGCCGACGAATTCTGAATACCGGGGACCACCGTCTCGCCCACCCTGACGGGCAGGTTCGTCACGACGCCGTCGAGAGGAGCCACGGCATCGTGTTTGGCCAGCACGTCGGCAATCCGAGTCAGTGATGCATCTGCCTGCGTCACACGGCGTTGCGCGGCGTTCAGTTGAGCAGCGGATTGAGCCCGCTGTGACTTGGCTTGATCCACGCGCGCCTGGGCTTCGCGAATGGCGGCGGCGGCGGAATCGTAAGCCGACTTTTTCTCATCGAAATCCTGCTTGGCGATCAGCTTGTCGCTGAACAACTGCTTTGCGCGATCGAAATCGGATTTGGCCCGCTCGAGATCGGCTCGCGAGCGGTCCACGGTGGCTTGCGCCGTCGTGATTGCGTCGTCCATGGCCTTCAATCCGGATTCGGCCGCGGATGAGTCGGCCTGAGCGGAATTGACCGAGGCTCGCGAGGCTTGAACATCCGCCTGGGCTTGAATGGATTCGATACGGGCCACCACCTCGTTCTTGCGAACGTGGTCGCCTTCCTTCACCAGAAGCGCGGTGATACGGCCCTGCGCGTTGGCGCCGATGTTGATGTAATTACGGGGCTTGATTTCACCCGAGGCAGTGACGACACTCGTCAGGTCCTGCCGGACGGCCTTGCCCGTCTGCACCGTCACGATGCCCCGCTGGCTCATTCGAATGCTGGCAAAGATGCCCGCCGCGATAACCAGCACGGCCACTACGCCGATAATTACCTTCGTCTTCCTCTTCACAGAGATCTCCCACCCAATACAGACGATAAATGTCAGTTACGAGTTCGATAAAACTGATACTAACATTCTCTAGTTTAGCTGACGGTCGGTTTCGGAGGAGCGGACCCGTTTTGCAAAGATTTGTGAATTTCCCAACAGGGATCGTAGTGTGCGCTAGTTTACCAATCCGCCGTCCTTGCTCTTTGGCGGCCGGGTGGGAGCGTTCCGGACGAGCCGACGTGGATCCAGGAGATGCTGCGGGCGATACTGCCTGAGGGACCATCGCGACGTTCCGTCGAATTCGACGCCTAAGAAGTATCCGATCTCGCGGTACACGCAGTAGCGGACGCAGCCGAACAACTCACCCTTCGGGTAGGTCATCCGGACCTTCGTACCCAGAGGGATGGGCTTCTCCAATTGGATGCAGGCGCCAGAGAGAGATATATCCTCGAGATTCGCCACCACTCGGCGGGTCTTGCCATTCTGGTCTTTCCAGTGCAAGTCCACCAGGTCAGCGCAAAGCATGCGCGTTTCTACTCGCCGGTCCAGCATACACTATCAGTATCGGCTCTAGAAATCGAAAGGATTAGCAAATCAGGGGGGCCTATTTTAGCCCTACGGTCGGAGTAAGGCTAGTACCTGCCAAGCCTACGATCCCCCAAGCCGCCCTCCTCTTCTTGCCTACGTACCGTATCTTACTCCCAAAGCATTGGCGGGGATGGCCTCACTGGTTCGGCATCTTCTCAATGCTAATACGAACCACCGACGCTGCGGCCATGTCCCGCACGGCAACGCTATCCTCGGTCAGCAGGAGCATCAGTTTCGGAATGGCCCCGATACTGCCGCACTTGCCGAGAGCCTTCGCGGCGGCAGCCCGCACCAGGTTGTTCTTATCATTCGCGATGGCCCACTCCATCAACTGTGCGCCCCGCGCATCGCAGTCCTTTGACAGTAGAGTGACGGCCAGCGCTCGCGACGGGGCTCCCCTGTCCTTCAGCATGTCCTGCGCAACCGTGATTCCCATCGAAAAAGGACCGAGCAGAGCGCCTGACGCCTCCATCATCCCCATCCGCGCCAACTCTTTCGGATTCCGCAATTTCGCCTTGGCATCGCGCATCGCGCCTGCGAAGAAGCCAGTGCTGTCCCTCATTTCTCCGGTTAGGATCTCCGAGAGCACGTCGCGGCCGCTGGTGTCACCCATATCCCACAGCGTCCTGGCCGCGGTGAACGCGACTTCCGGAGTGTCATTGAGAGCGGCCTTCAGGTTCGGAATACACTGCCGCAGTTTCGCATCGCCGATAGCGGCGGCGGCGGTCTGACGGACGATCGGATCTTTGTCCCGGAGTGCTTCGTTCAGCATCTCAATTACTTCCGGAGCAGGGCCGACGCTCGAGATCGACAACACCGCCTGTTTTCGAAGGTCGGGATTCGTATCCGCCAAGCCGTGCTTCAGCACATCCCATGCGGAGACGTTCGGCTGCGCCACAGCCGCCAGCGCAAATACGCCGGCTATTATCACCAACCGCAAATTTACCGGAAGCGGCATGCTTGTCCTTCTGTGTGACGACACAGCAGTGAAAGAATATTCAAGATTGTAGACCGTCCAGCCGCGCCTCTCAACAAGGGCCGGATTTGCGAGTAGACTCACGGTTATGGCGGCCAACGCTCTACCCAACCGGTGGCGAATTGATGAACATCTAGGCATCGATCCCCGATCGCGCCCGGCGATCTACGTCCGGCTGCACGAGGCCGCCGATCTGAGCAACGTTAATTACTGGCTGGAGATTCTGTTTTCGGCCGGCATCGCGACGTTGGGACTGGTGTTGAACAGTCCCGCCGTGGTGATTGGCGCGATGTTGATTTCACCGCTAATGGGCCCGATTCTGGCGACGGGTCTCGCGTTGGTGACCGCGGATCTGTATCTCGGAATCAAGTCGGTATCGAATCTGCTGCTGAGCGTGTTTGTGGCGGTCGGGTTTTCCGCCGCACTGGTGTGGGCGCTACCGTTTCATTCGGCGACGTCGGAGATTCTGGGACGCACGCAGCCGAACCTGCTGGATCTCGGGATCGCGATGATGTCGGGGCTGGCGGGTTCCATCGTTGTCTGCCGGACCGCCGAGGGTGGAGGCGTGACGGCGTTGCCGGGCGTCGCGATTGCGGTCGCGTTGATGCCGCCGCTGTGCACCTTGGGATTCGGGGTCGGCAGCGGTTTCAATACCACGATCATGGGCGGCGCGAGCTTGCTGTTCCTGACGAACCTGGTTGCGATTTCGGCGAGCGCGTTTTTGGTGTTTCTGGCGGTCGGCATGGGTGCGCCGGATGTCCGCGAGCGGGTAGACCGGCTGATCAAACAACATGCGATGCAGGACTGGCTGTACCGTTCGCTGACTCGGACGAAGTTGGGCCGCGGGATTGAAGAAGTCGGGCGGTTGCGGTGGCGCGTGTTGATGATGGTGGTGCTGCTGGCGTTGCTGTTCGTGCCGTTGCGGCAGGCGCTGCAGCAGTTGACGGATGAGGCTGTGACGCGGTTGGCGGCTCGGGATACGATTCGCGCACTGGTGCCGGCGGATAATCTGTTATCGCAGCAGACCGAGATCGGACGCGATCATCTGCTGATCCGGTTGGTGGTGACATCGGCAGTGGATCCCGAAAAAGTGCGGCATGCCGAACGAGATCTCATCCGGCGAACTCGGAAGGAGGTGACGCTCTCGGTCCGGAAAGTGGCGAGTGAAGAGGAGTTGGCGATCTTGCGAGAACGCCTGACTGCACCGGTCCCCGCTCCGATCCTACCGCCCGCGCCTCCGACGTTCGACTCGGTTCGCGCGGAACTGCTGCCCCGCCTCGACACATCGTTGAGGGCCGTGTGGCCCGCGGATGTCAAACTGCTGGATTACGAGTTGGGATTCACGCCGTCGGGAATGCTGGTACGGGCGAAGTTTCGGGGCGAGAAGCCGATGGATCAGGCTGCGGTGGATATTTTAAGCAAAGTGCTGCAATCGCAGTTGGGAGCGAAGGAGATTGTGCTGGTGGCGGAGAATGTGCCGCCGGAACCCGTGAAGAAGGTGCGGCGGAAGGGCCGGTAGTCCGGCTACGGCTGAGCTTCCGAGACAGGACGGCAGCCTTCGTGTGTGTTCTTCTCCCAATTGCGGCCGTCCTCGCTCCGATAGTTACCGCCGCCGATGTTACCGCCGCCCGCGCCAATTGCTGTGTTTGAGAGCCACACTCGGAGATGCTTGCCGTCGAGCTTCATCGATTGCTCGACGCAGGTGGTGAACCAGGGATAGAAGCCCGTCTGCAGAACTTTTTCGCGGCGGATCTTCCTGCCCGACAGATCGAGGAGGAAGACTTTGCAGCCCAGCAAGAAGACGATGCCGGACGAGCCGACCTCTTTCTGCAACTTCGCGAGTCTCTCCCAGTCGCTCGGGGTTCGGAAGACCATGTACGCCAGTAGCGCGATGGCTGCCAGCACAATGGCAGCGATGATCGGGCCGCATATTATCGGTTTACCCCTGCCTGGCTGAGAACGCGCCGGGCTAACTCCATAACTCGATCCTCAACGTCTGCCCGGAACCAGCCGGGTTGGACGTAGTACATCATCGCATCGCCAGCCTCGTACCCACCCTCGTCGAGCATGCGCCGCGACGGGATGTAACCCATGACATCGTTCGAATAGGCAGCGACGATCAGTGGGATGCCGGGATACCCGTCCCGGAGGCGAAGTGCGTAGTCCACCACCACCTCGCCGCCCAGCGCGAGCAGAACGAAATCGTGCCCGATGGCGATGGCTTGCGCGGGATACGGCGTGTCGAGCACTGGCTTGCCCGCGTCCATTGCGGCGAGCATCGCGCGGCCTCGGCGGGCCAGGAAGAAGTCGGAACTGGCGGCTTCCGCGGCGTACACTTCGCGGCCATGCACCTGGAATCCGAGTCTCGTCTCAGCGTAGGCAGCGCGCAATCGGCCGTGGACTGCGGTGCCGCGAACAGCGGTGACGGATTCCGCCAAGGCCTCGCCGTGTTGGATGGCGAGTTCGCGCGACCCACGGGGCATCGGCCGTTGATCACCCGCGCACAGGGTTATGAATAGGGCGACGGCGCCATCGCGCTCGAGCGCATGTGCCGCGTATCCTGCGTAGTCGCCGCTTACTTCGTTGGTGGTCGAAGTCAGCACCGTGTTGTGACAGGCGTATCCAAATAGAACCGCCAGTTCGCGGCCATCCGCTCGGGTCATGCGCAGAACTGGAACCCGCGAGTCGACCGGCGCGGCGAAATGCTCGCCAGGCCGCAGTGTTGCCAGTTGCTCGGCGCGCCGGTTCATGGCGAACGAAGCCTGCGCCCAGCCGAAGGTGAGCGTCACCGGCTCCAGGTGCCCGAGCGCGTTCATCGCGACGGCTTCGAATTGATCGGCCAGGAATCGCCCGTACTCCCGGTTCGCGGCATCCCGCTCCGGTGATGTGAACGGAGCCAGATCGAGCCGCGGCCATACGGCTGGGCCGGAGTGCGTGTGGGACGCATTGAACAGCACCTGCATCCGGCCGAGTTCCGTGCGCTTCTGGAGACGCTCTGCCACTTCCGATGTGATCTCGCGGGTGACGCCGAGGAGGTCGGCCGTCACAATCACGACGCGATATCCGGATGGATCTTCGAGCGCTACGGCGCGCGCGTACAGGTCGAGTCCGACGGTGGTGGCCGGACTTGTCCTGGCGGCGAATCCTGTCAGCCAGACCGGAGTACGCGGCGTGATCGGGACCTTGGCGGCGCCCGCTTGAAACCCGGAGCCATACGCCGCGACTACGGTCAGCAGCGCGACGACCGCGGCCCGCATCAAGCCTTCGCCAGTTCGCTGGAATGCGCCTGAATCTTGCGGATCGCGGCTACGATGTCGTCCATGCCCTGGCGCGGGCCCAGCAGCATGGTCTGCGTGAACCACACCGCTTCACCGCACAGTTGGTCGTTCGCCGGGCAGTGGTTTCGTTCGGCCCACTGGCTGATGTCGCGTTCCCCGTACACGCGCCGGTAGCCGCGCGACTCGAGCGTATTCTTCAACACCGGCTCGCGATTGAGCGGCGAGTAGCCACCCGAGGCGGGCACCCCCTCAGCGGCGAGAGCCTTCAGGAACGCGGAGCGCGAGAGGCTGGAGAACGGCTCGCGGTCGTAGCGGAACATGTAGAGGTGGTAGGCATTGCGCGTGGTCTGCCCGTACATGCGCGCCGGAGAAATGCCGGCAATCTCGTCGAGCGCCTTCGTCAGATACGCCGCGTTTGCTTCGCGCACCCTCATCTGTTTCTCGAGCCGAGTCATCTGCGACAGCAGCAGAGCCGCCTGAAACTCGGTCATGCGGACGTTGAGACCCTTGTTGCGATAGCTAAAATCGGCGCCGTTGTTGCCGCGGCCGCGGCTGTTGTTGTGAAACGCGTAACATCGCTCGATGAAGTCGCGATCGTTCGACATAACGGCGCCGCCTTCGCCCGAGTTCAGATTCTTCGAGGCCTGAAAGCTAAATGCGCCGCACTTGCCGAACGTCGATACCGGACGCTTCTTCCACTCGGCCAAATGGGCCTGGCATGCGTCCTCGATGACGGGGATGTTCCGCCGCCCGGCGACCGCGAGGATGGTATCGAGATCCGCGACGTTACCGCCCAGATGCACCGGCATAATAGCGGCCGTCCGCGGCGTGATGGCGGCCTCGATCTTGCGAGCGTCGATCTGAAAGGTGGCGGGGTCCGTATCGACGAACACAGGCATCGCATGCACCTGCAGGATGACGTTCACGGTGGCGATGAAGGTGTAGGGCGGCACGATCACTTCGTCGCCGGGCCCGATGTCGAGGACGTTCAACGCAGTCAGCAGCGCGCTGGTGCCGTTTGCCGTTGCGAGGCAACCCGCGGCTCCGAGGCGGTTCGCGTACGCAGTCTCGAATCGCGATACGACACCCCCGGTACCGCGATTCCACTTGCCGCTGCGGAGCACGCCGAGAACGCCGCGCTCTTCGGCCTCGTCAAAGACGGGCCACGATGGAAAGGCCGTAGTCCGCACGGGTTCTCCGCCCAACACGGCCGGACGGCCCGAAACGGCGGCGCTGGTTCGCGTGGTAACAGCCGCCGCCGCTGCCGCGCCTGTGATGAAATTTCTACGATTCATGTGCACCATCTGATTCATACAGTCTACGCCGAGCGTCCAACACCCGGAGGACTCTTTCGAGATGCAATTGGGAATGATCGGGCTGGGACGCATGGGCGCAAACATGGTGCGGCGGCTGATGCGCGCGGGAATCGAGTGCATCGTGTACGACGTGAATCCGCCGGCTGTCGATGCGCTGGTGAAGGAGGGCGCCATCGGCGCGCACACGCTGGGTGAATTCGTGAAGAAATTCACCGGGCGGCGTGCCATATGGATGATGGTGCCGGCGGCCATCGTCGACGGCACGGTGGAGCAACTGGCACCGATACTCGGCCAAGGGGACATCCTGATCGATGGCGGCAATTCCTATTACATCGACGACATTCGCCGCTCGCAGGAGTTATCGGCGAAAGGCATCGAGTATGTGGACGTCGGGACGAGCGGCGGAGTCTGGGGAATCGAGCGCGGATACTGCCTGATGATTGGCGGATCGGATGCGGCTGTCGAATACCTGGATCCGGTGTTCCGCGCGCTCGCACCGGGTACCGAACTCGCGCCGCCGACTCCTGGCCGCGATAACTCAGCCAGTACAGCTCATGAAGGATTCCTCCACTGCGGGCTGGCGGGTGCGGGGCATTTCGTGAAGATGGTCCACAACGGCATCGAATACGGCGTAATGGCTGCGTACGCGGAGGGGCTGAATATTCTCAAGCATGCGGACGCCGGTAAACAGGAGCGTTTGAAAGACGCCGAGACGACGCCCCTGCGCAATCCCGAACACTACCAGTACGAATTCAAGCTGCCGGAAGTAGCGGAGGTGTGGCGTCGCGGGAGCGTGATTGCTTCGTGGTTGCTGGATCTTACGGCGAAAGCGCTGCTGGAATCGCCGGAACTGGCCGATTTCAGCGGCCAAGTGTCGGATTCGGGCGAAGGACGCTGGACCATTATGGCCGGGATCGAGTCGTCGGCTCCGGCGCCGGTGCTGAGCGCGGCGCTGTATCAGCGCTTCAGTTCGCGAGGTGAGGATGATTTCGCGGATAAGCTGCTGTCTGCGATGCGATACCAGTTTGGGGGCCATCGGGAGCGCAACGCGAGCGTGTAGGTTCGTGGAGGGCAGCTACGCCGCTTCAAAGTAGTCCTGCGAAGGATTGTAACTCGTCGGCTGTCGCCACGAGGCCTTGGCGCGTCAGAGTCGCCAGATAATCATCGACACTGTAGGGCGGGCTGACAAGCCGTGCCCGGACCGTTCGCACCGCATTGCAGAAAACACCCGGCACAAGGCTCAAATGGTTGAGCTTCGATATGGAAGGGGGCGAGCGCCGCCTTTGGAAAATGTTTGAGATTCTGCGTCACGATTACGTCGCAGCGCTCGACGATGGCAGCCGCGAGCACGTGCCGATCATCGGCATCGGGAAGCGAGAGGAGCCGGAATCAGTGGTTCATAGCCGGTGACCAGACTATCCCGCGTCGCTTTGTCCATCAGGTCGCGCGTTCGCTCAAGCGCTGCGCGATCCCGATGCGGCTCGTTCCGCAACAGGGATTCTATCCATTCCCGAGACCATTTGGCCTTGAAGATATCCGAGACGGCCAGTTGCAGAAGCAGATCGCGCAGCGGCGCCGGATAGAGCACGTTCGCATCGAGAAGAGCCGTGTAATGGCTCATTGCCGGTCATAGCCCATCCCCAGTTCTTGCGCCTCGCGGGCGAGTTCATCGAGTACCGTTTCGCGTTCAGCATCGATCTTCGCCTTGTAGGCCATCACGTCTTCCAAGCGAATGCGCCGATGCTTGCCCACCTTCCGGTGCGGCAGAACATTTTCATCGAGGAGCTTGATCAGGAACGGTCGCGAGACGTTCAGCACATCGGCGGCCTGTACCGTCGTCAATTCGGCGTTTTCCGGGATCAAGGTCACGCCCCGCCCGGCCGCCATCGCTTCGAGAATTTCCATGAGCAGGGCGACTGCGCCCGCGGGCAACTCCAGCGGTTTCTCGTGGCCAGCCTCGCGGACGCGCAGCTTCAAAGGGCGCTTCTGCTGGACGAAGGGGAAAAGAACCTGGCCGGAAACGCGCGCCATAGCCGCGTCCTGTGCAGAAGGCGGTAGTTGTCTGTGGGCAAGCATGGTCATAGCGGTCTCCTTCGTGTTCTATCTTCATCCCACGTCTTAAATGCATTAGATGCAATAACTGCAACAAGTGAATCGCAGGATCGAACGCGACTAGGCCTTTCCCTTCCGCCCCTTGCGCCGAGTTTTGGCATTCGACTCAACACGTAGACGCCAGGCGGTTCGCAGGGCTCCTTCGAGGACGTCCTCGTTCACGGCCGCGAGGCGAATGTGGGTCGCTCCATTGCGTCCCCAGCCGCCGGGGACCGGCAGGAACACGTCTGGCGCCTCCTCCACGAAGATCGCCTGCTGCTCGGGAGTCAGCATCAGGTTACCGTAGCCCTCGCGCACGGAAGCGAGCGTCGCGAAAATCCGCCCGCCGACGCGGAAATCCACCGCACCCATGTGCGACCCCTCTTCCGCGCCCTCCAGACTCAATGCCAAACGCCGGAAATCGTCCGCTGTCACGCAGTCGAGTATCGCACACGAAAAACTGCTTGACTCTCCCCCTACTGGAGCGATTACAACTGGATCGTGCTCAAGATCGGCGATTTCTCCAGTCTCACGCAGGTCTCGGTTAAGACGCTCCGCTACTATGACGAATCGAGACTCCTCCATCCCATCCACGTCGATGCCTCAACCGGCTATCGCTACTACTCCGCTACCCAACTTCCCCGCCTGCACAGGATCCTGGCCCTCAAGGACCTCGGCTTTTCGCTCGACAGCATCCGCGCGTTGTTGAACGACGGCATCACACCGGACCAACTTCGCGGCATGCTGAAACTCCGGCAGACCGAACAGCGGGAGCGCGTACAAGCCGAACTGGATCGCCTCGCCCGTCTCGACGCACGGCTTACGCTCATCGAACAGGAAGGAATTATGAGCAACGACGTACTGATCAAAGAAACCGCGCCGCAGTGGATGGCCTCTGTGCGCGCGACCATTCCGAATTACCAGTCAATTGGATCGCTGTATGGCGAGTTATACGGCACGCTTGGTCCAGCGGCGTTCGGCGGACTCCCCGTAGCGCTCTGGCACGATGCCGAATACAAGGAACACGACGTCGATGCCGAAGGCGGCGTATATCTAAAGAGCGCCGTTCCGGAGAAAGGGAGGGTGAAGGTCCGCGAACTCCCCGCGGAAACCGTCGCGAGCATCGTCCACAACGGCGCGTACAACCGGCTCAGCGAGGCTTATGACGCGGTGCACCGTTGGATTGAGGCCAGCAATTACCGCATCGCCGGACCCATTCGCGAGCTATACCTAAAGAACTCGCAACCGGTTCGCCCGGATGATGAGTCGTATGTGACCGAGATACAGGTCCCGGTAACTCGCGCGTCGTAGAGGCTACAACCCCGCCACGGCATCCTCTAACTGCTGGAGTGCTCCAGTGAAGAAGTGGTCGGCGGCCTCGATGATGATAGTCTGTTTCGGTTCGGGTAGACGCTCGATGAACGGCTTCCATTCGTCGAGCGGGCCAAATTCGTCGTTCGTGCTTTGAATGAAGATGCGCGGCACGGTGCAACCGGCGACGAACGACGTGTCGCGCATCCGTGTGGGGAATCCGGCCGCAATGACGCGGCGAGCCCCAATGTTCTGGCAGCCCAGCCGGAGCGCGACTCGCGATCCGAACGAGAATCCGGCAAGCGTGAACGGCAGATTCGGATATCGCGAGAGCAGCAGGCTCAAGGCCGAACGTGCGTCCTCGGTCTCGCCGATTCCGTAATCGTAAACGCCTTCGCTGAGGTTCACACCGCGGTAGTTGAAGCGCAGCACCACCGCTCCGGCGCGACGGAGTCCGCGAGCCAGACGATAGACCACCTTGTTGTGCATTGTCCCGCCGTACTGCGGATGCGGGTGGCAGACGACGGCGGCTTCGATGGGCTCGCGATCGTCCGGTTCCTCGATCAGCGCTTCGATTCGTCCCACCGGGCCGTTGACGAACAGCGATTCGATCCGGCGCGGCATGCTAAGTGGAGCGATAGTTCGTGAACTGCATGTCGATCCCGTAGTCGTTTTGGCGAAGGAGGGACATCACTTCTTGAAGCGTGTCGCGATCCTTACCGGAGACGCGGACCAGGTCGCCTTGAATCGACGCCTGCACCTTCTTCTTCGCGTCCTTAATGGTCTTCACGATCTCTCGCGCCTTCTCGATCGGGATGCCCTGTTGCAGCGTGATCTCCTGGCGCACGCTCGATCCGGCGGCCGGCAGAATCGGCCCAAAATTGAGCGACTTCAGCGGCACCTTGCGTTTGGCCAGTTTCTGCTCGAGGATCTCCGTCACCGCCTTGAGTTTGAACTCGTCGGCGCTGGCGAGCGTGATCTTGTTATCTTTCTCATTCAGGTCGATGGACGATTTTGAGTCTTTCAAATCGAAGCGGGTGTGGATGTCCTTGGTCGCCTGTTGAATGGCGTTGACCACCTCGGGGATCTCCACTTTGGAAACGATATCAAACGTGTTTTCTGGCATCGGCTATTCGGCTTTGGCGGAATCGGCAAGCGGCGCGACCGGCACGGGGACGCTATCGGGCGCGGGTTCATAGTTAGCGGCTCCGGCACGGAGATTCCGGAGCACCTGCGTGGTGATGTCGTCGATCAGCGCAGGGAAGGCGGAATCGAGGGCGACGGTTATGGCAGCTCGAAGCAACTCCTCCTGGGTGACAGCGGCGCCGGGCTCGACATCGGACTCGTGGGACCTCAGTTGAATCGACGGCGCAGGTGGAGGCTCCGGATCGAAGTGTTGAGGCGCGGGTTCATCGGCCGGAGGTGCCGCGGCCGGAGGCACATATTCGCGCTCGCGGGCGGCCCCTTCGATGAGCGGCTTGATGGTCTCCAGCACCACCGACGATTCGAACGGCTTGCGGATAATAGCGTCGGCCCCGGCGGCGCGAGCCTCCTGCTCGTCGAATGTTTCGAGGAGTCCGGCGGTGAGGACCACTCGAACATGGCGGTGCTTCTCGCTGCTCTTGACTGCGCGGCAGATGTCAAAGCCAGACTTGCGGGGAAGAAACACGTCCGCCACCACAAGATCGGGATTCACCTCGGACAGCCGCAGCATGGCTGAGTCACCGTCGGTGACGCTCACCACGTCGTAACCTTCGTCGCGGAAGATTCGCTCGCCCATGCGTTGGGCGTGAGGGCTGTCGTCCGCCAGCAAGATCGGATTCATCCCTACCGTTGTATCAGGCGCAGACCCCGTTTGGCGCGGCTATTTTTGCTGGCCGGTTGCAGCGGGCGCGGGCTGGGCGATTTCCGGCTGCTTCTTGGTCCTGCTCTTTTTCTGCTTTTTCTGCTTCCCGACCGGATAGGGATGGTTATTCGGCAGAGGCTCGTTAGCCGCGGGTTGCACGGTGGCCGCACCGGGTTGTACCGGTTGCACTTGGCGAGCATCCGGATTCTTGTCGAGCGCCGTCGAGTCGCCTACTGGCTGCAAGGACACGTCGCCCGTGAAGCCCGTCTCGCCCTTCGGAGCGGGGACGCTGTCGGGGACCGTCGGCCGCATGTTGGTCATCGCGGGACTACCCGATTTAGCGGCCATGCTGGTGTCGGGGCCATGCCGGAAGAGGTCGAGCGCAGAGCTGACCATGCCGCGCTTGGTGCGATTCTCGAGTTCGTACTTCATCCGGTTGAGCGCGACGGGATCGGCCTCCGGAATCGGCATCTCGAGTTCCTTCAGCCGGGACTTGGCATCTTCGGCGTAGGGACTGAGCGGATAATCGCGGACGATGCGCTGGTAGTCTTCTCCGGCCTTGGAGCGGAAGCGCGGTCCCATCTTCGAATACGAATCGGCCTGCAGCCAGAGCGCTTCGTCGGCACTGCTGTAGAGCGGATACTGATCCACGACGCGGTACCGGTTGACGGCGGCGGGATGGCTGCCCTTGTTGTGATAGAAACTGGCCACGCGCATTTCAGATTCGGCGAGCACTTCCTGGATGTTGCGGAGGCGCTGCTCGGCGGTGGGCGCGTATTTGCTGTTCGGGAATTGGGTCAGCAACTGGCGGCACTCGGCCTCGGCGCGAAGAGCCTGATTCGGATCGCGATCCGGCTTCTCCATCTGCTTGTAATGAATGTCGCAGATGCGGTATTGCGATTCGGCGGCTTCCTCCATGGTCGGGTAGAACAGGATGAAGTCCTTGTACTCGGCTTCGGCTTGCGCCAGACCGTGCGATCCACCCTCGCGGAACCAGCTATCGGCGATGGCAAGTTTCGCCTTGGCCAGATACTCGCTGGTGTCGTAGGTGTTGATCAGAGTATTGAGGGTTAGACGGGCCACCTCATAGCGGCCGCGCTCGATGTCCTTCACCGCCTTGTCGAACAGCACCTTATCGGGCTGCTGCGTGTCTTTGGTGATCGGATTCTCGTATTTCTTATGACGGCAGCCATAGGAGGCCAGTAATCCGCCAACGAGCAGCGCGATAGTGACGCGCGATAACCAGTTACGATTCGAAAGCATATCTACAACTCACGTACTTCAGAATTTAAGCGCGGACCGAGATCGCCTCACGGGCCACTTGCTGCATTTGACGGACTGTGGCCTCCGGGTCCTCACTGTGAAAAATCGACGACCCAGCCACAACCCAGTCAACCCCAGCCCGTACAACGTCGCCGAGGTTCTCCAATGATACGCCGCCGTCGATCTCGATCGGCAGTTGCAATCCCCGTTCCTTTCGCCACGCATCGAGGGTACGTACTTTCCGGAGCGTATTGGGGATGAAGCGCTGGCCGCCAAATCCGGGGTTGACGCTCATGATCAGGACGTAATCCGCCAGATCCAGCACATCGGCGAGTGTAGTAACTGGAGTGGCAGGATTCAAGACGACCCCCGCGCGAGCACCTTCGGACTGAATCATCCGAAGCGTACGATCCAGGTGCGGGCAGACTTCCTGATGAACCAGCACCTGGTCCGCTCCAGCCTCGATGAAGATGGGTGCGTACTTGTCCGGATCGGTAACCATCAGGTGAACGTCCAGGGTCAGCCGCGTGATCTTCCGGATGGACCGCACCACCGGCGGACCGATGGTCAAATTCGGAACAAAATGCCCGTCCATGATGTCCACGTGAAGCATGGAGATACCGGCCCGTTCGACTTTGGCGATATCTTCACCTAAGCGCGCAAAATCAGCCGAGAGAATGGACGGGAGGATTTCCTGCATTTCGAGGGCTACCCAAATGCTAGCACGGCAGCGAAAAAACCGTCGCCGGCGACGAGGCCGGGAATCCGGCTGGCCGTCTCAAGTAGCCGGACGCCGTTCCTCTCTTCTAGGACGGCTGCAACCACATCCTGGTTTTCCTCTTTTTCAAGGGAACAGGTGGAGTAGACGAGCCGTCCATTCGGAGTCAGCGCGCGGAGGGCGTTGAGGAGGATGTCTCGCTGCAGTTGGGCCAGCCGCGCAGGGTCGGACGGGGTGAGCCGCCACTTGATCTCTGGATTGCGGGCGAGCGTCCCGGTGCCGGTGCAAGGAGCGTCCACCAGGATCCGCTGGAATTGGGTTCGAAAGGGTAACGGTTGCGCGGCGTCGAGGGCGATGCGGGAGCAGCCTTGCACATGGCGGAGGCGGTGGGGGTAGAGGTCGCAGGCGATGGTGGAGACGCCGGATTCGAGCGCCTGGGCGGTCTTGTTTCCAGGAGCGGCGCAAAGGTCGAGAAAGGTGAGGCCCGGCTGGAGATCGAGCAGTGGGACGATGGACTGCGACCCGATGTCCTGCACGCGGGCGCCGGGCGGCGGCGATCCCTGGAGGACCCGGAAAGCGCCCGGGACATCGGTCGGTTCGAGCTCGGGTGCGGGATCGGAGGTGCGCACGTACGTTTCGGGTTCGTTCAGCGCTGCGGCGGCGATGGCGCGAGCGGTTTCGAGGTTGTAATCGCGCGACCACTTCGCGAGAAGCCACTCGGGGCACGAGAATTCCACGGCGGGAGAGGGCCAGGACACGGGTTCGCGATCGGCCTTGCGAAGGACGGCGTTGATGAATCCCGCGGCGGATCGCTTGCGCGCTCGTTTCGCGAGTTCGACGCTTTCGCTGACGGCGGCGTGACGCGGGATGCGTTCCAGGTAGCGGATCTGATAGAGGCCAAGGTGCAGGGCGATGCGGACTTCCGGGTCGAGCCGTTGAGAGCGGCCGGAGTAGTGCTGGATCAGGTAGTCGAGTTGGGCTTGGCGGCGCAAGCAGCCGAAGACGAGTTCGTGGGCGAGTCCGGCGTCGCGGGAGTCGAGGGGTTGGGCGCGGGCGAGCAGGAGGTCGGAGGCGTAGCCGCCGCGGAGTGTCGCGAGGAGGATGTCGAAGGCGAGGATTCGTGCGGGGGACATGACGGGATCGGTAGTGATATGGTACTGCGCATGCCGTCCCGCCCTTGGCGATGCGGCGGTTTCGGAACCACTCGGTTCCACCGAGGGGATGCGGCCTGCGCAGGCGTTTCGTGTACAGAAGGCCGGCAATGCCAAAGCACTTGCGCAATTAGGTAAGCAGAGGTGGGAAATGACCGGCGTCGTCCGAGGCTCGATGGAAACATCCACCGTTCTCTATTTCAAGCGGTGTTTGCAATAGCGAGACCGGCGTTTCCCGCGAGGGCACTCGTGTCCCGTATGCTAGAGAGTCTGGACATATGCCATGACACGCAAGTTCTACGGTTGGATCGTAACTGCCGCGGCCTTTGTCACGTTCGGCGTTGCCGTCGGTGTGCCGTACTACAACATCAGCTTCTTCTTCGACTATTTTCAGCGCGAGTTCGGCTGGTCGCGAGCGGACATCACGCTCGGTTTTCCGCTGGCGGCGCTGCTGACCATCTGGGTGGGTCCGCTGGTGATCCACCGCTTCAGCCCCAAGAAGTTGATCCTGGTGGGCACGGCACTAACGGCCGTCGCGCTCGCCGGCTTCAGTTGGATGGGATCGGCCATCTGGATCTACTACGGGTTCTGGGTGCTCTACACCATCGGCTACATCTTCTCCGGGCCGATTCCGCACCAGTTAATCGTGTCGCACTGGTTCCGGCGGAATCGCGGCAAGGCGATGGGGATCGTGTATGTAGGCGTCGGGCTGATGGGCTTGCTGGCCTCGTTCCTGGTGAAGTTTGTAACCGACAGGTATGGGTTTCGAACCGCCCTGCTGATTCTGGCGGGCATCGTGCTTCTATCCTGGCCGATTGTACTGCTATTCCTGAAGGACCGTCCCTCCGATATCGGACAGTTTCCTGACGGCGATTTACAGGCGCCCGCCGAGACTGCTGTCCAATCCGCGACTTTCGCCGAGTTACTGCACAGTTGGCCCTTCTGGCTGCTCCTGATTGGTAGCTTCTGTTCCATCGGATCGATTGGAGCTATCAACTTCCACATGAAATTTGTATTTCTCGATCAGGGATTCACTAAGGGCGAACATGTGGATGCCGCTTGGCGGAATGCTACTGCCTTTATTCTTGGGTCGAGCATTGCAGGACGGCTGCTGATCGGCGGGCTCGCGGACCGGTTCTCGAAGAAAGCGGTGATGGCCGTCACTTATTTCCTGGTAGCCGCAACCATCCCGCTTCTGTTGGCCGTCGGCCCTTCGAACCAGTTTTTCCTCTATGCATTCGCGATCCTGTTCGGCTTTGGTATGGGTGCCGACTACATGTTGATCCCGCTGATGGCAGCCGAGCAGTTCGGCGTCAACAGTCTGGCGCGCGCGATGGCGATCATTCTGCCGGTAAACACCATCGGCCAGACCTGGTTTCCGTATTTCGTCTCGATTCTGTACCAAAAACTCGGGAACTACACTTACGCCATGGGTGCCGTTCTGGCCGTAGCTATGATCGGCGCTATCTCAATCCTGATCCTTCCTCGCAATTCGAGACTCGATGAGACACTTCACCTACAAAAGCCTGGAACAGCTACAGCAAAATTGTAGCGAGCTGGGTCTGAAACATATACGATTCGAGCCGGACGCATCGCGCGTCCGCGAGGCCCTGGGGCGGCCTGTCGATCTGGCGGGTTTTCGGATTGGGAATTCGATTTGCATCCATCCGATGGAAGGCTGCGATGGCACGCTCGACGGCCGTCCGGGCGAATTGACCTGGCGCCGGTACGAACGATTCGGACGGGGCGGCGCAAAACTCCTCTGGTTTGAGGCGACGGCCGTCGTGCCGGAGGGGCGGGCGAACACGCGGCAGTTATGGATACACGAGGAGAACGTCGACGATTTTGCGAGGATTCTGGAGATGCTCAGGCGCGTGCACCGCGAGGAGTGGGGGACCGACACCGACCTGCTTGAGCCGCTGCAGCTAACTCAGTCGGGCCGGTATTCGGTACCGGAGTTCAAGAGCATCGCGTATCATAACCCGGTTCTGGACGCTAAGACGAACACGCCGGCCGATTTTCCGGTGGTTTCCGACGATGAGTTAGACCGGCTACAGGATCGGTATATCGATGCCGCCAAGCTAGCGGTCAAGGCCGGATTCCGCGCCTTCGATCTGAAGATTACTCACGGCTATCTGCTTAGTGAGTTAATGGGTGCGACCACGCGGCCGGGTAAGTATGGCGGCAGTATTGAAAACAGATGCCGGTTTGCCTGCGAGGTTCTGCGCCGCCTGCGCGATGAACTGGGGCCCGATATCGTGCTCTGCATGCGGCTCGGCTGCTTCGACGGCGTGCCGTATACGATGGATCCCGTGACCCGGTTGGGTGTTCCGATGCCCTATCCGACTCCGTATCCGTGGGGATTCGGAGTGAATCGCGATAATCCGATGGAGCCGGATCTTGCCGATGTCAAAACCGCTATCCGCCTGTTTCATGAGGCCGGTGTGCAGTTATTGAATGTGTCGCTCGGTTGTCCTTACTACAACCCGCACATCGGCCGTCCTTTTGAGACTCCGGACGAAGGGAGTTACGAACAACCCGAACATCCGCTGATTGGCGTGGATCGCCACTTCCAGGTGGCGTCCGAACTACAGCGAACGTTTCCGGATTTGCCGATCGCCGGGACTGGCTATAGCTGGCTGCAGATGTTCGCGCCGAATGCCGGAGCGGCGAATATTCTGGATGGTAACATCGCGCTCATGGGGATGGGGCGCAATGCTTTGGCGTATCCCGATTTTGCCCGCTCCATTCTCGAATCGGGCACGCTGGACGAGCGCCGTGTTTGCAAGACACTTAGTTACTGCACTTATTTGATGCGCCAGAAAGGTAATCCTCTGGGTCAATTCCCGACCGGATGCCCGCCCTTCGACAAAGAGGGTTATGGTTCGGTGATAAAGGAAGCGCGTGCGATTGCACGGGCTAAAGCTGCTCAGTCGTAACTATTGGCTCTGGGCGTCGCTGCTGTTGGCGACTCTGGCCATTACGCTGATTATTTCCGCTCGCCGCGAGACAGCCACGTGGGACGAGCCGGTCCATCTCACGGCCGGTTATAGCTATTGGACCACTGGCAGTTACCGTATGAATCCGGAGCATCCAGCGTTGGCGAAGATGCTGTGTGCGCTGCCCCTCTATTTCTTCCACCGGCCGAACCTGGATACCAATACACCTGAGTGGAAGCAATGAAATTCGTGTATTTTGCGAATCTGTTCTTGTACCGCAACAGCGCGGCTCCCGATTCGCTGTTGTTCGCCGCGCGATTCGTCACCATCCTGCTGACGGTCCTGTTCGGCGCATATTTTGCCTGGTGGGTGCGCCGCCGTGCCGGGCCGCTTGCCGGATTATTCGGACTCGCGCTGTTTGCCTTCGACCCGAACCTGATCGCCCACGGCCGGTATGTCACCACTGACCTCGCCACGGCCTTATTCATTTTCATGACGTTGACGCTGTGGCTGGAATATCTCCGAGAAGGCGGATGGCATTGGCTGGTGCTCTCGGGCCTCGCTCTGGGGCTGGCACTCGCCAGTAAGTACTCGGCCGTCTATTTGCTCCCGGTGTTACTGATCCTTTACTGGTGCCAAGCGCACAATCTCCGGCAGTTCATAACAGCGACTGCGATTCTAGGAGCCATCAGTTTCATCGTCTTGGCGGTGGTGTACTGGCCGGAAGTCCGCCACAGTGGATCCCTCCCACCGCTCGGCCTGGCGCTTGCTCGGAAGGGTCCCGCGGGGCCGCTGCTATCATTCGCCGCCGACCGTTTACACCTCCCCGAATACACTTATCTCGTCGGCCTCGACCGGCTGTCGGAACACGAGGCGATTGGGCACCCCAGTTACCTGCTCGGCAATCTCTCCGACCACGGGTTCTGGTATTACTTCCCAGTTGCTTTCGCTGTTAAGACACCAGCCGCATTGCTGGTTGGGCTCTTACTTGCTGGGATCGTCGCCCGGCAAGCACCGGATCGATTTCTGGCAGGCGCTCTCGCCTTTTCGGCAGCGGCGTACTTTGCCATGGCTATGTGTGCGTCGATTGACATCGGCATTCGCCATCTTCTGCCCGTGTATCCGCTGCTCTACGCCGCCGCCGCGATGATACTGACGAATTCCAGCATCCGAAAATCCGCCCTGATCATCCCGTTGTTAGTGGCCTTGGAATCCGCGACGATTTTTCCGAACTACCTGACGTTTTTCAACGTATTCGCCGGAGGACCCTCGGCGGGACCGAAATACCTCCTCGACTCCAATCTCGATTGGGGCCAGTCCGCCGGGGAACTCGGCCGGTACATGCGACTGCAGCACATACCGCGAGTGAAGCTCTCGTTCTTCGGCAACGTCGACCTGCCCCACTACGGTGTTTACAGCGACCCGCTGCTACCCCGGACGGATCCCGCAACGCTCGACACTGTTGCTGCCATCAGCGCGACTCCGCTCTACGGACTGTACGTAGGTCCGGATGCGTATGCCGCCTTCCGCTCCCTCCGGCCCACCGCTGTAATCGGAAATTCCATTTATCTGTACGATTTGAGAAGGGGCCATCGGTGAAGTGCGTGTTTTGCGAAATCGTTAACAGCATTGTGCCGGCGTACGTCGTATACGAGGACGACCAGTCGTTTGCGTTCCTGGATGCGCGGCCGGTGTTTCCGGGGCACGTTCTGTTGGTTCCCAAGCTGCACGTTGAGACGCTAGCGGATCTGCCCGGCAAATTGCTGGAGCCGCTATTCAGCGCGGCGCAGCGACTGGAACAGGCGGTGGAGTCCGCCATGAAAGCGCAAGGTAGTTTTGTAGCAATGAATAATCGAGTTAGTCAGAGCGTTCCACATCTGCACGTCCACATAGTTCCCCGGACCAAGGGCGATGGACTTCGAGGATTCTTTTGGCCGCGATCGAAGTACGAGTCTGTTGCGCAGGCCGAAGAGATAGCGAGCCGGATCCGGGAGGCGGTGGGCCAATGACTCGAAGCGCATTTCTGTTCGCAATCGGGCTGCCCATCTTTGGCCAATTCACGACGAAGCTGAGCCCGGAGACTCTCCACGAATTCGAGGCCTACCAGTCGTTCGCCGATCGCGAACTTTCGAGCCAGTCCGGTCTCTGGATTGACCAGCATCCGGATGCGACCGCAAAAGCCAAGCGCGGCGAAATTGTAACGTATTCCCTGACCGGCGACACAGCGCGCGAGGTCACCGAAGGGCTCATCCACGATTGGATCGGCGACATGTACATACGGGGGGCGACAGTCGCCAAGGTCCGCGACCTGCTGCTCGACACGCAGCGCCACGCATCCATTTATCCGGAAATTCAGCGGGCCAGCGTGCTGTCACAGCAAGGCAATAGTAAGATCACCGAGTTATCGCTGAAGAAGAAGAAAGTGCTGACGATCCGGCTCGATATCGTCTACCGGAACGAGTGGCGTGAACCTTCGCCGGAAACCTGGATCATGACGGCCCGATCGCAGAGCGTGCGCGAATGGTTGAACGGCAAACTGCTTCCGCCGGATGAAGGCGACGGCTATCTGTGGCGCATGAATTCCCAATGGACTTTGCGCCAGGATGGAGGTGGCGTGTGGGTGGAGTTGCGGTCCGTTTCGCTATCGCGGGACACGCCGGCCGGACTCGGCTGGATCATCCGCCCATTGATTCGAAACTTCCCGGTGGAATCGATCACGTCGACGCTGGAAGCGACGCGACGCGCGCTGTAGCTCGCCTGAGTTTTCGCGACGTCAGTGCGCTTCAGTGGCCGGGGTCTTCGCCTGGTCGATGTACTTCTGAAACGCCGACGCGTCGACGGCGCCGGCGATCAACTCCTTGCCGATGACAAAAGTCGGGGTCGCCTCGACACCAACTGCCGCGGCGAGTTCGGCATTCTTCGCGATAATCGCTGAGACCTCCGGCGACTCCATGTCGGCCTTTAGCTTGGTCAAGTCGAGTCCCTGCTCCTGCGCCAGTTTCTCGAGGTTCGCCATCGTTATCGGCGCGTTGAGGTTCATCAGCGCATCGTGGAATTTCAGATATCCGCCCTGCCTGGCTGCGGCCAGCGCTGCCTTCGCGCCCACCACCGATTCGGCGCCTAAGATCGGAAACTCCTTGTAGACGATTCGCACATCGGGATTGGCGGCCAAGACCTTCGAGAGAGCCGGCATCACACGCTTGCAGAATCCGCAGTGGTAATCGAAAAACTCGACGATGTTGACGGTCTTCTCACTGGCGGGACGGCTGGCCGGGCTAGTGGGATCTGAGACCAGATCGGAATGCCGGGCAGTCAGCGCGCCCTTCGACTTCTGCACCTTCGATACTCGCTCACGCTCCTGCATTTGCCGGATCGAATCGATGAGCACTTCCGGATGCTGCATTATGTAGTCGCGGACGATTTGTTCGATTTCGGCTTTCGACGGCGCGGGGGCCTGGGCGAACGCGCCGGGCAGCAAAGCGACGGCGAGGAGAATGGCGATGTGTCTGAAATTCATGTTGATGACGTAAGTGTTGCCTGTGTAATGTATTCTTGCCACAGAAAATCCGAGCAACCTACTGTAATTGCGTTGACGGAGGAACTGGCCCTTAAGTTGCTCTTAAACAGCCAGAGACGCTGACTATGACTTTGCGACAGGAAACAAGCCCACTCGACGTTCTGGTTGTTGCCGAACTCGAGAATCTGCGGTCCGCTGAGACGGCGCTGGATAGCGCGATCCACTTCGATCTGCTGGACGCCGACGAGCGTAAGACGTTGCAGGTTTTGATCTCGCTCGAGCAACTGAAGAAGCGCACTATCCGGCTGGAGCGCATGTTAGAAGAAATGGCTTTGTGTGGATACCAGCGGGCTGAACCTGTGGAACTCCTACAACTGGCCTAACCGGCGGAGGGACCGCCGGAGCGATCCCTCGCGCGCGTTCACCTTACCAACGCTGCTTGCGCTCGCGGAACCCACCACCACCACCGCGAGCACCACCGCCACCAGCTCCGCGATCCTCTTTCGGACGCGCCTGGTTGACGTTTAACGCGCGGCCATTCAGTTCACGGCCGTTCATGACGGCAATGGCGTTGTTCGCCTCGTTCGAATTCGTCATTTCAACGAAGGCAAAGCCCCGCGGCTGCCCGGTGTCGCGATCCCGAACCACGCTGACGCGTTCCACTGTGCCGAATTCGGCGAACGAAGTCTCGAGTTCACTTTCGGTTGTCTGATATGACAGATTCCCGACGAAGATATTGGTCATTTCTACTCCTACGCTATAAGACAGCTTGATTGTCAATGGGCGGGCTATTCTAGGCCGGACGAACAACGCGGGCGAAGGTAACACGCAAAAGTGCCACGGATTGGCACCGTTTTGAGAATAGCACGGTGCCACCGGCGCAAGTGAGGGTCCCCGGGGCGCGTGCCAAACTGAAATAATCGGATGTTCCATTATGACACCCAACCCTCTTCTCGGAGTCGTTTTTCACTGGCTCGGCGGCCTGGCTTCCGGCAGCTTTTACGTGCCTTTTCGCGGGGTGAAGCGATGGTCGTGGGAGACATACTGGCTGGTCGGCGGCTTCTTCAGTTGGATCATCGCGCCTTGGGTCATCGGTGGGATCATGACGCGCGACCTAGTGGCCGTGATCCGGGAGGCGCCGGTGTCGAACACGGCCTGGGCATACATTTTCGGAGTCCTGTGGGGATTGGGCGGCCTGACCTTCGGTCTGACGATGCGATACCTCGGCTTGTCGCTGGGGATGGCCGTGGCACTCGGGTACTGCGCGGCGTTTGGGACGCTGATGCCGCCGATCTTCAACGGCGAGTTCGGAAGCAAGGTGCTGGGTACCACTTCGGGACTGTTCATTCTGGCGGGCGTCGCGGTCTGCCTGCTGGGAATCGCGATCGCTGGAATGGCGGGGATGTCGAAGGAGCGCGAGATGTCGCCGGAGCAGAAGCGGTCGACAATCAAGGAATTCAATTTCCGCAAGGGTCTGCTGGTGGGAACGTTCTCGGGAGTAATGAGCGCTTGTTTTTCATACGGGCTGGCGGCGGGCGATCCGATCAAGGCGATCGCGCTGCAACACGGCACTCCGGTCTTGTGGCAGGGCCTTCCGGTCCTGGTAGTCGTGCTGCTCGGAGGATTCACCACCAACTTCATCTGGTGCGTCCTGCTCAACATTCGCAACAAGACCGGCTATCAGTATTTCAGCTCTGAAGTTCGCGGGCCATATCCGTCGCGCGACGAGGAGACCATCATTGAGACGGCCATCGACGCACCTGGCGCCGAGGTGGCGGTGGCCGCACAAGTGGCTCGAGAACAGGGCGTGCGCGCGCCGATGGTGGCCAATTATTTCTTCTCGGCGCTGGCCGGCACCGTCTGGTATTTTCAGTTCTTCTTCTACACCATGGGCGAGACGCAGATGGGCGCGTATAAGTTCTCGAGTTGGACGCTGCACATGGCGAGTATCATCATCTTCAGCACGCTATGGGGAGTGGCGCTGAATGAGTGGCGCGGCGCGAGTGCGAAGACGATTCGATTGGTGGTGCTGAGCCTGGTAGTGCTGGTCGGGTCAACGATGGTGGTCGGGTACGGGAACTATCTGGGGACACGATGAAGCGCATCTGTTTTACTCTGCATGTGAAGCGCGACCGGCTGGAGGAGTATCGGGAGCGGCATGCCGCCGTGTGGCCCGAGATGCGGGAGGCTTTGAGCCGCGCGGGCTGGCATAACTACTCGCTGTTTCTGCGCGAGGACGGATTGCTGATCGGCTATGTGGAGACTCCGGATTTCGACCGCGCATTGCGATTAATGGCGGACGCGGACGTGAACGCCCGATGGCAGGCGGAAATGGCGGGGTTCTTCGAAGGCGACGGCCGCAACGCCGATGAGCAGATGCGGCCGATCCCCGAAGTATTTCACCTGGACTGAGCGGCCAGTGCCTCGCGGAGCCGGTTGCGATTCGGGCCCGAGTGCGCGGCTGTGGCCAGTGACACATGCAGACTGGGCGGTCGAGGCGGCTCGACGTTACGGCGCTATCGGCGCGCGATCCTTCGCCGCCAGTGCCTCGCGGAGTCGATTGCGATTCGGGCCCGAGTGCGCGGCTGCGGCGAGCAGCATGCTGAGAGCGTCGGAAGGCGCCGTAGCCGAGGGTAGACGGAAGAGCCACGGGATGTTGACGTTCTCGAGTGACCGGTCTTCCGACAACGCGACTACCGGCAGCAACGCCTTGACGGCGATCTGCTCGGCCAGATGGCTCGAGTTACGATCCGTCGCGATGATCGCAAGAGCATTGCGGTCGTAGATCAGATTCACGAGTTCGGTGGACGCCTTGCCCCACGGCACGTCGGACGAGATGCCGACGATTTCATAGTCGCCTTGATGTCCCTGCAGTTCATTGGCGTGCGGTCCGAAGACGCCGATAACATGGGCACTTGCTCGAGGCGCGGGACCGTTGTACTCGGGCGTTTTCGACACGGTTGCATACGACGCATCCATGCCGTACCGGCGGAACGTCGCCTTGCCCTCGTGGATAGTCGCGAGAAACATCGGCACGATATTCTTGCAGTTCGGGTCGAAGTTCATCTCGCCCGTGACGCCCTTATACTGTTGGACCCCAGTAAGCGCGTCGCGAATCTTGCCGCGATTCAAGCCAGCGCGGCAGATGGAATCGATCAGGATGCTCATCGTGTCGTAGGCCAGCGACGCAAAGGTTTCGGGCCGTTTGCCGAAGCGCTTCTCGAATCGCTGGTTGAAGCTCACCCACTTCGGATCGTCGCGGGTTTGGTCGAACGGATAGACGATTTCGAGTCCCTCAGCGGCGGCGCCCGCCACTTGGAACAGATCGTCGCCGAGCACGCGGTAGCTGCCGAACACGTGCTGCTTCATTCCCATTTCGCGCATCTGCTTCAGAATGATCGCGGCCTGCGGCGCATCGCCCCAGATCACGATTCCATCCACGTCCGAATCGCCGATGATGCGCAGTTGACGCCGGAAGTCGGTGTCTCCGCCGTAGTATTTTTGCTCGATCACCACCGGGTGTCCGAGACGACGAGAGGCATCCTTGAACTTGCCGACTCCGAACCGGCCATAGCGATCGTTCACACGCAGCAGCGCGATTCGCTTGAGGCCGAGATCCGTGTAGATGCGACGGGCGAGTGTATAGCTCTGAACGCGGTCGTCCTGGATGGTGGTGAAGAACCAAGGAATGATGGTCTCGGGAATGGTGGGGTCGGTGGCAGCGCTGTTCACGATCGGCATTTCGGCCTTTAGCGTTACGCGAAGGCCGATGTGGGTCGAGTCGCCGCTGATGGATCCGAGCATAGCCCAGACCTTTTCGTCGTAGGCCATCTTCACGATCTCGTTGCTGGACGCGCCCCACACAGCGGCGTCGTTGTGAACCATCAGCTTGAACGGCTTGCCGCCGTAGCCGCCATGCGCGTTTGCATCTTCGATCGCGAGCATCGCACCGTTCAGCATCATGATGCCGAGCTTTTGATCGGGATGATTCTCTATAGGTCCGAGGAATCCGATGCGGACCTCGTCGACATCGGCGGCGGTCAGAGTCGGTGCGTCGCGGGCGCCGCCGTTGTACTCGATGAGTTTCGTGTAGTTCTCGTAGTACGGAACCGTGAACTTCGAGAACGGCCGCATGTCCTCCGGCGCGTTCGCGTAGGGACTCAGCTCACGGTTCGGCGGCGGACCGGGCGGGTGCGCACCGCACGAACAGGGCGTGGACGGCTGTCCCTGAAGCAGTCCAATAGTCGCGAGCGCAATCAACCAACCGGCCTTCTTCATCACGGGTTACTCCTTCGGCGGATTTCGGAAAATGGCGATCGCTTCGATTTCCACCAGCAGTTCCGGCCGGCAAAGTTTCGCCTGGATGCCGGTGGATGCGGGCAGCGGATCGAGTTGCTGCTCCGCGTAGAAGACGGTGCGCTCTTCGTTGAAGGCGGCGTAGTCGCGATCGATATCGCGCAGGTAGCAACTGGTGCGGACGATGTCTTTCCAGGTTGCGCCTTCCGACGCCAGAAGATCGGTGATGTTCTGGAAGGTTCGCTTGCACTGGGCGCGGAAATCGCCGATGTGGAGGCTTTCTCCGTTGGAGCCGATGCTGGCAGTTCCGGAGATCAGCAGAAGTGCGAAATTACCGAACTCGAGGCGAAGGCCCCGGGAGAACGAACTCGGCTTGGAATAAGCGAAAGCCTCGTTCAATGCTCCCGGGGCACGCATCGGTTTCTTTTCGATGTGAGTGGCCGCGGAAACTTCTGCGATTATATCTTGAAGAGTCATATTATTACCTCATACGAATGCCGTGGCTCAGGCCTTCCGCCGTGGCCACCCAAATATCGTCACCCTGAAAATCGACGCTGAGAATGTAGTTATGCGCCGGCGCTGTCTCCGTCGCGATGCGAGTAACTTTGCCGGCGGCATCGCGGATCAGCATTTCCGGTTCATGCTTGTCGAGAGAGGAACGGTACACCGCCCAATTTGCGCCGTCGTAATAAGCCAGTCCCTTGTCCGTGGAGAACCAGGCGCGTTTGCCATCCACGGCCTTCACATGATTCAGGAAGTTACTCGGGAGGCCGCTGTCCTTCTCCAGGAAGTTATTCCAGTTACGCCCGTCGTAACGGCTTGCGCCGAAGTATGTGGCCACCCACAAAATCTTGTCTTTCTCCACCCAACTAACTGACGTCGTGATCTCGTGGATTAACCCCTGGTCTTTGAGAACCACCATTTCGGTTTCGCCGTCAGGATCGTTGTAGTCCTTCCAGTTACCGGTCTTGGCATCATACTCGAGAACGCCGCCGCCCCATACGGCGTAGTAGGTCTTCTCGGCGCCCGCGCTCACCGCGTACGTCCAGATCTCGTACATCGGTGTGTTGCGCTCGTTGAACAGCGCCCATTGTCCGGTACGCTTATTGAGGCGTCCCGCACCAGCGGCCGTCGCGACCCACACATCGTCACCGAAGGCCGCGACGCCGTACACCACGTCGTTAGGAAGTCCGCTATTGAGCTGGGTGAAGGTATCGATGCGTCCGGCCGAGTAGCGGCTCAGTCCGCCCATAGTCGCGATCCAGAGGTCATCCGAGCTCTTGTCGATCGAGAGATACAAAACGGCGCGATGGGCCAGTCCGTCTTTCTTGGAGAATGTTGTCCATTTGCCGTTTTCGTACAGGCCGAGGCCGTTCTCGGTGGCGGCCCACACGCGTTTGCCGTCCACCAGGACATTGAACACGTGATTGTCCGGCAGGCCGTTCGCGGTAGTGAAAGTTTCCCAGCGGAAGCGCGGCATGTCAGGCGTTGCCGCGACGGCAACAGAGGCCAGCGTGAGTAATATCGCCAGATGCTTGGTCATAACGTTTTCAGATACTCAATTAAGTCGTTCAGTTCATCCTTCTGGAGATCGTTCGTAACGCCGTGAGTGTCGTGCGGGCTGAAGATGGTCCAGATCTCTTCGAGAGTGCGCGCCGAGCCGTCGTGCAGATACGGCGCAGTCAGCGCGATGTTACTTAGCTGCGGAACGTCGATCAGGCCCGAACGATCGGTCGGCTTACCGCTGGCGACGTCAGTGAGTTGCAGGTTGGTATAGTGCGGCCCGGAGTGACAGGTTCCGCACTGGTTGGCCACGGGAATCGGTGCGCCACTCTTCGTGCGAGTCCGCTCGAAGATGGTCCGTCCGCGGTCCTGCGATGAGGTGAGTTCGCCATCGGGCAGGCGGTAACGATTGGGACGCAGCGGGATCGATTTGATGAACGTAACCAGGTCGGCTAACTCGTCAACCGTGTAACCCTGCGAGCGATAAAAGTATTTCTCAGTACGCGGGCCGCATTCGGTTTCGAGATTCGGATTGCCGCCATTCCACTTGAAAGGCGCGGTATCGCCGACGTCCTCCAACAGGCGATTATCGACGATATCTTTGCCAAAGCCGTCGGGCTCGAGATCCCACGACATGCCGTCGAAGGTGGCCTCCAGATGGCAGTTCGCACAGCCGAAGTGCTCCTGGAATCCGAATCGCGCCGAGTAGAAAAGCTGTTCGCCCCGCCGCTGTGATGTCAGGACAGCGGGCGCGCCCAGCGACAACGTGCTTGCGACCTTGCGAGTCCTGGTGTTGATAACGGACACTGTGTCGCCCATACGATTCGCGACGTACAAGCGGGTACCGTCGGGTGAGAGCACAACGCCCTTCGGACCTTGGCCTACCGGGATGCGTGCCGTGACGTAGTTCGCCGAGGCCGAGAGATCGTTCGCGATCGACTGGCGGTCCGCTGAGCGAACATAGGCGAGGAGCTTCGTTATGTCGATCACCGTCACGCTGTCGGACCCGGTGGTGGAGATATACGCCACGCTCTTGTCCGCGGCGATCGCAATACCAAATGGCGGCGTGAAGTACCGGTCGAGTTCGTCGATCGGAATCTGCACCACTTCGCCGCCGACGTCCTCGCCAAACAGCGCGATGGCATTTCCCATCACGCCGGCATGTTCGACGTGCGCCAGCGGGACCAGGTTTTTGGGACGAAGCTCGGCGGCCATGCCAAGGCGGCCGTCCCGCGAGAGCGCGACATGGAAGACGCCGGCGGCGTTATGCAACCGGTAGCGATCGGCCACAATTTGCCGGGCTGTATCGATGACCGTGATCTCCGACTCCGGCGCATCCCGGAACCCGGACCGCAGCGTCGGGTAGATATGCGTCGCATAAGCGCGTGAGCCGTCGGGCGATAACGCGAGATAACTCGCGCCGCGGCCTGCCACCAGCCGCTTGGTCTCTTTCCCCGACGCGACATCGATCACCGAGATATCGTTACCGATCCGATTCGCCGCATACAGCGTGGTCCCGGCTTGGTCCGCGATCACCGCGTTCGGCTCAAAGCCCGCAGGCACGGTCCGGACCGTTTCGAGCGATTTCGTATCGACGATACTGACGTTGTCGGCCCAGGAATTCGCGACAAACAAATGGTTCCCGTCGGCCGAGAGCGACATGCCTTTCGGCACGTGACCCACCGGGATCCGGCGTAGGCAGGAACTCGTCGCCGTATCAAACGCCGCAACCTCATCCGTTCCTTCACACAGCACGAACAGGCGCGAGCCATCGGGCGACACCGCCACTTCGATCGGCGACGGATAGCGCACCGGCTGCGGGATGGCTCCGATGAAGACGATCGCGAAGCTCAGGATGAGGGCGATGCGTTTCACCGCTTATTTCTCCTCCACCGTAAGCACGCGATCCACAGCCGGATTCTCGATCACCTGCTTCGTGCCCGAGGGCCACGTGATGGTGAGGCGATCGATTTTCGCTTCAGCGCCGATTCCGAAATGCACGCGCGGATCGTCCTGCGACAGGTAGCCGGACCCCGCGACCCGCTCGCGCTGCCAGTGCTTCGCCCCAACCGCGATCTCCACTTGCGCGCCGATGCCGTCGCGATTGCTCTTGTGGCCGATCAGCTTCACGGCAAACCAGTGGTTCACAGCGGGGGTCGTGTTGTGGAGCAGGTAGGCCGGGCCGCCGAGGCTCACGATGAAGGCGTCCACCCGGCCGTCGTTGTCGTAGTCCGCGAACGCTGACCCACGACCCACTGTCTTCAGGTCGAAGAACGGACCGGCGGAACGCGACACGTCTTGGAACTTCCAGTCGCCGAGCCCGCGAAACACCGTGTGCTCCTGCGGAACCATGTGGATCAGTCCTCCGTGCGTGATGAAGATGTCAAGAATGCCGTCGTTATCGAAATCGTAAACGCCGGTACCCCAACTGACGTACTGCGCCGCGAGTTGCGAGATGCCGGCGCGCTCGGTCATGTCTTCGAATTTCATGCGGCCGGCATTGCGCATCAGCCGGTTGTATTTCGAATCGGAGACCCAGATATCGACTCGGCCGTCGCCGTCAATGTCGAGAAATACCGGACCCATCGCCGATGTATTCTCACCGCTCTGCCCGTATGCCACGCCGGCGCTAGTCGCCATTTCCTTGAATGTGCCGTTGCCTTCGTTGTGGAACAGGAAATTCTCGGTCTTATCGTTGGCAACGTAGATATCCGTATAGCCATCCAGATCGAAGTCGCCGGCTGTAACTCCCATTGCTCGACTCTTTAACTTCGCAATCCCGGCTTTCTCACTTACGTCGGTGAAAGTGCCGTTGCAGTTATTGTGCAGCAGCACGTTTGTCTCGGCTTCGTAGTCGAGCGGACCGGGGTAGTTATCAGCGGCGTAGTAGGACCGGTACTGCGGATCGAATTTCACATAACGGCCGACGAACAGATCGAGGCAGCCGTCGCGATCGTAATCGAGCCAGGTGGAGCCGATGGACCAGCCGGGAATGTTGATGCCGGCTTTCGTGGTGACATCGGTGAAGGTGCCGTCGCCGTTGTTGTGATACAGGATGGCGCGGCCAAATCCGCTGACGAACAGATCCGTGTTCCCGTCGTTGTCGTAATCGGCGGCGACCGCGCCCATGCCGAACAGATCGGGGCCGACACCCGCCTTTTCCGTAACGTCGGTGAACTTGCCCTTGCCATCGTTGCGATACAGGTGATTGTGCGGCTTCACCGCTGGGGGCTTGCGCAGCGGGTACGGGTGCATGCCGCGCTCGAGGGGAGCCCCGCTGACGACGTACAGGTCCATCAGTCCGTCGTTGTTGTAGTCGAACCAGACTGCGCCGCCGCCGGTGCTTTCAATCAGCGATCCCAGGCGTTCGGCTCCGAAGCTGTGATGAAAATCGATACCGGAGGCGGCGGTCACATCCTCGAAGTGAATCGGAGCGGTGGTAGCGATAGCGGCGAGTAAGGCAATCAGGAACGTCATTGTGAATCTCGCTGAGGTCGCGTAAGGTTAACGGGTTCCGTGGTGTGAAGCAGAACCTCGGGAGTCGCATTTTCGGCCGCACGTTCGGGGCCGGCATGACAGCCCACACAGACGCGCTGCTCGCCACGCCGCATCCAGAACCAACCCTTCTCGCCCGCCACCGGCGATCCGGAGGCATCGAGCAACTCGAATCGAACGGGACGATCGGCCGGGATCTGCACAAAGAACGATCCGTCAGCTTCCACCGGCGCGCGCCCCATCGCGATGGGATGCCCCGTCTCGTCCTGCGACCATACTCGGACGAACTTCACGGAGCCGTTCGGAATCTTGAGCTTCGAGGTATACACGTTCGTGCAGAGCGTGTTGGCCCCTTCGCGATTGCCGAGGGCCGATGGGTGGTGCTTGGGCGGCGTGTAGGATCGGATAACCACAGGCTGCACCGCGTTGTCAGCAATCTTCTGCGGCGTCTTCGATCCGCCCGCGAATCGATACAGCCCAAGGGCCGCCTTCGCTGTTGCACGCCACGCGATCAGCCAATCGCCGGGAGCGATCTCGGCAATCGGTCCCGCCACTTCGCCCGTTGCCGGATTCGGCGTCGCGACTTCGGTGGCGCGGGGCGATGTGAACCGGCCGAAGCGCCCGGCAGTTTCGAACACGATGTCGCCCGACTCGAGTTCGCGGCCCGAATAGCGCGGGTGCGAATGATCGCACCGGTAAGTCTCCACTCCGCTTCCGTCTAAGTAGACAGTGTAGATGTCGTGCTGGTTCGTCGGGTGTGGGGCATCGAATAGAATTCGGCCATCGCGCAGGACGCCGGTCGCGATGTGATTGCCGGGGGTGTACGTCAGCGGCAGGACCTTGCCGTCGGGCAACTGCGCCATATACACCTGAAACCCGGTGAGTGTTCGCTGAGAAAACGCAATCCGATCAAAGGGCAGGTAGAAGGGGGTGATGGCGTCGCCTGCCGTTTTCAAAACCTGATGCGGGACGCCTCCGGCGAACGAAACCTCGTAAATCTGCCACTTAGCTCCCGGCTGGCGCTTACCGGAGAAGAGCACACTACGGCCGTCGAGCGAGACGGAGGGATCGGCGGATGCTGCAAAATTCGGCGCCAGCACAGTGTTGTGGCCATTTCGGAGCACGTGAATTGCCGCGCCGGAAGGGAATCGGTCGGCGGCATGAGGCTCATATCGAGGCGTGGCGGTGTAGAGGACGGGTCCAAGCGGTGCGGCAGCGGCTGGCAGTAGGAGCAGCAAGAATCGGACAACCAGACCCATCACTCCGAAATTATATCGTGTTTCGCACTTTAGAGCGTGGTGTTTTGCAGCAATCGGGCTAGTGGAAATCTATTAGCGGCGGGGCGAGTCGCGGTGGCTCTTCTGCGGCTGGGCTCGGCAACGTGCGGAGTGGCCGTTCATGCGGGCGGAAGCGAATATTTCGCGGTCATGAGCGCGTGCATCGTTACCACCTTACGAGTACTCTGGACGAATTTGAGCCGCTGCACTGTGCGGCAGGAAGGCCTCGGAACTGGCCAGCCGGATCGTGCCCAATACCTTGCTCTCCGACCAGACAAGGATCACGTCATCGAATCCGGCTGCCATATGCTTCTGGACGGTTCCCACCTCGTCTTGACATTCGATTGTCGCTGAGATCTCGCACGCGGCTTGCGTTTCCCGTTCTCTCAGGCAACGTCCATGGATTCGACCCTGTCCCGACTTGGTGTCGAATCGCTCCGGTGGATCCGCGAAAAGTCACGGAATCCGATTTGACTTCGGTTCGCGGGTGCTTCAAGGCGTGCTTCGGAATCGACTGAGCTGTCGCGTTCGTCTTTTGGTGCGCCACATGAGCGAGAAGTCGCTTACCTTGATCTTGACACAGCGGTCGTGAGAACCCGTCGGCTCAGATATCAGACGCTGACACCTGCGTCGCGAGCAATTCGAAGCGCCAGCCCTGGTTTGAGATTCTTGTTCCCGTGAACGGGAATGGAAATTACTTTGCGCTCGCCATACTTGGAATAGATGTGGTGGCTTCCATTGATGCGTCGAAGGGACCAGCCGTTGGCCTCGACCAACCGGCACATCTCCAAACCGGTGATCGCTTTCAAACCGCCACGTCCAGGATCTGGATCGTCAAATCCGGTTCCTGCCCCTGCTCCCGCAGGACCTCGAGTACACCGGCGATGGCTTCGCGAATGTTGCGCTTGAGTTCTTCGACCGTTTCGCCCTGCGAATAGCATCCGGGAAGGGCAGGTACCTCCCCCCAAAAACCACCCTCAGGGTCCTCATGGATGACAACGGCGTAGTTCCGCACGCCTCAATCTTCCCACGAAAACCGGGGGGCGATTCCATCCTGTTATCCACCCGGCTGTGTAGTCGCCATTTCACCGACTTGCATTCATCGCCGGATCGCCGACACCGCGCAGCGCGCTCAACACCCGAAGGGATCAGGCAGCCGTTCGAACTAAAGGACCTATGGCCAGATCTTCATCGATCAATGGCCAGTTGATGCCGTAACCCGAGGGCGAAAGTTCGGCTCGGTTTCGTTCGGTTTGAGACGCGCGGGCCAGACGCTCGGAGCATCTGTCCCAGGGAATCGCGATCGGCCCGCTCTCCAGTATTATGACGAGCGCGTCGGGCGTAGTCTCGATGGCCTTCGCTACCACCGGCCTTGTCTTACTCTGCACCATATCCTCCAAAATGTTCGCGCCACTCTGCTACGATCTGGTCGAAATGCTCGAAGATGATCTGCCGTACCTCGCGTCTCAAGCGTGGCGTGCAGTTGTATTCAAAATCCTCCGTGATGTCGAAGCGATCTGGGTGGATCCAATACTTGCATTCGGCATCTCCCTTTACCGCGTGCACGTGCATTGGTTCATTACCCTCGTTCGAATAGAAATGGAGCCGCCAACCCTGCACATACAGAATTGTGGGCATCCGTTCGCATTTCCAGTATAAAGGCTTGGTGTTAACCCGAGGAAACTGCCGCTCCCGATAGTCCCGGCTCGGAGCAACTCGACCACATGGCCGGGCTGTCTTCTCCTATGCGGTCAAGCCCGCGTTCGGCGACGGATTAGAATCGACAGGGCGGCTTGTATCCGGCAACCTGGCAACGAATCAATATTCGCGATCCTTCTTGATCCCGGGCTCGGGAACCGGATACTTGCCGTCCGGACCCAACTGCAGAGGTGCCGGACCATCGAACGTCAGCTTGTCCACATCCGGCGCGAACTCGTGCGGACAGTTCAGCATCTGCTCAAACGTAATGATCTGCCCGGTATGCGCCGCCATGCGTCCCATCGACGCCACCAGACTCGCTTCGGCTCCACGCCGGACTTCGTTGTACGGCTTGTCCTGACGAATGGCTTCCATCAGGTCGTCCCACTCCCACTGGTACGGGCTCTTCTCGGGCTGCGGAAACGCCCACACCAGGTTCGGATCGTCGGGCAGCGGGAACTGTTTCGACGACGTGACGGTGGGCATCTTCTGGCCCTTGTAGATTCGCGTCCGTCCCGGTGTGTGGTACAGCGTCGAAATAACCGCCGACCCCTTGGTGCCGTGCGCATAACTCGCGAATTCGTCGCGGCAGCCGGCCATGTTGCGGCCATCGAAATACAGCCGCGTCCCATCCGGGTAGACATACTGAACCGCGTAGGTATCGAAATTCTGATCGAGCGAATCGCCGCGATAGTGCCGGCCGCCGAGAGCGTGCGCTTCCACGGGCCAAGCCCCCTTCATCCAACTGCACTCGTCGATCTGGTGGATGTAGTAGTCGCTGAACACGCCGCCGCTGGCCCAGAGGAACGCGTGGAAATGCGCAATCTGATGAATCAACTCGCTGACGTTTTCGGGCCGTGGTCCCGACGTGCCGCCGCCCTGTCCCATGCGATAGCCGCGCAACGCGATGATCTCGCCGATCTGGCCGTCGCGAATAAGGCTCAGCAACTCCTGCCTCGCGCGGCAATGGCGGACCATCAGACCCACGCCTACCTTCAGGTTTTTCTTCGAGGCCTGGTCGGCAAGCTCGAACATGCGGCGCGTGGTGGGACCATCCACTGTGACGGGCTTCTCCATGAAGGTATTGAGGCCCTTGTCGATGGCGCGAGTGAACTGCACCCATCGAAACGCCGGAGGTGTCCCGAGAATCACGACGTCGCCCGGGCGGAGGGCATCCATCGCGTCGCGGTACGCATCGAACCCGATGAAGCGACGGTCCTGCGGAACATCGATCTGATCGGCGAACTTGGTCTTCAGCTTGTCGAAGCTATCGTTCAGGCGTTTCGGAACGACGTCCGCCATGGCCACGAGTTTGGTGGGTCCGTTCGTCACCGACAGCGCCTCGCCGGCAGCGCCGGTGCCCCGTCCACCGCATCCGACCAGCGCGATGCGTATCGTATTGTCTTCGGCCGCATGGACGTGCGGCAGCGCGATTCCTGCAAGCGCCGACGTTGCGATGAATTGCCGGCGGGTCGTAATTTCGGACATGGATGCCTCCTTCTTCGGAAAGCACAGCTTATCGCATTCCGATGTCCAGGAGTGAAGCTTAGCGGTTGGCCGATAGCCGGGGCACAAGGCGGATGGCGGGCCGCGTGTTGTATTTCTTGCGCCAGGCGTTATGCGCGGCATCGTCCGGGAACTTCTCTTGCGCCTTGTACGGGTACGCGCTCATGCCGTGGAATGGAAGCGGCTCGACGGTTTGCGAAAACGCCGTGTTCGCATCGGCATCTTTGGCCCAACCGTCCACCAGCAACAGGAAATCGCGTTTCCAGCCAGGCTTCAACACAGGAAGACCGGCGGCCGGGAAACGGAGTTGCAGTTCATCGCCGGCGCCCATGATGACGAGGCGATCGTCGATTGCAGCCACCAGTTCGCGGACATCGCCGTAGCGCGTGTAGAAGCCAGGAGTCTGGTTCCACGTCGCATTCGGAGTCCAGCGGGTGTAGTCGAACGACTCCGGCTGTTCGCGATGCGCGTCGATGGTGGGCGTCGAGAATCCCCGTAGACGAAGTGAGCCCGTAGCCGCATCAACAGGAGTCGTGGTGTGCGGAGGAGTCGCGGTGCCCTCGCTCAGAAAGATCTCGTCCCAGTACACACAGAGATTCGTCACGATGCGAACTTCGCGCGAGTCCGAAAGGAATTTTCCGGTGAGATCAACCACCATGGTCTTCGGCTTGCCCGCCGGAATTCCCATATCTTCGACGACAGTTCGCCAGCGTCCTTTCGCATCCTTCACCTGCAGATACGGGAACACAAGCGCGTGTCCGGTCCCCTGCGATGCGCCGACGAAGGTGCTGCCATCGGCCCAATCCACCCAACCGTTCAGAACCAGGATCGCGTTGTTTGCGCGAGCAGCGTCGCCGAAATCGAGTGTCAGCGTGTGCTGTTGCGCGACTCCGGCGAAATCGTGTGTGAATCCTCCCGCGTAGCTCCGGTCGCGATGCAGCACGTTCGCGAGCACGTCGCGGCCGCGATCGTCGGTTGCCGATTTCGGATGCACTGAGTTCGTTACTCCGTACAGACGAAACTCGGAGAACGGCGGCGATTTGAATTTCTCGTTGGTATAGATGGCCGTGCCCGCGGGATGATCGAGCGCGAACAACCGCACCTGATCGAGATATGACACCTCGTGCAACTCTTCCGTGATGCGGACCTGGTATTCGCCGTTCTGCTCCACCAGCGCTTCACTCGGGATGGAGACGTACTCGTCGTGATCCACCGGAAAATACTCGCCGTCTCCGGATCCGGCCCCGAGCGGCGCAACGCCGAGCACATCCGTGATGAATTCGAACCCATGCCCGTTCCAGGTGAAGATCATCGGACAGGACCCCGACAGCCGCGGCGCCTCCTTCACACTGATGGCCTTGCCGGCGGCTTCGTTCGGCTGATTCTGAATCAGACCGTTGGGCCAACTGATGCGGACCGTATCGACGGTCGTGTGCGTGCCGAGCCCGAAGGTCAGCGGCACGCCCTCATACAGCTTCTTCTGATAGAGATCGCCCGCCTTCACCTCGATTTCCGTGCCCTCGCCGGACTTCATGTTCTTGACGCCGGTCAGAGCGATGCGAATCCACTGGTGCTTCGTTTGAGTGCGGTTCTCGAGAACGTGGACCGTTCCATCCGGCGCAACGGCCGCTATGTCGATTTGGCCGTCGTTGTTGAAATCGGCGTGCGCGAGTGCCGTGGCGGAGGCGAATCCCGGGGGCATGGCCGGCGCTGCGAATTCCGTCACGCCCTGATTGCGATACACAGCCTTATTCCCGATCAGGTCCGACAATCCGCGATTCTCCAGATCGGCAAACGTGAAGGGCAGCGTCGCTTTGGTTGACTGCGCGTCGAATTTGCCGTCGCGGTTAATAGCCAGACCTACACCCTGCGGCGTGTCGAATGCGAGATCGAACTGACCGTCGTTGTTGATGTCGACGACGCGCAGACGCGTGGCACCCGCGGGCACGGCATCGAGCGGTGTGGCTTTGAACTCGCCGCGCAGTTCGTCGCGATAGAGCACCGCGGCATGGCCCTGGTAGGCGACGGCGAGATCGGCGGACTTGGTATCCGGAATCACGCGAAATGCGGCAGCCGATGTCGCAACGTCGGGCGCGAAGGGGAAGTGAGCCGTGTAGTCGCGGAACGTGGCGGGCCCTTCGTTGCGGAGCAGCGCGGGCTCTTTGCCGAACAGGAACAGATCGGCGTCGTAGTCGTGATCGAAATCGAGAAACACGGCCGCGGTGAAGGTGCGCTGCGGGAGATCGGCTTTCACGAGTTGGAAATGCCCGCGCGTGTTGCGATAGAGACTCGGGCCTGAGGCGGTTAGGACGCAGAGATCCACCAGTCCGTCGTTATCGAAATCGCCGGGGGCAATGAAATTCACGTCGCGGATTCCTTCAAGCCCTGAGTTCGCGACTGGTGTAGCGGCGCGGAGGTACAGATGGATGCCCGTCCGCGACCAGGCCAGTAGATCGGGCGTGCCGTCGCCATCGGCATCGATCGGCAGCAGATTGGCCGTCGCCGGATCGACCGTGCCCGGTAGCTTTCGATCGGCGAATTTCACGGGCGCGGGCTTTGTAGTAACTCGGCTGGGCGGATGGGCCTGTGTGGGATCGTATAACTCGGCGTAGTACGACCACTCCATGTCTTCGGAGTCGTTGGCCTCCTGCTGTTCCTGTTTCACCTTTTGGAATACCGCGAGAGCCTTCGCGGCCGCCGCTTCGTCGTCCTTCAGCCGGTAGTGGTTGAAGATCTGGAAGCGCGGCGCCACCATGCGGGGATTGAGTTTCGCGGCGATCTCGAATTGCTTCATCGCATCCGCGCCGTGTCCTGCCAGATCGTAGAGCAGTCCGAGATTGTAGTGCGAGACCGGCTCATCGGGCACGAGTTGAACCATCCGCTCAAACTGCCGCTGGGCGTCTTCGTAGCGGCCCGCGCGTTTGAAGCCGATGCCGAGATTGAAGTACGTGTGCGGATTTTCCGGACTCTGCTGCTGCGCCTTCTCCAGTACGGAGATGGCTTTCTCGAGGTCGCCCGCGCGGAGCAGGGCAAGGCCGTAGTTGAGGCGATCGCGGAACGAGTCGGGGGCCAGGTCGAGCGCTTTCTTCAATTCGGCCGGGGCCTGGGCCATGGAGGTCGGAGTTTCGAACAGCGCTTTTCCGATGTTGCGATGACGCCAGAGCGCCTCTTCATTGCCTTGATCCGCGGCGGTCAGGGCCCAAACGGCTGCCAGGGCGAGCGCAGCCGAGGCAGCGAAGACACTCGACGTTTTCATAGCTGCTGTTGGTTCGATTGTATCGTGCGCGATTACGCGGGAATTTAATCGGCGCTGGCAGCGAGGGTCGGGGTTCGCGACTCGTGCCAGAGGGTCAGCCAGGGTTGCAGCATCCGCGTCATGTCATCGAATTCGCCGAAGTCCAGCGACTGATTGCCATCGCTCAAAGCCGACGCCGGCGCCGGATGGACCTCCACCAGCAATCCGTCCGCACCGATTGCGACTCCGGCCCTTGCGAGTGGAGCAATCAACGTGCGGCGTCCGGCCGCGTGACTGGGATCGAGCACCACGGGAAGGCGGCTCAGCAGTTTGAGCACGGGGATCGCTGCAATATCGCAGGTGTTGCGAGTGACGGCTCCGTATGTTCGGATCCCGCGCTCGCACAGGATGATGTTCGGATTCCCGCGAGCGGCGACGAATTCGGCGGATTCGAGAAGCTCTTCAATGGTGGCGGTCAGACCACGCTTCAGCAGGATGGGGCGCCCGGCCCGGGCGACGGCGGCGAGCAGCGAAAAATTCTCCATGCTCCGCGCGCCGATCTGGATGATATCGGAGTACTCGGCCACCACCGGCACCAGCGTCTCGCACATGGCTTCGGTGACGATGGCGAGGTTGAATTCGTCGGCAGCCTTTCGGAGCAGTTGCAGGCCGTGCAATCCGAGCCCCTGAAACGCGTAGGGCGAACTTCTCGGCTTAAACGCACCGCCGCGGAGTACGGTAGCGCCGGCTCGCGCGACAGCCTCGGCGGTATCCATGATCTGACGCTCGGACTCCACTGCGCACGGACCAGCCATGACGACGAATTGATCGCCGCCGAACTCCGCCGTCGAGACCCGGACGCGTATTCTGTCGTCGGAAAATCGAGGGCGGATGTGATTCAGGGATGCGACCGGGCGGGCCATGTCCGCGATTTCGGGATGCTGCGGCACTACGAGACTCCGGATCTTACGATATGCCCGGGCGGCCCGCTGGCGCAAGCGCGAATGGTGGATGAATCATGCATACTGATGCTGTGAGGATTACGGCGATCATCGACGATGCGCTTCTGGAACGCGCCCGGGAACTCACCGGCATCGCGGATAAGACGGCGTTACTGCACGCCGGATTGCAGGCGCTGATCGCCCGTGCGGCCTGCCGGCGGCTCGCCGCGCTGGGAGGTTCAGAACCGAAGCTCCGCGGCATTCCGCGACGGCGGGTGAAGGCTAGGGCTAGGTAATGGTCCTGGTAGACACGTCAGCCCGTCAGCGCCACTGGCTGCCGGCTATGGACGTACGACTCGAAACTTGCTGCGGCGGCGAAGTGGTGCGGGCTAACTACCGCCGGGAAATGAGCACACGCTCCATCAACCGGTGCATCCAGCCGTAGGGCGGTCGCAGACTACGGCTGAGACCGGGCCATCGCCGATAGAATACCGGCTTCAACTTGCTGAAGGTATCGAAACCCTCCTGGCCGTGATAATGGCCAAACCCGCTGGCGCCGGTGCCCCCAAACGGCAGATCCTCCACCGCGATGTACACCAGCGTGTCGTTCACACAAGCCGACCCGGAAACCGTCCGCTTCAACACGTCCTTCATGCACCGGTCTGAGCGCGTGAACAGGTACAGCGCGAGCGGGCGTTCGTGATCATTCACGTATTCGATCGCCGCATCGAGGCTCGCGTAAGTCCGGATCGGCAGCAGCGGACCGAAGATCTCCTCGCGCATGAGGGCAATGTCGTCGGGCGGATTGAGAATCAGCGTGGGCGGCATCCGGCGTGATCCGGGCTCAGCTTGCGGGCCGATAGTCATCACCTGCGCGCCGCGATCGCGGGCCTCGTCCACCATCGCGCGCAGACGATCGATATGATGCCGGTTGATGACCGCCGTGTAATCCGGGTTTCGCGCCGCATCGTGCCAATAGTGCGATACGTGCTGCTGCACCGAGTCGACAAACTCATCCAGTTGATTTGCAGCCAGCAGCACGTAATCGGGAGCAATGCAGGTCTGGCCGGCGTTGAGGAACTTCCCATACACGATGTCGCTTGCGGCGGAATCGACGTCCGCATCGGGTGCGAGGATCGCGGGCGACTTACCGCCGAGTTCGAGCGTCACCGGCGTCAGATTCTCAGCCGCGGCGCGCATCACTTCGCGCCCGACGGCTGTCGATCCCGTGAACAGCAGGTGATCGAGGGACAATGCCGAAAACTCCCGCCCGGCGGCCGCATCGCCTGTTATGACCGCCACGTGATCGTGTGCAAAAGTGGACGCGATGAATCGCTGAATGCAGTCGGAAGTAGCGGGCGTGAATTCGGAGACTTTGATCATCACGCGATTTCCCGCGGCCAGTGCGGCGGCGAGCGGCGCGATAGTGAGGAACAGCGGATAGTTCCACGGGGAGATGATACCGATCACACCCGCCGGCTGCGGCATCACCCAGGCGAGGGCGGGCTGCATCGGCCAGTCGACGTGGCGCGGGCGCCGGGCCATCCAACGCTTCACATGACGATGCGCATGGCGGACCGCATTCAACGAAACGTAGGTCTCCGAGAATAGAACCTCGTTCGCGCAGCGGCCTCCGAAATCGAGATCCAGAGCCGCGGCGATGGCATCCCGATTCTTCAAGATGGCCTGCTCAAGCGCGGCGAGATGATCGCGGCGCTCGCGGGCACTCGGAAAGGGATGCACACGGAAAGCGGCTCGCTGAGTTACGAGTACCGACTCGAACGACACCGCCACCGCCGTCGCGTTCATCAGAATCAGTCTACGCCCCCGCGCGCCTTCATGCGGCCGGGAACCGGAAAATGGTCGTCGTCTTGTATTCCTGACCGGCCTTCAACTCAGTGGAAGGGAAGTCGGGATGATTGGGAGAGTCGGGGAAATGCTGCGTCTCCAGGCAAAACGCGCTGCGTTTCGGATAGGCGATTCCGCCCTTTCCCTTCACTGAACCATCCAGGAAATTGCCGGTGTAGAACTGCACGCCGGGCTGATCGGTGAGGACTTCCAGCACGCGTCCGGTCTTTGGATCGTGAGCACGAGCCGCAAGTTCCACCGAGCCGCCTTTGCGATTCAGAACCCAGTTGTGGTCGTAGCCCCCGCCGAGTTTCAACTGCTCGTTGTCCTCGTTGATGCGCGCGCCAATCGCTGTCGGTTGGCGGAAGTCGAAGGGCGTGCCCTCCACCGGCTTCAGTTCGCCGGTAGGAATCAGACCCGCGTCCACGGGAGTGAAGCGGTCGGCATCGATCATCATTTCGTGATCGAGAATCAGGCCGTTGCCCTGCCCCGACAGATTCCAATACGAGTGGTTCGTCAAATTGACGACCGTGTCCTTATCCGATGTGGCGGTGTAATCGATGCGGAGTCCATTGTCCGGCGTCACCGTGTAGGTGACCTTGGCCGTGAGGTTTCCAGGATAGCCCTGGTCGCCGTCAGCACTCGTGGTGGTGAACTCCACTCCGTTCGGCACCTCGCGCGCACCCCAGTATTTCTTGTCGAAACCGATGTTGCCACCGTGCAGCGAGTTCTTCCCGTCGTTCACAACGACGTTGTAGGTCTTGCCGTCGAGGGCGAATTTGCCGCTTCCGATGCGATTGCCGTAACGTCCAACAATGGCTCCGAAATACGGGTTCTTCTGCAGGTATCCGTCGAGGTTGTCGAATCCCAATACGACATCGACAACGTTGCCGCTCTTATCTGGGACTTTGACGGACTGCACGATGGCGCCCTGATTCATGACGCGCGCCACGAGTCCTTTGCCATTCGACAAAGTATAGATGTCGACCTCGCGGCCGTCGGATAGTTTTCCGAATGATTCCTTGTTTACTTTCACGGTATTGGTGGCTCCCGTTTCTTCCGATTTTTTACCGCAGGCAGCGAGCGCAAGCCCTGCCAGGCACGCACCGGCCTGTCTTCGATTGATCAGCATTCAGCGTTTCTCCCCAGCGGGTTGACCGTAGTAAGCGGTCGCGCCGTGTTTTCGAAAATAATGTTTGTCGAGCAGTTTGCGGCACACCGGCTGCGCCTGCGGATTGATGGCGAGCGTTCGAGTGGCCATCTCGGCGAGTTCTTCCACGATAACCGCGTTGTGTGCGGCTTCGGCGGCGGAGCGTCCCCATGCGAACGGCGCGTGTCCCGCGACCAGCACACCGGGCGTCGCCAGCGGATCGGTGCCTTCGAATCGCCGCACAATCGCGAGTCCGGTGTTGAGTTCGTAATCGGTCTGGATTTCGTCGTCGGCGAGCGGACCGGCCACCGGCACCGGACCGTAGAAGTAGTCGGCGTGCGTGGTGCCGAAGCACGGAATCTCGCGGCCTGCTTGCGCCCAGGATGTCGCGGCGCGAGAGTGCGTGTGGACGACGCCGCCGATTTCGGCGAACGCGCGATAGAGGCACAGATGCGTCGCCAGATCGGACGACGGGCGCAGCGTGCCCTCGACGATACGGCCCTCGAGGTCGGTCACCACGAGGTCTGCCGGCGTCATCTTTTCGTACGGGACTCCGCTCGGCTTGATCACCACGAGTCCGTGCTCGCGTGAGATACCACTGGCATTTCCGAACGTGTACAGCACCAGCCCACGGCGCACCACCTCGAGATTCGCCTCCAGCACCTCCTCTCTCAGGCGTTCGAGCATTGCGCCTCACTCCTTGCCTTGGCCGCGATTCGACGAAGCGAGGGGAGCACATCGCCGAGAGCGATGGGTTCCGATGACGGCTTGCCGAACGCAAAGTACAGCTTCCGGTACAGCGCGTACAACTCCTCGTACGTTCGCGCCGCGGCGGGATCCGGTTCTACCACTCGATACTCGGGACACAACACGGCCTGCGCCTGCTCCACCGTCTCGAAAGTGCCCGCCGCGAGAAAGGCAAAGATCGCCGAGCCCAGGCTGGTGACATCCGATTTCGGCACCAGCACGGGCTTGTTCAAGACACTCGCGTAGACCCGATTCAGCGTGTCGTTCTTCTGCGGAATGCCGCCGCCGTTGATTACGCGATGAATCGGGACGCCGTGCTCCTCCATGCGTTCGAGAATCACGCGCGTGTGGAACGCCGTACCTTCGATCGCTGCGAATAACTCGTCCTGCGCGGTGTGCGTGAGATTCCAGCCCAGCGTTATGCCGCCGAGCTCGGGATTCACCAGCACGGTTCGATCGCCGTTGTCCCAGGTCATCCGCAGCAGTCCCGTTTGCCCTGCGGCGTAGGTTTCCAAACCCTTCGACAACTCGGCCACCATCGATCCCGCACGGGCCGCAATGGCTTCGAAGATATCACCCGTGGCCGACAGCCCCGCTTCCACACCGGTGAATTTGGGATGGATGCTGCCCGCCACCACTCCGCAGACGCCAGGAACCAGTTCCGCCTCTTCCGCCATCGCCATAATGCAGGTGGAAGTGCCCACTACATTTACCACGTCGCCTGTTTTGCACCCCGCGCCGATCGCGTCCCAATGCGCATCGAATGCGCCGACGGGAATCGGGATGCCGGCCTTCAATCCGAGCTTACCGGCCCATTCTTCAGATAGCTTGCCGGCGATAACTTCGCTGGTGGAGTAACGTCCCGTGATTTTGTCGCGCACGCCCGCAAATAGCGGGTCGACCGCGACCAGAAACTCCTCCGGCGGCAGTCCACCGAGGGATTCGTTCCACATCCACTTATGCCCCATGGCACAAATGCTTCGCGGAACCTCCGCGGGATCGTGAACGCCCGTCAATACCGCCGCGATGTAATCGCAATGCTCGAGCGCGGTAGCCATGCGGTCGCGCTTGTCAGGATTATTGCGGAGCCAGTGGAGAAGTTTGGAGAATCCCCACTCGCTCGAGTACGTGCCGCCGCACCACCGGATCGCATCCAGATTCGTGCGGTGCGCGGTTTCCGTGATCTCGGCCGCCTCACGCCAGGCGCGATGGTCGCACCACAAGTAATAATCGTCGAGCGGCTGCAGATTCGCGTCCACCGGGATGACGCTGGATCCCGTCGTGTCGATGGCCAGAGCTTGTACGCTATCGCCCGGCACGCTCGCCGCCAACAGCGCCTTTCCCACCGCCGAAGCGAGCGCCGACATGTGATCGGCGTGGCTCTGGGTGGCCTGGTCGGGATCGTCCTTGCTCCGGTGCAGCGGGTAATCCGCCGCACCGGAGCCGAGCCGCCCGCGCACGCTGTCGAAAATCGAAACCCGCACGCTCAGCGTGCCAAAATCAACGCCTGCTACTACTGCCATGTGCAATCCCTAGTTATGACGATGCATGTGCCAGCCGAGGTACTTCGATGCCGCTTCGTGGACCGCACTGGCTGCCGTCTCACTGAGATTCGCGGCCACGTGATGCTCGAACCCGTTCTCGCAGATGTAGCGTAGCAGGTCCTGCAACCGCGGAATCTCCACAACACCGGCGCCTCCGAATGTTTCCAGCGTATCGTTGGTGAACCGGCCCGTCCCGGTGTAGCCGCGAAGCCGCCCGGTAGCGTCGTGAGTGGAGAATCGCGCGAAGCTCATCGGACTTGCCTTCACCCGGCCCACGCAGGTACCGAAGGTATTGAGCTTGCCCACAGTACCCGCGATGATCTCCTGATAGTCCATGCGCACATCCTCGAAGAAATGTTTCGGGAGATTGCTGCAGTGGAAGCAGACGGCCTTATCGGGATCGTCGCCGTAGTTGTTATTCCAGTCGAGCAGCGCGCTCGGGGTCTCGGACGCAAGGCGCAGCGCATGCATGCCGACAACGCCGGGCACGTCCACTTCGCACGCGCTGGAATGGAGGCCGTTGCTCATCATGCTCATGACGGTGCACGGAACCACGCCGAAGAATTCCTCCATCGACGTCCAACACTGGATGGCGCTGATGTGCAGGTCGTTGCTGGTCATCCATTCATCGATGACAGCGCCGAGTTTCGCCATCTTTATCAGCGATTCGACGGGAATCCCGGCCGTGCTGACATAGGCGCGGATGGCGGCGAGTTTGTCCTTCACCGGCGTGTCGTCGTCCTTCAGGCGATTGATGCGCCCAAAGATTTCCGACAGGTCGATGGGCTCGATGCTGATGCTGTTCGCTTCGAGAATCTTCTCGCTATAGCGGACCGTGTTGAAGGCCGCCGGACGCGCGCCGATCGCGCCGATCCTCAGGTTGCGCATGCCGTTCGCAACGCGGCAGACGGCGGCAAACCAGTCGAGATCCTTGCGGAATTCGGGCGAATCGAGAGCCTCGGTGTGCAGCGTCGTCAGCGAGTACGGAATGCGATATTGCGACAGATTGTTGCAGGCCGACATCTTGCCGCAAAAACTGTCGCGGCGGTCGGCGATGGTCATGCGCGATGCGTTGTCCGGAGTGGCTTGAATTAACACAGGCACGTTGAGATCCGCCATGCGCAGCGCTTCTGCGATCGAGCGCTCCTCTCCGAAATTGGGCAGCGTGACGATGACACCGGCCAGGCGGTCCTTATTCTCGCGGAACAGCGCCGCGCACCGCTTTGCCTCTTCGCGGGTTTCCACCGCGCCGTGCTTGCTCTGCTCCGGAGTCAGACAGACCGCTTCATAACCGGCCGCCTGGAGCGTCGAGATAATCTGTTCGCGGCCGCTTCGGGCCAGATGATCGGGGAAGAAGCCCCGGTTTCCAACGATGATACCGAATGACATAGACATAAGAAATTGTTTTACCTCCGAGTGCGATGCGGTGAAAAGAAATAGGAGTAAAACGCGCCGATAACGACGAGAAGAATCCCCCACCAGATGTCCACATGCAACTCTCCGTGGACAACCCCAGGCGTCGGTGTGCCCATCCCGGCCAGACCGGTACCAAGTATGAGCACACCGTAAATAAGCAGCAGAACGCCGATGAAGAACCAGATGGAAATGTGTTTATCGTGCATGGCGCGTTTACCAGAACAGAATCTGCAAAATGACGAAGACCACGCCGACTATGGCGGCCCAGAAAGCGGGACGTTGCCATAGCTTCAAATGGCCTTCCGACGGAATCTCCGTGCAGCCGTAGACCAGTCCGCTGAGTTGTGATTCCGGGAGCGGTCGCGTCATATAACTGATCGCCACGGTCACCAAGACGCAGATGATCCAACTCCACAGAGCGCGGTACATGTTCTCGGCCATGGGCTTGGCGGCAGGAGACAGCGCAACCACGGCGAGCGCGGATGGCGACGCTTTCACCCAACCCCACATCGCGATGGAGGACACCGTTCCGGCCAGCAGTCCCCAAAAGCCGCCCGCGGGCGTTGCGCGCTTCCACAGCATGCCCAGAATCACCGTGCCGAACAGCGGCGCAATGAAGAAGCTGAACAGCGCCTGGACGTAGTCCATGATGCTGCTGAACTGCATCACCAGGTACGCCGTTCCAATGCTGACCAGTACACCGACAATCGTGCACCAGCGTCCCATCGAAACGTAATGCGCGTCGGTAGCATCCCTGCGGAACACAGCGCGGTAGATGTCGTAAGTCCAGACCGTTGCGAACGCGCTGACGTTGCCCGCCATGCCCGACATGAATCCGGCGATGAGGGCCGTGATGCCGAGTCCCAACAATCCAGGGCCGCAGTATCGCGCCAGCATCAAGGGAAGCACTTCGTTATAGCTGTGCATGCCGCTTCCCACCGCTTGCCCCTCACCCACCAGTTTCATGGGGAGCAAGGCGAGTCCAAGCAGTCCGGGGAGGATGACGATGAACGGCACAGCCATTTTGAACACCGAGCCGATGATCGGTGCCATCTTGGCGGATCGCAGATCCTTTGCCGCAAGCACGCGCTGCACGACAAGGAAGTCGGTGGTCCAGTATCCGAATGAAATGACGAAGCCGAGTCCGAGGACGATGCCCGTCCAGTGGATGCCCATCGGGTTATCCGAAAAATGCCCGAGCGTACTCCATAGATGCGTATAGTCGGACGCGCCGAGATTGTGAGCGATTTTCTGCTGGAGTCCGGTCCAGCCGCCGGCCTCGTACAGGCCCACGATCGGGATCAATAGCGCGCCAAGCCAGATCAAAACGAACTGCAGAACCTCGTTGAAGATTGCCGATCGCAATCCACCCAGCGCCACATACACTGCGACCGTGATGGACGAAACCCAGATGCTGAAGTTGATATCCCATCCCAGTACCACCTTCATCACCAGCGCCATGGAGTACATGTTGATGCCGCTCATCAGCACGGTCATGAACGCAAATGACACCGCCGCAAGCAGACGGCTATCTTCGCCGAACCGGAGTTTCAGATAGCCCGGTACCGAGTGGGTTTTCGAGATGTAGTAGAACGGCATCATCACCAGGCCGAGGAACAACATCGCCGGGATAGCGCCGATCCAATACCAGTGGGCGGCCAGGATGCCGTATTGATAGGCCGAAGCGGCCCAACCCATGAGTTCAAGCGAGCCGAGATTCGCGGACAGGAAGCTGAGTCCCGCGATCCAGGCCGTCATCTCACGGCCGGCAAGGAAGAAGTCTTCTCCGGTGGACGTCTGGCCCTTCAAGTACAGGCCGATGGCAAGCACCGCCACGAAGTAAATGGCGATGATCGCGATGTCAACGCCGCGAAGAGTGATCAGACGGGATGCGCCCGTCTGCAATAGCAAGCAAATTGGGTACGCCATGATCGAAAGTTGGCAACGACGATTATATGCCTGAATCCCGTCTGAAAATCGGCGATACTGCGGGAAGCCATGATGACACGACGAGGACTGCTGGCAGGTGTTGCGGGATTAGCGGCAGCGGAACCGCTGCGGCTGAAGTCGAAGGTGCGGGTTGCCATCATTGGAGTAGAGGGGCATCCGAGCGAAATCACGAAGCCGCTGGGCGAATTGCCGGACGTGGAAGTGGTCGCCGTTGCGGATCCCGATACGGCCGCGTTGACGCGATTCGTGCGAGGGCGGATCGCGGGTGCGAAGAAATACTCCGACTACCGCACGATGCTCGACACGGAACGGCCGGATGTAGCGGCCGTCTGCAATAGCGATGGTGAGCGCGCGGCCGCCGTCGTAGAGTGCGCCAATCGCAAGATGCATGTTATGTCCGAAAAGCCGCTGGGCGTGTCGCGCGAGGAATTGGCGCGCGTGAAGCAAGCGGTAGCGCGCAACGGAGTGCAACTCGGCATGCTGCTGCCACTGCGCTACGACCCGCCGTATCTCGCGCTGCGGGACATCGTGAAGTCGGGCAAGATCGGCGAGGTGATGCAGATGTCGTCGCAGAAGTCGTACCAACTCGGCGAGCGCGAGGATTGGTATCACCACCGCGAGACATACGGCAGCACAATTCTATGGATTGGGCCACACATGATCGATCTGATGCGATTCACCAGCGGCCGCGATTTCACCGAAGTCAGCTCGTTCGCCGGTGTGATTGCGCAGGGTGCGATGGAGACATCCACAGCCAGCGCGTTCCGCTTGGATAATGGCGGTGCGGCGGCACTTCACATGGACTACTACTATCCACGCTCCGCCGGATCGCACGGCGACGATCGTCTGCGGATCGCGGGCACGAAGGGGGTGGCGGAGTACATGGCGGCCACCGGCGTCACGCTCGCGACGGATACGGTGAAGCCACATCGTCTTGAGAATCTGCCCGCCGGTGGATCGGTGTTCCGCGACTTTATTGCGCAGGTATACGCCGGCGCGGCTCCGACACTGCCGCTGCACGACATCTATCGCGTGTGTGAAGTGACCATCGCGGCGCACGAAGCGGCCGTTCAAGGGAAGGTTGTGAAATGCAACGCGTAGCGTTTCTGCTGGATGTCGATAATACGCTATTGAATAACGACGATGTGTCGCGCGACCTGCGGCAGTACCTCGACAACAACTTCGGCGAAGAGCCGCGCGAACGCTACTGGACGATCTTCGAACAGTTGCGATCGGAACTGGGATACGCCGACTATCTCGGTGCCCTGCAGCGTTATCGTCTGGAGCGGCTCGCGGACCCGGATATCCTGCGAATGTCGCCGTTTCTCATCCAGTATCCGTTCCGCGACCGGCTGTACGAAGGTGCACTCGATGCGATCTCGCGCATGCGCGGCCGCGGTCCCGTGATCATCCTCAGCGACGGGGATGCCGTGTTTCAGCCGTGGAAAGTGGAGCGGTCCGGCTTGGGGTCGGCGGTGGATGGCAACGTTCTCATCTACGTTCACAAAGAGCAGATGCTCGACGATGTAGAGCGTCTGTTTCCGGCGCAGCGCTACGTCATGGTGGACGACAAGGTGCGAATCCTCACGGCTATGAAGAAGATCTGGGGCGCCCGGCTCACCACCATCTGGGTGAAGCAGGGCCACTACGCCGCCGATGCGAAGGATGTGGCCAAGTACCCGGCGCCGGACGTCGCCATCGATTCGATCGGCGAATTGCGAACGCTCGACGAGCGCACGCTGACCGGCGGAGAATAGAAGGATATGAGCAGCCTCACCGAACGTCCGGCCTGGAAGTCGCTGGCAACCCACTACGGCCAGATCAAGAGCACGCATCTGCGCCAGATGTTCGCCGACGATCCCGATCGTGCTCGCGAGTTCACCATTGAAGCGCTGGGTATCTATTTCGATTACTCGAAGAATCGCATCACGCGCGAGACTCTGCGGCTGCTGATCGCGCTGGCGAATGAGTGCGGGCTACGGCAGCGTATCGACGCGATGTTTGCCGGCGAGAAGATTAACATTACGGAGGATCGGGCGGTGCTGCATGTGGCGCTGCGGGCTCCCCGCGACGCATCCATTCTAGTGGACGGCCACAACGTCGTGCCCGATGTGCACGAGGTGCTCGATCGCATGTCGGTGTTCTGCGATCGTGTGCGCAGCGGCGAGTGGCGCGGCCACACCGGCAAACCGATTCGCAACGTGGTGAACATCGGGATCGGCGGATCGGATCTCGGTCCGGTGATGGCCTACGAAGCGTTGAAGCATTACAGCCGCCGCGACATGGTGTTCCGCTTCGTATCGAACGTCGACGGCACCGACTTCGCCGAAGCCACCCGCGATCTGGATCCCGAAGAGACGCTGTTCATCATCGCGTCGAAGACGTTCACGACGCTGGAGACCATGACCAACGCGGAGACGGCGCGCGAGTGGGCTCTCTCCCGGCTGAAATCGAAAGACGCGGTCGCCCGGCATTTCGTCGCGGTATCGACGAACGCCAAACTGGTAGCGGAGTTCGGCATCGACACCAATAACATGTTCGGCTTCTGGGACTGGGTTGGCGGGCGGTACTCGATGGATGCCGCCATCGGGCTCTCGACAATGCTGGCCGTGGGGCCTGAGAATTTCCTTTCGATGCTCGCGGGTTTCCACGCGATGGACGAGCATTTCCGAACCGCCGCGTTCGAGCAGAATCTCCCGGTGATTCTCGGTCTGCTGACACTGTGGTATGCCGATTTTTTCGGCTCCGCAACCGTGGCCGTGCTGCCCTATGATCAGTACCTGAAGCGCTTCCCCGCCTACCTGCAGCAATTGACGATGGAGAGCCTCGGCAAGCACGTGACGCTGGACGGCAAACGCGTCGATTACCAGACCGGCACGATCTTCTGGGGTGAGCCCGGCACCAACGGCCAACACTCGTTCTACCAGTTGATTCACCAGGGAACGCGGCTGATCCCGTGCGACTTCATCGGGTTCGCGCAGAGCCTGAATCCGCTCGGCCGGCACCAGGACCTGCTGATGGCGAATGTCTTTGCGCAGGCGGAGGCGCTAGCGTTCGGCAAAACCGCCGAGCAAGTGAAGGCGGAGGGGACGCCGGACTGGCTCGTGCCGCATCGCGTCTTCGACGGCAATCGTCCATCCAACACGATCCTGCTGAAGCGCCTCACTCCGGACGCACTGGGCAAGCTGATCGCGCTATACGAGCACAGCGTGTTCACGCAAGGCGCTATCTGGAACATCAATCCTTTCGACCAGTGGGGTGTCGAGTTAGGCAAGGTGTTAGCCATGCGGATCGTGCCGGAATTGGAGTCGATGGCCGATCCCGATTTGAAGCACGATGTGTCAACCAATGCGCTGATCCAGCACTATCGGCGAATGCGATAACAGCGGGCGAATTACCGTTTCCAGCGGAAGAATCGCTTCAGCTCCGGCGCGAACTCCTTCACCAGACTCACGCCTACGCCGAACCCAAGCTGCTGAGTCCCCTCCCGCACTCCGTCCTTGAGCGGATTGTAACGATCGGGATACCACAGAGTAGTGACCATGCCGCTGCCGTAGGCGCCGGCCACCATGGGAATGTTAGGCCGTGTCCGACCTTGGTTGTCGGACGTGAGGAAGGTCCACTTCACCGCATGGCCAGAGCGCTTCCAGAATCCTTGGCAATCGCAATGCCGGTAGCGCGGATCATAGCCCATCAGCGCCGAACCGCCCTCCTCGATGGTGGTCTGGACAGCGAAGGTCCCGAACAGCGATGCCGAACGGCGGCCGTAGCCGCGCAGGCCCTGCCCCCATTCGGGCGGATCGTTTCCGAGTTGCGCGCCGCTTGCAGCACCGAGGGCGGCGAAGTACAAACCCGGTGAAAGGAAACTCTCATTCCAGTAGCGGGTCCACCGTTCGGGTCCAGTCAGCGGGACGTAGTTGGATACAGTCTGAGCCGGAAGACTGGCCGGGACAAGACAAAGCAGTAGCCCGAAGAGAGTAAAGGAATGCCGCACGTGTACTCGGATGCGGCAATCGAACTCGGCGGAGTAAATACTTTTGCCGAGACAGCCATACAGGCGCGTTACAGCCGTAGCGCCGCTGCGGGGTCAATCCGAGTGGCCCGCCACGCCGGCAGGTACGCCGCCAGCGATGCCACCGCGGCGAAGAGCATCGACACTTCCACGAAAGTAATGGGATCCTTTCCGCCAATCCCGAATAGCATCGTCGAAAGCAGCCGGGACGTTAGCAACGCGAGCACAAAACCCACGCCAACTCCCACTGCCGTCAATCGCAGAGCCTGACCCAGCACCAGCCGCAAGATGTCCCCGCGCTGGGCTCCGAGCGTCTGGCGGATCCCGATCTCGGCCGTTCGCTGCGTCACCGAGTAGGCGATTACGCCGTACAGCCCTACCATCGTCAACACCATCGCGAGAACGGCGAAACCGCTGGCCAGGAGCATCGTCTGCCGCTGCCGTTCCAGCGCCTCGCCCACCAGCGCCTCCAGCGTCCGCGGATTGTTCACAGGCAGGTCGGGATCCGCGGCGAAAACCTGCGCGCGAACCGCATTCAGCGAACGCAACGGCTCGGAAGCTGTGCGGACGGTCAGCGACAGATTCGGCCAGGCAAACTGCGGATACGGTGTGTAGAACACCCAATCCGATCCCGCCTCCAATCCACGAGTCTTGACGTCCGCCGCCACCCCCACCACTTCCGCGTCGATCTCGCGGCGTGCATACCGGAGGTGCTTCCCAATCGCGCTCTGTCCGCGCCAGAATTGGCGCGCCAGCGATTCGCTGACGATCACTCTCCGTGGTGCCTCGGCATCGTCATCACCGCTGAACACGCGGCCCTGCCGAATCGGAATACCGAGCGTCGCGAAATAGTCCGGCGTGATTGCGTTCCACGCAGCAAGCGGACGCTGGCCAATCGGGACCGCCGCCTGATCGTCCACCAGAAACGGCGCCATGACGCTCACCTCCAGTGGAAGAGCCAGTGACATCGACGCGGAACGGACCCCTGGAATCTGCTCCAAGCGCGCCACCAGATCGCGTACAAACTGCGCCCGCCGGGCATCATCGGCATACCGCGACGGCGGCAGCGACAGGCTGAGCGTCAGCCCGTTGTGCGAATCGAACCCAACCGGCACGGCCTGAACATGGCGGAAACTCCCAAGCAGTAGTCCCGCGCCGATCAGCAGCACCAGCGACAACGCCATCTGCGCGACCACCAGCAGCGATCGGGAACGAAGGCGCCGGCTCCCGGGAGTGGAACCCCAACTGGCCTCGCGAAGCAGCGCATTCAAGTCGGGCTTCGAGAATTGCAGAGCCGGCGCCAGCCCAAAAACGATCGCCGTGACCAGCGAAACCCCGATGGTGAATACCAGCGCCTGCACATCCACGCGAATCGGCATCGCGCCAGGCCCGTCGAGTCCCAGTGCGAGCACCAGCGCCGGAGTCGACCAACTCGCCAACACGATCCCGACGAAGGCGCCGGCCAGGAATAGCAGCACCGTCTCCGACAGCAACTGGCGCACCAGTGTCCACCGTCCTGCCCCCAGTGCGGCTCGCAGCCCGATCTCTTTCCCGCGCCCGGCGGCCCTGGCCAGAAGCAGTCCGGCCACGTTGCCGCACGCGATCAGCAGCACCAGCGCGACGGCCGCAGTCAGGGTCCACAGCGTCGGGCGCAGTTCCGTCACCATCTGCTCGTGGAGTGGAACCGCCTCCATGCGACCCTGCGGGGGCGCGTCTGGATTGCCAAGATGCTGCCGCCGGTAGTCGTCAAACAGAGCCGCTGCTTCCGATTGCGCCTGGCGCAGATCGACGCCCGGCCGCAACCGCCCGATGCCGTTCAGAAATCCAGCCCCATTGCGGACCTGTTCCGGCTGCAACCCCGAATACCACGATAGACCCGGCACCTAGACATCCGTCCTGGGGAAGGGGAATCCGTAGGCCGGCGGCATCACGCCCACAATGGTGGCGACGTTGTTATCGAGAGTCAGCGTCTTCCCCAGCACGCCGCGATCAGCCGCGAACCGCCGCTGCCAGAGCGAATGGCTGATGATCGCCACGGGGTTCGCGCCGGGTTGATCTTCGCCGGGCCGGAACGCGCGCCCGAGCAGAGGCTGCGACTCCAGCGTCGTGAAGAAACTCGCGGTTACCAGTGCGGCCGGCAGCCGTTCGGGCTCGCCCACACCCGTGAGCGTCAAGCCCTGCTGGCAAAATGACGTCATGGACGAAAACGAGTGATTGCGATCGCGAATCGTCTCATACGCGGGAACCGAAAACGGATACCGCGACTCGGCCCGCGACGCGATCAGGAAGACGAGCCGCTCCGGCGCTCGCAACGGCAGAGGACGAAGCAGGACGGCATTCACCACGCTGAAAATCGCCGTATTGGCCCCGATACCCAGCGCAAGTGTCAGGATGGCAACCGCGGTAAAGCCCGGCGAGCCGCGCAAGAGGCGGAAGGCGTAGAGGAAATCGCGACGCATCAGGATTAGACGCACAGCCGGCCGGCTTGTCCCGGAATTGCGATAACAGCCCCTAAAGCGTACCTTCCGCTCTGAAACTCTTGAATTAGTATATAGTGAAGCTTCCGGAGTCCTCATGCACCGTCGCAGTTTTCTGGCCGGAACAGCCGCCGCCGCAGCGCTGTCCGGCACCGCCTGCCGTCGCGACACCTCCAATTGGCGAACCCTCACCGGCTCGGAAGCCGCCACGCTGGCCGTCCTCTGCGACCAGATCATCCCCGGCGGCGATCAGCCCGGCGCCCGCTGGGCCGGAGCCGTCCGCTTCATCGACATCCAACTCACCCGCAAGTACAAGACACACCGCACCGCCTATCGTGACGGACTCCAGCAAGCCGAAGCCATCGCCCATTCGCGATTCAAATCCGCGCTCGTGGATCTCCCGCTCGCGCAGCAACTCGAGTGCGCGCAGGAACTCGAGCGCCAGTCGCCGCAGTTCTTCAACCTGCTGGTCGCTCACACGATGCAGTCGTACTACGGCTCGCCGCGGCATGGCGGCAATCGCGACGCCGTCAGTTGGCGCATGCTGGGCGTCCCGCCGCTTCCGGTTCGAGGTCAGAACGTATGAAGAAGGCGGACGCGGTCATTATCGGCGCGGGTGCGGGCGGCGGAGTGGTCGCCAAAGAGCTCGCCCAGGCCGGGTTCCACGTCGTCTTATTCGAACGCGGCCGTTGGTACACCGCCGCCGACTGCCGTAAGGACGATCTCCGCAACCAGCGCACCACCCTGCTCGGCAACGCCTTCGGTCCGGAAGACGAAGGACAGCCCCGAGTGGCCGTCGACCTCAATGGCCGCGAGCGCATCGTGCTGCCCAGCGAAGGCTCCTACTCGAACAACGCGGCGTGCGTCGGCGGCGGCACCTTGAGCTACGGCGCGATGGCCTGGCGATACATGCCCCAGGACTTCCGCATGCGCTCGACGTACGGCGCGCCCGATGGCAGCACGCTCGAGGACTGGCCCATCACCTACGACGATCTCGAGCCCTACTACGAAAAGGCCGAGCACGAAATCGGCGTGTCCGGCGACGACTCGGGCAATCCGTTCAAGGGCCCGCGCAAGCGTGCGCTCCCGATGCCGCCGCTGCCGCCGACTCGCGAGTTCGAAATCCTGGAGCCGGCTGCCAAACGGCTTGGACTGCATCCCTTCCACATCCCGATGCTCCGCAATTCGGTCCCGTACAACGGCCGCGGACCGTGCATGCGCTGCCGGTGGTGCGTCGGATTCGCGTGCGAAGTGGATGCGAAGAACGGGACGCAGAACACCGTCATTCCCACTGCCATCGCGACTGGGAATTGCGAACTCCGCGAGCGGTCGATGGTGAGCCGGATCGTCACCGACGACCGCGGGCATGCGACCGGCGTCGACTACTACGATTCCGACGATCGCCTGCAGCACCAGCCTGCGGACCTGATCGTGGTGTCGGCCTGCGCCATCGAATCCGCGCGCCTGCTGCTGAATTCGAAGAGCCGCCTGTTTCCGAACGGTCTCGGCAATCGATACGACCAGGTCGGCCGCAACCTGCAGGGCCATGCCTATACGGGTGCATTCGGCGCATTCGATTCCAATGTGTACGACGATCTCGGGCCGGGCGCGGGAATCGCCATCTCCGACTACAACCACGGCAATGCCGGACTGCGCGGCGGCGCGATGCTCGCCAACGAATTCATCCGCCTGCCGATTCACTTCATCAACATGCTTCCGCCGGGGACACCGCGCTGGGGCAAGGGTCACAAGGACGCGATGCGCGCGCTGTACCGCCGCACGATCTCGATTCAGGGACCGACGCAGGAGATGCCCGTGGCCACGTCGCGCATCGAGGCGGATTCCAAGGTCCGCGACCGTTGGGACATCCCCGTGGCGCGCATCTCCGGCGACCGGCATCCACACACGCTCGAAATCGGTACCGCCATGGCGGCTCGCGCGGAGGAGTGGCTCAAATCGGCGGGCGCGGTCCAGACCTGGAAGAAACTCCCCGGGCGCGGCGTCAGCGGCGGCCAGCATCAGGCGGGAACCTGCCGTATGGGCAACGACCCGAAGTCGAGTGTCGTCGATCGCAACTGCCGCATTCACGACCTCGACAACGTGTTCCTCGCCGACTCGAGCGTCCACGTCACCAACGGCGGATTCAACCCCGTGCTCACGATCCTCGCCAATGCCTATCGTGTGTCGGACTTCCTGGTCCGCAACCGGAGGCGCGCGTGACGTTCCTGCTGGCCTTCGTGCTACTCGGCCCCGGAGTGTGCGAGCGCTGTCATGAGATCCAGCCGCAGGTGGAGTCTTGGCGCACGTCGACGCATCGCAACATCGACTGCACCGAGTGCCATGAGTACTCGACGATGAAGAACATCCAGCGGGCCATCGCCCATTCGAAAGGCGAGATCCCGGAGCGCCCGCACATCGGCAACAAGGACGTCGCCGCACTGGTGGAGCGTTGCGGCAAGTGCCATCAGCAGCAGTACGCGGAATGGAAAGCCGGTCCGCACAGCGCCACGTACGCCCGCATCTTCACCAACGCGGAGCACAATCGCAAACGCAAGCCGATGGACGATTGCTTGCGGTGCCACGGCATGTTCTTCGAGGGTGAAATACGCGATGTCCTCACTCCCGAGGGGACTCTGCGTGAGGCGTCGATGAACAATGCTCCCACCATGCCCTGCATGACGTGCCACACCATGCATCGCTTTGGCGAGCCCAGTGCGAAACCGGCCGAACGGGCCGGCACTCGCCAGCGAATCACACGGCCGTCGCTCGCCCTGTTCGACCGCCGCAGCCGCATGTCCATTGCCGCCGATATGCTGCCGGTCCCGGCGATGCTCGACGGCACCCGGCCCGTGAAGATGAGTCCCGACGCCCGGCAGGGACTCTGCTACCAGTGCCACGCCGCGCTCGCTACCAGGATCGCGTTCTCCGGCGACGATCGTACGGCGTCGGGAGTCCACGAAGGTCTGAGTTGTTTCGCCTGCCACCAAGGACATCAGCAGAACACGCGCGCCTCCTGCGCCACCTGCCACCCGCGACTTTCCAATTGCGGCATCGACGTTGAGAAGATGGACACCACCTTCCTCAACGCGAAAAGCCGTCACAACATTCACAACGTCAAATGTGCTGACTGCCACCCGTCCGGCATCCCGCGCCGGACCCGGAGTTCCATCCGATGACATCTACTACTCGCCGCCATTTTCTCGGGGCCGCCGCCGTATCGGCCGTTGCTCTCCATGCATCCGAACCCGCATCTAGTCTGCCCAAAGTGCGATTCAAGGACCACGACATCACGCGTCTGCTGATCGGCTCGAATCCGTTTTACGGCTACTCGCACTTCAGCCCTCTGCTCGACAACTTCATGCGCGAGTTCATGACGCAGGACCGGCGCATCGAAATCCTGAAGTCCGCCGAACGCGCCGGGATCAATACCTGGCAGGTGCACTACAACGACCCCACCGTCGAGGATTGGAAGTGCTATCGCGCCGAGGGCGGCCGCATGAACGTGCTGCTGCTTGCCGACTTCGACCTGATGAAGAATTGGAAACTGCTCCCGGAAATCGCAAAGCTGAAGCCCATCGGTGTCGGGCATCACGGCAATCGCACGGACGAGCGGTTCCGTAAGGGACAGATGAACATCGTCCACGACTTCACCAAGGCCGTACACGATGCCGGTATGCCTGCCGGTGTCTCGATGCACAATCCCGCCGTTCTGGCCTACATCGAAGAGCACGGCTGGGACGTCGACTACTACATGACGTGCATGTACCGTGTCAGCCGTACGCCGGAAGAAACGCGCGAAGAGATCGGCGAGGCGCCGCTCGGCGAATCGTTCCTGGAGAAGGATCCCGAACGTATGACCGCGATGGTCCGCCAGACGTCGAAGAAGTGCTTCGCGTTTAAGGTGCTCGGGGCCGGCCGCAACATCACGAGGCCGGAGACGATTGAAGCCGCCTTCCGATTCGTGCTCACGCACATCAAGCCGCAGGATGCCGTGATCGTCGGGATGTGTCCGAAGTTCAAGGACGAGATCACGGAGAACGTGGCTCTGGTCCGGAAGATCTGCGCCGAGCAGGCGACGTAGCGGCGTCCTTGCGATCGGCGTTCTCGGGCCGGCCCGGAGCCCGGCCTGCACACTGGCAACGCGCGCTACGCCGCGAACTGCGTGGGCATCTACACTTGCATGCCGATGACGTACGGTTCGCGATAGTCCCGCGTCAGCAGTGAATTCGCTTCGTCGTCATTCAGGAAGTGCCCCGCCGACCGGTTCATGTGCAGCGCCCTGCCCACCCGGTACGAAATATTCGCCAGATGGCAAAACGCCGCCGAATGCGCGCCGATCGCGATGTCTGCGTGCAGCAACTTGTGATCGCGAGCGCGGATCGCTTCGAAGAAGTTCTTCATGTGCGGCTCGGTGTCGTCGGTCCCCGACTTCTCCTCCGTCGCGAGTTCGTACTTCTCCTTGTTTCCCGCACCTGCGCCGCGTGCCGCCTCGCCGCTGATGTCACCGGCCGTGCTGCGATAGATCTGGTATCCCGTCTGATCCACCACCATGAATCCGGTGCTGCCGAAGAAGATGTTGCCCACGTAGTTCGGACCCTTCAGCCCGACGAGTCCCTCCGGCGGGGTCGGAAGATTGCGCACCGAAAACGTCATCTGAGCATCGCCGAAATCGTAGGTGGTCTGCAGTGTATTCGGCGTTTCCTGATCGTCCTCCCAAACGAATTTGCCGCCCATCGACGATACGGCTTGGGGCCACGCGGTCCGCCCGAGTCCCCACAACGCGATGTCCATTTCGTGCACGCCTTGATTGCCGATATCGCCGTTGCCGGTGTCCCAGAACCAGTGCCAGTTGTAGGCGAATTTGTTCTTGCTATACGGCTTCCACTGCGCCGGCCCCAGGAATTTATCCCAGTCGAGCCCGGCAGGCACCGGCAGATCCGGCGTATGGCCGATCGAGAACCGGCGGCGGAAGCACTCGCCCCGCGCATGATACACCTGTCCGATGACCCCTTCGCGCAGCAATTGCACGGCTTTCATCTTGAAGGGCAGCGACCGGCTCTGCGACCCGACCTGCACCATGCGGTTGTACTTCCGCGCGGCCTTCACCATCTGCCCGCTCTCGAAAATGTTGTGACTCGCGGGCTTCTCTACATATACGTCTTTGCCGGCCTGACACGCCCAGATGGTGGAGAGCGCGTGCCAGTGATTCGGCAGGGGCATGGACACCGCGTCCACGTCCTTGGAATCGAACAGGGCGCGCATGTCCTCGTACTCTTTCGGAGGAGCACCCCCGAGCCGTTTCACCAGTGCGACCGCCCGTTCACGCGCCGGTTGGTTAACGTCGCAAACCGCCACGATTGAACAATCGGATTTTAGATTCGAGTAAAACTCGATGTGATCGGTACCGCGGCCGCCGAGTCCGACAATGCCGACGCGAATCCGGTCGTTCGCACCGAGAATCGGGAATTGCGCGGTGGCAATTGCAGCCGCCGTTGCTTTGATGAACTGCCTTCTGTCTGCCATGGCTGTGGTTCAGTGTACCGTGAGAGACGATTGCTTTGTACTACTCTGAAATCTCTTCTTAGCCGTTGCAGTCTACATTGAGTGAACGACGACTCATTCCGACACGTACCTGCCGGGTCTGAAATAGTGCCCGGCGGAACGGCTTTCCGAGTCTGGGCACCCGAACATGACGAGGTCGAGGTGTTGCTCCGCGGCCCAAGCGAGCGCGCCTATCCTCTCGAGAAGCAGGACTCCGGATACTTCTACGGCGTCGTGGCCGAGGCGAAGTCTGGATCGCGATACAAGTACCGTCTGGATGGCCGCGACTCCCACCCCGACGTCGCTTCGCGCTTCCAACCGGACGGGCCGCATGAACCGTCGGAAGTAATCGATCCCTCCACCTTCGAGTGGACCGACCAGTCCTGGCGCGGCCTCGCTCGCGAAGGTCAGGTCATTTACGAAATGCACGTGGGCACATTCACCCCGGAAGGGAGTTGGAAAGCCGCTGAATCGAAGCTCGAGTTCCTGCGCGACACGGGAATTACGGCCATCGAAGTGATGCCGGTCGGCGAATTTCCCGGTGATTTCGGCTGGGGCTACGACGGCGTGCACCCATTCGCTCCAACACACCTCTACGGCCGTCCCGACGACTTCCGCCACTTTGTCGATCGCGCCCACTCAATCGGAATCGGCGTCATTCTCGACGTTGTCTACAATCACTTCGGTCCCGACGGCAACTACTTCGGCCAGTATTCGAAGTGGTATTTCACTGAAAAGTACGAGACCGATTGGGGCGCTGCGATCAACTACGATGCTGAGAACTCGGGCCCCGTGCGCGATTTAATCATCGCCAACGCCTGCTACTGGATTCGCGAGTTTCACCTCGACGGCCTGCGCCTGGATGCGACGCAAAACATCTACGACGATTCCGCCGATCACATTCTGGCAGCGCTCACGCGGGAGGCACGCAAAGCCGCGGGTGCCAAGACGATCATCGTCGCCGGCGAGAATGAGCCGCAGGAGACGAAACTCGTTCGCGATTACGGCCTCGACATGCTTTGGAATGACGACTATCACCACGCGGCATTAGTCGCAATGACGGGCCACAATGAAGCCTACTACGCCGATTACAAAGGATCGCCTCAGGAGTTCATCAGCGCCATGAAGTACGGTTACCTGTTCCAGGGCCAGTGGTACCAGTGGCAGCAGAAGCGGCGTGGAACTCCGTGCTTTGGGCTCCTTCCGGCGTCGTTCGTCACGTTCACGCAAAACCACGATCAGATTGCCAACTCCGCGCGCGGTTTGCGCAGTCGCGAACTGACTGATCCCGGAACATTCAGGGCGTTGACGGCTCTGACGCTGCTGGGGCCGGGCACTCCGATGCTATTCCAGGGGCAGGAGTTTGGCGCGACTTCTCCGTTCTACTATTTCGCCGACCACAAACCCGACTTGCGCCGGCAAGTGCGCGACGGCCGCATCGAGTTCATGTCGCAATTTGTCTCCATGCGTACTCCGGAAATGAACGGCTCCCTGCCCGATCCGGGAGAGCGCTCCACCTTTGAGCGCAGCAAGTTGAATTGGGACGAAGTGCAACAAAATCAGGCCATTCACCGTCTCCATTCGGACCTGCTTCGTCTGCGGCATGAGGATCCGGTGCTTCATCAACAGCGTCCGGGCGCGGTGGACGGCGCGGTCTTGAGTGCGCAAGCGTTCGTTCTTCGCTACTTCGGAGATGATGGCGATCGTTTGCTGATCGTAAATCTGGGGATGGACCTGAACCTCGATCCCGCTCCTGAGCCTCTCCTGGCGCCTCTTGAGGATCACGGGTGGAGGATCGCATGGTCGAGTGAGAATCCGTCCTATGGAGGATGCGGAACGGCGCCGGTTGAAACCGAACAGAACTGGTGGATTCCCGGCCGCTCAGCGATCCTGTTGACGCCCACGCGACGTTCCGAACAACTGCCCAAGGGCAGACCGCTAGAGAAAGACAAAGATGAGTGACCTTGTTCGCAAAATGCCCTGGCCGGGTTCCGCGGCCGAACAATCGGACCTGTTGATTACCCGTGAGTGGCTGGTGACCAACGGTCTTGGAGGCTATGCATCCGGCACCGTTTCCGGAGTCATCACTCGCGGCTTCCACGGCTATCTCATCGCCGCGCTTCCCGCTCCGTTCGGACGCATGATGATGTTCAACGACCTGGTGGAGAAACTGGAACTCCCCAACGGCAACACGGTCCAACTCGGTGGCGAGGAGCGGGCCGGAAGTCCCGTGCAGTTATACGGTGCCGACTTCCTCAGCGAGTTCCGCCTCGATATGGGACTGCCGGTCTGGCGCTATCAGGCCGGCGGCATCACGCTCGAGAAGCGGCTCATGATGCCGCGCGCGCAGAACACCGTCTACGTGAATTACCGAATCCTGTCCGGCGAAGGCACGGTCCGCCTGTCACTGCGGCCGTCCATTCACTTTCGTCCGCATAACTCGCCGGTTAGCGAAAGCTTCCAGACCCGCTACACGCTCTCGGTGCTGGAACAGGACGAGTATGAGGTATCGTCTGAAACGCCGCTTCCTCCACTGCGTTTTCGCCTGTACGGCAACCACCCCGGATTGACCGTGGAGCGGATTCGGATCGAGGAAGTCCTCTACCGCATCGAAGAAAGCCGGGGCTATGCCGCTCATGGCAACCTCTGGAGTCCGGGAGTGTTCCATCTGGATCTCGAAAAAGGCCGCGACGCCACGCTGGTGGCGTCCACCGATGGGGGGGAGACGATGAGTTCGCTCGGCCCGGATGAGGCCTTCGATACGGAATACGACCGCCGGCGCCGTTTGCTCGCCGAAGCCGATCCACTCGCGCAGGACGGCACCGCGGCGGAACTCGTGCTGGCCGCCGATCAATTCATCATCATTCCCGCCGGCCGTATCCAGGACACTGCTCGCGCCCGTGCGGCGGGCGATGAGATACGGTCCGTCATCGCTGGCTACCACTGGTTCACCGATTGGGGCCGCGACACCATGATCAGCCTGGAAGGGCTGACTCTCACCACCGGGCGGCACGTGGAGGCGGCCTACATCCTCCGGACGTTTGCCCACTACGTGCGCGATGGCCTCATCCCGAACCTCTTCCCCGAAGGCAAGACGGCAGGACTGTACCACACCGCGGACGCGACGCTATGGTTCTTCCACGCAGTGGACCGGTACCTGGAGCATACCGGTGACCGCTCGATTCTTCGCCGTGTCCTACCGAAGCTGATGGACATCGTCGAGTGCCACATTCGCGGTACTCGCTTCGGCATCCATGTCGACCCTGCCGATGGTCTGCTGACTCAGGGCGCCGAGGGCTATCAGCTCACGTGGATGGACGCGAAGGTGGACGATTGGGTGGTGACGCCGCGGCGCGGCAAAGCCGTCGAGATCAACGGACTCTGGTACAACGCGATGTGTCTGTTGCAGCAGTGGCTTATCGAAGAGGATCGCGGCGATGCGGCGCCCTGCATTGCCGAACATGCCGGGAAGGCTCGGCACTCGTTCAACCGGCGTTTCTGGAACGAATCCACTGGCTATCTCTTCGATGTCGTGGATCAGGAGGGCGGCGGAAACGATCCGGCTCTGCGGCCGAACCAATTGCTCGCTTTCTCATTGCGGCACCCGGTGCTGGAGGAGTCGCGATGGAAACCCGTGGTGGATGTCGTGACACAGAATTTGCTAACTCCGGTCGGGTTGCGATCGTTAGGACCCGACAGCCGCGACTACAAGCCGCGCTACTACGGCGACCTGCGATCGCGCGATGCGGCTTATCATCAGGGCACGGTATGGTCGTGGCTCATCGGCCCGTTCATCGACTGCTGGCTCAAGGTCTATCCCAACGACGGCGCAAAGGCGCAGGAGTGGCTGGAGGGATTCGTCCCCCACCTTGGCGAAGCGTGCGTGGGATCGGTGAGCGAGATCTTCGATGCCGAGGCTCCGTTCACGCCTCGAGGCTGCATAGCGCAGGCATGGGGTGTCGCCGAGTTGTTACGGGCCTGGGTGAAGGTCGCGTCCGAACTGCAGAGCCATCCGGAAGCGGATACGCCTGTGGGAGCAGGGTCAGTGAGCAGCCGGACGTGATTTAAGACGCGCTACTTCAGCCTCGATGGCCGCGCGCTGCTCTGGTTCGGTCAACGGCGTAGCATCCAGCGCCATGGTCCACGCCTGGATCGCGCCGGCGCGATCGCCGAAGATCTCGCGCAACCGGGCAGTGTGCGTCAGCGCATTGGGGTTACCGGTACGGAGATTCAGCATCCACTGCGTGGCGTCTTCCGCCTTCTTGTACTCGCCTTCGGCGATGTACGCGTCGGCGAGGAATCCGTATACATCGATGTCGTCAGGCACGCGCTGGTTCAGCGCGAGAGCCTGCTTCAGCGCCACCGCGAACTCACGGCGAGCCAGCAGAATTCGCACCTGCAGTTTGCGGGAATCGAAGTTTCCAGGGCTGAGTTGGAGTGCCTTATCAACGGCCTTCGTAGCATCTTCAAGCGAGCCGCTGGTTACCAGTGCGGATGCGAGATCGAGATATCCGGGGACGTAGGTTGGGTGTTCCGCGATCATGCGGCGGGCGGCCGATGCCTTGCGATCGGCAGTGGTAGTGGCAGCGCAAAGCGCGGCCAATAGAAGAGCGAGAGTGATTCGTAGAGCCATAAAAATTGCGCGGCACCGGGACTGATTTCGGCGCCGCGCATTTGGAGTTAGAAAATCGGGCAGGTATACAACGCGCCGCGCGTGCAGCCCGGTTCGGCCGGATCGATGTGACGGCGGTCCCGGCCACTGTTCGCGTAAGCCACGTAGGGGAACGTGTCCTGGGTCGGCATGTCGTTTGTGTTCACGCCGTCGCCGATGAGGTTGTAGGGCGCTTTGTTATAGCCTTCCACCAGAACACCGGCCACGACGCGAGCGGCGATGTCCACCACGTCGTCCGTGACACGCCGTCCATTCGGGAATCCTCCCAGATCGCCCGCGAGAACCGCTAGACGCTTCCGCATGTTGGCTGGCGTGGGTGGCACACCCGTATTCAGCCGGAGCAGATCGGCCACCGGTCCTGCCGGCGTGCCCGGTGCTGCAATCGGAGGCATGTACTGCACCAGAAGCAGCAGGTCCGTTCGCGGCGGCGGCGGAACCTTGATTCCGAACGCGGCGTTGAACACGCGGGCCAGCAGCGGGTCGAGCGCCGCGGATGCGAATTGCGCATCATCCTTCGGCTGAGTCATGCTCCACTTATCTTTCGACCCCGTGCCGATGATCAGCTCGTTGATCAACGGATTCGCCATCCGTTGCACTTGCTGCCAGTCGCCACTGGTGGTGGTTCCGTCCGGCGCACTGCGCACGGTCATCTTCTGCCGCGACGTTGTCCCCCACGTCCCGATGGTCGCTTCCGGAGCAGTGGCTGCCATCTTCGTGCCGGTGCTGGTCAGCATCGAGATCGGCACCTCGATGGCAATCGTGTTCACGTTAAAGCCGGACACCATATCGGGCGCATAGTTAACCAGATCGTTCGAATCCTGCGCGGGAGTCAACACGCCGCCACCAACAGCCTGGCGGAAATTAAAGGTGTCGAAAGCGGCGCCCAGGTCAATGAAGAAGGGATCGTCGGCAGTGCCCACCCAGGAGCGCATGCCATTGCCCAAGTCGTACATCCCCTGCTTGGCGAGATTCGCATAATCGGGCATTGTCCGGGGTCCCACATTGCTCGGAACAACGAACAGGTTGCCGCCATTCGCGTTTGTGAGCGGTGTGCGGACACCGCCCTTCACCATTGTGACGGTATAGGTCTGGCGAAGGTTGAAACCCTCGGATCCCGGGCCGTCGAGCGCGGTGATCGCAGGCGGAATAACGGGTGAGCCGGGCGCCACGGGGGCGTTCGAGTTAGCGGGTGCATTGATTCCGTTGCCGGCTCCAACGAATCCGGTGAAGACTCCAGGCGCGCGGACTTCGGTCTGAAACCGGAACTCGAACACGATGTCTTCTACGGCATCGTGGCTATTGTCAATGCGGATGGCATAGAGCACATTCGGATCGAACGGGAAGTAATTCGGTCCATTCGACGGTTCCAGGAACGGATCGACATTCATGATGAACGTGACCTTGTTCGGATCGTCGTAACTGACAAACGCATAGAAATCGGTGATGTCTGCTTTTTGGTCGAGTGCTGTAATCGGCGCCTCGCGATGACTTGCCGCGAAAGTATTCGTCGGGAAGATCATCAGCCAACACGCGAACAGACACACAACAGGCTTCAGTGTGTTCATGGTTCTCCTTTAGGGCCTTAGCGGCGGCCGGTCAATGGCCGCCAGCATCGACGCCGTCTCGTGTCTGCGAACGGCGGACTATTGTACATACGAGAACCAGACCTGTTCGGATGTAGAGATTCTCATTTGCCGAGCGGCCGTAACTCGACTTTCCGAATTAGTATCTCCGCGCCTTCCGACTGCAGTTGGATTTTTCCTTCGGTATGAGAGCAATGAAACCCGCGATTCACGGTGACACCGTTTATGATATTCGTGATAGTGTCGCCGTCCGCAATTATTTCCTGCCGATTCCATTCGCCGACGGGCTTCTGCACATCTTCGCGGCCTACGAAGCCAAGCACGTCCTTCCACTCCGGATCGCGGCCGTACCAGTTGAATCGCCCGCTGTCGCGAGTCCGCGATTCGCCCCCTGCCTTCCAGTAGGTCTGACCGTTTTCGTCTGTGCGGACTTCGGCCGTCATCTCGGGCTTGCGCTTTCCGGCGACCATGATGAAGTCGCCCGCACCGCCCTCGATGATCTGCGACTCCACCGACTCCAGCCACACGCCGCTGGCCGCGCCATCCTCGCCGACTCCATGCACCAAAATGCCGCTGTCGCGCGCGCGGTCCTTCCGCTTGGCCCAGGTGGCGCCGCCCCACTTCCATTCGACGATCAGGTGGTAATCGCGATACGTCTTCCGCGTGGCCACCCCGCCCCACTCTTCTCCCGAAATTCGCAGCATTCCGTCTGTCACCGTGAACACATGCTTGGGATCGTCGTAGCGGGTCTCAGCCACCCAGGTGTACCAACCGTCCAGGTTCTTGCCGTTGAACAACTCAATCACGTGGTCGGGCTTAATGGCGGGCGGATCTTCGGCGAGGACCACCGTGGCGCCCAGAAGGAGCAGAATCAGAAACTTCATCTCTCCGTGATAGCACGATACAAGAACTATTAATTCTTTAATTGACTTTCCCAGGGAACGCGGCATACTATTAATTCGTTAATTGTTGAGAGCGAAGGAGAGCCGCCGTTGGCCCGAAAGAGATCGCCGAATCTGACTGAAGCCGAGTTGCGGTTGATGGAAGTGGTGTGGACCAGGGGTGCCTCCACGGTCGCCGATGTCGTGGACGCCCTGCCCGCGAATCCCAGTCGCCTATAGCACCGTTCTCACCACGCTTCGCATTCTCGAAAAGAAGGGCTACCTTCGCCACGAGAAACAAGGCCGGGCATTTGTTTACCAGCCGGTGGTGGATCGCAAAGAGGCCCGGCGCAATGTACTGCGCTATGTAATGGACCGGTTCTTCGGCAACTCGCCGGAAGCGCTGGTGCTGAATCTGATTGAGGATCGCGAGATCAGCACAGCGGAACTGAAGCGCGTAAAGAAGATGATCGAGAAGAACTCATGACGGAAGTAACGGCGGTTGCCAACGGCATTTGGATCGGCGTCGCGATAACGGCGATTGCCTGGATGGCTCTCCGGCTAGCCAGTAGTTTCAATGCTGCCACGCGCTACGGCGTCTGGTGGGCCGTGCTGGTGGCGGTCGCGATTTCACCTTTCATCGGACTTCTGCATTTCGATGCGCCCGTCCAGGCTGACCCTAAGCCCGCACCAGTTGCGATGCGGCCTGTGGTGCAGCCATCGCAGGACGACGATGCTCCCAGCCGAGCGGTGCCGGTCGCGTCACCGGAACCGCGATCCGTTGTGAAAACGAGCCCGCGCCTCGAGTTGCCGCTGCCCCGATCCGTTCCCGAGTGGATCGCGCTGGCCTGGCTGGCGGGAATCCTTTTCGGAGTCGTGAAGCTTCTGAGAGAAGCGATCGCGGTTGCGTTATTCCGCAGCCGCACGGTGGAGGCCGGAGCCGAACTCGAGTTGCGATTCGCGATGCTGTGCCGCGTCAGCGGACTGCGCCGCCGAGTCCGTTTGGCGTTGTCGACTGAAGCCGAGGGTCCAGTAGCGATTGGGCCGTTCCGTCCGATGATCGTGCTGCCCGCCGCACTGGAGCAGGATCTCACCGAACGGGATTTGGACCAGGTGCTTCTGCACGAAATCGCACACATCCACCGCCGTGACGATCAGATGCGTGTGCTGCAGCGTTTGATCGAGATCGCGATCTTCTTCCAGCCCGCTGCGTGGTGGTTGGGAAGAAGGCTGGACCTGGAGCGTGAGATCGCATGCGACGACCAGGTCATCGCCATCGCCGGACGAGTCCGCGAATATGCAGCGTGCCTGACGCGAATGGTGGAGATCTCGGGTTCGCGGCGCGCTTGGGCGCTAGCCGCGGGAGTAACCGGAACGAAGTCGCAATTGAGAAGGAGGGTTGAGACGATGTTCGACAAGACGAGAAATACAGCGCCGCAGTCATCGAAGGTGGCGCTCATCGTAGTAGCAATCGCAGCGGTTCTGGTGACTGCCGGAGCCGTGCAACTACAGCCGGTATTCGCGTTCGTGGCCGCCGAGGATCCGCCTCCTCCTCCGCCCGCTCATCCTGCCATCGCGGACGCGCCCACGCCCGTGGTGGCTGTGCCGGATCCTCCCTCTCCACCGGCGGCGCCCATGCTGGCCGCTGCCGCCGCTCCCGTCGCCCCGCCGGCCCCGCCTGATCCCCCGTCCCCTGCGGCTTCGAACGATGTGCACTGGCATATGTCGATGACCAACGATGGCCGGCACGTCGAATTGACAATGGACGGCGTGGCCACATTCAACGACTCCGATAGTGACATCCAGACGCTCGCGCCAAACGGAAAATTCATCCTGGAGGAGAACGTGGGCGGCACCCGCAAGCGATATGAGGTGCGCTCGGATTCCAAGGGAAATCTCACACGAGCATACACCGTCGATGGTGCGAAGCGGAGTCCGGACGAAGCTCGTGGCTGGCTGGCCGGAATTCTGCCCGAGATCATCCGGGAAAGCGGTGTGGACGCGGGCCCGCGCATCCAGCGCATCGTGAACCACGGTGGTCCTGCAGCCGGACTGCGAGAGATTGGCCTGATTCACTCCGATCATTCGCGAAGGGTGTACGTGGAGGAGTTGCTCAACCGTGTCCCGCTCGACCGGAATCAACTCACGGAGACCATGCGGCTGGTGCGCGGCATCTCGTCCGACGGTGAGAAGGCCCGTGCCATCATCGCTGCATCCCCGCGCTATTTCGAGACAGGACTGCGCGAGCCGATGTTCGACGCCATCGACACCATCTCCAGCGATGGCGACCATCGGCGTGTCCTGTCCAGCGTCGTGGGGGCCGATGGCGCGAATACGGCAACGGCGATGCTGGCGTCCAAGTCGGCCGCACGCATCTCATCGGATGGCGAGAAGGCCGCCATCCTGGTGGAGATCGCGGACACGAATTCCAGCACGGAGGATCTGCGGCTATCCAGCCTGAGAGCCGCGAACACCATTTCGAGCGATGGCGAGAAGGCCCGCGTGCTGCTGGCGATCGCGCGCGGCCGAACCTCGCCGGTGACCCTCGCCGAGACGGCCCGTGCGGCACAGCGGATATCCTCCGACGGTGAGAAGGCCCGCGTCCTGCTGGAGTTGTCACGGGCGGATCTGTCGAACACCGCCTTTCGCGGCAGCTTCTTCAGCGCGGTGGACAGCATTTCGTCAGACGGCGATAAGGCTCGGGTGTTGAGCGCCGTACTGCGCAATGGATCGCTCCCGCAGGACGCAGCAGTGGCGGCTGTCCGCTCGGCTGCACGCATATCGTCCGACGGCGAGAAAGCGTCGGTGCTGGTGATTGCCGCGCGGACATACGGCGGCAACGGCACCGTCCAGGAAGAACTCCGTGCCGCCGCCAAGAGCATCTCCTCGGACGGCGAATTCCGCCGCGTGCGGACGGCACTGGACCGGCAGAGTCCGGCGATTTAGCGTCGTGCCCCAGCGCGGCCGCGCTACACTGAAAGCACTCTCCTCCGAAGCGGCCGCCCATGGACTTCGTTCAGCAACTCAAGTCCGAAATCGACATCATCCGAGTGATCGGCGAGTACGTGCGCCTGCGGAAGGCGTCCGGCAATCGCTACCAGGGATTGTGCCCGTTCCACACCGAAAAGACCCCGTCGTTTTCGGTCTACACTCACATCCAGGCCTACAAATGTTTTGGGTGCGGCGAGACCGGCGACGTCATCAAGTTCGTCGAAAAGATCGAGAATCTGAGTTTCTATGAAGCGCTGAAGAGTCTCTCCGAGCGGCACGGCATTCCGATGCCGAAACGCGCCGAATACTCCGACCCCGACACCAAGCTTCGCGCCGCCGTTTACGAAATGCACGAACTCGCCGGCGGGATGTTTCAGGCCGGATTGCGACAGCCCGGCGGTGCGGCCGCCCGAGAGTACGTGGCAAAGCGCGGAGTGACGCAGGCTCTGGTCGACGAGTTCGGACTCGGCTATTCCGATCCGTCAGGCCAGGCGCTCACGCGCAAACTCCGCGAGTCCGGATTCACTCCGGAGCAGATGGAAGCCAGCGGCCTCGCGCGGCGCCGTGAAGACGGCAGCTTCTACGACTACTTCCGCGGCCGCCTCATTTTTCCCATCCACAATGAGGCCGGCAAGGTGGTGGCGTTCGCCGGCCGTGCGCTCCGGGACGAGGAACCAAAGTACCTGAACTCCCCGCAGACTCCCATCTATCAAAAGAGCACCGTACTTTATAATCTGAACCGCGCCCGTAACGCTATACGCAAGTCCGAACACACCATATTGGTGGAAGGCTATATGGACGTGATCGGCGTATATTCGGCCGGCGTTGAGGAGGTAGTGGCAAGCTGCGGCACGGCGCTGACATCGGCGCAGGTGCGCTCGTTGAAGCGCCACTCCGATCGCATTGTTGTCAACTTCGATCCCGATAACGCCGGTGCCAAAGCCGCCGAGCGTTCCATTCAGATGTTTCTCGACGAAGGCCTCCACGTTCGAGTACTGGAACTCGAAGGGGGTTTGGATCCCGACGAGTATGTGAAACAGAACGGATCGGACGTGTATCGCAAGAAGGTGGAGACGGCGATGAACTACTTCCACTGGCTCGCCGACCGCGCCCGGAAGAATTTCGATTTGCGCTCCGCGGAAGGGCGCATGGCCGTTTATCACTACCTCATGCCGGCGATTCAGCGCATTCCGGAGAAGCTGGAAAGGCTCGCGGTGGTGAACGACGTAGCGGGTTATCTTGGTGTCGACGGCGCGGCCGTACTCGAACAGTTTCGAAAGTCGGGCACGGAACGCCGCGCCGTGCAGCCGCAGCCTTCGAGACCGTCGATCCCCCAAGTGGAGAGAATTCTTCTGCGGGCGGTACTGTCTAACCAGGAGGCATGCGCGGCGGTGCTGGCACAGGTGCTCGACTTGACGCAGCGGCGGCAATTGATCACGCAGAAGATCTTCGAAGCCATCGCAGCGGCCGCGGCCGACGGAGGCGTGGAATTCGCAGCCGTGGACGCCCGGCTGGATGATTTGTCAAAAGTTCTATTGCACGACGTCGCTTTTGCCGATGATATTGACGGAGGCAGTGATCCGCTGGAAGAAGCGCTGGCCTGCCTCCGGGAATTGGAGCATTCGACCGTCGAGTCGCAACGGTCGGAGTTGCGGGCGAAAGTCCGGGACGCCGAACGATTGGGCGACATGACGCAAGCGCTGCATTGGAATCGCGAGTTGATGAAACTCGAGCGCGCGGGCCGTTGATATTTGCATGGACGTGGTGTTGTAAACTATTTGGACATCAGGATCCATTTCGAAAGTGAAACCCTGAGGGTCATCAGGGTCTGACAAAATGGGGACTGGAGCTTTGGGGTAACAGTGGCAGCAGACGAAAAGTACGGCCGCTTGAGACAACTCATGGACACCGGGAAGGAAAAGGGCTATGTCCTTTACGACGAGGTGAATGAGTTACTCTCGGACGAATTCACCGGCACCAGGGAGTTGGACGACTTATTGTCTGATCTCGACACCGCCGGCGTAGAAATCCTGGAGGAGCCGAAACTCGAGTTCGACAAGAAAACCGAGGACGGCGAAGAATTCAACGACATCGATATCGGGCAGGAGAGCGGCGATAAGACGAACGATCCCGTCCGCATGTATCTGCGCGAGATGGGCACGGTTCCGCTGCTGACTCGTGAAGGTGAAATCGAGTTAGCCAAACGCATCGAACGTGGTGAGCGCGCCGCCCGCAAGTCGTTGTCCCGCTCGCCTCTGGTTATCCGCGAGGTAGTGGGGCTCGCCGAGATTATTGGCCGCGACCCGGTGGCGGTCCGCGAATTTCTCAATCTCCCCGAATTGCTGATCACCGACGAGTTACTGGCCGAGCAGACGGGAGAGCTGCTGCGCACCATCGAGGAAATCGACCGGCAGTACAAGAAGGCCCAGCAGTCGCGCCAGAAATTGATGGCCATCCCGCGCGGTCTCAAACCAAAGCAGCATCGCGCCATGCGCTATCAGTTCGCCCGGACGATGGTCAGGATTTCCCGAATCATCCGCACCATCCAGTTCAGTTCACCGGTTCTGCGGGCGATGGCAGGCAAACTCCGCCGCGCCGTGGAAGATCTGAAGCCGCTGGAGCGCGAGATCGCCAGACTACAACGCAAGAGCGAGGAACCCGAGATCGGCGCGTGCACCACACCGCGCGATCTGAAAAAGGAACTGCGGCACTTCAACCAGGAGATCCAGCGCCTCGAGGAAGAATGCGGCGCATCGTCCACCGAACTGCGCCGGACGCTACAAGTGGTGGACCGGGGCGAGTTTGAAGCCGAGACCGCCAAGAAACAACTGATCGAAGCCAACCTGCGCCTCGTAGTTTCCATTGCCAAGCGCTATACCAACCGCGGGCTCGCGTTCCTGGACCTGATTCAGGAAGGCAACATCGGGCTCATGAAGGCGGTGGATAAGTTCGATTACCGCCGGGGCTACAAATTCTCGACGTATGCAACATGGTGGGTGCGGCAAGCCATCACCCGTGCGATTGCCGATCAGGCCCGGACCATCCGCATCCCGGTCCACATGATCGAGACCATCAACAAGCTGGTGCGGACCCAACGGCAGTTGCAGCAGGAACTCGGTCGCGAACCCACCACCGAAGAACTGTCGTCGAAGATGGAACTCCCGCTCGGCAAAGTCCGAAAAGTGCTGCGGATCGCTCAGGAACCGATTTCTCTCGAGACTCCCGTGGGAGAAGAAGAGGAATCGCACCTTGGCGATTTCATCGTGGATCGTCGCGTCGTCTCCCCCTCCGAGGCCGTGATCAATCTGAACCTTCGCGAGCAGACGGCGGAAGTTCTCAAGACCCTGAGTCCCCGCGAAGAGAAGATCGTCAAGATGCGGTTCGGCCTGCAGGACGGCAGCGAACACACGCTCGAAGAAGTGGGCCAGCACTTCGCGGTCACGCGCGAGCGGATTCGCCAAATCGAAGCCAAGGCGTTACGAAAGCTACGTCATCCCAGCCGCAGTCATCGCCTGCGGGCTTTCCTCGACACCAGCCTTCACGAGTAGCGGCTACTTCTGCTTCCGGCGCTTCTTGTAGAACGTATCGGCGGGCTTCGCGGTCGCCAGGTGCACCACAAACACGGTGATCAGCGCGAATAGCGTGCCGACCGCACCTGCCAGGAAATAGTCCACCGGCCGGAACGGCGGCGGTATCACGACCAGCATAAGCGCGGCCACCACGAAAAAGACAATGAGTCCGAGCGCGCCGGCTCCGAGGTGGGAACGCATACTCTAATCGTACTTTTCGTAGACGATTTGTTTCCTGTCAAACCCGAGTTCTTTTAGCCGGGCCCGGACATCGTCCACCATCAGCTTCAGTCCGCAGATATAGACATCCAGGTCTGTCCGGCCAGCAAGCGCCTCATCCAGGAGCGCCTGAACGTGCCCCGTTCGTCCGGTCCAATCCGCTTCGGGACGGCTGAGAGTGGGCCAAAACTGGAAGTTCGGATGGCGCTCCGCCAATAGATCGAACTCGTCCCGATACATCAGGTTACGCTCGTACCGGACCCCGAACAGTAGCGTGAAATGGTGCTCGGGATGGGCGGCGAGGTGCGCCTTCAACATCGACCGAAAGGGCGCGATTCCCGTCCCGGTGGCCACCAGCACGGTGTCGTGCGCCGGGTGCCGCAACACGAAATACCCCAGAGGCCCCTGGATCTCCATGGTATCGCCGGGCTGCATCTCGAATAGGCGCGGCGAGAGTTTGCCCTCTTTCACGCGGTTCAGGCACAGTTCGAAGATGTTGGCCATCGGCGGAGACGCGATGGAATACGCTCGCGTCACCCGCCTGCCGTCCACTGTGTCGGACATCGACACGAACTGCCCCGGAATGAATGCAAACTCGGGACTCTCCGCCTCGAACACAAAATGCCGGACTTCGTCTGCGATGTCGTTAAACTCGATGAGTCGCGCAATCAAGAATTGGCTCCGTTCGTCACTTCAGCAGCACGGTCGAGAAGAATGCCCACCATCGACGGATGTCCGTCGAGCGGCGGCGTGACATCGATTCGCAAACCTGGATGCCGGGCCTCGGCCTGCCGCACCAATTCCGGAAGATCCCGTTTCAGGTGCAATCCGAGTGTCAGGAAATACGGGATGATGACGACGCGTTGAGCGCCGCCATCCGCCGCCGCTTCCACTGCGGACGCCAGATCGGGCGTCCCGAGTTCCAGAAACGCGGCCTGCACGGGTTGTCCGCTGCCGTCAGCCATGGCGCGGCAGACTTCACGGACCGCCTCATTGGCGGACTCCACGCGGGAACCGTGCGCGAAAACGATCAGAGCGGTTGGGAGGGTGCTCACAGGATCAGAGATGACGGCGCCGGCGCCTCGGGTAGCGGAAATTGTTGCCGCATGAAATCGATGAACGCGCGTCCCAGTGGCCGGCCGTTCTCATGCTGGATTTGAAGACGCTGCAGAAACGCGAAAACGCCCAGGATTTCAGCATCGCGAACGCTTTGCAATCCCGACTCCTCGGCCGACATCTTGCGGTACTCGTCGATGCTGGCCTGCGAGCGGTCGAACACAGCGGCCGCCATCGGATTCGCCGGCCGTGACTGGTAATAGAGACCGCTCTGCAGCGTGCGGTACGTCTGAACCAAGCCGCCGAGCGCTTCCCGCACATCGCTGTCCAACACATCGGGAGTTTCGAGAGCCGCTTGCGTCAGTTTCACGCTCAGGTACATCAGGATCTGCTCGTGTTCCCGCAAGAACTTCTCAGTCAACCGGATGTCTTTGTTCGGGAACGCTTCCGGATCTACCTCGGGTAGCGGTTCGCGGCGCCGCGCCTCCTGCAGATACTCGCAGTCGAGCGGGCAGTGCACCGTCCTCTCGCGCTGTTCACCACAGCAGATGGCGCAGATATCGCCCCGGACTCCGGGACAGAAACGGCGCGGCTTTCTAGTTTCGCAGATTGAGCAGAGGACCACTTCGATACCTTCATCCTAACATCGGGCATCCTAACATCGGGCATCGTATCATCGGGAATAGATGCAGCGAGTGGACATATACCTGAAAGTGGAATTAGAACTGGACGAGAAGGATACGGCGGATCGGTTGGCCGGCGAACTTTGCCGCCAGATCGTGAAGCAGTACGGAGTCCGCCGGGCCGAGTTGTCCAGTATCGTGGAGAAGGACTAAACGCGTTCCGCAGTCCGCTCAGTCAGTTCCCGGAAAAGCCGGTCTGGATCGAACGGGACCCTGCCCGTGGGGAGTTGTAGCTCAGTGAACTGCGTCTTGATGAGGGAATCGTTCTCGAAGCGGTGAGCGGTGGCGGCCTCGGGATCCAGCAGCACCATGTGGCGGACCGCGATACCGGAGTAGTCACGGAAGCGCGCGAACTGAGCTTTCGTTGTCGTCCGGCGAGAGGATTTCGATGATGACCCAGGGCACCGTCGTTACCACTCGCCGCTCCAGCGGCACCGGACACAGCATCAGATCGGGTATTCATAGCGCGCGCCGGGAACGATCTGAGTTCGGACTTCGGGAGGGCGCTTCAAACCCCAGTTCTGCTTCGTACTTGCCGAAGTGCAGAATGAGAAGTTTCGCCAGGACGGAATCCGGGATGGTGGCCACGCTGCGCTCAACCAGGATTCCGTCCACGTATTCGCGATCCGGCACGTACGAAGAAGCGAGGTACTCTTCCGCACTGAGTGCCGCCATGACTCGAGTTTACGCGCCTACGCCCCAATCTTGCGCAGCAGGTCGCGAGCCTCCGACTTCGGCGGATCGTCCGGCGATGTCGGCGTGGCCAGATACTTCCTCAACAACTCCCGTGCTTCCGCCAGGTTGCGGTTGTCGCGAACATACGTTCGGGCCCGCTCGTACAGAATCCGCGGATTGTTCGGCGTCAGTTTTTCCGCCTGCTCGAATGCCGCCTCACTCTCCTGCACACGCCCCATCTTCGACAGGTAATTCGCCAGGTCGATCACCCGGCCCACCTGCCGCGGCGCCAGTTCCAGCGCCCGACGCAAGTGCTGCTCCGCCGCGTTGAAATCCTTCCGCTTGTCAGCGAGTTGCGCCCGCGCGTAGAAACCTTCCGCCGCGTCCAGCGCCTCAATCCGTTCCACCAGCGTTTCCGCCCGATTCAGGCCGCCGCCCAGGAATCCCGGAGCCTCCAGATAGTAGTCGAAAAGATCGTTCAGCGCTTCTTTATCAGAGGTGTCGAGCATGACTGCCCGCTCGAACATCTGCCGCGCCCGCGAGGCATAAACCGGGGCCATGAACGGACTCGCCGATTCTGCCCGGCGCCCCCACGACTTGCCCAACCAGTGCACATAATTGCCGTTCCGAGGATTCAGAGTAGTGGCTTTCTGAAAGGCCTCAGTCGCTTTGCCGTATTCGCCCGTCATAAAAAAGGCTTGGCCGACCAGGGCCCACGTCTCTGCGTCCTTGTTCTCGATCGGAGTCAGAACCCGCAGCACACCCTGGTAGTCGGACCGGCGATATAGTTGTTGCGCATCGTGCAGAGGCGCAGCTATCGCCGCACCTGCCAGCGCCAGAATTAGTAAAAATCGGTACATCCCGTTACGTCCCCAAAAAGCTTTGCTCACTAGTATACGCGGTAAATCCACTAGCTTTGATGCAGTAACATGCACCCGGGATACGAGACGTGTCCGGAATATGGATGGTTCTCTGGAAGTTGGTACGTTAACTTACGTTCGTCGCCGTGAGTATTCCCCGCCGCTCAGCAGTCCGATGTCGGCCATTATGGCTATGATGATGGCCACCAGGTAGATACCGCTTACCGGCGCGCCGGCGTTCACGATCCAGGCGTACACGATGGTGGTAAGAGGCAGGAAGACAAACCCGAGAATCAGGATGAGAATCGAGTGGTACGCGCGTGCGAAGAAGGTGGTGAAGAAGTACAGCAACCCGATGGCGACGCGCGGAAACGCAACCATCAACAACGCAACGAGACAAGGCATCCTGTAGATTCTCCCGGCTACCGTTAGACTCCTGCTTGTTCTTTTCGCTACAATTGAAACTTCGATAGAGGTGCGGCCGGTCAGGATGTACCCCGCTCCGTAGTTTCCGCTAAGCCCGGAAGGAGTAGGGGAAAGGGATCGCCGCCGAAACCAGCGCTTCGGGCTGCGAACGCAGGTTGGGGAATCGGTGAATAGCCGGTTCACTGTCATCCGGAACTTCGCCGGGTGGAGCGCTATCGGGAACGGGCACTCCGCCCGTGTACCCTCACCGTAGCGTCTTCACAGGGCACAATGGAAGAGTTGATGAACCTGTTTGAACTGACGCGCACACTGATCGACATCGAATCCATTACCGGCAACGAGGAGCAGGTGGGCAAATTCCTGTTTACTCATCTATCGGACCTCGCCGCCGGTACGAATGGACGTGTCGAGGTTATGGATGTCGAGCCCGGCCGGTTCAACGTCTTCGCCCACTGGGGCGAGCCCGTCGTGACGCTCTCCACCCATATGGACACCGTTCCGCCGTTCTTTGGGTCGCGCGAGGACGACGAATACATCTGGGGACGTGCCGCCTGCGACACCAAGGGAATTATCGCGTCCATGATTACGGCCGTCCGTGGACTACTGGACGAGGGTGCGCGCAACTTCGGTCTGCTGTTCGTCGTCGGCGAGGAGCGCAACAGCGCCGGTGCCTTCACTGCCGCCAAACACCCGCGCGGATCGCGATTCCTGATCAACGGCGAGCCCACGGAAAACCAGCTCGCGCTAGGCTCGAAAGGCGCCCTCCGGTTCGAGATTCACGCGCATGGACGCATGGCGCATTCGGCGTATCCGGAATTGGGCGAGTCGGCGATTGAGAAGTTGCTGGACGCACTTGAGAAGATCCGGCGCATGCCGCTCCCGGTGGACGAGACGCTGGGCGCAAGCACGTTGAACATCGGCACCCTCACCGGCGGCCGCGCCCCCAACGTGATTCCCGACGCTGCGTCCGCCGAGCTGTTCATTCGCCTGGTCGACGACGGCAGGAACACCAGGCGCGCGGTCCACGACCTGCTCGAGCCCGCGGTGGAAGTGAAGGATGTGCTGTCGATCCCGGCCATCCGGCTCGGCTCTTTGCCGGGATTCGAGACCTGCATCGTCGCGTACACCACCGACATTCCCGCCTTTGGCATGGCCTGGGGTCAGCCCTATCTGGTCGGGCCGGGCAGTATCCACGTCGCGCATACCAGCGAAGAGCGAGTTCCCAAGCGGCAGCTCGAAGCGGCGGTTCCCTTATATCAAAACATCGTGAGGCAGTTACTTCGGCAATGAACCATCCACAGAATCGTATTCCAGTCGGAGTTCTCGGCGGCACCGGTATGGTGGGCCAGCACTTCATCAAGTTCCTTCGCAATCATCCATGGTTTGAAGTCACCTGGGTGGGTGCCAGCGACCGGTCGGCCGGCAAGCCGTACGCTGAAGCCACCGCATGGCGCCTGGATGGCGACATGCCGCCTGCGATGCGCAATATCGTGGTGAACGAATCGAAGCCGGGCAACGGTGCGCCACGGCTGATGTTCTCGGCGATGGATGCGTCGGTCGCTACCGAGATCGAGCGCGCGTTCGCCCAGGCCGGCCACGTGGTGGTGTCCAATTCCAAGAACCATCGCATGGATCCCGACGTTCCTCTGCTGGTGCCGGAAGTGAATGCCGACCACTTGCAGATCATCCCGCTCCAACAGCGCAACCGCGGATGGAAGGGGCAGATCGCGACCAACCCGAATTGCTCCACCATCGTGTTGACCATGGCTCTCGCGCCGTTCAAGCAGTTCGGAATCCGGAAGGTCCTCGTCACCACGATGCAGGCCATCTCCGGCGCGGGCTACCCCGGCGTGGCGTCGATGGACATCAACGCCAACGTGATTCCCTACATCGGCGGCGAAGAAGAGAAGATGCAGCAGGAGACGCAGAAGATCCTGGGCAGTTTTGGCGGCGATCGCATCACGCCGCTCGACGCGAAGGTGAGCGCTCACTGCAATCGCGTGCCGGTGGTGGATGGCCACATGGTCGCGGTCTCGATGGAGTTGGAGCAGAAGCCGACCCGCGACGAAGCGATTCGCGCGATCAACGAATTCCGCGGCGTCCCGCAGCAGCGCGAGTTGCCGAGCGCGCCCGCGCAGCCCGTGGTCTACATGGATGCGCAGGACCGTCCGCAGCCCCGTCGCGATGTCGAACGCGAGAACGGCATGACCGTCTTCGTCGGCCGTCTGCGCGAGTGTCCGGTGCTGGATCTGAAGTTCATGGCGCTTGGCCACAACACGATTCGAGGCGCTGCCGGCGCGGCGGTTCTGAACGCGGAGTTGATGTACTCGGAAGGACTTCTCGACTAGTGATCGTAATGAAATTCGGCGGCTCGTCGGTTGAATCGGCGGCCGCCATCGAGCGCGTGGCGGGGATCGTGCGTGCACGACGCGACCGGCACCCGATCGTGGTCGTGTCCGCGATGGGCAAGACCACGAACCGTCTGCTGTCTATCGCCCATCACGCCGAGAACGGCCATCGCGACGACGCATTGCGCGAGGTGCTGGCGCTGCGGGATTTCCATCTGCGCGAGTCCGGCATGGAGCGCACAGTCGATTCGCATTTTCAGGAATTGACCGAACTGACCAAGGGCCTCGCGGTGCTTGGGGAGCTGACGCCGCGATCCATTGATGCCATCTCGAGCTTCGGCGAGCGGCTCTCGAGCCTGATCGTCGCGAATCATTTCGAGAAGCTCGGAATGAAGGTGCACCACGTCGATTCGCGCAAGGTCATTACCACCGACAATCGGCACACGCAGGCGGCGCCGCTGTTCGATATTACGTATGAACGGCTGCAGGAAACGATTCCGCCGCTCACCCGCGAGGCCGTCGTGGTGATGGGCGGGTTCATCGGCGCCACCGAACATGGTGTGACGACCACGCTGGGGCGCGGCGGCTCGGATTTTACGGCGTCTATCGTGGGTGCGGGAATCGGGGCCGAGGAGATTCAGATTTGGACCGACGTCGACGGCATGCTGACTGCCGACCCGACCATTCTGCCCGGCGGCCATCGCGTCCGAAAATGCTCGTTCGCCGAAGCGGCGGAGTTGGCGTACTTCGGCGCGAAAGTGCTTCACCCGGCAACTGTGCTTCCGGCCGTGGAGAAGAACATCCCCGTGCTGATTTTGAATTCGCGCCGGCCCGAAGCGGAAGGCACGCGGATCGTCGCGCAGAGCGTGCCGTCGAGCAATGTTGCCAAGAGCATCGCGTGCAAGAAGAGCATCACGCTGGTGAACATTCACTCGACACGCATGCTGATGGCGCACGGATTCCTCCGTCGCATCTTCGAAATCTTCGACCGTTTCGAGACTCCGGTAGATATGATCGCGACCTCCGAAGTGAGCGTATCCTTGACAGTGGATCATCCGGACCGGTTGCCCGAGATCCGGCGCGAACTGGAGCAGTTCTCGGAGGTGGACATCGAAGAGAATCAGAGTATCCTGTGCCTGGTGGGCGAGAACATCCGTCACACACCGGGTGTCGCGGCGCGTATGTTCAAATCGCTCGGCGATATCAACGTTCGGATGGTCTCCCAAGGCGCATCGCGGGTGAATATCGGATTCGTGGTGGCGCAGGACGATCTGCAGCGCGCGACTAAAGCACTGCACGATGAGTTCTTCCAGCAACTCGACCCGGAGGTGTTCGCATGAATCTGGCGCTAGTCGGCTATGGCAAGATGGGGCGCATGCTGGATCAGTTCGCGCCGGAGTTCGGATTCACGGTCTCGGCCCGGATCGACGCGGGCGACGATCTCGAGGCCGCTCGCGGTGCCGATGTCGCCATCGAGTTTACACAGCCGGAATCCGCGCCCGGCAACATCGAGCGGCTGGTCGCGTTGAACGTGCCCGTCGTCTGCGGGACCACAGGCTGGTCTGGCGAATTGGACCGGGTGTGTCGGGCCGTGGATCGTAATGCATCGGCGCTGGTGTGGAGTCCGAATTTCTCCATCGGCGTGAACGTCTTCACGAGACTGGTCACCGAAGCCGCGCGACTCATGACCGATGAAGCGGACTACGGCGCATGGGCGTGGGAAATCCACCACAGCGCCAAGAAGGACGCCCCGTCGGGGACGCTTCTGAAATTGGTACACGCGATGAAGAATGTGGGGTATCCGCGTCCTATCGATATGAGTTCCAGCCGCGCCGGTGCGCACCCCGGCACGCATGAAATCGGGTTCGATTCGTCAGCCGACACCATCACGCTTCGGCATACCGCGCGCAGCCGGGAAGGATTCGCACGTGGGGCGCTGAAGGCCGCACAATGGATTCAAGGCAAGCGTGGAGTGTACGAATTCAGCGAAGTGCTGTTCGGGAGGACAACCTAAATGGTCACGGGATGCGGGACGGCTCTGGTCACTCCGTTTCGTCAGGATCACGCGCTGGACGAATCGGCGCTGCGAAGCCTGGTACGCCGTCAGATCGAGGGCGGCATCAACTTCCTGGTGCCATGCGGCACGACGGGCGAGAGTCCGACGTTATCGCACGCCGAGCACCTGCGCGTTGTGGAGATCGTGCTCGAAGAAGCAAAGGGCAAGATCCCTGTGGTGGCGGGCGCGGGCGGCTACAACACCGATGAGGTGATTCATCTCGCCACCGAACTGCACTCCATGGGCGTCGACGGCCTCCTGTCGGTGACACCCTACTACAACAAGCCCACGCAGGAGGGTCTGTACCAGCACTACGCTGCGATTGCCCGGGCCGTGCCGCTGCCCATCGTCGTGTACAGCGTGCAGGGCCGGACCGGCGTGAACGTCGAACCCGCAACACTGAAACGGCTGGCCGGGATCGAGAACATCACCGGCGTAAAGGAAGCGTCGGGCAACATCTCGCAACAGGCGGCCGTGCTGAACGCCGTGCCGGAGGGATTCGCCGTTCTGTCGGGCGATGACGCCATCACGCTCCCGTTGATCGCGCTCGGCGGCCGCGGTCTGATCTCGGTGGTCGCGAACGAAATCCCCGCGGAAACGGTTCAACTGGTGACCGCGGCGCTGAAAGGCGATTTCGGCAAAGCGCGCGAAATCCAAAAGCACTACTTCCGGCTGATGGAAGTCAACTTCGTCGAATCGAATCCAATTCCGGTGAAGTACGCGATGGCGCAGATGGGTCTGCTGGAGCCGGTGTGGCGCCTGCCGATGGTGCCGCCGTCCGAGGCGAGCCGTGCCAGGATCGACGCCGTTCTTCAGGAACTCGGGTTGCTCGCTACTGTCCATGCAAGCTGAAATCGAGCAGTTGTTCGACTCCAAACCGGCGGAATACACGGAGTCCCATTTCGATCTGTTCCGGCGATTCAAGGAGAAGTTGAACGCCGGCGAAGTCCGCGCCGCCGAACCCGACCCGAGCACGTCCAGCGGATGGCGCGTGAACGGATGGGTGAAGAAGGGGATCCTGCTGGGATTCCGGATGGGCACTGTGGTGGACATGTCGATCAACCCGGCGCGTCAGCCGTGGCTCGACAAGGCGACGTACCCCGTGAAGCAGTTCAGCACCGCGAGCGGAGTGCGAATCGTGCCCGGCGGATCTTCGATTCGCGACGGCTGCTTTGTGGGCCGCAGCGTGACGTGCATGCCGCCGATGTACATCAACGCCGGCGCGTATGTCGGCGATGGGACGATGGTCGATTCGCACGCGCTGATCGGGAGTTGCGCGCAGATCGGGCGTAATTGCCACATCTCCGCGGCTTCGCAAATCGGCGGGGTGTTGGAGCCGGTGGGCGCGCTGCCGGTGATCATCGAAGACGACGTGCTGGTGGGCGGCAACTGCGGAGTCTACGAAGGGACCGTGGTGAAGCGGCGGGCGGTGCTCGGAACGGGTACGATTCTCAATCGCTCAACGCCGGTCTACGATCTCGTTCGCGGCGAGGTGTATCACGCGACCGACGACGCTCCGCTGGTGATTCCCGAGGAAGCCGTGGTAGTTGCGGGCTCGCGGGCCATTCAGCACGGACCTGGCGAGGATTGGGGCATCTCGCTATACACGCCCGTGATCGTGAAGTACCGCGACTCGAAGACGGACACGAAGATTCAACTCGAAGACCTGCTGCGGTAGTACCATAGACTCTATCTCCCTATGCGAACTCGAACCATCGCCGGATTTCTCGCTGTCGCCGCGCTGTGTGCCGCCGAGCCCCTCACTCAAGGGTCGCGCGACTACGGCATGAGCAGCATGCAAGGCACTCGCAAGATCTTCCTCGACTCTGTCGTCGGACTCACACCTGAGCAGTGGAACTTCAAACCCGGACCAGACCGGTGGTCGATTTACGAAATCGCGGAGCACATCGCGCTCGCCGAGGACCTGCTCTCCGGCATGGCGAAGGGCACGCTGAAAACTCCCGCTGAGCCCGACAAGGCGGTTCGCGGCGATGCTGCCCGGCCGGGCGATGCGAAACTCCTGGAGGTGGTTGTCGACCGGAGCCACAAAGCGAAAGCGCCGGAGCCGCTGAAGCCGAATCATCAGTTCGCGACGCCGCAGGAGGCCGTCGAGCATTTCCGCAAATCGCGCGACGCGAATATCGACTACATCGAGAAGACCGACGACGATCTCCGCACTCATTTCGCGAATGGACCCGCCGGCCCGATCGACGGCTTTCGCTGGTTCCTGCTGATGTCGGCCCACACGGAGCGGCACACGGAACAAATCAACGAAGTGAAGGCCGATCCGAACTATCCGAAGTAGTGCCCTTAGCCCTGATCCTGACACCGCACGGACGGCTTCTGCTGAGCGAATCGGCGGACGCGCCGGACAATCCCGAATTGTCACAGCGGATCAGCGCTGCCTTCGCGCGCGGATCCGGTCACGGATTGCTTCAACTCGGATCCGCCGAGTCCGCATCCGCGCTTCCCGTCGAGTTCTCCTACTGGCGTGAATTCGCCGCGCGCTATGTGTCGGCGGTTTGCGCGCATCCGGATCCTGCCGCGCGCAAAGTGCACGTCCCCGCGCCATCTGGCGACGATCTCGACCGTCTGGTGCAGGATGCGCCTCCCATGACCGGCGCCGAGTACCTGACCGCCGCGGTTTTGGCTTCGCTCTGGAACGAACTCGATAGCGCCTTCGGCGTCGAGTTGGCTGAGTCGAAGCTGGGAGTCCAGGCGTTCCTCAAGAGCCGCAATCCCGATTGGAATCTGGTTGGGCGAGTCCACTTCAACCTCGCCGAAAACCGCAAGGATCCGGATGCGCCCTTCGCGTTTCTCGCCACCTACACCACACGGCTGACGTCGAGCGCAAAGCCGCAGCATCTTCCGCTGGGAAAGGCTCTCGGCGAGTATGCGGGCACGGCCAACAAGGAACGTCTGCTGTCTTTGCTGCTGCCGGTACAACAGGCTTCGGAGACGTGCCCTTGGCTGAAGACGATGGTGGAAGATGGCGACATCTTTCACCCCTTGCGTTGGACGCCGGAAGAGGCGTTGCAGATGTTGAAGGATGTCCCGCAACTGGAGAGCGCCGGCGTTGTAGTTCGAATGCCTGCCGCCTGGCGGGGCAATCGTCCTGCGCGGCCTAAAGTCACCGCGAAAATCGGCGGTGAATCTCCCGTGGGAATCGGCCAGGCAGCGCTGCTCGATTTCCAAATGGAAGTCACGCTCGACGGCGAACGCTTGTCGGCCGCCGAAATCGAGGACCTGCTAGCCACGTCGGAAGGGCTCGCGCTGATCCGCGGGCGATGGGTGGAAGTGGACGCCGAGCGCCTGCGCCACATGCTCGACCATTTCCATGAAGTGGAGCGCACAGCGACCGAGAACGGAATTGGATTCCGGGAGGCTGTCCGGCTGCTCGCGGGTGCGGGGGCAATGGGCACCGGGGACGATCTCGACGAGCGCGCCGAATGGTCGCAGGTAGTCGCGGGACCTTGGCTCGCCGAGATCTTGAAAGGGCTCCGCAGCCCCGAAGGCCTGGCTCGCATTGATCCGGGTACGTCGCTGAATGCGACTCTCCGGCCGTACCAGCAGGTCGGACTGCGCTGGTTGTATCTGGTGTCGAAGCTCGGTCTCGGCGCGTGCCTCGCCGATGACATGGGACTCGGCAAGACCCTCCAGGTGCTGTCGCTGATGGTGGTGCTAAAGGGTCAAGCCAAGAGTCTGCTGGTTGCACCCGCATCGCTTCTGGCGAATTGGGCCGCCGAAATCGAGCGGTTCGCGCCCGGCTTGAAGGCGCTGATCGCCCATCCCTCCGCGATGCCGGCCGCCGAACTCAAATCGATGTCTTCGGAACGCCTCGACGGCGTCGACCTGGTGATCACGAGTTATGGCTCGCTTCTGCGGCTGCCGTGGATCGCCGAAACGGCCTGGGATCTGGTGGTGATCGATGAAGCTCAGGCCATCAAGAACCCCGACGCGAAGCAGACTCGTGCCGTCAAGGCGCTCAAAGCCCGCACGCGATTCGCGCTCACCGGCACGCCAGTGGAGAATCGTATCGGCGATCTCTGGTCGATCTTCGACTTCATCAACCCGGGATTGTTGGGATCGGCCAGGGAGTTCGGCACGTTCGTAAAGCGACTCGCCAAAACCGATCACGGTTCGTTCGCGCCCTTGCGGGAACTGGTACGGCCGTACATCCTGCGCCGACTGAAGACCGACAAGTCCGTAATTGCCGATCTGCCCGACAAGACCGAGATGAAGGCGTTCTGCCAGCTCACCCGGAAACAAGCGGCCCTCTACCAGCAGGCGGTGAAGGACTTGGCCAAGCAGATCAAGGAGAAGGACGGCATCGAGCGCAGGGGACTCGTGTTGTCGTTCCTGATGCGCTTCAAACAGATCTGCAATCATCCGTCGCAGTGGCTGGGCGACGGCGGTTGGAGCGAAGAGGACAGCGGGAAGTGGACCCGGCTGCGCGACATCGCGGACGTGGTGGCGGCGCGGCAGGAGAAGATGCTGGTGTTCACTCAATTTCGCGAGATCATCCCGCCGCTGGAACATTTTCTGCAGACTGTGTTCGGACATCCTGGCGTGGTTCTACACGGCCAGACAGCCGTGAAGCAGCGCAAAGATATCGTGCGGCGATTTCAGGAAGACGAGTCGGTTGGATACTTCGTGCTGTCGTTGAAGGCGGGCGGCGCCGGCCTGAACCTGACCGCGGCGTCTCACGTTGTGCATTTCGATAGATGGTGGAATCCGGCTGTCGAGAATCAGGCGACCGATCGCGCGTTTCGAATCGGGCAAACGAAAAACGTGCTGGTGCATAAGTTCGTCTGCCGCGGTACCGTGGAAGATAAGATTGACGAGTTGATAGAATCGAAGCGGCAACTTTCGGCGGACTTGCTGGAAGGCGGTGCCGACTTATTGCTGACCGAGATGGCCGATGACGAATTACTCCAACTGGTAGCGCTCGACATTACCAAGGCGCTCGGAGAGAGTTGATGGATTATTACGGATGGCGTCCGTACGTGTCCGCCGGACAACGGCGCAAGAAGGCGGCAACCGCAGCGGCCCGGCTCACGAAAGGGGGCCGCGTGGTCTCGCCTGTGCGCGTGGACGGACGCAAGATTGCCACTACGTTTTGGGGCAAGGCGTGGTGCGAAAACCTGGAGCGATACAGCGACTACTCCAACCGGTTGCCGCGCGGCAGAACTTACGTGCGCAATGGCTCGGTCATCGATCTCCAGATCGCGGGTGGCGAGATCAAGGCGCTGGTGAGCGGATCCGACATCTACGAAGTGGAAGTGAAGATCACGGCGGTGTCGAAAGCACGCTGGCAGTCCATCTGTGCCGATTGCGCCGGCGCCATCGACTCGCTGATCGAGCTACTGCGGGGTCGGCTTTCTCAACCTGTCATGGAACGGGTCTGCCAGCCCGACAAGGGCCTGTTTCCCGCGCCCAGTCAGATTCACTTCTCGTGCAGTTGCCCAGACTGGGCGGGGATGTGCAAGCACGTGGCGGCGGTGTTGTACGGGATCGGCGCGCGTCTCGACCATCAGCCCGAGTTACTGTTCCGCTTGAACCAGGTGGACGAGCAGGAACTCATCCGGGGAGCGGGAGCCTCGATCCCGATGACAGCGAAGCGGCCGTCGTCGAAGCGTGTTCTCGCGGACGAGAATCTATCGGAGTTGTTTGGAGTGGATCTGGGGGACGAGGCTCCGAAGCCGGCTAAGCCGAAACGCCCGGCGGTTGCGAAGAAGGCGAAGGCCAAGGCGAAATCCACCCGCAAGCGCTAGAGCGACGCCGTCCCCACCGCCGGAGTCCTCCGGAACCGGGCAAATACCGTCCGCATCTTTCGCCAGATGATTCTGGTCAACAGCACCAAAATGACGACAGCCACCGTCACCAGCACGAACGCCGCTACGGGATGCGCGGTCGCGAACCAGACGCCCGCGGGCACCGCGACATCGCCTGCCAGACTCAGAGCGATATTCGAAAACGGCTCCGGACTGTGATTCGCCATCACACGCGTGGCCGCCTTGCCCGAATGGCTGGTGAGCGCGACTCCACCGCACAGAATCGCCAGCGCCACTCGCAGTCCCGGATCCAGATGCCCCAGAGCCGCTGCCGCCAACAGGGCCGCGCCGAGAGGGCGAATCACCGTATGTACGGAATCCCAAAGCGTATCGAACCAGGGGATCTTGTCGGCGATGAACTCGGCCGCATAGGCGATGCCCGCTATCGTCAGAACCGCCGGATGGGCCAGCACGTTCAGCCCGCTCATGGCGTCAGGCAGATGAAGCAGGTGAAATCGGATTCCGAGTCCGAGCGCCAGCACCGTCGCGTACAGACGCACGCCTGCGAGAAAACTCAACCCCACCGTCGAACCAAGCAGTTGGAATGTGTCCATCGCTTCCGCCCCCGGGCAGCCGCCGATCCGGGCGGACTCGCGCGTCAGCCCGCCGTCAGAATCTTAGTGATGTCATTGTACAGAACGAACATCACCACCGCCATGAGGAAAACGAAACCCACCTTGATCACGGCTTCCTTTACCGCGAGGCTAAGGTCGCGCCGCATGACCATCTCGATCAACAACAGCAGGATCACGCCTCCGTCGAGGATCGGAATCGGCAGCAGGTTGAAGATCGCGAGATTCAGACTCACCATCGCCATCAGGCCGATGAATGCCGCCGCGCCCTCACGAGCCGCATCTCCGGACAACTTCGCGATCCGGATGGGCCCTTCCAGCGATTTCGATGAGATCCGCCGCTCCACAATGCCCTGCAGCATTTTGAAGATCAGTCCCGCGCTCTTGTAGTTCTGGTGTACGGACTCGCGCAGCGCGTCGCCGAACGCGAGTTTCGTCATCTCAAACCGGGGCTCGAGTTGGACGCCGATCATCCACCGCTCTTCGCCGTCCATGGTGGTCTTCACGGGCGTGACCTGAACGGTATGCGACTGCCCTTCGCGACTGTAGGTTACGGCTACCGGGCTGCCGTTGGCGGCATGGATGACGTCGTGCAGTTTGGGCGTGCTCAGGATCCGTTGCCCGTTCACCGCCACCAGGATGTCGCCCGCCTTCAGCCCCACTTTGGCGGCCTGCATGTTCGGAAAGACCTGGGCGATCTGAATTTCGGATTCCTCCGCCCAACCCGCCGACCCGACGCCGGTCTGCTCGTCCATCACCGGTTTCACGTCGGTCATGATCCGCTTTCCGTCGCGGTCCAGCGCAACGTTTATGGCTCGTCCGGCGTTGCTCATCTCTTTGATGGCAACGTCCTCCCACGTCGGGTTGACCTTGTCGCCAAACTGAACGATCCGGTCGCCTGCCTCAACGCCTGCCTTCGCGGCCGCCGAATTCGGAGCGACGTAGCCAACCACCGGAGAGTGCGTCGTAGGCAACTTCGGATACTGGTACATGAACAGCCCGGTGACTAGACCGATCGCCAGGATGATGTTCATGAATGGGCCGGCAAAGGCAATGATCAGCCGCTGCCACCGCGGTTTCGCCAGGAATCCTCGTGGGTCACTGACATTCTCGTCGCCAGGCTGTTCGCCCGCCATCTTGACGTACCCGCCGAACAGAATGGCCGAGAACCGGAAGTCGGTTTCGCCTCGCCGGAATCCGAACAGCCGCGGTCCGAAACCGAAGCTGAATGTCTCCACGCGGACATCAAAAAAGCGGGCCGCCCAGAAGTGGCCCAGTTCGTGAATCAGGATCATCACCCCGATCAGGACCAGCAGCCACCACACGTTTTGAACAAAAGCTAACATACTATTCGATTTACGCCTTCAGAGAGAGTTCTGTTCCGCTCAGCGCGCGCTGTTTCACTTTCTCGCGCGCGATCCTGCGCGACTCCCGATCAATCTCGAGCACTTCTTCGACCGAAGCCGCTTCCCGTGAAACCACTCTGTCCAGCGTCGCCGAGACTACTTCCGCGATGGCCGGAAACGGGATGCGACCGTCCAGAAATGCTTCCACTGCTATCTCATCGGCAGCATTGAGCGTACAAGTCGCCGATCCGCCGGATTTCTGAGCCTCATAAGCGATTCGTAACAGTGGGAATTTCTGGATGTCCGGTGCCGAAAAGTCCCAATGCCGCGGCTCGCTCCAGTCCAGCCTGGGAACCGGTGCGGGTTCGCGCGCCGGGTACGTCAGTGCGTACTGGATGGGCATTCGCATGTCGGTGGCGGACACTTGTGCGATCACGCTGCCGTCGTTAAATTCAACCATTGCATGGATAGTGGATTGCGGATGGACGACCACGTCCACCCTCTCAGGACCGAGATCGAACAGCCAGCAGGCTTCGATCACTTCGAATCCTTTGTTCATCAGGGTAGCCGAATCGATGGTGATTCGCTGCCCCATCTTCCATGTTGGATGATTCAAAGCCTGCGCAGGTGTCACATCTTGTAAGTGTTCGACCGGAGTATTTCGAAATGGGCCGCCGGAGGCCGTCAGGATCAGGCGGGTGACTTCCTCTTTCCGGCCCGCGCGAAAGCACTGGTGGGCGCCGTTGTGTTCGCTATCCACCGGAATCAACTCGGTGCCGGCGGCTCGCGCCGCTTCAACCACCAGACGTCCGCTGGCCACCAGAACCTCTTTGTTTGCAAGGCCGATCCGCTTTTTCGCACGTACGGCGGCGTAGGTGGCGGCGAGTCCGGCGACACCGACGATGGCCGACATCACGAAATCGGTCTCTGCGGCGGTGGCGGCGGCGATTCGGGCTTCGGGACCCGCGGCGAGTTCCGGCCATTGTGAACGCGGAAATCCGATGGACTCCAGACGCGCGATCAGGCGCGCCAGTACCTCGTCCGACGCCACCACCGCAACACGGGGACGGAACTCTCGAATCTGCTCAGCTAGCGCAGCAACGTTCTGGCCTGCGACCAGCGCATAGATACCGAATTGATCGGAGCGGCGCCGGACGACGTCCAGCGTGCTGGTGCCAATCGACCCTGTCGAGCCGAGCAGGCAAATTTGATCCACCTGCGAGTATCATAACAGACGCAAGATGAAGGCCAAGAAGGTCGCCGCTCCAGTACGACGTGCCCCAGACATTTCTGAGGAAGCTGGTCAGTGGACCGAGACTTCGCCGGACTTCGGCGTGGGCTTAATCCTGGAGAGAACTTCGCCCGATTGAAGGGCGCGGATCTTCGCGGCGCATGGGTCGAGGGATGCAGCGCCGGAGACGTCTCTCGCGCGGCGCGCCGTTTGAGGATAGGATTAGCGAACGGGCGGTTGTCCGGTGCCGAGTTAGATCTCGTGGATTTGGATGAACTACGGGGTGGCTCTGGTCTGGTCTACAATCCCGAAGAATCGTGCTGGAGATTTAGATTGTGAATCGACGACAGTTCCTTGCCGGTCTCGGCGCTACGGCCGCTCTTGCTCAACCGCGGCGCCCGAATTTCCTGGTGATTGTCACCGACGATCACGGAATCGGCGATGTCGGATGTTACGGGCATCCCGAAGCGCTTACGCCTAATCTGGATCGCCTGGCCGCGTCGGGCGTCAGGTTCACCCAGTGGTATTCCAGTGCGCCGGTGTGTTCGGCCTCCCGCGCGGGGCTGCTCACCGGACGATATCCGGATCGCACCGGCGTGAAGGGCGCGCTGGTCTCGCAGCCGGGCTTCGATGTCCCCGGACTCCGCACAGGAGAAATCACACTGCCGGGACTGCTACGCCCGTTAGGGTATCGTACGGCTGCCATCGGGAAATGGCACTTGGGCAGCGCGCCGCCAAGCCGTCCTCGGGCGCAGGGATTCGACGAGTTCTTCGGGTGGTATTCCGGATGGCTGGATGCCTACTCGCACCGTTATTACAAACTCGGCTCATCGCCCGGAAACATTTTCCATGATCTGTGGCGCGACGATCGCGAAGTTTTCGAAGAACCGGCGTATATGACCGAGGTGCTGGGCCGCGAGGCGGAGTCGTTCCTGGCGAAACAAAACGGGCAGAATCCGTTTTTTCTGTATCTGGCGTTCGGCGCTCCGCACTATTCGCTGATGGCCCCGAAGAAGTATATGGACCGGTTCCCGGCGGACATGCCTCGCGACCGGCACACGCTGCTGGCGATGGTGGCGGCGGTGGACGATGTCATCGGCCGCCTGTTGGATCGTCTGGCGGCACAGGGGCTAGATCGCGACACGGTCGTTTACTTCCAGGCGGACAACGGTGCGACACGGGAAGTACGAGCGGCAAACGATGGCAAACCCGCCACCGCCGGCAGCAACGCGCCGTATCGCGGATACAAACTGGGGTTGTTCGATGGCGGCATGCACGTGCCCGCTATGTTGCGAATTCCCGGATGGACTCCGCCCGCCCGGGTAGAGAATCGGCCGTGCATGTCGATGGACATCCTGCCAACCTTCGTGAAACTCGCCGGCGGAACGGTACCACCGCGCGTGGACGGTCAGGATTTTCTACCGGTGCTGCAAGGCGATGCCAGCCCACACGAGTACATGTTCTGGAGCTTCGGCAACGAGCGCGCGGTGCGGTTTGGCGACTGGAAGCTGATCCTCAATCCACCTGATTTCCCAGGTGAGGAAGTGCACACGAAGATATGGTTATCCAATCTGGAGGCCGATCCATCCGAGAAGGTGAACCTTGCGGGGCGCGAGCCGGCTCGTGCCGCGCAGTTGATGGAGAAGATCCGTGCCTGGGAGCGGGATGTGGGGTTGCCGGCGGCTGAGTGATTCCGGGTTCCCTTGGATGAACTGCCGTTCGTCTCAGTGTAGCGGCTATGTGACGGGAGTCATTGCGCGATGGCGGCCCGATGCGCGACATTGGGAACTGATGAGTTACCAACTGTATGCCGATCTGGCCGCCGAAGTCACGATCCCGGAGAACGGGATTCTCAGCCGCACGCTGTATTCCGACGACCATGTGAAAGTGCTCGTATTCGGCTTCGCTGCCGGGCAGGAGTTGTCGGCCCACACAGCGCCGATGGCGGCGAGTCTCTACGTTGTAAGCGGCGAAGGGGAACTGACGCTCGGCTCCGATACGATGGCCGCGCAGGCGGGCACTTGGGTGCATATGCCGCCGCAACTGACGCACGGCATTCTCGCCAAGACACCGGTCGTGATGATGCTCCAAATGTATAAGCAGGCGCGCTGAAGATCGGCCACTCACTCTTCCCATACACAGATAGTGCCGTTTCTCTCAGAGGGTCCCGTGCGTGTAATCTGATACTGGAAGATGAAGGCCAAAAAGGTCGCCGCTCCAGTACGACGTGCTCCGGACATTTCTGAGGACGCTGTTCCCTGGACTGCTCCGCCGCCGGAGTTCGGCGAAGGGTTTGTTTTGGAAGATGCCACGCTGGAACGCGTCTCGCTCGCCGGACTGGTAGCCCCGGGCATGCGGTGGCGCGATGTTCGACTGGTCGGCTGCGACCTGTCGAATGCGCACTTTCGAGGACTGCAGGCCATGCGGGTGGAGTTCGTCGATTGCCGCATGGTCGGGTTGAAGGCGGTGGAGTGCTCCTGGAAGCATGTTCTCCTGGAGCGCTGTGACGCCCGCTATGCGCAGTGGAACGAAGGCCGGTTCGAGGTGTGCGAGTTTCGCGAGATGCACCTGGAAGAAGCGGATTTGACCGGCGGGAGTCTGGAAGGGGCGATCTTCAGCGCATCGTCGCTCGACCGTGCCGATCTGACCGGCACCCGGCTAAAGGGCGCCGATCTGCGCGGGGCGTCGATCGAGGGATGCCTGGTTGGTGCGGACGCTGTGCGCGGCGCGGTGGTGACTCCCGCGCAGGCGATCGAACTCGCGCGAATCTTCGGACTGGTGATCCGGTGACGGCTACTTCAGTTCATTGACGGGCACGTCGAAAACCGCCGTGTTCACTTCGCCGTGACGCTGGAACTGCACCCACACGCGATACACACCCGGTCTGGGGAAGATGAGGTTGAACTGTGGATCGGGACCGCCGTTCGCCAGAAACGGATGCGTGTGTATCATGTCCACCAGATCCTGGCTAGCGGCCATCATGTGGCCCCATGCGCCGAGATATTTTTCGATACCGTCCGAAGGATCGAGGTGGAAGAACATCAGCGTCTTCATACCCGCGATCGGTTTCGCGGGCTCGGTGCGCAGGCTCACCGTCATATTCGCCGTTTTTCGCGGTGAAACATCGGGCTGCAGTTTTGTTCCAGGCGTAATCGCGCCGCCGGGCACGATCATCGTCCGCACGATCAGTTGCGGCACGCCTCCCGCAGGGTAGAAATCGCCCAGGACACGATACATGCCTGGTCTCGGCAGCACCGTGTCGTAGCGGAAGATGGCATCGTCGCCTTTGATGGGATGGTCGTGCACGAAGAACTTAAGGTCCTGGCTCACGATGAACATGTGGAACAGTTTTTCGTGAACGATCTGAAAGTCCTTCACCTGCTCACCTGTTTTCGGATCGCGAATGGTGAAAGCCAATTGCACGTGCTTGCCCGGCTGAATGCGGGCTGGTGTGAGTTTCAGATCGAGCGGATACTCCACCTGATCCGGGATGCCGGCAACCAGCGTCATTCCGCATCGCGGACATTTGCCGGGCCCCTTGGAGCGTACATCGGGGTCCATGGGGCAGACGAAGTCGACGGGGGCTTCGGGCGCGTCGGCAGGAGGCAGCGGAAATTTCGTCGGCTCCTGCGCGCACAGCACGGCAACGAACAGTACAGCGAATAGGCGGATCAACACGGTATCTATCATTATGCCCCTCACTGCAACGTATGATGAAGCTGATGCAGACATTCTCGATCGCGGTAATCGCCGGTGATGGTGTGGGCCGCGAAGTGACACCGGCGGCGCAACGCGTTCTAGAGCATGCCGGCCGCAAGTTCGGCGCGACATTCCAGTTCACCGAACACGACTGGGGCGCCGAGTACTACTTCCAGCATGGACACATGATGCCAGTCGGCGGACTCGATTCGCTTCGCAGTGCCGACGCGATTTTGCTGGGCGCGGTGGGACACCCCGACATCCCCGACCACATCACGCTGAACGGATTGCTGCTGCCCATCCGCCGCACCTTCGATCAGTATGCGAATGTGCGCCCAGCGGTGCTGTATCCGGGGGTCGAGTCGCCGCTGGCGAAGTACAAGGGCGGCGATATCGATATGGTGGTGGTGCGCGAGAATACCGAAGGCGAGTACGCGCAGATCGGCGGATTCCTGTATCACAATCATCCCGAGGAAGTGGCGGTGCAGAGCGCGGTGTTCACGCGCCGCGGCATTGAACGCGTCGTGCGATTCGCCTTCGATCTGGCCATGACGCGACGGAAGCGCGTGACGTCGATCACGAAGTCGAACGCGCAGGGCTTCGGAATGGTGTTGTGGGATCGCACGTTCCAGAGCGTCGCGTCCGAGTATCCCGACGTGGAGACGGAGTCGCTGCTGGTGGATGCCGCGGCGATGAATTTCGTGCGGAGACCTCATACATTCGATGTGGTGGTGGGTTCGAATCTGTTCGGCGATATTCTGAGCGACGTTTCGGCCATCGTGACGGGCAGTATCGGACTGGCGCCGAGCGCGAACCTGGATCCCGACCGGCGTTATCCGTCGATGTTCGAGCCGGTGCATGGATCGGCGCCGGATATCGCGGGACGCGGGGTGGTGAATCCGATGGCCTCGATTCTCTCGGCGGGGATGATGCTGGATCATCTCGGCATGAAGGATGCGGGCCGTGCGGTGGAACGCGCGGTGGCCGGTGTGCTGGCGGAGGCTCGGGTGCGGACGCCGGATCTGGGCGGCTCGAGTTCGACGGCGGAAGTGACGGCGGCGGTACTGGATCGGATTTAGCGATCGACTCGCTTGCCCAGCACGACCGCGCTCAGGGCACCTGTGGCAGACGGAATATTGCCGGGCCGCCCGTGATAGCTCTCATACGCGAGCAGGGCGAACAGAACGGCTTCCTTCGCGTCGATATCGATACCCCGTTCTTGCGACGTAACCACGCGCTGCGGTAGCACGGCGGCAAGGCGCTCCATCAGGTAGCTGTTGTGGGCTCCGCCGCCGGAGACGATCACCTCATCCATGTGACTGTAGCGCTGGATGGCCATCGCGATGGTGCGGACCGTCAGTTCGGCGGCAGTCGTGATGTCGATTCCGCACTGGAGGAACTCGGCTCCGTACTGTTCGCGCCCCGCGGTTTTGGGAGGCGGTTGGCGGTAGTACGGGTCTTGTAGAAGCCGGTCGAGCAGTTCGCGGTTCACGGTCCCCGCGCGCGCTTTTGCGCCGTCGCGATCGAACGGCGGAGCCAGCGCGTCCATGATCATGTTGCCGGGTCCGGTGTCGAAAGCGATGACGCCGGCAGGCGCGGCTCGCGGCGGAATTACGGTGATGTTCGCGATACCACCGATGTTGAGCGCAACGCGGCCGGTGGATTCGGAGCGGAACAATCGATAGTCGAGGAACGGAACCAGCGGCGCGCCCTTGCCGCCCGCTGCGATATCGCCCACTCGGAAATCGGAGATGGTCGCGATCCCGGTTCGTTGCGCGATGACGGCCGCTTCGCCAATCTGCATCGTGCTCGCAACCGAGCGGCCGCAAAAGGCGACGGGCTCGGCTTCGTGGAAAATCGTCTGGCCGTGCGAGCCGATCAGCTCGATCGTCTCCAGCCGTATGCTCGCATTTCGCGCCGTCGCGATCAGCGCTTCGGCGAACAAATCGCCTAGCAGAAAATTCAGGCGTGCGATGGCCGCGGTGTGCGTGTTTGCATTCGAAACCGCGAGGATCGCGTCGCGCACGTCGGCGGGATAGGGCACGGTATCGTTCGCGACAAGGTGAAGCGAAGCGTCGTCGATATCGACGATGGCCACGTCGATCCCGTCGACCGATGTTCCACTGATGAGTCCGGCGACCCTCATGGCCGGCGCAGTTCCTGCTGCAATTCGCTGAGCAGTTGCAGCGCTTCGATGGGCCGGAGCTGATCGATATTGAGCGCCCGGATGCGATCGGCAATCTCGTAGTTCACAGGCTCGAAGAGCTGAATCTGCATCCCCGACCGCGCCTTCCGCGGCGCGGGCGCGAGTTCTTCGGTCACTTCCACCTCCGTGCGCTCATGCAGAGCCAGAATCTCGCGGGCGCGCTCGATGACGCTGAGGGGCAGCGCAGCCAGACGGGCGACTTCGATGCCGTAGCTCCGATCGGCGGATCCCGGCTCCACCTTCCGCAGAAAGATAATCTGGTCACCGGCCTCCTTTACCGACACGTGCAGATTGCGCACGCCATCGAGTTGTTCGGCAAGCTCCGTGAGTTCGTGATAGTGCGTGGCGAAGAGCGTCTTGGCGCGAATGCGTTGGTGGATGTGTTCGATCACGGCCCAGGCCAGTGCGAGCCCATCGTACGTCGCGGTGCCGCGCCCGATCTCGTCTAGCACGATCAAGCTGCGAGCCGTGGCGGTGTTCAGGATAACGGCGGTTTCGGTCATCTCCACCATGAACGTGGACCGTCCACGCGCGAGATTGTCGGCGGCCCCGATGCGCGTGAAGACGCGATCGACAACCGGCAGCAGCGCTTCGGCGGCGGGCACAAACGATCCGGTCTGCGCGAGAATCACCAGCAGCGCGGCCTGGCGGAGATAGGTCGACTTACCGCCCATGTTCGGACCCGTGATGACGGCGATAAATTCGGCGTCGGAGAGATACAAGTCGTTTGCGATGAACCGGACCGAGTCGCGCTCCGTGAGCTTTTCGATCACCGGATGACGCCCCGCGGCGATGCGCATCTCGCCGGTTTCCGAAAATCGCGGACGCGTGTACCGGCCCTCGGCCGCAATGGCCGCAAGCGACGCCGTCACGTCGAGTTCGGCCACGGCGCCCGCCGATTCGCGGATTCGAACGGCCTCGGCCGCCGCGGCATTGCGGATCTCATTGAAGATTTCGCGCTCGATGGCGAGCATCTTCTCCTCCGCCTCGAGAATTTTCGTCTCCAGTTCCTTCAGTTCGGGCGTGATGAAGCGCTCGGCATTGACCAGCGTCTGCTTGCGATCGTAGTCTGCGGGCGCCAAGTGCAGATTCGACTTCGAAATCTCGATGTAGTAGCCGAAGACGTTGTTGAAGCGAACCTTCAGCGACTGGATTCCCGTACGCGCGCGTTCGCGCATCTCGATCTGTGCGATGTACTGCTTGCTGTTGCGGCTGAGATCGCGGAGTTCGTCGAGTTCAGCGTTGGCGCCGTCGCGAATGGATCCGCCGTCGGCGATGTTGGCGGGCGGCGTATCGGCTAGGCCGTTGAGAATGCGATCGCGAATTTCGGGCAACTCGTCGATGCGTGAAGCGATGTCGGTAAGGCGGCGCGCGCGGCAGGCCGAGACCTGCTGCCGGATGGGTGGCAACGCGGCCAGCGACCGGCCCAGCGCCAGCACCTCGCGAGGTCCCGCGGTGCCGAGCGTGATCTTTGCCAGCAGCCTTTCGAGATCGAGTACGTTCGCGAGTTTCTTTCGAATCTCTTCGCGCAGGATGGTGCCCGCGGCCAATTCCTCCACCGAGTCCAGCCGCGCTTCGATTTCAGTGCGATCCATCGACGGCCGGAGCAATCGGCGCCGCAGCAGACGTCCGCCCATGCCGGTGACGGTCTGATCCATGACGGCGAGCAGCGTCGATTCCCTGCTCTCGCCGGCGAAGAGCGGCTCTACGAGTTCGAGATTCCGAACCGTCACAGAGTCGAGCACGAGCGACTCGGTGCGGTCGTAATACGACGGCCGTTCCAGGTGATCGAGCGCCGATTTCTGCGTGTCGCGAAGGTAGTGCAGGACGGCGCCGGCGGCACCGACGGCCAGAGGTCTTCCTTCCAGGCCGCAGCCGTCGAGCGCGAGCAGATGGAAGTGGTTTTTGAGGCTTTGCTCGGCGTAGTCGCGGCCGAAGGTCCAGGCTTCGACGTCAGTGCGGAGGCAGGGCGGCTGGAGTGGCGCGCCGGCGGGCAGCAGGACCTCGCGGGCGTTCAGCGTTTCGAGCGCCGCGACGGTGTCGGCGAGGTCGATCTCGGTGACGCGGAACTCGCCGGTCGAGATGTCGACGTGCGCGAGTCCGGCCCGGTCGCCATGGATCGCGATGGCCGCAAGGTAGTTGTTCTCGTGGGAACGCAGCAGATTCGGTTCCGTCGCGGTGCCCGGCGTGATGATCCGCGTGATCTCACGCTTAACGAGTTTCTTGGTGAGGCGCGGATCCTCCATCTGCTCGCACAGCGCGACGCGAAAGCCTTTTTGGATCAGGCGCGCGATGTAGCCCTCGGCGGCGTGATAGGGGACGCCACACATGGGAACGCCGTCCTTGTCCTTGCTGCGCGACGTGAGCGTGATCTCGAGTTCGCGTGCCGCCGTGATCGCGTCGTCGTAGAAGAGTTCGTAGAAGTCGCCGAGACGGAATAGCAGCAGGGCGTTCGGAACCTGCTGCTTGATGGAATGATACTGCCGCATGAGCGGCGTGCTTGCGTCCTGCGACATCGTGAACTAACAGGATAGCGGCTCAGGCAATCGGCGACGGGTGCGTCGGCTGATACATCCAGAGTTCGCTGCCGCCCGGAATGCGCATGGCGGTCAGAAGGCCGTACCGTTCACGCTTCACCGGCTGGGTGAATTCGACGCCCTTGGCCGACAACTCCGCCATGGTCTTTTCGACGTCGTCGCACATGAGGAAGAGAGAATGGCGGCCATTCTCAGCCGCCTCGGAGGGGTGTATGCCAAGTTCGGCGGGCGGCAGCGCAAAGATGCGCCAACCACCGCCCGCATCCACTGAATTCATCCCGAGTTTGTCGCGAAAGAATGCGCGGCATTCCTCGGGTTCGGTTGTATAGATGACCGCGTGTGTCCCGTTGATCATGGTGACCTCCGGAACATTGTACCGTTTCGCTCTAAAACAGATTCCAGAGGAACTGATTGTAGACTTCGTGGTGGTACTGCACCTCGGGTGCCTTCACGAAGGTCCCCAAGAGGCGCGGGCAACGATCGGCGGAGGCCTGTTTGAGGTCCGCGTAGCGCCCCTTCACGTCCTCGCCCAACAGCGTCGTGGTCCACTCCGCATTCCGGAAATTGTCCAGAGCGTCGTAGATGTTGTCGGGCAGATAGCGCTTCGCCTGGCGCAGATTCTCGACTTCGGCCGTCGTACCCTCGATGCCCGTCCGGAAGACGGAGAGCAGAACCATGTAGGGATTGGCGTCCGGCGCGACGGAACGAACTTCCACGCGAGCGCTGCGCTCATTGCCGATCGGAATGCGAACCATGGAGCCGCGATCGACGGCCGAAGCCTTGAGCTGATTGGGCGCCTCGAAGTGCGGATCGAGACGGCGGTAGGCGTTCACGCTCGCGTTCAGCAGCACGCAGATGTCGTTGCCGTGAGTCAGGATCCTGTCGACAAAAGACCAGGCGGACTGGCTCATCTTCTCCTCGCCGCTGGGATCCCAGAAGATGTTCTTGCCATTCTTGGTGATCGAAACGTTGGTGTGCATGCCGTTGCCGTTCACGCCCACCACTGGTTTTGGCAGGAAGCAGGCAGTGAAGCCCATTTTTGTGGCCACCTGGCGGCAGATCAGCTTATAGAGTTGAATCTGGTCGGCGGCGGCAACGGCCTCGGCGTAGCTGTAGTTGATCTCGAACTGCGAGGGCGCCACCTCGGGGTGATCCTTCTCGTTCTGGAAGCCCATGGAGCGCTGCACTTCGGCGCTGGTGTCGATGAAGTGCCGCAGCGGGTCGCCGGGGAGCGAGTGATAGTAGCCGCCGGTGTTCACGTAGTCGAACTTATTCGTCTCGTGATAACGGCGTTCGGCGTCGGCACCCTGAAACAGGAATCCTTCAATCTCGTTCGCCGCGTTGAGCGTGTAGCCTTCCTTCTCGTACATGCTGTCCGCATAACTCTTCAGAACGCCGCGAATATCGGCGGAATACGGAGTACCGTCCTTGTCGATGACCTCGCCAAACACCAGCACCTTGCCGGGCCCAAAGATGTCCGAAGGCGCCCAGTAGAACGCGCTCCAATCCATCCCCAAACGCAGATCGCTCTCGCGCTGAGCGGTGAATCCACGGATCGACGAGCCGTCGAATGTCAGGTTGTCCCAGCTCTTCGTCAGGAACTTCTTGTCGTAGTCGAGCATGTGGAGACGGCCTTCGAGGTCGCTGAACAGGACCGTCACCGCCTTCAACCGCTTCTCGTCCGTCAAATACTTCAGCCGATCCTCACGGATCTTGTCCACGGGGGTGCGCTTCGCGCGCTGTTCTTTGGCCTGTAAATTGAGGTCTTCCAGCTCTCCATACGAGAGCGTAAGGAAATCTTGTAGTCCGTTCATTTACTCCATCATGCGTGAGCGGAGCCGATTTCGGAAACAAGAAGGTTTTATCGACCCTATCGAAACATTGATTATCACCGTGTCGGAGATGCGGCTCCGCTCTGCCCATGAGCATTCAGCGGTTTACCGAGGTGAACGCCGACGGCAGTAGAACAGATAAACAGCTTCGAGCGGGTTTGAACGTTTCAGTGAAGCGGGCCCAAGCCGGTGGCAGCCAGCTGTCATGGTCCGTGGACTCCGATCGACGCGGGCCTTGTCCACTAGGCTAGAGACCGCTTCGAGGCGGTAGAGCCAGCGAGGCAGGCACCATCAGCGGCGCCTGCCTCGTTCCCTTACTGTAGATCTCGATCCATTGGCCGCGCTGTTCCCAGCGGAGCACCTGCCGCATGCCGAGTTGAGTCTCGATGACGCCCGATGAAATCTGAGGCTCGTAGTTGTAGTATTTGTTGAGGAATTCCTGAACCCACCGATTGCCCGTTGCACCCCAGCGCGGCTCCCACGTTCTTGAATAGACAATCAGCACGTCGGGATGCCCCTTGATGCAGGCCGCCAATACGTTCTTCGTATGGAAGTCGTTGGTCTCGATCACGCGGTATCCGCGACTGGTAAAGCCCATGTCAGGGTTCCGCAGCGCTCCGGTGTAGGGCCATGCGGACGCGATCGTGGCGCCAGGCTCGTTGTTGTCGACGTATTCGGCGGCGGCCTTTTGGAGTTGAACAAAATCGACCATCGCGAGATTGTTCTCCAGCGGGAACGGAAAGGGCGGATTCCAATAGAGGCCGGCTACGAGTCCGGCGACCAGCGCGGTCGCGGAAACGAGGCGCCATGTGCGCGCCATCGCGGACCATCCGGCCGCCGTAGCGATGTACAGGATTGGGAACACGGGAAGCAAATAGCGCTCCAGCGCTGCACCACCGAACGCGGTCACCAGCAATACATGCCCGGCAAAGAAGACACCGGCGAGGGTCCAGTCCTCGTTATGGAAGACCCACGTGCGCCGGATTCCGTAGAGGATGGCGATGGTGCCGATCCAGCGGAAATCGGCGAGGAACAGGAACCAGAGGCGGCGCAGCAGTGTGCTGAAGAGGCGCACGGGTTCAAGCGAATAGCCGACGTTGTAGTGCGCGAATCCCGGATCGCCGAGCAGGTACCCGGTGGTGTGCCAAAGCACGGCGAGCCAGACAGCCAGCGCCAGGAACGGGATGGCGAACCACGAGGCGCGCTTCCAGTCGTTCGCGCGGAGTGCGAGCCAGGCGGAGAAAACCGCGGGCGCGACGGCACCGGTTTCTTTCGCCAGAATCAAAGCCGTGCAGGCCACGACGCACCAGGCGTACCGACGATCGAGAAATAGCAGGAGCGCCACGATTGTCAGGGTCATGGCGGGCATATCGAGTTGCGCCATCATGGCCTGCGTGTAGAAGATCGGGGTTACCAGTAGTAGCGCCGGAGCCAGGAATGCCGGTGTGCCGGGAGCGTTCCGGCAAAGGCGGATGGCGAGCAGAAACGTCGCATACACGCCAACGGCGGCGACAGCCAGCATGGCAATTCGGGTGGCCGGAATCGAGTAGCCGGCGAGTCGCCACACCAGCGCCAGATACGCCATCACCCCCGGCGGATGCACGTTCGGAACGGTGGAATGCGGCACCCAGGCGTTGTCGCGCAGGATGTCGAGCGCTGCCGGAACGAACTGCCCCAGTTCATCCCAGAAGTAGGGCAGCGAGAGGTACGGCACATGTGACGCCAGCAGCGCCGCAAATGCGATTCCGAAGACGAGCAGATGATTGCGCGCAAGTGTCCGCGAATGGCCGGGCATGCCCTATTGAATAACGGACGCGCCCGATTGCGGCTCCAGACGGATCTCGCCAAAAGCCGACTCGTACTGTTGGAGATTCTGATTCAGAACGTTCGCGAGCGCTTTCGCCTGTTGGGGACTCATGTAGATCCCTTGAAAGTTCTGGATGAAGACGTTATCCGGCGCAGTCTGGTCAAGGACGCCGAAGCTGAGGAAGAAGTCCCACAGGTTGACGCGCACTTGGACGCTGTTCGCGTAGCCTTCGCGATAGTCGGGCGTCTTGTTGAGGGTGATGCGCGGCCCGGGCTGATTGGGGGTCATGGCTACAAGGATATCGGAACCAGCGGGCCAGCTAGGTAGGCAGTTTGCTGACGTCCCAGCCTCCGCCCAGCGCTTTGATCAGCAGCACGGTCGCATCCATCCGCCTCCGAGTCAGGTCCACCTCGATACGCTCGTTAGCCAGCGCGGCGCTTTGAGCGGTCACCACCTCCAGGTAGGTTACCAGTCCTCCTTTGTAGCGTTGCATCGCGAGATCTAACGACCGTTCCGCAGCCTGAACCGCCAACTGCTGTGTCGCCGCTTCCTGCTCGAGTGTGCGGAGCGTGGCGAGGCTATCCTCCACCTGTTGGAAAGCTCGCAGCGTGGTCTCGCGATACCCGGCAACGGTCGCGTCGTAGGCCGCGACGGCCTGTTGTTCTGTGGCACGACGGCGGCCGGCGTCAAAGACAGTCTGAAGAGCGCTGGGACCGAGGGCCCAGAAACGGCTCGGCCACGTGAACCAGTCGACGGCCGAGCTTCCCTGAAAGCCGCCCGTCACTGTGATCAACAGAGAAGGAAAGAAAGCGGCTCGTGCGATTCCTATCTGTTCGTTCGCCTCGGCAATCCGGCGCTCAGCCGCGGCGATATCCGGCCGTCTTTCCACCAGTTGCGAGGGCACGCCGGTAGGAATCACGGGCGGTGTCTGAACCAGCGGAGCGAAAGCCAAGCCCAAGGATTCCGGTGTACGCCCCGCCAGTACGGCAATTGCGTGCTCCAACTGAGCCCGGGCCGCCGCCAGGTCGATGTCCTGCGCCCGGGTGGATTCTAACTGCGTCCGAGCCTGCGCCACTTCGGCGCCGGATGACAGCCCGCCGTCGAACCGGTTCTGCGTGAGGTCCAGGGCCGTCTGGTAAGCCGCCAGGGTCCGGTCCAGCAGTTGTTTCTGCGCATCCAGGCTCCGGAGTTCGTAGTAGTCAATCGCCATCTCCGCGTGCAGGCTCAGGCGGACGGTTTCGAGATCGGCGGCCGTGGCCTGCACCTCCTCGCGAGCCGCGGCAATAGAGCGGCGAATCCGTCCCCATGCGTCCAGTTCGTAGGAGAGATCGAGGGCCCCGACAAGATTGCCGAATTCGCGAATGTTCTGCGGTCGATTGGCGCTATTCGCGGAGAGACGGTTAGTGGTGATGCCGGCGGCGGCCCCCACGCTCGGGTAGAGCGCAGAATGGCTCAGCGCCACCAGCGCACGTGCTTCCCGGAAGCGGACTTCCGCCGATTTCAGCGTCTGGTTGGACACCTCGACCTGCGACTCCAGATCGTCCAGTTCCGCGGTGCCGAACACCTTCCACCAATCCTGATGCAGAGTGGTATCGGCGGGTTGGGCCTGCTTCCAGCCGTTCGACTCTTTGAACGCCTCCGGCAGTTGGCCTCGATCGGCCGGCGCGGTGAGCGGCGCGGGCCGCTGGTATTTCGGGCCCACCATACAACCGGCCAGTCCGATGACCGCGGCCAACCATATCCACCTGAACACCGGCCTCACTCCGCGGCCTTTTCCCGTTGCGCTTCCACGACCCGTACCGGGGTCCCGGAAATCAACGAATCGGAGGGATTCTCAATTACCGCGTCCGCCGTGGTCACACCCGTCCCCAGTTCCACGCTGACGCCAAAATCGCGAGCCATCGTCACCGGCACCAGCACTGCCTTGCCATCGCGAACCACCGCGACCTGCAAGCCTTCCGAGCGGAAGATCAACGTGTTGGCCGGCAGCGTCACCGCGCCCTCTCCGGAATCCAGGTGCAGGTGCACGGAAACAAATGCGCCTGGAAGCAATTGTCCCGAACGATTGTCCACGTCTACCTCGGTCAGCAGCGTACGAGTAGCCGGGTCGATGGCATTCGACGTTCGGGCAATCTTGCCGGAGAAGACGCGGCCCGGCATCTCCGCCAGCGTGAGTTGGGCAGTCTTGCCCACCTTGGCGGAGCGCGAGTAGGCCTGCGGCACATTCAGGAAAACACGCAGGCGATACGTCGCAGCGAGGTCGAACAATTCCTTTCCGGGGGAGTTCGCGCCCGCGTCGATAAGCGCCCCGATATCGACGTTGCGCGCCGTGATCACACCGGCAAAGGGCGCGTAGACTTTCTGGAATCGCTGCGTCTCTTCCAGCCGCCGGACGTTCGACGTGGCCGAATCGACGATCGCCTTCTTAGCGTGCAGGTCGCCGACCTTGTTCTCGACGTCCTGCCTGGCCACCGCTTCTGTCTTCAGGAGATTCTCGTAGCGCGCAGCGGTGGTCCGCGCCAGTTCGTAGTTGGCTTGGGCCGTAGCCAGATCCGCGCGTGCCTGCTCCAGTTGGCGGTCGGATTCCGGCGTTTCGATTTCCGCCAGCAACTGTCCCGGTTGCACACGCGTCCCGAGGTCGCAATACCATTTCTTCAAATAGCCGTTCACGCGCGCGTAAATGGGCGTTGCGACGAACGCCTGCATGTTGCCGGGGAGGACCAATTCTTCCGCCGCTCCGCGCAGTTGCGGATGAACGACCGCGACGGTCGGCACGGCCAGTTCAAGCGTCTCCCGCTGCAAAGCCGCGTCCGCCTGAACTCTCGACCGGAGCCCCGAATGGATAACCGAATAAAGCGCCGCCGCGCCGGCCACCACAATCAGGATGACGACCACGCGGGTTAGCATGGACCCGCGGCGCTCCGCCGCCTCTAATGGTTCCTCACTCTTCATTGTGTTCATTTCGAGTTTATTCCGCCGAACCGGCATCACCTGTCTGCGGCCGTCTGCGGCCATGGAGCATACTGAACACCGCCGGTACAAATACCAGAGTGGCCACCGTCGCGACCAACAGTCCGCCGATCACGGCGCGGCCCAATGGCGCATTCTGCTCGCCTCCTTCACCGAGCCCCAATGCCATGGGGACCATTCCGATCATCATGGCGAGTGCTGTCATCAACACCGGCCGGAAGCGGGTCACGCCGGCTGCCAGCGCGGCGCCAACCGGGTCGCCGGTCTGCTCCAACACATCCTTGGCGAACGAGATCACCAGGATGCTATTGGCGGTGGCCACGCCCATGCACATGATGGATCCCATCATGGCCGGAACGCTCAGAGTAGTGTGCGTGATGAACAATATCAGCACAATGCCTGCCAGCGCCGCCGGCAAGGCCGTGATGATGATGAACGGATCCAACCACGATTGGAAGTTGACCACAATCAGCAGGTAGACCAGCAGAATGGAAAACAGCAAGCCGCCTCGAAGGCTGATGAAGGACGACCGCATCGTCGACACCTGGCCGCGCAGCACCAGTTCCGATCCGCGCGCCAGATTTTTTCGGTTTGCCTCGACTATGCGCTCCACCTCATCGCCGACGCTCCCTAGATCGCGCCCGTCCACCCCACCGTAGATGTCCACCACACGCTGGATGTCGTAGTGGTTCACGGTTGCCATGCCGGAGCCACGGTGGATGGAGGTCAGGTCATTGAGGAGTTCCGGATTTCCCGGATTCCGCTGGGTCAGTGGTATGCTGCGGAGGTCCTTCAGGGATTGCGCCGCGTACTGTGGCGTCTGGGTCACCACGTTGTAGCTCACACCATTCTCCGGATTCAGCCAGTAGGTGGGCTGAGTCTGGAAACTGCCGCTGAGCGAAATGAGAAGGCTGCCGGCCACATCCGCCTGCGTGTATCCGCTTTGCGCGGCCTTCACGCGGTCGGTCACGACGTGGAGTTGGGGTTGATCGAATGCTTGTTGGATGCGCAGATCGGCGATACCGGGAATCCGCCGAAACTGGTCCATCATTCGGTCCGCCAGCCGGCGGTTGGCCTCTATGTTCTTGCCGATGATCTGGACGTCGATGGGCGCCGGAAGCCCAAAATTCAGAATCTGAGTAACGATATCGTCCGGCAGGAAATAGAACGATGTGCCGGGAAACTGGCGGGGCAACTCGCGACGGAGGGCGCGCACGTACTGTTCGGTGGGCCGGTGGTTCTCCGAGAGTGCCACGAAAATGTCGGCATCCCCCGAACCGATCGCGGCGGAGTTGCTGTAGATGGTATTGATGCTGCTGTACGGCAGGCCGATTTCGTCCAGAACGCTCACCAGTTCTTCGGCGGGAATCTGCCGCCGGATGGATTGCTCCACCAGGTCGCAGATACGGGCGGTTTCCTCGATACGAGTACCCGTCTTGGCCCGCAGGTGCAGTTTGAACTGGCCGGTGTCCGACGTCGGGAAGAAGTCCTGACCTAACCAGGGGTATAGCAAGAACGCACCGCAGCACGCCAACAGGAACAACGGCACGAACACCACGCGGGCGCGGAGCAGGGACGCCAGCAGGCCGGCGTAGCCGGCGCGCACGCGGCCGAAGCCGCGGTCGAATGTTCGCTGAAACAGGACAAGCGGGTTGTGGGTGCTCCCGTGCGACTTCAGCTTCAACAGATACATCGCCAGCGTCGGCACCAGGGTCCGCGACAGTACGTAGGAGGCCAGCATCGCGAACACCACCGCTTCGGCCAGCGGGACGAACAAGTATCGGGCCACGCCGTTGAGAAAGAACATCGGCAAGAACACGATGCAGATGGACAGCGTCGAGACCAGCGCGGGAACGGAAATTTGCGCCGCGCCCTCCAAGATGGCGGTGCGAAGACCGTGGCCCTCCTCAAGAAAGCGCTCGATATTTTCGATGGTCACGGTGGCGTCGTCCACCAATATACCTACGGCGAGCGCCAAGCCTCCCAACGTCATGATATTGATGGTCTGGCCGAGGAAACTCAGTACGATCACCGAGGTGAGAATCGACAGTGGAATCGATACTGCGATAATCAGCGTGCTGCGCCAACTTCCCAGAAAGAGCAGAATCATCAGCCCTGTCAGAGCCGCGGCGATCACGCCTTCGCGGACGACTCCGCTGATGGCGGCGCGCACGAAGATCGATTGATCGGACAGCGGCTGCATCTTGAACGTGGGCGGAAGTGTCGCTGCCACCGCGGGCATCAGTTTGCGGACCCCTTCCACCACCGAAAGCGTGGAGGCGTTGCCGGCCTTCAGAATCGTAAGCAATGCAGCACGGCGGGCGTTCTGCCGGACGATGTTCGTCTGCGGCGAAAACCCGTCGCGCACATGAGCCACATCCCGGAGGAAAATCGGCGTCCCGTCCACTACTTTCACCGGAAAGTCGTTGAATTCTTCCACTTTTTTCGGGCTTGCGTTCAAATCCACGTCGTATTCAAACTGCCCAATCTTCGACGTTCCGGCCGGGATGATCAGGTTTTGATCGTTGATGGCGTTCACCACGTCCACCGGCGACAGGCCGCGCGCCTGCATCGCCACGGGGTTGAGGTCCACCACGATCTGGCGCTGCTTTCCGCCGTAAGGATACGGGATGGCGCAGCCAGGCACAGTGACGAGCCGAGTGCGTATGAAGTTCACGCCATAGTCGAACAGTTGCTGCTCGGATAACCCTTCACCGGAGAGGGCGAGTTGGAGAATGGGAACGCTCGAGGCATTGTAGGCCAGCAGGAACGGCGGCGTGATGCCGCGGGGAAGCGTCCTGAGCACCGCTTGCGAAACGGCGGTTACCTGCGCGGTCGCCGCGTTAATGTTCGCGTTCGGCTGAAAGAAGATTTTGATGATCGCTCTGCCGTCGATCGATTGCGATTCGATATGTTCGATATCGCCAACAGTTGTCGTGAGAATGCGCTCATAGATAGATGCGATGCGCTGCTCCATCTCCACAGCGTTCAAACCGGTATAGTTGAACGCTGCCGCGATTACCGGAATATCGATGTTCGGGAAGACGTCGGTGGGGGTACGTTCAATGATGACCGGACTGAGGATCAGGATAACTAACGCAAAGACGATAAACGTGTAGGGCCGGTCGAGCGCGATGCGGACAATCCACATGCGCGCCTACTCTCGATCCACAATCAACAGCAGCATACTTCGATTGTGCCATTCCGCGATGGGTCTTGGTGCGCCGGATGGCGAACGCGCGGGGAGTTCCAATCCCGAACAGCAACGGCTAACCCCGTTGATCCCCTGTACGAACCACTGCCTCGAAACGGGCTGGGAACAAAGGAGGACCGACGGGAACGACGGGGCTCGAACGTGATAGAAACGGTATCGGCCGATGGAATTTCATGCCGTGGGGGCGTGTTTCGCGGGCTGGTTGCAGCTTGGTTGTTAGCGGCGGTGCGCCCGTCAGATAGCCAGTCCGGCTCGATGTGGCAGTCACGGAAGTGCTTCCATTCGCCGCCGAACGGATGATCCTTGTAGCGGGCGGGAAGGGGATCGCTCTCGATCGGCAGGAGGATCACTTCGCGCAGCTTCGCCATGTCCTTGCCACGCTTTTGCGCGAGCTTCACATCGCGGCGGAATTGGGCGCCGCTGATTGGGTTCCGTAAGGGTTAGATGCCCAGGTCCTTGAACAGCGCGCCGGCAGACTTCAGGCGCTTTCCTTTGCCCTGCTCAGAGGCGCGCATGGCCTTGACGGTGGTCGCGTTCGGGACCCTCACGTCGAATGGCAGGGCCTTCTCGGCGGCGACCCGGACCAGCAGCATGCGGACTGCGTCGGACACGGAGATCCCCATTTCAGTCAGCGTCTTTGCCGCACGCTGCTTGATCTTTTCATCCACGCGAACGTGAACCATTGTAGTCGCCATGATTCGATTCCGTGAGATACATTGCAAGGGAGATAGGGGCGGCCCGGTTTCGAAGTCTTAGACAGGGAGACGGTAGACTCTGGAGTATCGCGAAAGGAAAGGATGGCGGGGACGACGGGGCTCGAACCCGCGACCTCCGACGTGACAGGCCGGCGTTCTAACCAACTGAACTACGTCCCCGATTCGTTACGTCGACGTTTCTATCCTATCACACGCCCGCCCACGCGCGCGCCGCGTGTACGGCTGCTCCGATGATGGCGATCTCCTCGCCGCCGGACACGATCTCAAACGTGTACCCCTGCAGCGGACTCATCTTCACCATCTCGCCCATATACACGTGCAGCAAACTGGTATCCACATGTTTCGCGTTATTTCCTGTCAGATAAAACTTGCCGGGACCGTCCATGTGGATGCTCGATGCCGTTCCCGCCGCCAGCGCCCGGTGCCACAACTTCACAAACTCGACACACCTCGAGTTGCCGGCCTTCGACGACTCGAACACCTCGTCCGGTTCCATATCGAGGAATCGCAAGCGCATCGCACGATGGCCCATGATGCCTTCCAGGTGTCCGGCGCCGCCGCAACCGCAGTAGGTCTCCTTGGGATCGAGTGTTATCACCGTGTGGCCGCCTTCCCAGACACCCTCGGCTGCCGGATACCGGCCGAAGCCGATGCCGTTGCCGAGCGTCCATACGCGAATCAGACGATCGAGATAGCCATGCGTCGCGGCGATTCCCGCAGCCATAACATCCGCGTCGTTCGAGACAATCACCCGCATGTCGCCCGCTTTCTCCCGCAGCCCATCCTGAATCAGATTGAGTACGTTCTGACCCTTCATCTGCTGCAGGTTCGGCGACTCTTCCACAATGCCGTTCCGGATCACCCCCGGCAGTCCGACACCCACGGCAACCGCGGGTTCATCCTTGACAGCCAGCAGGATCTGGGTCCGGATGTGGGCCGCAATCTCTTCCGCCGGCATGCCCTGAAATGCAGGGAATGAGTCCTCGAACTCGGGATACCGCAGCAAGGGACCTTGCAAACGGTTGTTCTCCACGACCCCTACCGCGAGTCGGTCCGTTAATGCCACTCCTACGGTTCGCATGATCGTTTCCTTATTGCAGCCTCGACAGTTTGTTCAGCCCGTTGAACGCAGCCGCCTTGTAGCACTCGGCCAGAGTCGGGTAGTTGAAGACGGTATTCACGAAATACTCCATCGTGCCGCCGAGAATCAGGACGGCCTGGCCGATGTGGAGCAGTTCCGCGGCGCCTTCGCCAATGATGTGCACGCCGAGTATTTCGAGCGTCTCACGATGAAAAATGAGCTTCAAGCGTCCAGTGGTGTCACCGCGGATCTGCCCGCGGGCCATTTCACGATAATACGCTACGCCCACTTCGTAGGGAACGTCTTCATCGGTCAACTGCTCCTCCGTTTTACCGATGAAGGAGATCTCCGGGATCGTGTAGATGCCGTATGGATACTGCGCCGGATTCGACGCCACCGGCAGATTGAACGCATGCGCGGCGGCGATGCGCCCCTGCTCCATCGACACCGACGCAAGACTCGGAAATCCAATCACGTCACCCACCGCATAAATGTGCGGTTGCGAGGTGCGGTACTCCTTGTCGACCTTGATGCGGCCGCGCGAGTCGGACTCGAGGCCGGCGGCAGCCAGGTTCAGTTCGTCGACGTTGCCCTGACGCCCGACCGCGTACAGCAGCGCCTCGCCGACAATGCGCTTGTTGCTCTCGAGATTCGCCACGACGCCGCCGTCCGGATGCTCGTCCACCGACGAGACCTCTTCATTGAGCCGCATCGTCACGCGGTTGTCGCGCAGGTGATAGGAGAGCGCCTCCACCATTTCCGAATCGGCGAATTCGAGCAGCCGCGGGCGCTTTTCCACCAGAATTACGCGAACACCGAGGATCGCGAACATGCAGGTGTACTCGACGCCGATCACTCCGCCGCCTACGACGATCAGCGTCTTCGGAATATCGGGTATATCGAGCACCTGGTCGCTATTAACGATGGTGCGTCCATTCACCGGGACCCTGTCCGACATCGCCGGCTTGGTTCCGGTGGCGATGATCATGGTCGAGGCTTCGTAGATCTGTGCACCGCGCGAGTTCTCTACTTTGATGTGCGTTGGGTCGATGAAGCTGGCGACACCGAACATCAGGTCGACATTATTGCGCGACAACTGCGCCTGGGTCACATCGACCTCGGTCTTGATCACGTGCTGCACGCGGAACGCAAGGTCCGCCATGGTGATCTTCTCTTTGACGCGATAGTGGATGCCGTAAATGTTGTGATAGTTGTAGCCGGACAGGTGCATCACGGCTTCCCGCATAGTCTTGCTGGGAATCGTACCCGTGTTTATGCAGGCGCCGCCGATCACCTCGCGCCTCTCGATGACGGCCACGTTTTTGCCGGCTTTCGAACCCTGAATCGCGGCACGCTGTCCCGCCGGGCCGGATCCGATGACGATCAAGTCGTACTTGGCCATGCTCAGAGATAGTGTCTCATCAGTTGCCCGTCGGTCGTCGCGTCAATCTTCGATGGTCATCGCCGGACCCTGTGCAGCCAGCTTGCATTCTATCGCACGCTCGACCAATCGGCGCGCGAGGCCGAAGAACACAGATGCCTGCGGGTCCGATTCATCGCGAGTCGCGACCGGTTTCCCGGTGTCTCCGCCGATGCGAACATCCGCCGCGAGCGGAATCTCGCCAAGGAAGTGGACGTTCATCATATCCGCGGTCCGCTTGCCGCCGCCTGAACTGAAGACGTCGATGCGCTCGTTGCAGTGGGGGCACAGGAGATAGCTCATGTTCTCCACGATCCCGAGCAGCGGCACGCGAACCTGTTCGAACATGTTGACTGCTTTGCGAGCGTCCTCGAGCGACACGTCAGAGGGCGTGGTCACGACAACCGCGCCGGTGATAGGAGCGGTCTGGATCAGCGATAACTGCACGTCGCCGGTACCGGGCGGCAGGTCGATGAGCAGGTAATCGAGATCGCCCCACTCCACGCCTCGCAGAAACTGCTGGATCACGCTGTGCAGCATGGGACCGCGCCACACCAGGGGCTTGTCGCCAGGGTTCAGGAAACCCATCGACATGATCTTCAGGCCGAACTTCTGCAGCGGCTGAATACGCTCGTCCACCGCGCGCGGAGTAGCTCGCAATCCGGTCATCAACGGGACGTTCGGACCATAGACGTCGGCATCCATCAGGCCGACGCGGTGTCCGAGCGTTGCCAGGGCGATAGCGACGTTCACGGAAACGGTGGTCTTACCGACGCCGCCTTTGCCGGAGCCGATTGCAATCAGGTTCTCGACGCCGGGGATCGGCTGTTTCGGCATTTCGCCGTGAGGATTAGGACCCATCCCCTCCAGGGTATGCTATTGCGTCACCAGATCCCATCTTGTGGCCGATTCTTCCAGGACTCGCGGCACATCCCCAGGGAGCAGAAATCGCTCAGACACCAGTTGTTCCGCGGCCGCTTTGGCTTTGTTCAGGTAATCCTCGCGACCGCCATAGCGCTCCTCCAGCGAAGGCCGCGGGTCGCGAGTTCTCTCCCGTTCCGCTTTCGTACGCGCGAAGGGAATGAACGACCCGATCATGTCGGCCGGCATGTCCGGCGCGCCGATATCGCCCGACCGCAAATTCCACCCCGTGTACGTCGCGACCGGCACGCGCAAATCGACAGATTGAACGCCGGCGATCTCGTTACCGTCCTTGACGCTGACTAGTGAAACCAGTTGCGGAAACGGTTCGCCGATCTTCGGAGGTTCGTTGGAAACGATGCCCTTGCTCTCGAAGTCGGGGCCAAAGTCGAGATGCATCGCGTGATAGATGCTGGTAGGGAACTCGACGCCGGGCATGCGCGGGAAAGAAATCGCGTCGAATGATGCCAACTGCCTGGCGTCGATGCGCGGATACTGCGAGCCGGGCGGCGGCGTACCGTCCTTAATCCAAGCGTTCATCGCGTCGAGTAGCGCGCGGAGCGTCCAGCGGTAGTCGGAGGGATTCGCGAGGTTCTGCGTATGATTCCGAACCGGCTTGGCATTCGGCCCATGCTGCGTACCCGCCAGGAAGTAGATGCGTGTATCAGCCGCGGTAGGCACGTCCTGTTTTCCGTCCGCGGTGGTGTGAATCAGCGATGCGGCGCGGCCCCAGTATTCGTAACTCCCATTGGTGTAGAAGATCTTGGGGGCGCCGGGTGTGTTTAGCGTCCGATCCAGCAGGCCCGCCGTGACGCCCGTGTCTGGATCGCGTTCGGGAAGATCGGTGAACGGGAAGATATCGGTGGGATAGAACAGATTCATCAACGGATGACCGTCGCGGGACGGCTGCGCGAATCGGATGTTGAAACTGCCGCGGCCCGCGCCGGCGACGTGCGCCCACACGCCATCGAACACCCGGCGATTCTTCTCGTCGGCGTTGAATCCGTAATAGAGAAACGTGCGCAGGAGCCGGCCGCTCTGCGACACGCCGAAGCCGATGGCCCGCTTCAGAAATCGCGGCTGATCACCCAACGCGGATGTGGCGGACGCGCCGCCGTACTTCAGGTATGAGACGAAGTCGCGAATCGCGGCGGGACCGAGGCCGGCGATCGGCGGATCCTGTGCGCGATAAACCAACTCGTAGATCTTGCCGGGTTCGAATCCCGCGTGCATGTGAATGGCGCCGTGGCCTGTGAACTGCCATTCACTGTTGGCGATGGGGTGCGACGGTTTGTCGGGGCGATCGCGAATGGTGAGGCGGGCCGTTTCGGGATCGATCGGCTCATAAGGCACGTGATTGCGATCGGCCAGCGGCATGATCATCGTGGTCGCCGACGGCACAAACTCGCTGCGAACCAGGCCCGTGATACCGCGCGCCACGGGTGGATACATTTTGAGCGGTTGTTGTTGCGGGACGTCGAATTGCCATCCGGTCCACACGAGGGTGTAGCCTTGCTCCAGCAGGTGACGATCGCCGTATTCGTCCGTGCCACCGGGATCGAACATGCGCAGCAGGCCCATGCCACCGCGGTTCGATACCTCGAACAGAATGGTTCCGTTCCCCCTGGCGGGATCGCGCGGCTTGACGACGATGGCGTCGGCAAAGAAGCCGACGCGGCCGTCATCGCCTTTGGGCGCACGATCGATATCGGTGATGATGCGATTCGCCGGATTCTTCGGATCCACCGCGAATTCCGCCTTCATCACCAGCCGTTCGTATGGACCCGCGGAGCCGAACGAGGCACCGCCGAGAACATCGGTGCGATCGACAACGCGCACGTGCCGGACCGCGGCGGTGGCACCCAAGGCGAGCACCGCCAGCAGGAGAAAATGGCGCATGTCGCCTATTATGACGTAAGCTCGCTACTCGAGATACGTGTATCCGTTCAACCCGTCTTCGTAGAACTTGAGCAGGCGTCCCGATTCCTCGTAACCGATCCTGCCGTCGCGCAGTGCGGTCTCAACATCCAGGCGGAATTGCTCCAGCAACGCCTTCGAATTGAACTGGACATAGTCCAGAACCTCGCGGACCGTGTCGCCGCGGACCACGGTGTTCAGGATGACATCGCCGTTCTCACCGAGCGTCACATGAACGGCGTTAGTGTCGCCAAACAGGTTGTGCAGATCGCCCAGGATCTCCTGGTACGCTCCCACCAGGAACGCGCCAAGAATGTACGGGCTGCCGTTCAGTGGATGCAAGGGCAGCGTGCGCTTCACGTCGCGACGGTCGATGAACTGATCCACCTTGCCGTCGGAATCGCAGGAGATGTCGCCGAGGATGCCGTGCCGGAAGGGTTCCTCCTCCAGTCGGTGAATCGGCATGATCGGGAACAACTGCTTCACGGCCCAGCTATCCGGCATCGACTGGAACAACGAGAAGTTGCAGAAATAGGTCTCCGACAGCAGACTGTCGAGCGGTTCCAGTTCCTCGGGATAGGGCTCCAGATCTTTCGCCATCTTTTGAATGCGGCGGCAGATGGCCCAGTAGATGTTCTCCGCCTTGCTGCGCTGATCCAGCGGAAGATAGCCGAGGCTGAACAGATTCAGCGCCGAATCCAGCGCCTGCTGCGCGTCATGGAACGCTTCGAGCAGGTTCTTCGAACTCAGGGATTTGAACGTTTCCAGCAAGTCGAACAGCGGCTGCTCGGCTTCCTCGGCCAGTTCCATCGGCACGTCTTCCTCGCCGAACCCGGTAACTCCCAGCACGTTGAAGACGAGCACGCTGTGGTACGCCGCGATGGCCCGGCCGCTCTCGGAAATGATGGTCGGGTGTTCCACCTCGCTCTCGTCACACACCTGCTGGATGTGGTACACGACGTCGTTGGCATACTCCTGCAGAGTGTAGTTGACGCTCGATTCGAAGTCGGTCTGCGAGCCATCGTAGTCGATACCGAGGCCGCCGCCCACATCCATGAACTGCAAACCTGCGCCCGCTCGTTTCAACTCGACATAGACACGGACCGCTTCGGTGACAGCACCCTTGATCTGCCGGATGTTCGTGATCTGGCTGCCGAGGTGGAAATGGAGCAACTGGAGGCAGTCCTCCATGCCAATGGCTTTCAACTGATCCAGGGCTCGCAGCGCTTCCGAGATGGTCAGGCCGAACTTGGAGCGATAGCCGCCTGACGACTTCCACCGGCCGGAGCCGCGGCTGGCCAGTTTGGCGCGGAGTCCGATAACCGGGCGCACGCCGACCTTCTGCGACTGACGGATGATCAGGTCAAGCTCCGTGTACTTCTCCACCACCGGAATGATGTTGCGTCCCACCTTCCGGGCGAGCATCGCCAGTTCGATGTACTCGTCGTCCTTGAAGCCATTGCAGATGATCGGCGTATCGTTATCGGCGATGGCCATCACCGCCAGTAACTCCGGTTTCGAGCCGGCTTCGAGTCCGAACCCGTAGGGCCGCCCGAAGTGAAATACCTCTTCGACAACCTGCCGCTGCTGGTTGACCTTGATCGGGTATACGCAACGGTAAGTGCCCTTGTAGTTGTGCTCGGTCATGGCGCTCTCGAACGCGTGCGCGAGTTCGCCGAGGCGGTGTTTCAAAATATCGGCGAACCGGATCAGAATGGGCAGGTAGATGCCGCGGAGTTCGAGTTTCTCGACGAGTTCCCGAAGATCGATGGCGCGGGAGGGGTCCTTGGTGGGGTGTACCAGAACGTGACCGTTCTCGCCGACGGAGAAATATCCCTTTCCCCATGCTGCGACATCGTACAATTCGGCCGCATCCGCGGTGGTCCATCGTTCCGCCGGTTCGCGAACCGGGGCGTTATCGGCAAGTTTCAACGTCATCTCTGTGTGGGCTCCCTCGAATTTAGCCGTCTCAGGTTAGACACTTCGAACGGCGACTTCGACAGTGCCCGGAAATTTCAGTGTCCTTCGAATCGCGCCGCTCAGCAAGCGGAAATTCAGGGGGCCGGACGATTACAATGTTGCTGATGCTCCTCGAAGGTAAGAATGCGCTGGTTACCGGCGCCAGCAAAGGGGTCGGCAAAGGCATTGCGCTGGAGCTGGCCAAGGCCGGTTGCGACCTGGTGATCAACTTCAACTCCGACGGCGGCGGCGCGGAGGCCACCGCGGAGGAAGTCCGCCGGCTGGGACGGCAGGCGTTCACCGTACAGGCGAACGTCGGCAACTCGGGCGATGTGGACCGGATGTTCGCCGAGGTGCTCGGCCGGGTTCCGCGCCTCGACGCCATGGTGAACAACGCCGGTGTGCAGACCTGGAAGCCGCTGCTCGAACTGGAGGAACACGAATGGGACCGGGTAATCGACACGAATTTGAAGGGCTGTTTTCTTTGCACCCAGCGCGCGGGGCGTCATATGAAGGACGCCGGCGGAGGCTCCATCGTTAACATCGGTTCCGGCTGCAACAAGGTTCCATTCCCCAACCTGGTGGATTATACAGCGAGCAAAGGCGGCATCGAGATGTTCACGCGCGTAGCCGGTGCGGAGTTAGGGAAGTACGGAATCCGCGTGAACTGCGTCGCTCCGGGTGCCATCGAGATTGAGCGGACGAAGCTCGAAGCGGGAGATTATTCCGGCACGTGGGCGAAGCTGACGCCGATGGGGCGAGTTGGCGTTCCAGCCGACGTCGGCCGGGCGGTTACGTTTCTGGTGAGCGATGCCGCCGAGTTCATCAACTGCCAGACTCTCTGGGTAGACGGCGGGCTGTTCAGCATGCCGCCGTGGCCGTACTGATTACCAGAAGAGGAAATTTTCTTCTTCGCAAAGAAGCACGATCGGCGGACCGCCAGTGGAGATGGATCGCGCATGTTCCATCACTTCGCGGCAGCCTTCGGAGTCCATGCACTTCTGCAGAGAGGCCATGTCGGAAAAGTGTACTTCTGCGATGCGATACGTGCGCGTCTTGCCCTGCGGCGAACCCGTCACGCGGGCGGCAACAAAACGGTTCAAACCTTTCAGCTTCTCCTCCACCATGGGCATGTGCACATCTCTGTACACCTGCTCGAAGGCGGCTTCGTCCTGGGGTCGCGGAAAGATCAGTACCAGTTTTGCCGTTGCCATCAACGGAATCTCATCTCTGCCGGGCCGACTGGGCCCTGGTCACTTTCCAGCGTAACCGCGTCGCGCTCAGGAGCAAATACCCCTCCCGCGGTAGCGGGGTTAGTCTCATCTGATTCCTCTCCGCCTGCCGCAGGTGTGCCACGCACCGGCAGTCTCTGGCGATGACGCCCCTTAGTCCTCCGGCCCGGCTTACAATCAACCGGAGCGGCAACTGAATGATATCCCTTTTTACAGCTTTTGAATAGAACTCACACGCGATTTGGCGTGAATGTCGAGAACGTGAGTAACCCATCGAGAAGGAGACCACCAGGCTCGACGGGAGCAGTCCGAAATGGACCGCCTGGATCCTGCATCGGCTGTCACTCATCAGGGCTCCTTGCATGATATCAGCTTGAGGAGTTCGCTCGTTCGAAGCGTCTGCGGCGAAGGGTCATTCCGTGCTATTTTGCACCAAAGCATGCGTATTCTTGTCTTTTCGGACATCCACGGCGACCGCCGGGCGCTGGAGAAGTTGATGGAGACGGAAGCCGACTACTACTTCGCGGCGGGCGATATGGTGAACTGGGCCCGCGGATTCGAGCGCGTCGGTCCGATCCTCGCGCGGCGAGCGGACCGGATGTATGTGCTGCCTGGGAATCACGAATCGGAGGCGGACATCCAGCGTTGGTGCAATAAGTATAAGCTGACCAATTTCCACGGGCAGACTCTAAACGTGCAAGGGAATTACATTGCCGGACTAGGCTATTCCAACCCGACGCCGTTCGACACGCCGGGCGAGTACTCAGAACAGGAGATCGCCCAAAGGCTCGAAGCGTTCGCCTCGCTGAAGCCGCTGGTGTTGATCTGCCACTGCCCGCCCAAGGGCACCGCCCTCGACCAGATTCGGGGCGATCTGCACGGCGGCAGCACGGCCGTGGGGGAATTTATCGAAAAGCACCAGCCGCGGTGGTTCTTCTGCGGGCACATTCATGAAGCCGAAGGAGCGGCCATTCAGATGGAGAATACCCGCGCTGTGAACGTCGGGAAGCGTGGATATCTTCTTGAGTTGTGAACTCTACATGCGAGGCGCGTAGTAGCCCCGGCGGGCTCGTACTACCAGATCCTTGCGACCCTTCACCTTAATATCGACCGGGTGCCAGAGTCCGTCGGTCTTCAGCGGTTCCGGCCGGTAGAGCACGTTGTACTGGTGCCGCAATTCGTTCGCGATGTTCTCGAACGATTGCGACAGGTCCTGAACTTTGAACGGGAAGAAGGAGAGTCCGCCGGTCTCCTCGGCGAAGTAGCGCATCACTTTATCGCCGTCGCTGGGCATCCGGGTCATGTTGGTGGAGATGGTATACACCACCACATCGGCCTTCTGCGCCATCTCCAGCGCCTGATCGCGTGTATAGCGGCTCTGGTTGTCGTCGCCATCGCTGATTATGACCATGGCGCGGCGGAATTTGTGGCGCGGCTGATCCTGCATCAGCTTGTCGCGGCAGGCAAAGAACACAGCATCGTACAGGGAGGTGCCGCCACCGGGCCGCAGACTGCGGATCGCCTTGCCGAGTTGCTCGGTATCGGCGGTGAGGTCCGAAACGAGCTCGGCCGAGGTGTCGAAGCTGACGACGACGGCCTTGTCTTCCGGCCGCATCAGGGAGTTAATAAACTCCACCGCTGCCTCCTGCTCAAAACGGAAGCGGTCGCGAATGCTGTTGCTGGTGTCGATTAGAATGCCCAACCGCAGCGGAAGGTTCGACTCGGCATTAAACTCCAGGATGTCCTGCGGCTTTTTGTTCTCGACGATTTGAAAGTCATCCTTGCCGAGATCGGTGACAAACCGGCCCTTCTTGTCCGATACGGTGAACAGGAGATTGACGCGAGTGACGTCGAGGACAATGCGGCTTGGATCGCTACCCTCTGGCTTCTGCGCCTGCTGGGCATGAATCCCAACCGCAATCGCGAGCATGCCGAGACAACTACCTACTACAGCTTTCATGAGGGTTGCTCCCAATTATACTCGCTCGAGAAAGTCCACGGCCTCGGCCGCGCTCGATCCGAAGTTGCTGCCGGCGGTACATGCGCGCCAGGACTTGGCTACAAGGGGGACGCCGCGTGCGGGGGCTTCGTGTACGGTGTTGTAACCACCGCCGCCCCACCACGCCCTTCGCGGCGGGGAAGAAGTCGATGGCGGGCCGGTCTTGCGGCTCGGCAGTAGCGGCGCTGGCGGCGGAGTATGCCGTCTTTACTTCGTGAAGGGCTTCCAATCCTCGTCGGGCTCCGGAGGTTCGGCGCGGCCGCCTAGATACTCCGCCAAAAACTGTTCGGTGGCCGCGAAGAATCGCAGGTTGTTTTCCGGCCGGACGAAGCCGTGGCCTTCGTCGGCAAAGACGATATACTCCACCGGCTTGCCGTGCTTGCGCATGGCTTCCACAATCTGATCGCTTTCCGGTTGCTTGACGCGAGGGTCGTTGGCTCCCTGCCCGATCAGCAGCGGCGCCGTGATGTCGTCGGCTTTGAAGAGCGGCGACCGCGAGCGCAGAAACTCCTGCTCGTGCTCCACGTGTCCCACCCGCTTGTCGAAAATGGCGCGCATCGGTGCCCAATACGGCGGGATCGAATTCAGCAGCGTCGACAGGTTCGACGGTCCGACGATATCCACGCCGCACACGAATTCGCAGGGCGTGAACGCCAGGCCGACGAGAACCGCATACCCGCCATAACTCCCGCCCATGATGGCTACTCGATCCGCCTCGGTGTAGCCCTGCTGCGCAGCCCACGCCTTGGCATCGAGCAGATCGTCGTGCATCTTCGCGGCCCACTGGCGATCGCCGGCGTTGAGGAAATCCTTGCCATATCCCGTGGAACCCCGAAAATTCACCTGGAGGACAGCATAGCCCCGATTTGCGAGTAACTGGACGACTCCGTTATAGCCCCAGACATCGCGAGCCCATGGACCTCCATGGACCAGTAGTACCATCGGCGCACCTTTGCGGACGCCGACCGGCATCGTGAGATACCCATGAATCGAAAGGCCGTCGCGCGATTGATAACAGATCGCTTCCATGCGCGCCAGTTCGAATTGTTCCAGCGCAGGACGCGCGGCAAACAGAAATTGGGCCTCTTTCGTGCGACGGTCGTAAAGGTAGTAAGTCGCGGGCGCGACATCGGACGAATATGTGATCACCCACAACGTGTCGTCGTAATTCCGGCTCTCGATATTTACTTCGCCTTCGCGAACCGCGCGGAGCACTTCGAAATCGGATTCGACTTGCTTATCAAAGAAGTGCCACTCGATGCGCGCCCGGACGAATCCAACCGCTTCGAGTTTGTGGCTGCGCGGATTCTCGATGGCCGCGCTGACGTCGTACTGCGGATCCTCGGCGATCACTCGGCACTTACTGGTGGCGATATCCACTTCCACCAGGCGCGAGGCGTTGGCGTCCACGCTCGAGATAATCCAGAGCGCGGTATTGTCTGGCGAAAATCCGGCCACGCCCCCGAGCGTCTCATCGGGCCCCCATCGCTGAAAGCTCTTCCACGGGGATGCGGCGTCCTCGCGGATCCGGATTTCCTGATACCCGCCTGGCAAAATAGCGGTGGCGGCGCGTACCACGAAGTTGTTATCCGCGTTCCAACTCGCGATATCTCCCGGATTCTCGGTGTCGAGTTCGAGCGCCTGCGTCGCGAAGTAGTAACGGTAAACATCGAAGACCTGGGGATCGCGGCGGTTCAACGCGATCAGCATGAAATCGGGATGCAAGGCATCCACGGCCACCACATGCGCCCGAACATTATCAAACGGAGTAAGATCGCGAGTCTGACGGGTCTCCAGATTCGTCTCGTAAACATGAAAATTTTCGTTCCCGTCGGTGTCCTGGGCGTAAATAATATTCGCGCTGTCCGGTTGCCAGAAAAAAATGTGGATACCGCGCTTACGGTCTTCCGTAATAACCCGGTCGTCACTCGTGCCGACGGTACGGACCCAGACATTCAGCACGCCGTCCTCGGACGCGAGATAGGCGAGAGTACGACCGTCGGGGGATATCTCGGCCCCTGATTTTTCGGGGTTTCCGAACAGTATCTTACGCGGAATCAGCGGTGTATCCGCCCAGGTCGTGGTCATAAGCTGTTTGACGCGCGAGCCGGGGAGAGTGGCACTAGAAATCAGGCTTGCGCGGCCGTGATTGTGCCTGCCCAGTCTTCGGGCACTTGCCCCTCCGGTAACAACTGGCCCTTCTCAAGGTAGCGCACCTTGGAGGCGAATCGCGCGGCATGCGGATCGTGGGTCACCATCACGATGGTTTTCCCGAATTCCTTATTGAGCCGCGACAGCATCGTGAGCACTTCCTGGGCGGAGGTGGCGTCCAGGTTGCCGGTGGGTTCGTCGGCGAGAATGAGATCGGGATCGGTGACGACGGCGCGGGCGATCGCGACCCGCTGTTCCTGTCCGCCCGAGAGTTGGCGCGGCAGGTGTGTCATGCGGTCGCCGAGTCCTACCAGCGTGAGCGCAGTCTTTGCGTGGTCCATTCGTTCCTTCCCGTTCAGGCTGGTCAGCTTGAGGGGTAACTCGACATTCTCAATCGCCGACAGAACGGGGATGAGATTGAATGCCTGGAAGATGAAGCCGATGTGCAGATTGCGCCAGTGCGCGATTTCGCGATCCGACAGCGCCCGCAGATCCTCGCCGAGCACGCGGATCTCGCCGTCGGTGGCTCGATCCATCGCTGCGATGAGATGCAGCAGAGTCGATTTGCCGGACCCTGACGGTCCCATCAAAGCGACGAATTCGCCCTTGTGGATTTCGATATCGACATTGTCGAGCGCGACCACCTGAAACTCGTCGCGTCTGAATTCTTTGGTCAACCGGCGCGTCTGGATGACTGTGTCTGGCATGGATTTCAACCTATGACTTGGATTTCACGCGGCCGCCGTCCTTGAGATCGGCGGGGGGATTTACGATCACGTCTTCTCCACCGTTCAGACCATCCTGAACCTGGATGCCTTGTGCGGAGGTGCCGCCGGTTTTCACGGCGCGGCGAACTGCCCGGCCATCGGCGACGACGAATACGGCACCGTCTTTCACGGCCGATCCGGGAATCACGATGATCGGCTTCAAATTACTGGTTTGTGCGAGCTGAGGCTTCGCAATGAACGCGACGCTCGCATTCATCTCGGGACGCAAGTGGTCGTCGGGCTGGAGAACCTTCACCTTCACCTGCACGGTGGCTTTCTGACGATTGGCTTCGGGCGAGATCTCGTCGATGATGCCGTCGTACTTCAGATCGGGGAACGCGTCCGTGGTGATGATGGCTTTCTGTTTCGAGTCCAGCTTGGCGAAGTCGTTCTGATTGATGTCGAGTTCCACCTTCAAGTCGTTGAGGTCGGCGAGGGAAACCACATAGCCCTTCGCGCCGCGGTCGCCGACGAATCCGGTGGTGACAAACTCGCCGCGCTCGACGTTTCGTTCGAGAATCGTGCCGGAGATCGGCGCGCGAATGACGGTGTTCGCCAGTTGCGTTTCGGCATAGGCGAGTTGCCCTTTCGCCTGTTCGATCTGACCGCGGGCTGCGTCGATCTGCTCCTTGCGCGGACCGATGTTCACGAGATCGAACGTGCGCTGCAAGGAGTTGGTGCGCGCGAGTTGGGAATCGTATCGCGCCTGTGCGTCGTCCAGGCTTTGACGAGCAACCACTTTCTCCTTCACAAGTTCGCGCGTGCGCTCGAGTTGGATGTGGGCGTTTTCAAGATCCGCGTGGCTCTGGGCGACATCCGCCTTGGCACGCGCGATCTCCTCGGGCCGCGACCCGTTCTGAAGCTCGGCGAGTTTGGCGGTGAGATTGTCCAGATTCCCCTTGGACTGCTGCACCTGCGCACGATATTCATCATCTTCGAGCCGCACCAGCACCTGATCTTTCTTCACGCGATCGCTCTTCTCCACTCCAATCCACGCGACTTTTCCGACGACCTTGGATGCGAGTTCGATCTTGTGCGCGGCGACGATGTATCCAGTGGCGTTCAGCACGACGGCTCCAGCGGCGGCGGGATCGCCGGGCGAAGCGGCGCGGACGCGGTACGTCTCCACCTCGGTGGCCTTGTTGAGTTGGCCGCTGACCAGGCGCCCGATGCCGAGCAGCACGAACAGCAGAATGCCGCCGGCAATCCAGCGTGACGACCATCTGGAGGGAGGCCGCGCCGCTTTCCGGTTGCGGTCGATGCGGAGGTTTCCCAGGTCGCTATGTGACGGAGTAGACATGAACTAAATCTCTCTCAGGGCAGTCAGAATTTCTTTGCGCGCCGCGGAACGCGCGGGGAACAGGCCGCCGGCCGCACCCATCAGCAGCGCGAACCCCACACCCAGCGCCATCACGGTATAACTCACGTGGAAGTTGAATGCGATCTCGCTGAACGTGATGAAATTGCCCACCGTGGTGGTGATGTTATTCAGCGGCAGCACCAGCACGATGCCGAGGATGCCGCCCAGCACGGCCAGCAACACCGATTCGAGAAAGAAGCTGAGCAGGATGGATCCTTGCGAGAATCCAAGCACTCGGAGTGTTCCGATTTCCCGCGCCCGGCGCGCCACCGCCGCATACATGGTGTTCATGGCCGCGAAGCTGCTGCCGACGGCCATGATGATGGATACGAAAATTCCGAGGTACTGCACCGGAAGCGCGGAGATCGTCTGCCTTTCGTAGTAGGCCCTCTCCGTCTCCGCGGACATGTTCAGCTTCGGATCGTCGTTGATGGAATTAACAAGCGCGGTAACTGCCGTGGAGTCGGTGGCGCGCAGCAGAGCGCTGCTGAGGCCGTCGGGCCGGTTGAAGTCGCTGGAGACCTGATTAAGATCGCCCCACACCTCGCTGTTGACTGCGCTCTGTCCGCCGTCGATGATGCCGGTCACGGTCCACAATCCTTTGCCGAACCGGAGTTGGCCGCCAAGCCGCGCGTCGGGGAAATTTTTGGCGATGTTCTTGCCGACAACTACTTCCCGTTGTCCCGTTTGGAACCAGCGGCCGCTCGCGAGTTTCACGTTCCGCATTTCGAAGCCGACCGGGAGCAGACCACGGAGATTCAGATTGGTTCCCTCCGGCTTGGACGGGCTCCTGAGATTCAGCACGGTGATCATCTCTAGCGATGCCAGCGGATCGTTGTCGGCGCCGTGAGCGATGCCGGGTTTGAACTTGAGATTCTGAAAGCCTTCACGAGTGACGCCGCTCGTCAGTTCGGCGGTGCCGCCCTTGCGAAGCACGAGCACGTTCAGCGGATCGCCAGTCGAGCGGAATGCGTCGCGGAGTCCGGTGACCAGCGCCATGTCGGCGGCGAGTACGGCCACCGTCAGCGCGATGCCGAGGGCAGTCATGATAGTGGTGGTTTTGCGAACCACCATGTTGCGAATGTTGTATGAGATCGGTAGCGCCATGAGATCAACCCGAGTTACGCAAAGCGTCGAGAATGGATGTACGCGCGGCGCCGGCGGCGGGGACAACTGAGCTCACCAGGCCGATGAAAACAGAGAAGGCGAGGCAGAATAGCGCCACCGCAGGCGAAATACTGAGGGTCTTGATTTGCTGGATAAACGCCGGCCCTTGCCTCACGATGTAGACCACGCCGCTGGCTATCAGCAATCCGAGCGCGCCGCCGATGAACGAGATAAGCGCCGATTCGCCCAGAATGATCCCGAGCACCGCGCCATTCGGGAATCCGAGCGTCTTCAGAATGCCTACCTCGCGGATGCGCTCGCGAACCGTCATGGCCATCGTGTTGGCGGAGACCAGCAGAATGGTGAACGTGACCGCGCCGCAGATGGCGAGCAGGAATAGCTTCACGTTGCCGAGAAACGAAACGAAGCTCAACGTGAATGCCTGCTCCGATTCGGTGCGGGTGGGTTCCGGCGCGTTCTCGAACATCTTGTCGATCTCGCGCGAGATTCGCGGTACAGCCGCGGCGTTTTCGGCTTTCACTTCGAATGCGCCCACCTGATCCCGGCGCCGGCCGGTTATACTCTCGCGCAGATAGTCTTGATTGAAGTACAGCGTCTCGGTCTTGTCGGGGTCGTCAAAGATGCCGACCAGCGTCAGCTCGAGATTCACAGGGAAGATGTCGCCCACCAGTGTGATGCGCTCGCCAGCCTTCCACTCGAATTTATCGGCGAGAGTCCGGCTGGCGATCGCGCCGGTACGGTTCGAGAGGAAAGCCTTCCTCTGATCGTCCGGCATCACGAAATCGTCGCGGATTCGCAGCAGGGGACCGGGGTCGACTCCGAATCGCGCGAAGAAGTTCCGCTGGTCGCGCGCGTCTTTGTACTGCCCTCCGAACCACTGCCAGGTGGATACTTCCTGCACTCCGGGCACGCGCCGGATCTGGCTTTCGTACGACGCCGGCAACGACTGCGTGAGCGATACGCGATGGTACGTGATGACGCGTAGCGCCTGCCCCGGAGTGGGATCACTCAGGAACAGCGCGCGATACATCGCAAACAGCACACCTAGCAAGCACATGGAAGCGGCGATACTCGAGATGGTGAGTAAGCTCCGCCTGCGGTTTCGAAGCGTGTTCTTGAAGATGAGCGGCAAGTACCGAAACATAAGGTGACTCCATTCTAGATGAGCGGTTTTACGGATGGCGGGAAGGTTCGGCGAACATCACGGATTTGCCGACTAATGACGAACGGCTCCGGTGAACCCGAGTGCTCCAAGAGCTATCATCGGTCAGTTGAATCACGAATTCTACATGCGCGAAGCACTCGCGATGGCGCGTGAGGGCGAGGCGTCGGGCGAGGTTCCCGTGGGCGCGGTGATGGTGTACGAGAACGCGATCCTGGCCCGGGCCTTCAATTCGCCCATCGCGCGGAACGATCCCACCGCGCACGCGGAAATGCTGGTGCTGCGCGAGTCGGCGCGGAAGTTGAACAACTACCGGCTTAGCGGATGCACGCTGTACGTAACTCTCGAATCGTGCGCGATGTGCGCGGGCGCGATCGTGAATGCGCGCATCGATCGCCTGGTATTCGGGTGCCGCGATCTGCGTTTCGGAGGCGTGCGCAGCAAGTTCCAGATCGCCGATTCGGAGTTGTTGAATCACCGCGCCGAAGTGGTAGAGGGAGCGCTCGGCGCGGAGTGCATGGAAGTGATGAAAGCGTTCTTTGAGAGAAGGCGGATATGATTGTAGATATGATTCACCGTCTTCTTTTCCTTACCGCCATCGCATCGCTCTGTTTTGCCGCCGATCCGTGGACCAGCGGCGACATCATCCCGACGGCGAAGTTAGCCCAGAGGCTCGAGGCCGGCGAGAAGCCGCTGATCCTCTATGTTGGATTCCCCGTGCTGTATCGAGGCGCGCACATTCCTGGCGCGGTGCTTGCCGGACCGGCGTCGACGGCGTCGGGCATGGAGGCACTAAAGGAAGCCGTAGCCAACGTGCCGAAAAATCGCGAACTGGTTTTGTACTGCGGATGCTGCCCTTGGACACAGTGTCCGAACGTCCGGCCCGCGTTCGCGGCGTTGAAGGAGATGGGATTCAAGAACGTGAAGCTGGTGGAGATTCCCACCAATCTGCATACTGACTGGATCTCAAAGGGATACCCAATAGAAAGAGCGGCGGGCACATCGAAGTGATGCGCCGCGCCGCTCGATAGAAGGGGCTACTTCTTGGTGGCCGCCTTCTTGGTTGCGGTCTTCTTCGCAGCGGTCTTCTTCACGGCTGCCTTCTTCGGCGCAACGGCTTTTTTCACCGCGGCCTTCTTCGGCGCGGCCTTCTTCGCTACGGTTTTACTGGTTGCTTTTGCGGGCGCCTTCTTGGTGGCGACCGCTTTTTTCGTTGCAGGTTTTTTTGCAATCATCTGATTCTCCCGAATCTTGTTGTCGTACTGCTATAAACGCAACTTAGCATTAAAGCTGCGAGAAAGGTAGCTTTTTTTGTATGAGCGCCTCCGCGCGGGTGCGTGGCGAAACGTTTCTTCGCCCTCGGAGTCCCAATTGTCAGAGCCGTCATGACTCTGAGGAAGGGAGTTTTACATGGACACGAATGACAACTGGAAGCCGGATCCGAACGAGACGTCGCAAATCGCGTACGGCTATTTCGAACAACGCGGCTATCGGCACGGCAGTCACGATGACGATTGGTATCGTGCTGAGCAGGACCTGCACAATCGCAGGCGCGATCGGCCCACTCGCACGGTGGTGGGAGTCTTTCCATCGATGGATGACGCGCAGCGCGCCTACGACGATCTGGTCAGTGAGGCCTTCACGCTTGACGAGGTAAGTGTCATCGCCAACAAGTCGGGCACGAGTGAGTGGGCTGGTCGCATGACGGCTGCAGGACGACCCGGCGACGCTGGATCGGAAGTCGCGGCCGATGCCGGTATCGGCGCGGCACTCGGAGGTGTCGGCGGATTGCTGCTTGGCTTCGCGGGACTCGCGGTGCCAGGCGTTGGGCCTGTACTCGCGGCCGGACCCATCATCGCCGCACTTGGCGGTGCTGGTATCGGCGCCGCGGCAGGCGGGCTGATCGGAGCGTTGACGGAAGGCGGAGTTCCTGAAGAGGAGGCCGGCGTGTACGCCGAAGGAGTGCGGCGAGGCGACATACTCTTGACCGTGCATGCTTCGGGCAACCGTGCCGATCGTGCATCGGAGATTCTCGATCGCGATGGCGCGGTGAACGTCGACGATCGCGTCAGCAGTTGGCGTTCGCGCGGATGGGCTCGTCACGATGTGAGTGCGCAGCCGATGTCGGACGAAGAGTTGCGCCGTGAGCGCTCCTATTACTCGGCTGCGGAGAAACAGGGCGATCGTTGGACGCGACGTAGTCACGCAGGATCCAGCAGTGGACTCACCGGCGCCGGCCGTCGCGATGCTGAGACTCGCGACCTGACAGCCGCGGCGGCCCAGCGCGAACGCAACGCTCGCGTCTATGAACGCGGGTAGTGTCCGGCGTAAGAACTGGCTTCCGCTCCCTTACGGTCGCGGCTCTGAATCAACACTTCAGAGCCGCATCCGTTCGACCCTGAGTTAGAAGGATACTGGGGTGATGAAGAGCTACCGCAAGGAACTCTGGTTTGAGATTCCATCCCGCCGCGGATTCGTCAACATCACCCCGGATATTGAAACCTGCCTCCGCGAAAGCTCCATACGCGAAGGTCTGGCGCTGGTGAATGCGATGCACATCACCGCGTCGGTATTCATCAACGACGATGAATCGGGCCTGCATCAGGATTACGAACGATGGCTCGAAAAGCTGGCCCCGCACGAACCCGTATCGCAATATCTGCACAACCGGACAGGTGAGGACAACGGCGACGCGCATCTGAAGCGGCAAGTGATGGGGCGTGAAGTGGTGGTGGCCATCACCGCCGGCAAGCTCGACTTCGGTCCCTGGGAGCAGATCTTCTACGGCGAGTTCGACGGGCGCCGGAAGAAGCGCGTGCTGGTGAAGATGATCGGCGAGTGAACGCTTGAGGTGCTTCGAACGTCAATTGGTCTTGGCATGGTTCGTTTTCTACTCCTGACCGTGATGCTTGCGCCGTGGTCGATGGCCGCGGAGAAGCCCGCGACGTTGGCCGGTACGGTGCTGAGCGAAGCGAACGGCCGGCCGCTCAGCCGCGTCAGCGTGTATCTCAAGTCGTACTCGGGTGAGACGGCGAGTCTTTCGGTGGAGGCGGATGAGAAGGGGCATTTCGCGATTTCCGGCATCGTGCCCGGGCGCTACGTTCTGTACGCGCAGCGCGATGGGTATCTGCGAGGCACCGTCGCGCGCGCGGCGGACGCTCGCCTTCCAGCGGTGATTTACCTCGATGAGGGGCAGTCGCTCACCGGTGTTGAGATTCCACTGAAGCGATGGTCCGTTATTGCGGGCAGGATTCGGTTCAACGACGCGGAACCGACCGCGTCCGCGCTGGTGCAGGTCTATCAGGACAGCTTCGCGCGCGGCCGCCGCGGGTATCGCCTGGTGGCTTCCACACGAACAGACGATCGCGGCGAATATCGGATCGCCGGTATCTCGCCGGGCGCCTACTACGTCGCTGCGAGTTATAACCGGCCAGTTCCCGTCGATTTCGAGGAGCGTGAACTGGTGGATGCATCCGGCCATCGGGTGCCTGAATACCGCTACACCACTACGTTCTATCCAGGCGCGGTGAAACTCGCGGCGGCTGCGAAGCTGACCATCCGGCTCGGCGAAGAGGCCGAGGGCGTCGACATCTTTCTCGAGCGCGCGCGAGTAATTCGGATTCGCGGCCGGGCACTGAATGGACTCAACGGCCAGAAACTGCCGCTGCCGAATCTCACGCTGCGCCGGCTGTCGAGCGATGGCCGCGCCAGCATCAGCTCATCCCTGAATGCGAAGCCGTATTACGACGGATTTGAGATTCGCGGTGTCCCGGAAGGATCGTATCTGCTGACCGCCGACTCGGTGGAGGAAGGCAAGCATCTCTATGCGCGCCTGCCCTTGATGGTGACGGATGCGAATATCGATCAACTCGAATTGTTGCTGCAGCCGGAACGGGAATGGCGCGGGCGCGTCTCCACCACCGATTCAAACTTGAATTTGCGATCGCTGCGCGTGCGGCTGGAGCCGCGGAGCGATGTGAATCCCATGGTGCTGTCCGATGTGGATTCCAAAGGCGGCTTTACGATGCGAGTGGTGCCGGGCGAGAGCTATGACGCCTTCGTGGTGAACGGACCCGATGAGTTGTACATCAAGAGCACGCGGGTGGGAAACACTCCTGTGAGCGTTGAAGGGATTTCGGGCAACCAGGCGTCTTCGAGCGCATCGCTCGACCTCGAAGTGGGATTGAACAGCGGCGGTCTCGCGGGCCGCGTCTGGAGTTCGGACCTGATGCCTGCGTCGGGCATGACCGTCACTGCCGTACCGGATCCGGCCGAAGGGAGGCCGCAGTTGTATCGCACCAGCTACTCCGACGCCTACGGCTATTTCCAGATCCGCGGCCTCGCCCCTGGCCGGTACACGGCGTTCGTATACGCGGATGAACCCCCGTGCGAGTTGTTCGACGTGGAGGCACTCGAATCGTGCCGCTCGAAGGGATCGAGCTTCACGGTCAGCGAGGGTTCGCAGTCCAGCCTGGTGGTCCATCTGGACCGCTAAGCGCTCAAGCCAGATTCATGCGGGCCAGTAGTCCGTCGTAGCGTGGGTCCTGACGCACTGCCTCGAAGGCCGGGGAAATGCGAATCAGGGGCAGCCATGAGGAGCGCTCCTCAATCGCGTCTTCGAGTTGGCGGTATGCGGCGTCCAGATAGCCGTTGGCCGCGAAGGCCATCGCGCGTATGACCGGCGAGACATACTGCCGCGAACCCATTTCCGAGAGTTCGTTGAGCGACTGAGCGGCCTGATCCTTGCGCGCCGCGGCAGCGTGCGCATACGCACCGATGCCCAGCACGGCCGGATTATTCGGACTCAGTTGCGCGGCCCGATTCAGCATCTGCTGCGCCTGCTCGAACATTTGCTGATCCGTGAACAGCAGCGCGGTGGCAAGGTACGATCCGTAGAATTTCGGATCCAGGTCCTGCGCCAGTCGATATTGCATCAGCGCCTCGTCATAGGCCCGGCCGGAATGACAGGCAAACCCAACCGCCAGATGCGCCGTGAGAGAAGTGGGTGCGGCCTGCTGCGCTTTGCGAGCCTCGCGAACCGCGTCTTCCGGACGTCCGGCCAAGACAAGGTACAGTCCATACCAGAGCCGGGCACCCGTATCGCACGGATTCGAGAGGACGGCTTTCCGGAGTTTCGGCTCAGCGTCGCTCCACTCCCAGTCGTACAGCGCCGAGGCGATGCCCAGGATGGAGCGCGCCTCCGAGCAGTCCGGAGAGATGGCCAGTGCATGCATTGCCGACTGCTGGGCTTTCGGGACCACATCGCGCGCGGGCATCAAGCCGAGCAGCGATGCGAACATCCACGAAGTAGCGAGGCCGGCATGCGCGCTCGCACAGTCTGTGTCCTCGTCGAGGACCTGGGTGAAGCAGGAGACCGCTTCCGCGATGCCATCGGGAGTCCACCTGTCCAGGCAGTAGCGGCCGCGCGCGTATAGGGCGAACGCATGCGGATTTTCGATCGCGGTGACATAGGGAACGTCGGCGAGTTCGCCATTGGTGAACTCCTCATCGGGACGTTTTTCGGCGAAGCTCGGAACATAACACCCTTTGCGGAAGTGAATCCGGATGGGGTCGATCTGACCTTCGGTGTCGTAGTACTTGTCGAGTTTGAAGCGGAGGCGCCGGGCCTCCACTCGCACGATGGAATCGATACGCGGATCGAAGGAGTCGAGACGGCCGAACACCTCAACGCCAAGCAGGTACTCTTTGAGTTTGCTTTCCTGGCCTTCGATGGTCTGGTCGACAACGAACGCGAGAAATCGGCTGATTCGAGGGGATCGGGCGAATGCCTTGCTCTCCAGGATACGTTCAAGTTGGGTTCGTACGGCTTGTGGCGAGACCGCCTCAATGCCGGGCGAAGCCGGTGGCTGTTCGTTCGTCTCTTGGCTGATCGCGAAAGCTTCCGTCATAATGCATACGCCTTTCGTTTCGTGTAACCCATACCCAGATTGGATAAGTTGGGTGACAACAAGTTTCACGGTTTTACGAAACTTTTCGCTGCAAGTTGTTGGCGGCCTAGGACATTCCCCTGCCACGTCATCTACTCGGGCCGGGTGCTGGGGAGAATACCTGGGATGTAACATGGCTGAAATCCCTGCGGTGTACGTATTGTAAAATACGCAACTGACGACCAGTCGCTTGCGCTATGATGAAATTCCCCGCGCCACTCCGACTCCGAGGTGTCCTGTGTTGTTTCGTCTTGCCCTCGTTCCCGTTCTGATCGCCGGCGCCGCATGGTGCGCCGAATCCGATGCGCTCGCGGTTTCCGCCAACCTCCAGGCGCGGCATTCGCCATTTGGGACCATTCTGGATCCGATCTTCGAATCCTTTTCCAGCGACACCATCGTTGGATATACCCGCTGCGGCGACTCGGCGCTGTGGACCGGCCACTATCTGGCAGCGGAATCGTACCGGTACAAGGTGACCGGCGATCCCGCGGCGCTCGCCAACGTGCGGCACGCGCTGGATGGATTGCGCCTCCTGGTGGACATCACCGGCACGGATCTGCTGGCCCGTTGCGCGGTGCCCGTGGACTCGCCCTATGCGGCTGGGATCGCGCGCGAGGAGCAGAACAACGGGGTCTACACGGCGAATCGGGATCTCCGGCAGTTCTCCTGGATCGGCAACACATCCCGCGATCAGTACTCGGGTGCGATGTTTGGGCTGGCAGTTGCCTACGATCTGGTGGAGGACGGAGGCATTCGCTACGATGCGGCGGCGTTGATCACGCGCATTCTGAACTTCCTGAACCACTACAACTGGAACGTGCCGATGCCGGGAGGCCGGGTCAGTACGACGTTCGCCATCCGTCCGGATCAGCAACTGGCGTTTCTACAGATCGGCCGGCATGTCAACTCGAGCCGTTTCTCGTCGAAATACAAATGGTCGGCACTGTTCGGGTTTCTCCTGGTGCCGGCCCCAATCGGCGTAGATGCCGCCGACCCGTACAGTTCGTATTTCAAATTCAACCTGGATACCATCAATCTCTTCTCGCTGATCCGGTGGGAGGGCGGCGGCGCGCACCGCGATGCGTACAAGAAGGCTTACGACATTCTGCGCCGCACCACCGACGACCATCAAAACGCGCACTTCAACATGATTGACCGCGCTCTCAACGGTCCGGATGACCGGCGGGACGCTGAGACCGCGGATCTTCTGAACCGGTGGCTGAAACGGCCGCGGCGCGATTTCGGAGTGGATCTGCACGGTGAGGTGCCGGTTTGCGATGGCGACCGGGCCTGCGATCCGATTCCGGTGGAGCAGCGTGTACCCGCCGATTTCCTGTGGCAGCGGAGTCCCTTTCAGTTGAGCGGCGGCGGGGACGGGTTCATCGAGGGCGCGGGGATCGACTATATTCTCCCCTACTGGATGGCGCGTTATTACGGTGTACAGGGAATCGGTTAGGCCATCCTTCTCGCTAGGGCAAGTAACCGACCCCACGGATAGGGTTTAAATTTCGCCGCTCCGTTTCAGGCAAATCATAAAGGTTCCCCGAATTGTGGCCGAACTACTCGGGTATGTAGGCCATATATGTGTAGTGACCGGGTGGATCTGGCGCCGACATTCAACTTCAAGAATGTGGCCTGGAATCCGGCTCCGCTCACGGGTGTCGTGGCGCTTTGCCCTCGGCCGTACCGATCTTCTGCGCGTCCACCGCTTGCGACCCGACCGCTGGTATCACTCGAACTTCCCGGACGGGTGGATGGGCACGGGAACGAACCCCGACCCGACTGTTACGTTCCCCGCGGGTCCTCATCACCGGCTATGGCTGGAACTGGATTGCGCCGTTGTGGCGCACGGCGGCACCGCTGCAAATCAGCGCGGAGTCGGCGGACCGTTTGGAAACGGTGCCGGCCGGGACAACTTTACCTAGCCCATGAAGACACGAAGGCGTGCGCAATCCGGAAACGCAGTGTTCGAGTTCGCACTGGTCGCGATGTTGTATGTGCCGCTGCTGGTGGGAGTCGTAGTAGTGGGGCTGAACCTGGGCAGGATGGTGCAAGTGCAGCAACTCGCCCGCGATGCCGGCAGCATGTATGTGCGCGGCATCGGCTTCTCGCGTGCTGGTGCGTCTGGCGAGTCCGCTCGAAATGACGGCCAATGGAGGCACCGGCGTGGTGATTCTGTCGAAGATCACCTATATCCCGGCCTCAGCGTGCGTCGGTCTGGGCGCAACCTGCAACCGCCCCGCAAGGGAACGTCGCCAACTACATGACCGATCCGGCCGCGGTGGTATCCGGCGCGCCCGCATCGCTAAACCTGTCTGCGAATGAATTTGCGCTTGTATCGGAAGCTTACTTTCCTTCCGTCGACCTGGCCGCGTTCACCAACGGCGGCGGAGTATACGCAATCGCGATCTTCTGACCCCGATTCACAAAAAACTTTAATGAAATTCTGAATATTGCGAGGCTTTTTCTGATTGAAACGTGAGTTGCGCCGTGTTAGCATTTTTCCCAAGTCCTCAATTTTCCGGGAAAGGGAATCCGACATAGATGCGACTGACTCGAACGCTAATGCTGTCCGTGTGCCTGGCCATGGCATGCGGTACCACCGCCTTGATTGCCGGTGATGATAAGGAGAGCGTGGACACTCAGCCCGATGGGCATGGAAACGCTCCGAAGGACAAGGTGAAGGATGCAAAGCCGGGCGGTGGCGGTTCCGGGACCGGTATCAACTACCATGGCGGCCCTGTGATCCTGGGCACGACTCACATGTACTACATTTGGTACGGAAACTCGTCATCCAGCACTCAGACGGTTTTGACCAACTTCGCAAACAATATCGGTGGATCGCCGTACTTCAACATCAACACGACCTACTACAATGGGTCGAACACGCACGTTTCGAACTCGGTCACTCTCGCCAACAGCACGACGGACAACTACTCGCTGGGGACGGCGCTCTCGGACGCAAACATCCAGTCGATCGTGTCATCGGCGATCACGAGCGGACGTCTGCCGAAGGACACGAACGGAGTGTATTTCGTGCTCACGTCAGCCGACGTCAATGCGACCTCGGGTTTCTGCACGAAGTACTGCGGCTGGCATACCCATGGGACCATCAGCGGCTCCGATATCAAATACTCTTTCGTGGGCAATCCCGATCGGTGTCCGTCTGCCTGCAGCGCTCAAAGCACCAGCCCCAGCGGGAACCCGGGCGCGGATGGGATGGTATCGATCGTAGCTCACGAACTGGAAGAGACCGTTACGGATCCGGATCTGAATGCCTGGTATGATCGCCAAGGCGCCGAAAATGCCGACAAATGCGCCTGGACCTTTGGAACGACGTCGACAGCGTCGAACGGATCCAAGTACAACATGGTCCTCGGGGGCGAACAATTCCTCATCCAGCAGAACTGGAAGAACGCCGGCAGCGGCGGTTGCGCTCTGAGCTACTAAACCTGAGCCCCGGCCGGGCTAATCCTCACCGCCCGATACCTTCAGGACGGCGAGGAAGGCTTCCTGCGGGATGTCCACCCGGCCCACTCGCTTCATGCGCTTCTTGCCTTCCTTCTGCTTCTCCAGCAGTTTCCTCTTGCGCGAAATGTCGCCGCCGTAGCACTTGGCGAGCACGTTCTTCCGGATCGCCGGGATGTTCTCGCGAGCCACGATCTTGTTTCCAATCGCTGCCTGCAAGGCGACTTCGAACATCTGCCGCGGAATCAGTTTGCGCAGACGATCGATCAGCACCTTGCCCCGTTCATAGGCAACGTCCTTGTGCACGATGATCGACAGCGCGTCGATGGGATCGCCCGCCACCAGCACGTCGAGTCTCACCATCTGCGAAATCCGATGGCCCGAAAAGTGGTAGTCGAGCGACGCATAGCCGCGGGAGGCCGACTTCAGGCGATCATAGAAGTCGAGCACGATCTCGTTCAGCGGCAACTCGTACAGCAGCAGCACGCGGCCGCCACCGATGTATTCGAATTTCTTCTGATTGCCGCGTTTCTCTTCCAGCAGTTTCAGGATTTCGCCGATGTACTCTTCGCGCGTGATCACCGTGGCGTCGATGATCGGTTCCTCCGCTTGCCGGATCTCGGAAGGATCGGGCCACTTCGTCGGGTTATCCACTTCCACGATCTCGCCGTTCGATTTCGTCACGCGGTATCGTACGCCGGGCGCCGTAGTGATGAGATCGATGTTGAACTCGCGCTCCAGCCGCTCCTGCACGATCTCCAGATGCAGCAGTCCGAGAAATCCGCAGCGGAAACCGAAGCCGAGCGCGACCGAGTTCTCAGGCTCGAAGTTGAACGCGCTGTCGTTGAGCCGCAACTTCTCCAACGCGTCGCGCAACAGACCATGCTCATGCGATTCGACCGGGTAGAGTCCGGCAAACACCATGGGTTTGATCTGCTCGAATCCCGGGAGAGGTCCGGCCGCCGGCCGCGCATCGTCGGTGATGGTGTCGCCGATCTGTGCGTCGGAAATCGTCTTGATGTTCGCGAACAGGAATCCGACCTCGCCCGCAGCCAGTTCGTCGCACGGGATGGCCTTGGGCGACTGGAATCCGAGACCTTCCACTTCGAGCGCCTTACCGCTGGCCCACAGGCGGATCTTCTGCCCCATCCTCAGGCGTCCGTCGACGACGCGCGTCAGGATAATGACGCCGCGGTAGGGATCAAACCAGGAATCGAAGATGAGGGCGCGAAGCGGATCGTCAGGCGACCCTTTCGGCGGCGGCACACGTTTGACGATCGCCTCCAGCACCTCCGGTACCCCGAGTCCGCTTTTGGCGCTGACCAGAAGCGCGTCGTCGGCCGGGAGTCCGATGACCTGTTCTATCTGTTCGCGGATGCGCTCGGGTTCGGCGGCGGGCAGGTCGATCTTATTGATAACCGGAATGATCTCGAGATTGTGGTGCAGCGCCAGGTACGTGTTGGCGAGGGTCTGAGCCTCGACGCCCTGGGACGCGTCCACTACCAACAGCGCGCCTTCGCACGCCTGCAGGCTGCGCGATACCTCGTACGTGAAATCGACGTGGCCCGGAGTGTCGATCAGATTCAACTGATAGAGATTGCCGTCGGACGCTCTGTAATTCAGCCGGACGGCGTGGGCCTTGATCGTGATGCCGCGTTCGCGCTCCAGGTCCATGGTGTCGAGGACCTGGGCCATCATCTCGCGGGCCGAGAGCGCGCCAGTCGTCTCGAGCAGGCGATCGGCCAGCGTCGACTTGCCGTGGTCGATATGCGCGATGATCGAGAAGTTACGGATGAAAGCGGGATCCATGCGGTATGATGAAGCCTGAAAATCAATTATCCCATAGCCCGGGATTCGAGCCCGGCTTCTTTGCGCTAAACGAATGGAAATCAATGTGATAGAAGGCGGCCTGGACGCTCGCGGCTTGAAATTCGCGATTGTGGTGGGCCGGTTTAATGCCGTGGTGACCGATCGTTTGCTGTCCGGTGCCATGGATGCGCTGGTGCGCTGCGGCGCGTCGGCGGACGATATTCAGGTGGTACGGGTACCGGGGTCGTGGGAGATTCCGTTGACGATCGAGACGCTAGCCGGATCGAAACGGCATGACGCGATCATTGCACTCAGCGCCGTCATTCGAGGCGACACGCCTCATTTCGACTACGTCGCGGGGCAGGCCGCATCGGGCATCGCGCAGGCGTCGGTGAAATCGGGCGTTCCCGTGGCATTCGGAGTCCTGACCACCAACACGGTAGAACAGGCCATGGATCGCGCGGGCCTGAAGAGCGGCAACAAAGGTTTCGACGCCGCGATGACCGCGATCGAGATGGCGAATCTGCTCCGCAAATTGCGGGCGGACTCGCAGTAACAATGCCTGGCCGCCATACCTCCCGCCAGCGTGCTTTGCAGATTCTGTATCAATGGGACATGCGCCGCGAATCCGTCGAGAACGCGATTGCCTCATTCTACGAGACCCTTTATGACCAGGCCGAGTCCGGCCCAGCGGAGGGGACTGAACAACCCGCCGCCGATGTGTTCATGGAGGCGCTGGTGCGCGGGACGTCGGAATCGGCAGGCCGGATCGACCAGGCTATCACGGCAAAGTCGGCGAATTGGCGGATCGAGCGCATGCCGGTGGTCGACCGGAATGTGCTACGGCTGGCGATCTACGAGATGACTGAAGTAGGCACTCCGCCGGCCGTGGTGATCGACGAGGCGCTCGAGTTGGCAAGGCAGTTCTCAGGCGAGGAATCGGTCTCTTTTATCAATGGGGTGCTGGACGGAATCCGGCGGGATCGACAGGGGAAAGAAGAGGGGAGCCCGTCGGGCCCCCCTCGCACGTAACACCTAGAAGATGAACTTGGCCGAAAACTGGATGTAACGAGGATTGCTCGAGAACACGAGGTCCGGCTGGTAGAACGTTGTGCTGGCCGGATTCAGGAAGTTGTGGACCTGCGTGCCGGTGTAACCGACCGAAGCCACATCGTTGATCCGCGAACCAGTGTACTGCGGGTGATTCAGGAAGTTGTAGAACCTTGCGCCGAACTCCACCTTCTGATGCTCGCCGTGCACGTTGAACCGCTTGAGCAGGCTGAAATCGAAGTTGTTGATCGGGTGGAGGTGCGCCGTGTTGCGGCCCGCATTCGGGTAAACGCCCTTGGGAGTCTGAATGTAGCGGGCGTTGGGATTCACGGCCAGGAACGCTACCACTTGGCCAGCGCTGTTCTTCAACGCGGTTGCGGTGGTGCCGATATTAGCCGTGCCCGCCGGATTCACGTAGGCACGATCGCCGGCGCTGTCGCCGTTCAGGTTCGAATCGATCGAGCTCTGAATCGTAACCAGCGTGCCGGTTTCATAGGTGAACACCGGAGCCATTTCCCAATTGCCGACGATGTTCTTCATCAACCAATTGCCGTCCTTGAAGTACGGCAGGTCATAAACCGTCGCCATGGTGAACCGGTTCCGGTGATCCAGCGCGGAACTGGACCGGTCCGCGTTCAGATTCTGGAAGTCCAACCCGCGGCGCGGGGTGGTGTAGGTGCTGAACACCTCCGCCGTCGAGTTGTCGATGTTGTGGCTGAAGGTGTAGGCGGCGGTGAAGTACAGGCCTTCGGCGAAGCGGCGCGTCAACTGCGCTGCGAGTCCGTGATAAGTGGAGGCGCCCATCGGCATGAAGCCGACGATGTTGGTCTGGAAGCCGGCATTCAGGTACTGCGGAAGGAACCGGCCGTAACCGTTGCCGCCATACGCGGTAGTCAGCGCCGATTGGGTGAGCGTCAGGCCGTCCAACTGCGACTGCGAAGGCGCAGTCACGTACATCGGCAGTGTATGGTCCGGTGTAACGATCGCCCGAACGTTGATGCGGTCCTGTATGGGTAACTGCAGCCCGCGGGTACCAAGATAGCGTACCTCCAGGGTGTAGTCGTTGTGGAACACATGCTGCACGCCGAGGTTCCATTGGATCGACTTCGGCAGCTTCTGATCGGGGATATATCCGCCGGTCGCCGCACGGGCATCGGCTTGGCTCAGCGTACCAGACGAGGCGTTGGGCGAGATGCCGCCGCCCGCCAGGAAGTTGCCGCCCGTGTTCCCGCCGACGTCCACGGTCTGCTGGAATTGCGGCGGCGCCGACAGGATGCCCAGATTGTCGAACAGTTGGTCGTAATTGATGCCGAAGCCGGCACGGATAGACGTAGTACCCGACTTGCCGGGCGACCATGCCAGTCCAATGCGCGGCTGGAAATTCATGTTCTGCACCTGCGGTTCCCCGAAAGTGATCAGCCCTGGAACGCTGGAAATGGCATTGACCGTCTGGAGTCGTTCCCCATACGGGATGGTGGTCCGCTCGTAGCGGAGTCCTAGGTTCACCGTGAAGTTGGGGCGCAGCTTCCACGAGTCGTTGACGTAGGCGCCAACCTCGATCTGATCGCCGTAGTATACGAGGTTGCCGGTGGTGCGCTCGGCGAAGTATGGGATGTTATCCGTCAAGTAGTTCTCTAGCGTATCCCACTCGTAGTCGCCTCGGCCGCGCTGCGTAAAGGTCTGCGGGCTGATGAATTTCTTGAAATCCGCACCGAAACTGATCGTGTGGCGGCCCTTCACCCAGGCGAAATTGTCCGTTATCTGGTAGGTGTTCTGAATGGTCTCCTGCGGCGCGTTGGGGTCGGGCCCGATGTTCACGCCGAGTTCGTCGATGCTCAGGTTCGGAAAGGCATCCAGGCCGGGGATCGTTTGATCGCCCACCGGGTACACCTGGGAGTAGCGGTTGAAACCGAGACGGAATTCATTCGTCAGCGAAGGTGTGAAAGTGTGGAACTCGGTGAGAGTCGCCAGGTAGTAGGGTTGCTTTAACGGCAGCCAGAATGCCGGCAGGTTGGCGGCTGTGTCTTGGTTGTCGATTAAATTCTTGACATACCGGCCGCGGATCCGGTCTTTGTCGCTGATGTTATAGTCCGACGAGATGAGATAGGCTGTGGTGTTGGTATAGCTCGGCGCCAGGAAGGAATACTGGCCGAGGGGGATGGTCTTCCCGCCGATGACCGGGTACGCGCCAGCTGGCGTGATCGAGGGATCCACGGCCGCCGATTGTGCGGGCAAGTACTGCTGCAGGGTCTTCAGGTTGTTCTGGCTGACCCCCGGAATGCCGGCCAGCGCCGCATAACCCGCAGTGGTGGGGGCGAAAATCTGCCCACCGCTGCCGGAGGACCCCACGGCGTTGTATTCGTAGTTGAAGAAGAAGAACAGCTTGTTCTTCAGAATCGGGCCGCCGATGTCGCCGCCGAACCGGTTGTTGTCATAGCGCGGATGCGGATCCGTACCGTCGACGATCGACAACTGGTCCGCGGCGTTGAAGTTGCGGTTTTCCAGGTACTCGTACAAAGCGCCGTGAAACTCGTTGGTGCCGCCTTTGACTACCTGGTTGAACTGGCCGCCCGAGGAGTGGCCGAACTCGGGGGAGAACTGGTTCGCCAGCACCGCGAACTCGGCAACCGCGTCGTTCGGAATGTACACCAGCGGTCCCGTAACGCTCTTGCTGTTGTTGTCAATTCCTTCAATCGTGAAATTGTTGTTGCGAGGCCGTTGGCCGCCTACCGACGGGCCCACTCCCACGCCAACCGTACCGCTCGTCGATACGCCTGCGGTGTACAGCGCCAGGTTCAGAACACCGTAGCCCGTGCTGGCCGTTGGCAGATCCGCGATCTGCTTCGATTCAAACGTGCTCTGCACCTGGGCGGTGGTGGTATCGATGGTGGCGGCCGCACTGGTCACTTCCACCACAGTCTTCGCTTCGCCAAGTTGCAGCGTGATGTTTCGGGTGGACGACGTATTCAGGCTCACGACGGCGTTCTTCACTTCCGCGTCGCTGAAGCCGGTGCCGCTTACTTTCAGATCGTACGTGCCGACTGGCAGGTTCGCCAGGCGGTACTGGCCGGTTGCCGAAGAAGTAGTGGTAGTCGGGACTCCGGTGCCGGTGTTGGTGGCAGTGACGGTCGCGTTCGGAACGGCTGCGCCGGTAGTGTCATATATCGTACCGACGAGCTCACCGCTAACGGACTGAGCCACTGCAATGCATGGGGCCAACAGGAATATCGTGGCCAAGAGCCAGAGCCCGGTGCCCCTCAGGGAATGCTTCTTCATTAAGGTTCCTCCAAATCTCGTGCGTGGGCAAACCTCACCCTCGCGTGTTACAAAACTCACAAGCTTGGTAACTGGTAAGCACGTTTTCACCCAATGGTTGTACGAAAGTACAACCATTGAATCGAAAGAACTTAACTGGTGAACTATTAGCCTAGCTTCTGATTCAGATACTGATATCCGGAATCGGTATCTTGTTTCTGGGAGGATGGCGGCGGGTTAACCCTTTATGTTCTTAGGAGCGGGAGTTGGGGGACATCACCCACACGGCGGCCCAATTTCTCCC
>JBBQGE010000003.1:0-146960 GCA_038322675.1 Bryobacterales bacterium
CGGTTCGCTGTACGACCGCTGGCGCGTGGCCAACCCTCTTCCGCAAGTTCCCAGTCAGCTTAGTCTGGCATGGTGAGACATCGATCCAAAGAGCCGGATGCGAGGCCCGCAAGTCCGGTTCTGTGAGAGGCGCGGCGGGGCAACCTGCCGTGCCTACTCGACACGGAACCACGAATCGAGGCGCATGCTTGCAGGCCAAGCGTCTCAATGTTGAGACATCGAGGTGATCCTCAAAGAACGTGATGCGCAATGCTCGGCCGCTCGCAGCCTGGATACTACACCAGAGTGAGAGTAAGACGTGCGAAGGGACGCGTCGAGACTAGACTAGAGCTTCTGCGTTCCCTCCAACTTCCCCAAGTCACGATCGAAAGTGCCGAGCGGTAGATGCCCAGCTTTCCGTGCCATCTCGAGCATCAGGCAATCCGAGAAACCCAGCGATGGCTTCACGCGGAACAGTTCGACCGCGGCCGAGACAGTCTCGCGATCGTGAAGGACGAGTTGGCGGTGATTGAGCAACATCTCGACAGCTCTGGCCTGATCGATTGAATTCACTTCATACACGCTGTCGAGTACCCACATTGCTCCGGTAAGCGCCAGTGGTGAGACCCAGGCGCCTTTGGCGATGAACGTCTCCGCCGCGGCCGTCTGCCGTGGGTCGTCTCGTGTAATGAGACGAACCAGTACATTCGTGTCAACTGCGCGCATAACGGGTCCGGGCGTAAATGCGGATGCCTTCCTTCAACTGCTGAACACTCTTCCGTTCCGGCGCTTTTGAAGGGAACAACGCCCGATGGATATCTTCGGAACTAAAGTCGCCCGCCCGGCGAATCACGATCCGGTCGCCTTCTTCTTCCCATTTCAGAACAGACCCTGGGCCGATCCCTAGCTTCGTTCGCACCCGGGCCGGAACCGAAATTTGCCCTTGAGCCGTGACTTTTGAATGCGCGATTGCCACGCTTTATATTACCACGGTAATGTGTTTTGATGCTGTTCTCCCGCACCGGTCACCCGGTTCATGGCCGCTTTCTTGGCGCCCGGCTGCGGCCGCGTTTCTTTGCCGGCGGCGCGGGCGAACACGGAGTCAGATTCACCCAAAGAGCCGGATTCACAGGAACCCCGTTGACGTACATGCCCCAATGCAGATGGGGAGCCGTGGATCGCCCGGTCGATCCGACGTAGCCCATCACGTCACCCTTCTGCACCGTTTTGCCGTCCTTCACCGCAATCCGCGACATGTGCAGGTAAATGGACGACAGACCCTCGCCGTGATCTACGCCGACTACGTTTCCATGAAGATTGAAGCGCCCGATGAGCCGGACGGTCCCTCCGGCGATCGCGTGAATCGGTTCGCCGCGCGGTCCGCGCTGGTCGGTCCCGCTGTGATAGTTCCCGCTGGGTTTGCCGTTGTAGAGCCGCTGGACGCCGAAAGGCGATGTTTCGCAGCCGGGTATCGGGAGTTCGAACGGTTCCCGCCAGTGGCGCACGGGCGTGAGCGCTTTCCGAAACTCGCCGACCTGGACCAGTTCTCCGGGCGAGGGTTTCAACTGCGATAGCCGGCGCGTGAGGCGGACGTTCTGCTGCTTGAAGTGCGCATCGACAACGGTCACGTTTTCGGAGGCCAGCACCTCGCCACTCGAGCCGAGCACTTCGAGTTTCGACAAGCCCTGTTCTGTGAGAGCCGGCACGGGCATCAACCCAAAGCGCCGCCCGCCGGCCTGCGGGAACAGCGGAATAATCCGCCCTTCGAACCGCGCGGAAATAGCCGCCGCCGGGCCATCGACGCGGAATACGCCTCCTTGTGGTGCGGCCGCCGGTTCCACGCGTAACTCCTGACCGAAGGCACGGAGTGTCAATAAAATCGGAAGCCAGCGCATCTTTCCAGCATAAGGTTACTCGCCGGCTTTCTTCAGAAAAGTCCTGCGCGATCGAGTCGACTCGAGGCCACGACGCTTTCAACGGCTACGCGGAGGCTGCGTTTGCCTTCAGCAGAGTGGGGTCAGCGGGCCTGCCGGCCACCAGATCGCGCATGAACTTCGCAGCCTCGTTGACCACCGGCTGCCCATGCCCGACGCAGAGGATCTCCGCGTTCACCATGTCGCAGAGTTTGCCCACCGACTCGCGATTCTGCTTGTTATCCAGCGTGATCTGTGGCCACCCCAGCGCTGGTTCCGGCCAGGTGGAAACAATGTCGCCCGAGATGAGTGCCTTCTTCTCCGGCCAATAGAATGCCAGGCTCCCAGGCGTGTGTCCCGGCACGTGCATCACCGTCAACGGACCCACGTGATCGCCGTCTTTGAGGTTTTCGTCCACTTGGCACGGCGGCGGCATCTTCAACCCGAGTACGAACGCTACCTGCAGAAAGTAGATCTTCAGCGGCTTCTGAGGGACGAGCGTCGTGGTGGGTGGGACCTCCACTTTCCGTTCCCCCTGTATGACCGGAGCCTCCCAATCGTGAGAGTAGATCCGCGCGCCCGTCGCGGCTTTCAGTGCGGCGAGGCCGCCTAAGTGCGATTGATGCGCGTGGGTGAGAACAATCCGCGTAATGTCTCGCGGATTGCGTCCCAACGCTTTCAGTTCGGCGAGCACGAGCGCGCCGGATTGGTCGAGTAATGAATCGATCAGGGTCAGCGACTGTCCGTCGTCGATTAGAAATGCCCGCACATATCCACCGCTTTTATCGCCAAGACCGTACAGCCCAGGTACAATTTGCATGGGACAGCGTAGCAGAAATTTCGTCCGGCGAACAGCCCGGTGTTAAATTACGATCTATGACGATGCTGGAGGAAATCGCGGACGGTCGAACGGACCTGGTATTTGAATTCGTCGCGGCAGAATCCGAAGCAGCGCCTGCCTCCAGAACGACTCGCGCTGTATCCACGATGCCTGCCGGGAGCGTGCCCCGCCGGATGGGATTCTCAGCCGCGAACTCTAGGAGCGACGGGTGGCTGAAATAGCCGTCCTCAAATCGAACGCGCTGGTGAACCAGGTCCGGATAAGCCGCCAGATAATCGCGCAAACCCTCCGCGTCACCGGCGTCCAGCAGATCCACCGCGCGCCGGAACCGGGCGTCCTCGATGCGTTTGTGGTGAGGTTGGTCCATGCCCTTATCGCGAAACGGTACCGTCAAGAAAACTTAGATGACTCGCCCGTCACCGCCGCCCCGGCGGATGCATCCAAGTAAATAGAGGATACTAACTACCGTGCCGGACTGGCTACAGATCGTTCTGTTGATTGGCGTTTGGATTGTAATCTCCCGCTGGGTACTGCCGCGGTTCGGCGTTCCCACTTGAATGGCCAATACTTGCAGCGTCGAGGATCGACGCTCCGACACGAAGGCGGAAGCGCCGCCAGTTGATGCAAAAGTGCCTCGTTGAAATCGTGACCGATCAAGATACCATCGAAGCACCTGTTCCCTCGGGCCGCGGCATCCGGACTGCGAAGACGCTGGTACTCCTGGCCGGCGCCTTGCTGCTGCTGTACTTCCTGGTCCCGTCATCGAATACCGCCGGCGATGTCAAAGCCGACGCAAAGCGCCGCCCGATGCCCGATTTCTCTCTGCAGACTCTGAACGGCAATTCGTGGAGCTTGAATGAGCATCGCGGCCAGGTGGTTCTGGTGAATCTCTGGGCGACGTGGTGTCCGCCCTGCCGCGCCGAAACGCCCGGTCTCGTGAATCTGAATCACGAATTCGAAGGCAGGGGCTTCTCGCTGGTGGGGATCGCGATGGACGACGATCCGGCTTCGGTGGTACCCGGGTTTGTGAACGAATATCACATGACCTACCAGGTGCTGCTGCCTGGAAATTTCGCGCTCGCGCAGAGTACGGAATCGTTGCCCACCAGTTTCCTGGTGGACAAGAATGGCCGTGTCGCTCGCACCTACACGGGCATGGTGAGTGAATCTGTACTCCGCCGGGATGTTGAGGCGTTGTTGAGCGAATAGCGGCTCACGCGGGAGTCATGGGCGATTTGAACGCCTCTTCCGGTTCGATCCTCTCCGCGCTGGGCTCCGTCAGCCGCCCCGACATATTCGCCCACAGCCAGAAGAACGAGACCGATGCGCTGAGGCATCCCGCGACCACCCCAATCGTGCGAATCGGAACCGAGGTGGTGGCGACGCTCGCCACGGTTAGCGAGATCATCATAGTCGCATTCATCATCATCTCCGCGGTGGAGAAGACGCGCCCGCGGAACCGGTCGGGAACGTGCGTCAACAGCATGGTCCGATTCAGCACATTGATGGTCCCCATCGCGATTCGCGACATACCGACGCAGAGCGATGCCAGCCAGATCGTCGGCATGATCGCGAATAGTATGTAAGCCGCGCCGTGCGCCAGGAACGCAACCGAAATCGTGTGTTTGTACGCATCGAAGTGTAGGCGCGGCCCCAGCCAGTGCGCGAAAAATCCGCCCGCGACGAGTCCGAATCCGGCCGCTGACCAGATGATCCCGATGCCGGCCGGTCCGCGTTTGAATACCAACTCACCGTAGAGCGTGAACAGAATTTGCGCCGCACCACCGCCGGTCGCCCAGCCCACCCACGCAAGCGCGATACCGAGAATCAAGGGCGTGGCGCGCATATACCGGAGGCTTTCGACGAAATCGTGCGTGAAGGACGGGGCGCTGTGTTCCTGCGTGTGATCGCGATCCGGACGGAAGTGACCCTCGCGAGACTTTAGCCGCGAGATGGCCCAGGCGCTAAACAGAAACGACACCGCGTTCACAACGAAAGCCCACTTGTAACCGAACTGCATGGTGCTGACGCCGCCCAGCAGCGTGCCGATGGACAGAGTGAGCCAGGCGGTGGTCTGCGTAAGGGCATTCGCGGTGTGCAATTGATCCGGAGTGGTGATGCGCGGCAGGATCGACGACCGTCCGCTGGTGAAGAACGGCGATGCGAACATCAGCGCTCCACTCAGCGCGTACATTAGCCATCGCTGATTCTGCGTGAGGATCAGCACGAAGCCGAAAGCGATGACGGCCCTGCCGAGGTCGCTCGCGATCATGATCCGCTTGCGGTCGAAGCGGTCGAGTGTTACGCCGGCGATGGGCCCGGCGAGAATTGCCGGTATCGTGCGCGCAATCATGACGCCGCCCACCGCGACTCCCGACCCCGTCAGGTGCAACGCCAGGCTGAGCACCGCGATGCTATTGAAGTGGTCGCCGACTTCGCTGACCACTTGGCCCATCCACATGTAGCGGTAGTTGGGATTATCGCGAAGAACGGTCCAGAAATTGGCCAATTACATCACCAGCGCGATCGGCCGGAGCGGCGATCCGGTGCCGCCACGAATCTTCAGTGGCGCTGCGATGAACAGGAACTCAGTGACGTCGTCGCGAGACATTTCTTCGAGATTGAGATTCTCGACGATATGAATGCCGGACTCCACCAGCAGATGCACATGCACCGGCATCAGCGGAGTGGGGACGCGCTCGAAAGCCATGGTATCGGAACCGGCGGCAAACACGCGCTTGCCGCTGAGCCATCGCGCCGCGGGCTCCTCTGGACCCGGCCCGGTGACGTGCACACCTTTGCCGGCCGTGGTGAATTGATGCGGATCGTGCCAGTAACGCGCCCATCCCGTGCGCAGCAGCACGACATCGCCCTCGCGAACATCCGCGCCTTCGAGATGTTCCGGCGCGATGCTGAACGACTCGTCGAGCGCCTCCACGCCCGCCTGTTTCGCGACATCGATGAGCACGCCGCGCCGCACGATGGGCGCGATGGAGTCCACCGAAGAAGGATCCACGCCCCCTGTGTACGATTGCTTCAACGCGACATCGCCAAACAGTTTTCCGTTGCACGAGAAGTGCGACAACGCGTCGATATGTGTACCCGTATGAGCGCCGAGCGAAATCAGTTCCGACGCCGAACTGCCGCCGTTCTTCATCACGAACTCGCCGTGTTGTTTGCTGAGACTCATCGCGAACGGCGGATGAGTCGGAAAGTGGGGCACACCGGCGTACAGCGGCTGTCCCAAGTCGTAAACGCGCGCACTGGATGCGAGCTTCAAAAGATCAATCACGCGCCGCCCCCGCCGCTTCCGGCAAAAAGTAGAACACCAAAGCCAGGATCAAATATACCGCGAGCAGTTGAACGCCCTCGAGCCAGTTCGACTCGCCGTCACCCGCAATCTGGCCCGTAATCAGCACGGCCGCGAAGACGGCCAGCACCTCGGCCGGTGAGAACAGCAGATCCATGGACCGAGGGCCGATGAAGTGGCTCGCAATCACCAGCAGCGGCGCGACGAACAGCGCGATTTGTATGCTGCTGCCGATGGCGATGCCGAGGGACAACTCCATCCGGTTCCGCATCGCCATCATCACCGCCGTACTGTGTTCGGCCGCGTTGCCGACGATCGCGACCACGATGACGCCGACGAAAACCGAGGTCATCCCGAAGGATTTGGCGGCTGGTTCCACACTGCCCACCAGGATCTCGCTCATCCACGCCAGCACGGCCGTGGATCCCGCCAGCACACTCACGGCCTTCCCGATAGACCACGACTCGCCATGCTCCTCCGCGCCCGCGCTACCGGAGAATAGCTGTTTATGCGTTACCAGCGAGAACACGAGATGGAGCGCGTAAACGATCAGCAGAACCACCGCGATCTCCAGACTCAGGTCATCCTCGCGAACCCGTTCGCCTGGGCCGCTGAGATAGTGGTACGCGGCCGGCATGATGAAGGCGATGGCCGTTAGCGTCAGCAGCGTCGACTGCGAGCGAGCAGCGGTGGCGTTGAACTTCTGCTCCTTGAACTTCACGCCGCCCGCCAGAATCGCCGCCCCGAGCACCAGGAGCGTGTTGCCAATGATGGATCCGGTGAGTGAGGCTTTCACTACGGAATACAAGCCCTTGTTCAGCGCCAGCAGCGCGATGATCAACTCGGCCGCATTACCGAAGGTGGCGTTCAGCAATCCACCAATGCCTTCGCCGGTGCGGCGCGCGATCTGTTCCGTTGCTGTCCCCAGCCATCCCGCCAGCGGCACGATGCCGAGCGCGGCGGCGATGAAGATAAACGTGTGCCAGTCAGGCCGGAGAAACTCCAGGGTAATCGCGACCGGTACGAAGATCAGCAGCCAGTTCAGCATAGGCGGTTATTGGAGCCGCATCGGCTTTCCGCCCGATTCCTTGCTTCTCTGCGCGGCGTCCATGAACGAGAAGATCTCCAGCGTCTCTTGATTCGGCACCGGCGGCTTGCCGGTCTCAAAGAACTCCACGATTTTGTGCACCAGTGGACCGTATCCGTCTTTCGGATTCGGCGGGCTCTGCACCACGCCTTCCTTGCGAAACACGACCGCGCCGTAGGTTCCGTACGGCCGGAGTGCGCGTACGCTCCCGATTCGTCCATCTTTCCAGCGGCACGTCATCAGATCGGAGGTCGCGCCCGCCACCCGCGTAACTTCCTCGCAACCCGGACCCATCAGCGTGAATAATATCTCGATGGGATGGATTGCGTACCAGGACAATTCGAGTTGATGGTGCTCTTCGAACGGGCCCGGACCCCATGTCGTGACGCCGGTTGTGTCGGGATACTTCATCGTCTCGGTGATCTCGCTCCATCGCAGACTCGAGGCGCTGAACCACGGCACACCCGCTTGGCGGCCGAGTCTCGCGATCTCCTTCGCATCCGCCAGTGTCGACGCGAGAGGCTTGTCGATGAACACCGGTTTCTTCGCGGCGAATACCGGACGCACCTCCTCCAGATGCTTGCGGCCGTCGACGCTCTCGATGAGCACTGCGTCCACTTTGCTGAGCAGCGTCTGGATGTCCGGCACAATCTCGACGCCGTACTTCGTCGCGATTTCGTCGGCGAATCGGTCGACGCGGGTGCGGCTGGATTCAACATCCGGACTGCCGCCCTTGTACGCGGCGACGACGCGGACTCCCGGGATGTGATCGGGCGCGGAAGGGTCGTTCATCATCTTGGTGAACGCGGGAACGTGCGATGTGTCGGTTCCGATGATGCCGACGCGAATATCGGCGGCAAACAGTGGAACCAGCGGAAGCAGTAGAAGTATTGAGCGAAGCACTGCTTCGTATTCTACAATCGAAGGCTTGATCGTACTCACATGGGCCGCCATGCTCTCGCTGGCGATCTGGATTTACCTGCTTCTGTTTCACGGTCGATTCTGGCTGGTGCGCGACGATGCGAAGTTCGCGGGTCCCGCGCTGCCGCGGCGCGTAGCGGTGGTGATTCCGGCCCGCGACGAGGCCGATGTGATCGGACGCGCCGTGGCATCGCTTCATGCGCAGCAATACCAGGGCGAGCTATCGATTCTCGTGGTGGACGATCACAGCGCGGATGATACCGCCGCCCGCGCGTGCGCTGCGTCGAATCGCGTCACGGTAGTCGCATCGCAGCCGCTGCCCGCCGGTTGGACAGGCAAGATGTGGGCCGTATCGCAGGGTCTGGAATACGCGATGGCTGCATCGCCCGATTATGTTCTGCTGACCGACGCCGATATCGAACACTCGCCGCGAAACATCGTCGCACTGGTGGCGCGGGCCGAGCGCGACCAACTCGATCTTGCGTCTTATATGGTCCGGCTTGCCACCGGCACATTCGCCGAGCGCGCCACCATCCCCGCCTTTGTATTTTTCTTCTTCAAGCTGTATCCGCCGAAGTGGGTCGCGCAACCGCGGTATCGAACGGCAGGCGCGGCGGGCGGCTGCATGCTGGTTCGCGTGTCCGCACTGCGCCGGATCGACGGCGTCTCACGAATCCGGGGTGCGCTGATCGACGACTGCGCGCTGGCGAGGGAGATCAAGAATAGCGGCGGACGATTGTGGTTGGGTCTGAGTTCGGAAACTCGCAGCATCCGTTCGTACGGGACGTTCAGCGACATCTCACATATGATCGCGCGTACGGCCTATACCCAGTTAAACCACTCGGTTGTGATGTTGGCTGGAGCCATCGCGGGGATGGTGTTGATCTATCTGGTGCCCCCGATTGCAGCGCTCTCTGGGAGCGCATACGGCGCGGGTGCGTGGGCGGTGATGTCCCTGGCATACGCGCCGATGCTTCGTTTCTATCGCCGTTCTATCTTCTGGGCACCGTTGCTGCCATGCGTGGCCGCGTTCTACACCGGCGCCACTATTCAATCCGCGATCCGGTATTGGCGCGGACGGGGCGGCCAGTGGAAAGGCCGCGCACAGGACGCAACGTCAGGCCCGCGAGCGTGAGAAATGCATCACGATCGAGACAATAAAGACCACCAGGAATATCCAGAACAGAATCTTAGCGATGGCAGCGAACGCCGACGCGACCAGACCAAATCCCAGGAATCCCAAAACGATCGCAAGCACCAGAAAAAGCAACGCCCAATACAGCATGTATCATCCCTCCTGTAATCTGACGCTACCTCTCGAAAGCTGTTTCAATCGGCGAAGTGGTTGTACCCTGAAATAATGAATCGCCGACACTTTCTTTCCGCGGCGGCGGCCGCAAGCACACTTGGCGTGGCAGCCCAAAGCGGTCATGATCCAATGCCGATCTTCAATGGCAAGAGTCTCGACGGATGGACCATCCAGGAAGGCCCGGAGAGCGCCTTTTATGTCGACGACGGCGCCATCGTCGTCTCCGATAGCGCAGGATTCCCAACATGGCTGCGATCGGCAGGTACTTACGAGAATTTCGATTTCACGGGCGAGTTCTTCATTAAGGGCTGGATCGACTCCGGCATTTATCTGCACGCTCCCGAGCACGGCCGCAATACCTGGGAAGGCATGCAGATCAAGATCTTCCATCAGGTGGACGAAAAGCCGGTTTCGAACTCCATGGGATCGGTGTTCCCGCTCGTCGCGCCGAAGAAAGTGAACGTCCGCAACAATGGCGAGTGGAATACGTTTCGGATCCGCATGGACTGGCCTCGTCTCCAGGTGTGGACCAACGGCGAGCCGGTGCAGGATCTCAATGTGGAAGATCATCCCGATTTGCGGTACCGGCTGCGCCGCGGTTATCTGGGCCTGGCGAGTTTAGGCTACCCCATCCGATTCCGCAACCTGATGGTTCAGCAACTTCCGAATAAAGACGAGTGGCAGATGCTGTATGAGAATGCGCCGAGTATCGACCAGTGGTACGTCTCCGACGGCAAGCCGAATTTTCAGACTCTCGGCGCCGTGCTTCGCGGAGACGGGTCCGGTCACATCGCGACCAAGCAGCAGTTCCGCGATTTCGAATTGCGCATGTATATCCGCGGGATGCACGAACACAACGGCGGGGTTCTGTTCCGCAGCGACGGCAAGGGCTTGAAGAGCCGCCACTACGAAATCCAGTTACACGACGTGGAGGAGGCACACTTTCCGACGGGGTCGCTGTACTATCACAAGCGGTCGATCTACCCGAAGATCCAGGCCGGCGAGTGGTTCCCATTCCACCTCATCGTGCAAGGGAACCGCTGCCTGGTGCGAATCAACGGCGATCTGGTCTGCGAGTACTCCGAACTAACGAATCTCGAGGAAGGTCACATCGAATTGCAGGCGCATCGCGCCGGTTACTGGACCGAGTTTAAGGACATTCGAATCAAGGCGCTCTAACTCGTGCTCAGCTTTCCTGAATAGTTACGCTGTTGAGTTTGTCGCCCTGCTTGATCGCGTTCACAATATCCTGTCCGCTGGTCACCCGGCCGAAGACCGTGTGTTTGCCATTCAGCCAGTCCGTCGCGACATGCGTGATGAAAAACTGGCTTCCGTTGGTATTCGGACCGGCATTGGCCATGGAGAGGCTGCCGACCTTGTGTTTGTGCGGACTATCCATCACTTCGTCGGCGAATTTGTACCCCGGACCACCGCGGCCGGTTCCCATCGGATCACCGCCCTGAATCATGAAATCGTTGATGACGCGGTGGAACACGGTGCCGTCATAGAATCCTTCTCGCGCGAGAAAGACGAAGTTGTTGACAGTGTTGGGCGCGTCTGCAGCGAACAACTCGCAGGTGATTTTGCCGCGGGTGGTGTCGAGCGTGGCGGTAAAGTTCTTGCCGGTGTCGATGGTCATTGCCGGCGGCTGGGAATATGACTTTGGCATCCTTCCAGTGTAGGGGAATGCCGTCCGGCGCCGCCGCGTCTTGCGTTTGGGATATCATTGGTGGTAACCATTGGGCAACCGAATGGCCAAAATAAACGATGAGTCCCGCGAGGAGGAGACGGCGACGCCTAGGACGCCGGAGTTGCGCGAGACAAAGGAACAGCCGATGGAAAAGCTAGCCCAGAATATTCAAGAAGCTTTTCTCAACAACGCAAGGAAAGAGAAGACGTTTCTCACCATCTATCTGATGAGCGGGGTGAAACTCTCGGGTCGCATCAGGAGTTTCGACAAGTATTCGGTTATCCTCGAGACTAACAACCAGGAGCAGTTGATTTTCAAGCACGCCATCTCCACCGTGGTGGTGTCGAAGCCGTTCCACTCATCCGCGGCTCCGCACACCGGCAATTTCGGGGCTCAGGTCCCGGGTACACATCCGGTGCCAGGAGCTCCTATGACGGAGCCATCGGAGGAGTAGGTTCGATTTGCAGCAGGACAACCGCCGGGAACGCGCGGCTTTAGTCGGAGTGGAGTTTACATCGACGGGGCAGCGGCCGCGTGTCTCGCCGGACGCTCGCGCCCGCCAGCAGAACGAATCGATGGAGGAACTGGCGACGCTGGCTCGCAGCGCCGGCGCCGAGGTCGTTGAGCAGGTGGTGCAGCGCCGCGATCGGGCGGATTCGGCGACGCTCATCGGATCGGGGAAAGTAGACGAGTTGGCCGCTGCTGTCCAAGCCGCGGACGCCGCTGTCGTCATTTTCGATAACGACCTCACGCCCACTCAACAGCGCAACCTCGAACAACAACTCGATGTTCGAGTTATCGATCGCACTCAGCTAATTCTCGATATTTTCGCAGCCCGCGCGCGGACTCGTGAAGGCCAGTTACAAGTGGAACTGGCACAACTTACCTATCTGCTGCCCCGGCTGACCGGCCGTGGAATTGAGATGTCGCGTTTGGGCGGCGGCATCGGAACGCGCGGTCCTGGTGAAACTCAGTTGGAAACCGATCGCCGCAAGATCCAGCGTCGCATCAAGGGCATCGAAGAGGATCTGGCGAGAGTGCGCGCCGGCCGTTCCATCCAGCGGCGCCAGCGACAGTCGGTACCACTGGCGACTGTGGCCTTAGTCGGGTACACGAATGCCGGCAAATCGACGTTGTTCAACCGCTTGACGGGATCCCAGGTGACCGCCGACGCGCGGATGTTCGCGACCTTGGATCCGACGGTGCGGCACATCAAACTACCGTCGAATCGCAAGATCCTGCTGAGCGACACCGTGGGCTTCATTCGAAATCTGCCGACGACGCTGGTGCAGGCCTTTCGAGCGACTCTGGAAGAAGTGGTGGAAGCGGAGTTGCTGCTCCACGTGGTGGATATTTCAGCCCCACAGGCGGACGAGGATACGGCACACGTTTTTCGCGTCCTGACCGAGATCGGGGCGCACGAGACCCCACAGATATTCGTGATGAACAAGGTGGACCTGCTACCCCAGCCGGAACTTGAGGCCGGGACCGCGGCACAACGGATTCTGCACGAGGTGCCGCACAGCGCGCCCTCGCGCGTGGCCATAGTCTCGGCTAGAACCGGCTCCGGTGTGGATCATTTGCTGGAGGTGATCGACCGGGCGATGTCCGTGGATCCCATAGCCCGCGCGACCTTCCGTTTCCCGGCGGGCGATGGCGCGGTGCTGAATCTGCTGCACGAGCGCGCTCGCATCGTATCGAAGAACCTCACGGCGGAGTCGTATGAGGTGACCGCGGATGCACCGGAATCGGTACGGCGGCAGTTGAAAGCCTTTCTGATCGACGGCTGAGCCGGGCGCTATCATTTGAGAGTCCGGATGAATTTCCCGAATTTCCTGACGCTGCTGCGAATCTTCTTCGTCCCACTGCTGGTGGCAGTGCTGGTTCAGGAGAAGTTCCGCTCGGACATCGCCATCCTCGATGCGTATAAGGACTTCTGGGCACTGACGATATTTCTCGCCGCCGCGGCCACCGATCTACTGGATGGCTATCTTGCGCGACGCTGGCGACAGACCACGACGGTGGGAACATTGCTGGATCCCATCGCGGATAAACTGCTGGTCTCGGCGGCTCTGATTTCGCTGGTCCAGATTCGCCAGGTGCCGGCATGGATGGTGGTGGTGATTGTGGGCCGAGAGTTCGCCGTGTCGGGTTTACGGAGCATCGCCGCCGCCGAGGGGTACACGATCAAGGCCAGCGATCTCGGCAAGACCAAGATGGTGATGCAGGTGATTGCGATTTCGCTGGTGATGCTGAGCGGGCACTGGCCCTCGATGCAACGGGCCTCCGAACTGGCGTTGTGGGGTGTGCTGGTGTTCGCAGTCGTATCCGCGCTCGATTACTTCCGCAAGTTCTGGCACCGGGTCGACGACAGTATCAAGAACCGTCGCCGTCACGAGTTGCTGGCATTGGAGCGCGAGAAACGGGAAGAGATGTTGCGGGGCGCGACGAAGACTCATCCGGCGCAATGACTTTGTAGCGGTTTTGCCATTCCACTTCATCAGGACTCCCGCACTGCCAGGCCGGATCGACGTGTGCTCCCTGGCGCCCAGAGTTCGCCGGCTTGCCGTCCGTGCTGTCTCCGCTCCAGGTAAGGGCGGTGGGCAGGGTTGTTCCGGCCCGTCAGAGGCGCTCCTTAATCGTCCACTACAGCGTCCGCCTCGATCTCGACCAGCATCTCCGGCGCAATCAACCGCCGAACCTCGACCATGGTTGTCGCGGGCCGAATGTCGTGAAAGAACTCGTGATGGGCTCGGCCGATCTCCTCCCAACGCGAGATATCGGTGACGAAGATGCGCGTCCGTACAACATGGCGCATCTCCGCGCCGGCCCTCTGTAGGACCGATTCGATGTTTCGTATTGCCTGCATCGTCTGGGCGAACGCGTCATCGCCGCCCACTAACTCGCCGGTGTCATTAGTGGCCGTCGTTCCAGTTACAAACACTTGGTTGCCGGTGCGCACGGCGCGCGAGTAGCCCACCACCGGTTCCCATTTCGTATTGGTCGAGAAATTCTGGCGCATCTGTTCGGGATGATAGCATCGACCCGACGGAGCTACCATTGATCAAGCGACTGCATCCCCCGCAGCCTGACCGAATACGTCACCGCCATTCCGAACGCGAGTACTCTAAGGAAGGAAATTGCTGGTATCTGGGGTATCTATCTCTGGTTCTTTTGATTCGACTGGGTTGCAGCCCAAGAGCCACTGGTCATAATAGGATCGAAGCCGTTCGGTTGAGCTTTCAAGCATGGAACGCCGTTCTGGCAAGGCGATCGGTATCAACGGACTTCCGAGACACTGTTTCCAAGCCATTCCAAGCGGTGACGGTGACGTGCACACTGCTGAGCTCAGTGCGAACTCGGCAACTATCGTATCTCTAAGATTTGTCTGCTCGGCTTTCTTAGCTATTAATGCGTAGTCTAGCAATGGGTGCCAGTCACACTCCCCGACCTCGACCAGACTCAAGTTTCCGAGTTCAACTTCGTTAACGGTGCGAAGCGGTTCGAGAAAATAGGAGTGGCGACGTGCCATAAGCGCACGTGCACCTAGTACTTTCCGAGTTGCGAACGGGGTACCGGATAATAGCGTTGTCGCATTCCAGATATCGTATTGAAGTGGATCGCTTTCCCCCTGGAGAGTTCTAAACCCGACGACTCCCCAGCCGAGAGGAGGCGTAAAGGCATCAGGGAAGCATCCGTAGATCCGTTCAAACCCGAAGGATGCCGCCCGGTCGTAAATCGCGCCGACTGAGGCGGGTTGTTGCAGGAAGACAAATCGGTTAATTGCGAGTTGATCCAGATTCCAAGGGTCGAGGACAGATATTCCTTCGGAGGTAATCACCCACCACAAGAACTCCCAACCTCGGCGATAGTGAAAGTCAATACTTCGCCGCTCAGGGAGGCGTGCCTGCCTTTGAAGCGTTCTTTGCCGTGCTTCATCTGGGAATGGCTCGATAACGGAAGAAACCGGAGCCATCGCCAGCGCGCCTGCCGCAAAATCGGTCCCGATGTCGAAACTCAGCTCATCCCAGAAGTCCATCTTGTCCCACCGGATGTCGGTCCGTTGGAGATTTAAGGGCAGGATGCCATCGGGGTCAAACAGCGACAGGTGCGGCGTCGAAATCTGCATCCCCCGGTCCGAATCCACAACGAGCTGCAAACGACCGGTGTCCCTCGGAGATAACACAATCCCGTTACAAGTCAACCCGGGTGCAGGACCGTAAGTCCAGGCGATGAGAAGTTGTCGTTGGGAATGTATTGATCGCCATTCGGGCGTAGGTAAGTTATGCGCGTCGGGTATGCGATGCCTCTGGCGAAGTACCTTGTGATCGACGAGGCGAACGACTTTAGGTGTTTCTAAGCAGTACCAGTCCCACTGATCGGTATTCGCGGCAAGCCTCTTAAGCGTGGGCGCATCCAAGAAAACTCGGATACTGGTTCCAATGTCACAAGAGCAGTAATTCAACTGCACACAATCATCGTCGATCGTTGCACGAAAGCGGATCCCGTTCGATTCACTGATGTGTCGTGTTGAGACCTCAACCACATCACCGAGCAGAAACAGAGCGAGAGACCCAATACCGAACCGCCCCGAGCGTAATATTTTGGAGGCACCTTCACTATCTGTGAAACGCCGCTTCCATGCATCGCTGAATCTGAACGACGCACCCGCACGAAGAAAATACTCGACAATTGTCTCAAGAGTCATTCCGATGCCACGATCAGTTACGCAGATATAGGGGCCATCAGGTGAGTCTGAAACCAACTCTACTGAGACGTCGGCCTGCGGGTCCGACAAACGCTGGGCCTGGGATCCGGGCCGATGCTCGTCGCAGTAGAACGGGAGTTCACGTACAGCATCGACGGCGTTTTGAATCAACTCTCGAACGCCGACCTCGACAACACCTCCGTACAAAGGTCCAACAATTAGCTTAAGTAGATCGGGGCTTCGAGCCTCGAAGATAGCCCGAACGGGTGCAAACGGTAGCCGGGACAGAAAACCGTGATCATCGAGGTTCGATTTCACTCGCCTTTTGGAAAGGCCAAGATTCCTCAATGCAACATGCAAGCTGTACACTTCGCCCAGAACAGCCCAGGATAGATCGAGTTCCGTTTGGAGGCCAACTAGAAGAGATCGAATGGCGAGAAGAGTCGCAATGTCACGGGGCTCAGAATAGACGTATATTGCTTCAGCATCAGCTTGGTCGAAATTGATGTAGCCTGACGCGACGGCTTCGTGTTTCTTCCATTCCAGGCGGGACACTGGACTTCGAAGGCTCTGAATGCGCAGGCGAATCACAGGGGCGCGGTCGCCGTGAATTTGCAAGTAATCTGCTATCCGTAGCAGGGCCATGAGAAATGGAGCATGTACGTTAAACGGCGCAATTTGGTCACCGTAAAGCACTTTCAGGTGGTCGACACACGTCCGCAGCGGCATTCCGTGGCTTCTCGCAACTAGACCTGCAATGGAACGCAGATGTCCGAGTGCAGCAGGAAGGGTAACGCATTGATCGGTCGGGCCCGGAACACCGTAGACCGCAATTTGATGTCCGAGTGCCGCATGATGGCGTCGAATAAATTCGCCCGCAAGCCGTAGTTGACGGTCTGTCCATTCGGTTTCTGAGAATAAGTCGGGCGGTGAGACCGGTTCAGGGTCGCCAAACAACGATAAATTTTCACGGCCGCTGAACCGACTTGCGGCCGACCTGAAATGATCCCACAACGCACCCCAATTCTTGTCGTCAAAATATTGGATAGGGCGGTGGCCGCTGTCGCCGCGGACGAGTGCACGGAGGCCATCTGGGGTGAGATGCATCCCAAGATCGTGTAGTAGGACGGCAATGATCAAAACAGAAATGTCTTCAGGTGTCAGGAGATCCCAACTTCGGTCACTGATCAGACGGTCAGCGGTTGATAGAACATCTCTAAGATGCCGCAGACCGTGGTCGGTGAAATCGGGAAAGAGCGGCATTGAACTGAATGCCAGCCAAGATTCGAACTGCGCCAAGGCGGCATTTGTTGCTGATTCAAGTGTTCTGCTCGCTCGAAGCCGCTCTGCGAAGCGATCCGGGACTGCTAGCGAAGGGGCCGAGGGCCACATAGTTCCTCATTGTAGCGTCAGGTCGTAGAGCGCGTAGCTCATTCGTCAACAGGAGACTATTCCTGCACGCGGACGCACCTCTCCATCACCAGTGTGGCCTGTCCAGAGTTGATCATAACTGAAGTCGTAGCGTTTACCATCGCGCCTGGAGAGTCGCGCCCGGAGAGTCTCGTTTCCGAAATGTGGCCTCCCCTTCAAGCCGACGCCTGGTGGAGGAATACCTGTCCCGGCGGCCAGACAAAGCTGAAGCGGTGCGACACGCCGGGACCGCACTGCCCCCGGTTGAGGCGCCGCCCGACGCGGAACGAAGGGCGCTGGATCGGACGCGCGAGTTGATCAGTCACCGCCAGTCGTTTTTTGGCGTGGCACGGATCTTTACGCTTCTGCCCTGTTCGTTCACCTTCAGCGGTGGACACATCCGTTTTCTGATGCTTCGGGACGGACCCGTCATCGCAGCAGTGTGGCTCTCGGTCGCGCTGATCATGTGGACCGCATTCGCGATTGCGTGTCGCAGGCTCGGGATGACCGGGCTGCAGACAGCGTCGCGCTGGCCTCTATGGTCTGCCCGGATCGCGACTCCGTGGATGGTTTCACTTTGGCTGTGGACAGGTAGCGCGGCGGCAGTGCTGGCCCCGGTTATTGACGCTGGACTTGGATATGCGGCGAGTCGCTGGATAACTGGCCGGGCGATTCTTTAGAATGCGGTGTTTCCCCAACCCGGTGAACGGGCCTGGCGCAAGCCCGCGCCGCGGAACAGGCCGCGGGTGGCCCGCTGTCGCGTACGAAGATTCGTCCTTGCGCACCCCGTGGCGGATTAGGCAACCCGGTGAGTAGGCTTGTTCCGGCCCGTCAGAAACACTCCTAGTCGTCCACAACAGCGTCCGCCTCGATCTCGACCAACATCTCCGGGGCAATCAGCCGCCGCACCTCGACCATAGTTGTCGCGGGCCGAATGTCGTGAAAGAACTCGTGATGGGCGCGGCCGATCTCCTCCCAGCGCGAGATGTCGGTGACGAAGATGCGCGTCCGAACAACATGGCGCATCTCCGCGCCGGCCCTCTGTAAGACGGTTTCGATGTTTCCCAATGCCTGTATCGTCTGGGCGAACGCGTCATTGCCACCCACTAACTCGCCGGTGTCATTAGTGGCCGTCGTACCAGTTACAAACACCTGGTTGCCGGTGCGCACGGCGCGCGAGTAGCCTACCACCGGCTCCCATTTCGTATTGGTCGAGAAATTCTGGCGCATCTGTTCGAGATGATAGCATCGCCCCGACGGAGCTACCATTGGTCAAGCGACTGTGGAGGAGGGGCTCTGGGAACAGTCCGACCCGAGCGTGAGAACTTTGTCCTGACGCGCCGAGCGGCCCTAACCGGCATGTTCACGACCCTGCTCGTGCCTTCCTGCTCGCGACGCGCCGCGCCGCCGCCCTCAATCGAATTCACGCGGATTCCGCAGTTCGATGCCGGGGGCAGCGAGAAGAACGACATCATCGAAGGGATGGTGCACGGCCATTGTGCGGGGCAGCAGTTAGTGCTGTACGCACGAAGCGGAAAGTGGTGGGTGCAGCCCCTGGTGGTTCATCCGTTCACGGACATCCGGCCGAGTTCAAAGTGGAGCAACGCCACGCATCTCGGAACCGAGTACGCCGCGTTGCTGGTACAGCCCGGATTCCGCCCGCAGCCCGTTATCGATGCACTGCCGCCTGTCGGCGGGAAGGTCGCGGCGGTCGCCGTTGTGTCCGGCAGCAGGACCCCGCCATCGCCGACGATCCAGTTCAGCGGCTACGAATGGCGAGTCCGCGATTCTCCCAGTAGTCGCGGCGGGAACAATCGCTATGACAGAACGAACGCCTGGACCGATGCGGCCGGCGCCATGCATCTGCGCATCGTGCGATCCGGGGCCGACTGGACCTGCGCCGAAGTCAGTCTCACTCGGAGCCTGGGTTATGGAACGTATCGATTCGTGGTTCGCGACTCGTCCCAACTCGAGCCCGCGGCCGTATTCGGCATGTTCACGTGGGACTACGCCGGAGTGGAGCAAAGAAATCGCGAGGTCGACATCGAGATCAACCGCTGGGGTGATGTGTTCAGCAAGAATGCCCAATATGTGGTCCAGCCTTACTACGTCGCGGCCAACGTGCACCGGTTGACGATTCCGGCAGGACGGCTGACGCACTCGTTTGAGTGGCAGGCCGGCCGCATTCACTTTCGCACGGTGAACGAACGGGGAACGGTTTCCGAGCACCTGTTCACGTCCGGCGTTCCGTCACCGGGAATCGAATCGGTGCGAATGAATCTGTGTGTCTTTCGCAGTGCCAAGGTCACTCTTCAGAATCCGGCGGAGGTAGTGATTGAGCATTTCGAATACCTGCCGTAGGTTGCTAATCCTGCTCGCCATCGCCGCGATTCCTTGTGCCGCTCTTGATCCCTACCGTACGATTGCGCAATACATTCACCAGCAGTGGACCGCGCAACAAGGGTTCCCCGGCGGAGCCGTGAACGCGCTGGCCGAATCGGAAGGGTATCTTTGGATCGGTGCTGAAAAAGGACTCGTGCGCTTCGACGGCGTTCACTTCGTCCTCTACAATCACGCGAATACTCCGAAACTGCCCGACGGTCCCGTGCTCGGGCTGAACACCGATTCGCAGGGAGGACTCTGGATTCGCCTGGCGACGCCCGGACTGGTGCGCTACCACGACGGTCGGTTCAGCGTAATGCTGCCTGACGCGCCCTTGGAGAACGGTGTGACCGCGATGGGTCGGGGCCGCGATGGAGATGTCCTTCTGGCCCGCGCCGGCGATCCACTCCGGTATCACAACGGTTCTCTGCAGCCGCTTGGAGCTACGTTCGGCGGCATCAACCGGCTGGTCATCTCCATCGCCGAGACCAGCGACGGGACCACGTGGATGGGAACTCGCGACGCCGGGCTGTTCGCGGTCCGCGACGGGCATGAACTCGTTCCAACAGGGCTCCCAGACCGAAAGGTGAACTGTCTTGCGGCAGGCAACGGATCTGAGTTATGGGCCGGCACGGACCGTGGTCTCGCGCATTGGAATGGCAAGACACTCACTCACGATGGTGTGCCTGTTCGTTTGCGTGATGTCCAAGTGCTCGCGTTGACCCGTGATCGCAAATCGAACATTTGGGCCGGCACGGCCGCGGGTCTGATGCGCGTCAGCCCAGACGGCCGCTCCATTGCCGAGCGCCGGGATGGCGAGCCGGTCAGCGCTGTTTTTGAAGATCGCGAAGGAAGCCTGTGGGTGGGCGACGGCAGCGGCATTCAGCAGTTTCGCGACAGTGTATTCTTCATCGATGCATCTTCCGGCGGCGATGGGCCCATCTACACGGATGACGCAGGCCGCAACTGGCTCGGTCCCTCAAGCGGAGGTCTGGTGTGGGCCGCCGGCGGCAAATCGGGACACATCCCTCGAGCCGGTATCGAGCTCGATGTCGTGTACTCGATCGATGGAGGTCCTGGCGAGTTATGGATCGGGAGGCAGCGCGGCGGGCTGACGCGGTTGCACGCCGGCGAGGGGCACGTTTCCGCGGAGACTTACACGTCAAAGCAGCGCCTCGCGCGCGGCAGCATTTACGCCGTTCGGCGCACGCGAGACGGCACGGTTTGGGCGGGGAGCCTTGGTGGCGGCGTCAGTCGAATCCGCGATGGCCGGATCACGACTTTCACTACGGCAGACGGCCTGCCCTCGAACACGGTCACCGCCATTGAGAAAACCGCGGACGGCACTCTGTGGTTCGCAACGCCCGACGGCCTCTGCACGCTGGCGAACGGCAAGTGGCGCGTCTACACGAGCCAGGACGGTGTGCCGCCCGGCCGCATCAACTCACTGACCGCCGATGCGGAGGGTGTGCTGTGGATCGGGACGAATGCCGGCATCGCCTACATCCGTTCGGGGCGTGTGGAGTTTCCAAGGAGTCCGCCGGAGCCTCTGGTGGCGGAGATTTCCGGCATTGCCGCGGACCGGCTGGGATCGCTGTGGATCGCTACTTCCACGCAAGTGCTGCGCGTCTCGCGAGCCTGGCTCCTGGGCGCTGAATCGACTCCCGGGGAGATTCGCGCATTCGGTCCGGATGATGGACTCGCTTCCACTGAAGTGGTCCGGCGTCAACGCTCGGTCATCAGTGACAAGGCGGGGCGAATCTGGTTTGCGCTGCGCGACGCCGTCGCGGTGGTGGACCCGGCGCGTGTCGTCCCGGATGCGCCCGCTGTGGTTCGGATACAATCGGTCTCCGCCGACGGAACCCAGATGGACACTGCGGCACCGCTTCGCATTCCGGCCGCGCGGCACCGGATCGTGTTCACGTTCGTGGGTCTCAGCCTCTCGGTTCCGAGCCGCGTTCGATTCCGTTACCGGCTCGACGGGTTCGATTCGGAATGGAGCCATGCGGCGGTCTCGCCCGAGGCGGTCTACACGAATCTCGGCCCAGGCACTTATCGTTTTCGCGTGGTTGCCAGTAACAGCGCGGGAATCTGGAACAGCGGCGAGGCGGCTCTCGCTTTCGATATGACACCAGCGCTCTGGCAGACATGGTGGTTCCGTCTATCCGGCATCGCCGCCTGTGTGATCGCGATCGTGGCGCTGAACCGCTTCCGGCTTCGTCAGGTAACTCGCCGGTTGAACGTCCGCTTTGAGGAACGCCTGGCTGAACGCACCCGCATGGCACAGGATTTGCACGACACTCTGCTGCAAGGACTGATGAGCGCATCCATGCAACTCCACGTCGCGGCCGACGGCGTTCCGGCCGATCTTCCGGCCCGATCGCAACTCGACCACGTGATCGAGTTGATGCGCGGCGTGGTGGAGGAAGGGCGGAACGCCGTCCAGGGTCTGCGATCGTCGCCTGTGGCCGTGAACGATCTGGAAGACGCTCTCGCGCGGCTTCGCGAGGAGCAGGCGATTCCGGCGTCGACTCAGTTCCGAGTAATCGTCGAGGGAAGGAGCCGTGCTCTGAATCCGCTTGTGCCCGATCAGATCTACTGCATCGGCCGCGAGGCGCTTGTGAACGCATTCCGCCACTCGGGCGCGGAGACGGTGGAAGTAGAACTGAATTACGAGCGCTCCTGTTTGCGGCTGGTGGTGCGCGACAGCGGATCCGGTATCGATGCCGCTGTCCTGCAGTCCGGGCGCGAAGGACACTGGGGATTGATAGGAATGCGGGAGCGGGCCGAACGAATCGGGTCACGACTCAAAGTATGGAGCCGTCCCGCCGCGGGAACCGAAGTCGAACTAATCGTACCAGGGCACATTGCTTTTCCGGCACGGCACAGCCACAAGGACCAGCATGACTGAATCACAAACGATCCGAGTGCTAAGCGTCGACGATCATCCACTGATGCGCGAAGGCATCGGCGCGATCATCAACAGCCAGCCTGATATGGCGCTGGTGGCGCAGGCATCGAGCGGACGCGAGGCAATTGAGATGTTCCGCCACCGCCAACCCGACATCACGCTGATGGACCTTCGACTTCCCGATATGAGCGGCATCGATGCCATGCTCGCCATCCGTGACGGCTTCCCGGAAGCCCGCATCATTATGCTTACTACGTTCGAAGGCGACGTCGAGATTCAGCGTGCCTTGGCTGCGGGCGCTCGCGGGTATCTGCTCAAAAGCATGCCACCCGCTGAACTAGTGGATGGCATCCGGGTAGTTCACGCAGGAAAGAAGCGCGTGCCGGCGGCAGTGGCTGCGCAATTGGCGGAGCACCTCAGCGATGAAGCGCTCACTCCGCGGGAACTGGATGTCCTGCGCCATTTGGCGGGCGGCAATCGGAATCGCGATATCGCGGATCTGTTGTCCATTTCCGAGGAAACGGTAAAAGCCCACCTCAAGCATGTCATGGACAAACTCGGTGCCAGCGACCGGACGCAGGCAGTCGCGATTGCACTCCGGCGAGGAATCATTCAGTTCTAATCACCCGAAAGTGGTACGCGCCGTTGCCTCGCTCTAGGGATGCGTTGACAGACGGGAGCACTTACTCTGATGTCAGACGAGTTACTCCGCGACAGGAGTCTCCGAGTCTTCGGGAGGCGCGTCTGCAGCGGCTTTTTTCCACATTTCCAGGACACGGTCCAGCAGTCGGATTGGTGATTCTACGGTTGGCGCTCGGACTTACCGCGTGCGTGCAGGGCGGTTTCTACTTTACTGCGCCAAGTAGTCTCACTCCCGTATCGGCGGCAATTGCCTTTCTGCTGTCCGTCACCGGGCTTGGTATTCTGAGCGGCTTTCTCACACCTGCCTGCAGCGGAGCCGCGGCACTCGTAATCGCGGCGATGGCGGTGTCATTGATCCCGTTGCCTGAGTCGGGCCCGCTCCAATCGCGATCGCATGCCGCGATGGCTGCATCGATCGCCGCCGCACTCGTCCTGCTGGGGCCAGGGTCTTTGTCGCTCGATGCCAGACTCTTCGGCCGCCGCGAGATCATCATCCCGTCCCCGCCTAACTCGATCGGGTAATCGCGCTGTACGCCAATGCCGTGATGTTTTTCGGCGCGGGATGCGGCAGAGTTGTTGTTGGGAGGACTCTCAAGATGACCCCTTCGAAAATCGATGAATCAACGGCCCTCAGCCACAGGATCATTCACGCTTTTGATAACGTGAACGGCGGCGTACACGCTGGATTCCGTCCCGCACATGCCAAGGGAATCCTGTTAGCCGGCACGTTCACTCCTGCCGCGGGCGCTGGTTCACTCAGCCGTGCCCCACACGTGGAGCGGACGTCCACGCCAGTGTCGGTTCGCTTTTCCGATTTCGCCGGAATTCCTTCGATCGCTGATAACAGCGACGACGCCAGCCCGCGCGGAATCGCCATCCGCTTCCACCTTGCTGAACACGTGCACACCGACATCATTGCGCACTCAGTGAACGGCTTCCCGGCACGAACCGCCGAAGAGTTCGTCGAGTTCCTGGAGGCTGCCTATGCCAGTGGCCCGGGGGCTCCGAAGCCGTCGCCTATCGAAGTGTTTCTGGGCACGCACCCCGCGGCACTGGCGTTTGTACAAGCTCCCAAGCCGTTTCCCACCAGTTTCGCGCGGGAGTCGTTCTTCGCCGTGAACGCGTATCGGTTCACAAACAGGGATGGCGTCTCGCAGTCGGGCCGCTATCGAATCCGGCCCCACGATGGGTCTGGGTATCTGACGGCCGGCGATGCCGCGGCGAAATCGCCGAACTATCTCATGGACGAGATCGTCGGCCGGCTGAGTAGGGACCCGGTGAAGATGGACATTGTCGTTCAACTCGCCGCGCCCGGCGATGTTGTTAACGACTCCACCCAGCACTGGCCCGAAGACCGGCCGCAGGTGCAACTCGGCACCGTCGAGATTTCCGAAGTCGTCCCCAACAACGAAGCGGAACAACGGCATATCATCTTCGATCCGATTCCACGCGTCGACGGCATCGAGCCATCGCAGGATCCGCTACTGGAACCCAGGGCTGCCGTCTATCTGATGGCTGGCCGTCGGCGGCGGGCGGGACTGGGGAGTTGAGTGATGACCACCATGCATCTTGCCGATACGGCGCAAGGACTAACGATTGTTCCAGCTGAAGTAACTCAACCCCAACCGGGACCGGGCGAGTTACTAATCAGTGTTTGCGCGGCTGGAGTTACACCCAGCGAGTTACGCTGGTATCCAACGACGCACCAGCAATCAGGCGGAAAACGTACCGGAGCGGTGCCGGGCCACGAATTCTCCGGAGTCGTGGAAGCGTGCGGGCAAGGTGTGGGGGAACTCGAAGTCCGCCAGGAGGTGTTCGGCATGAACGACTGGTTCACCGATGGCGCGACTGCTGCGTACTGCACCGCGCCATTCTCGTCGGTCGTGCCCAAACCGGCCAGGCTGACCCATATCGATGCGGCGTCCGTTCCCATCGGGGCTCTGACCGCCTGGCAGGGACTATTCGAGCGGGCACAGATGAAATCCGGCGAGCGCGTGCTGGTTCATGGCGGCGCCGGTGCGGTGGGCGTGTTTGTTGTTCAACTCGCGAAACTGCACGGCGCGCAGGTTGTCGCAACGGCATCTGGCGCCAATCTCGATTTCGTCGCGGAGCGTTGGGCGGAGCAGGTGATCGACTATAAGACCTCTCGATTCGAGGAGATCGCGCGGGATTTCGACGTGGTCTTCGACACGGTGGGCGGCGAGACTCTCGAGCGGTCCTGGGGCGTGCTCAAACCGAACGGTCGCATGGTGACCATCGCCTCGGGAGGAGAAGTCTCCTCCGAAGGACGCATCAAGGATGCGTTTTTTATCGGAGCCGAATCAGAAGCAGTTGTACCAAATTGCGGACTTGCTGGAGTCCGGCGATCTGCGCACGGTAGTAGACACTGTGGTGCCGTTCTCGCAAGCGGCCGACGCGTACGCGGGCAGGGTGCACCGGCGAGGCCGAGGCAAAGTAGTGATCGCAGCAAACCAATGAATAGACTCAAGGACAAGTTGCAGGATGCGTTTCGGGAACTGCAACAGGGCACGTTTCTGAAGGCCGGCTAGCGATTCGCGACGGGTTGCGTGACGTCCAGGTTGAAGCAATACCTGGCGGCTGGATGGTAGTTGAATCTCGTCACCGGTGCATCCATATCGAGGGCGTTCCGCGTATCGGCGTTGAATGTGGCGCAAAGCTGGTACGCGGTCTCGCCCGTGACCTGGTATAGGTAAGGGATATTTGACTCCGGATCTTGCACCCTCAGGCCAGGTGAATAAATATCGAGACCGGTGAGCGCGGGCGGGAGTTTTCTCTCGGTACTGTGAAACTGCTGAATCGCAAACCAGATGCGGCGTAAGTCCTCGGACCGGCGCTGATCGGCGGCCGCCTCGCGCTGTTTGCCAGGGCCGCCGAGATTCCAGAAGCCAATTACGATTCCCAGCACGACAGCCAGCGTCGCAGCCGCCGCGAATGCACGGTGTCTACTCATCGCGGCGCTCCGGAGGGCGCTCCAACCATAAGAGGTAGTACCAGAAAACACCGCCTGCGATGCCCAGGACCGTGAGGACTTTGAGTACGAATCGAATGGATAACTCGCCGCGCAGGAAATAAGATAGAAAAGTGACTAAGTCGCCGATTACGGTTGCGGAGGCGATCAGCAGAGCGATATACGTCAGCCATTTTCGAACACCGGAATCCAGCTTCTCCGGTTGCGATTCGACTCCTCGAATCAGAAGCCTCATCGTGAGCAAATACAAGGGGAAGGCGACGATCACGCTGGCCATGGCTCCGGAAATGGCGAAGCTAACATTGACAAATCTCTGAGCAGCGACAGGATCCGGGAAATTCATGTCGATCAGCGTGAAGAAAAGGGAGCCTAAGCCGCAGGTCCACGTAGCCAGCGTGCCGAAGGAAAGTAAGTAGAGGAACGCATCGCGCGCTGACTCGGCGGACCGGGCCCCTCGCGCGGGGAGTTCCAGGCCCGTTAGCCGTTCATAGAGAGCCGCGAAAGCCTGGTGGATTTCCTTACGTGGCCAGCCCCGGCGCTCTAACAGATCGACGAGCAAATCGTCAGAAGCGCCTTGGGCTCTCGCCGCTTCGATGAACTCGCCGAGCGATGCCCGTTTTGGTCGCGATTCATCCATTCGTTGGCCTCGTTGTTCAGGAATTATGCGGCTACCATCGTACAACAGGACGCGTGAGCCTAAACCTAAAGGGCGTTATTGCCGCCGACCTCCACGGTCCCGTAGCCCTCAAATTGAGGCGCCTACCGCAGAACGATTGCCGCTGTAACGTCTTTGGGCCTGAATTCACTACCCATGTCTGGGTACCAACCTTTGACGAAGGAGTGGATATGCCGATCAATGTTACCAACTTTGCGGGACAGAACTGAGTGATTATACCCGAGGGGCTCGGAGCCAACGAACCGAAACCGAGCGCCGCCGCACAAAAGTTCATTCTCGTGCTGACAGGTGTAGGAATCGTGGATCTCCAGGGAAACAATTCTAACGAAAGGCGGCGGGAAACGTTAACCATATCTCCGGATATCGCCAACCCACTTGGATTTGCGTCGAGCAAGTACGGAATTCCCCGCCCCGCCAACACGATGGCCAATTTCGATCTCGAGCAGTGGGCGCCGTACGCGAACGTCAGCTCGGCGTTCGAGAAAGAAAACGGGGGAGTGGACCTCGGATTTGCCGTGGATGTCTGGCGGCCCCACCCCTTCTTCCACGGGACCGACACGAATGGTCAGCAGCACACGCAGTTGTTCCAAGGCGTCGATGTGGATGTTGCAATTCGGAACAAAAACGCGACACTTCACCGCGTCAACTACCATGTCACGCTGGTGGGCAGAATTGTGTTCCTGCCGAACATCATTCCGTAGCTGGGGCGTCGGGGTTTTTTGCAAACAGCTGTCCTAAACCAACAGCTAGCGTCTAGAAGGTCCGATAAACCGCTTGCTGACGGGCGCGGCTCTGAAGTGTTGATTCTCAGCCGCGACCGTTCGGAAAAGCGCACTCATGTCGGCAAAGCACTCCGGAGCATGCTGGTCGTCGAGGTCGTACTCATCCATCACGGCGTTACTGTCGAAAGATCGTCGCGGAGAGCAGTCAATAACTCATCGCGACAGGTCTGGAGATAGAAGTGGCCGCCGTCGAATTCGCGTTCCTTGAAAGCGGCGGTGGTCTGTTCGCGCCAGCGGGCGGCGTGTTCGGGACGGACATTCGGGTCGGTGCGGCCACGGTACGCAAAGATCGGAATGCCGAGCGGCGGACCGGGCCGGTAGATATACCGGCGGTAGAGACGTGCGTCCGCCTTCAACGCGGGCAGTACGACTCGCAGTGCTTCCTCGTGCTCGAGTAACTCGTCCGGTACGCCGTCCAGTCGGCGAAGTTCGTCGAGGAATTCGAGGTCCGACGGGTCGGCGGGAGGTGTCCAGTGTTCGCGGAACTGAGGGGCGCGGGCGGCGGAGACGATGAGGGCTCGCGGCATGGGGTGCGAGTGGCTGCGGAGGAGTCGCGACAGTTCGAATGCGAGCGCGGCGCCCATGCTATGGCCGAAGAACGCGAATGGCTCAGACAGATGCGGAAGGATCGCCTCATAGAGTTTCTGGATCAGCGATGCGAAGTCGTCGATCGCGGGTTCGCGGATACGCTGTTCGCGACCGGGTAGCAACGCGGGCACAACGGCGGCGACATCGATCAGAGGCTCACGCCAGCTTCGATACTGCAGCGTGCCGCCTCCGGCGTGAGGAAAACAGAAGAGCCGGAACGGCGCGGGTTCGATGCCGGGGAACCACTCGCCTGCTGACGCGCGGCCGGCGCGCTGTTTCATTCGAATCGCCAGCAGACGGCGCTTCTCAGCCGTGAGCGCGTTCCGGCGCGGCGCCGCGGCAGCCATCTGCTTAGGGCGCGCTACCACGGCATCGAGCACGCGTTCGAAGGGCTCGACGCTGAGGTTGTGCACGTAATCCAACGCGGCCTGGCGGGAGGCGCTCGAAATCGCCAGCCAGTGCGATTCGTCGGTAGTAAGTCTGCGGAGCGCGGCCACCCACGGTTCGATGTCCTGTGGCGGCACTTCGGCGACCGGCACCATGTTCTCGTCGACAGCCGGCTTGTAGCCGCGTATCGGATTTACGGGCAGCAAGTATGGCACTCCGAGTTTTGCCTCAGGAATGCCGCCAATGTTGCTCGCCATCACGGGAACGCCCCGTAGCATCGCCTCGGGAACGATTCGCGATCGCGCCTCGGCCCACACGGACGGGACCAGCAGCACGCGCGTTTGCGCGAATAACTCATCCATGTTATCGACGGGCGGGACGATGCTGATGTTGGGTTGCGATTGGAGACGGGAGAGGTCGTATTGATTGGTGCCCCAAGTAGGAACGGCCGCGAACTGCAGATTGGGGAGGCAGCGCGCGAGACCGAGAAATATATCAATGCCCTTTACGGCGCAAGGATTTCCGAACGTGACATGGGAGTTATCGAACCGGCCAACGGCAGGTGGTTCGCCAGGTTCCATCAACGAGATTGGCACGTGGACCGCCGGCATGCGGCCATATTCGCGAATGTACCGTGCCACATATTCACTAACTCCGACGATGGCATCGGCACGCCGTAGCAACCCGGTGCGGCGCTCACTCTGCATCGAGCTATCCGGGCCAAAGGGGACGGCGATGGTAGCGCGAACCAGGTGGACCACTCGTGCGCGCGGCGCGTTCACGGCGATTTCGAAAAGGAGTTGCGCGGGATCGTCGGTTGAAGTGAGAATCACGTCCGGATCGAAGTCGCGCACGACGGCTGCAAAGGCAGCACGCATCTGCGGGTTGCGCGTGAGAGTCTCCACGCGGACTCCGTTATGGGAAAAGCGCGCAACGCCGGCGTTGACTTCGGCCTGCGTGTTGCGGCCGTCAAGGGCGGCGAGGAATCGTGCTTCGGCGGCCTCGCTGAATTCGCCGAGCCGCGCCACGACCTGGATCTCGTGACCGCGCTCTGCCAGCGCCTCCATCAGAATGCGGTTCGACTTGTCACCGCCGCCGTGCGATGGGTAGTAAAGCGAGTTATGCGCGAGCAGGATCCGCATGGGTTCAGTGCGTTCCGTGCTTCAGTCGCCGCAACAGCAGCACGCGCTGCGACGGCGTCAGGTGGCTCAGGCGCTCCGGAGGATGTGCTGACGGCGCGTTCGACACGTCGGCGGCAGGCTCCAACCCGGTAAGCATGCGTTCGAAGTCGCCGGCATGGAGTGGAGAGACGAACTCGATGGCCCGTTCGCGCGACCGGCGGACCTCGTCCTCGTAAGCCGCGCGGCCAGTGAGCAGCGTCTGAAGCGCTCGGCACCACGGCTGTATGTCCTGCTCGGGCTCAATCGGCCGCGGCATGTGCATCTCGTCAAACTCGGGCAGATAGCCGACGACAGGCCGGACGGGAATCACGAATCCCGTGCCACGCTTGGCCTCTTTCAGCCCGCCCGAATCGCTCGCAATGACGGGGACGCCTCGCAGCATCGCCTCCATCACGATGAGTCCGAAACCCTCGTACCAGATGGACGGCATCAGCAGGACTCGCGTTTGCGACAGCACATCGTCGATGTTCGGTACGCTGGCGAGCAGTCGCACGTTTGGGAGTTTCGCCATCGCTGCTTTGTCGGCGCTGGTGGTGCCCCATCCGATCAGCGCGGCGAACGGAACCTCCGGGAATTGCGCCGCCACGTCGAGAAAAATGCCGAGCCCCTTCACGCGGCACGGATTTATCATCAGAACAAAGCCGGCACCGAAGTTGTCGAAGTGGGGCCATGGCGGCGTGCCATACAGCGGCGGATGAATCACTCGCGCCTGAACACCGGCGTGCTGCTGGACATAGCCCGCCATGTGTTCGCCGATGGTAACGACGGCGCAAGCCCGGCGGACGATGGCAGTGGCGGCGGCATCGGAATTCCAGCTCTCGGGTCCGAATGGAAAGAACTGCGGCGTGTGCGCGAGATACACGATCCGGCCGGGCGCAGTCTTGCCGGCTTCACGAAGCAGCACATGGCTGAGGTCTTCCGAAGAGACCAGCACGAAGTCGGGCTGAAGCGCATGGATCCGCTCCGCGATAATGGCCGACCGCCGCGGCAGATCGTGAATCGAATGAATTTCGATGCGGTCCTGCTGGACGGTCTGGTCCGTCTGCCCCGGCGCAGCGCTAACGACGACACAGTGGTGTCCGGCCGCGGCCATGTGCCGCAGCCACGCCAGATTACTGCGTGTCGACCCGCCGCGCGGGGGCGCGTACGACGCGTTGGATGTGAGCAGAATCCGCATGCCGCGGCTACAGGACGCCAGGATCTTCCTTCGAGAGTAGCGCCTGCACTTCCTCGTCGGAGAGTCCTTCAATCTCGGCGAGCAGCGCTTCGTACTCCTCGGGATTCATCTGGCTCAACTGATAGGTCTCGATCTTCCGTGCAAGCTCGCCCATAGTGAGGCTGGCCGAGTAGACATCGTCAATGGGGAGTTCGACGCCGAACGTCTCGCGGACGCGCAGTATCAGGAGCACGGCCAGTAGGGAGTGCCCGCCAAGATCGAAGAAGTTATCCGCGGGCGCGATGACCGGAGTCTTCAGCAGGTCGCTCCAGATGGCCGCGAGTTGTTTCTCGGTTTCCGTCAACTGGTGAGTGGACGCCGTGTCGTGCGACGCCTGCGACTCGCGGCGCATAGCCTCGAGGACCTGGGCCGGAGTGGCGAGGTTAGTGGCGATGTCGGCATAGTCGACAAGCCGACGTCCCGGTGTGCCGGACGGCTTGGCCGATGGCTTCGGCGCGTCGACGGAAGTGGCGGGTGACCATCGCAGGTCGCGCAGACCGGATGCTTGGAACGTATACAGAAAGCCCTCGGGCTGTTCGGTCTCGACGTTGTGACCGACGGCATGAAGGAACTGCTGTGCAGGCCGATTCTTGCTGGTGAGCACCAGTTCCACATCCACTAGTTGAAGTCCGCGGCGAAGAGCCTCTTCCGCTAGCCATGCGAGCATGCGGTGTTCGACGCCGCGGCCCAGCACGCGGCAACTCAGCAGAAACGTATCCACTTCGAGCGCGGTGGCACCGACTCGGAAGATCAGCACGCCCACGAGTCCATAGCTTCCGAAACGATCGCTGACTTCGGCCGTTGCGCAGTAATAGACGTCGTCGCGAACCAGCGCCTGGATCTGCGATTCGCTGCGGCGGATGCTGGTGAAGTTGAACTGGTTGGTGCGCTGGGTGAGTTGCGAGACTCGGGCTACGTGCTCGGGAGTTAGCGGGGTGATCTCGACCTTGAGGTTGAGGCCGGCAACGAAATCGTGCAGATTGGTGGCGGCCCGCACTTCGCGGCCGAACTCCTGAGCCTGCGAGTAGTAGGCATTGCGATTGCGATCCTCTTCGGTGACCGAGGCTCGATCGAAGGCCCAAACGTGCTTCAGGAAATCCGGAGTGAGTGCGATGTTTTCGGGGAGAGGAATAGCAGCCACTTCAGGCAGACGGCCCGAGACTTCCGCGCACTCCTTCGGATTATCGTCGACCAGAATGAAGCTGTCGACGCCGAGCGAGAGTTCGGACGCGATCTCCACCAAGTTGTCGGCCTTCGACTCCCAATTGAGGCGCCACGCAACAAAATGCCGGAGTTGCAGGGGCATGTGCGGATTGGCCGCAAACGTATCGAGCACGTCCTGTTCGTTGTTCTTGCTGGCCATCGCGAGCAACGTGCCGGACTCGCGCTGATCCAGCATGAACTCCTGAAGTGCCCGGCGCGCCGGGTCGAGCACCACTCCGGACGGGCCGTCTTCCCCGCAAATGCCCTGCCACAGCGTGTTGTCGCAATCGAGCGCGATTACCTTAAACGGCGACGTGAAGAGCGAGTGAGCGTGGCGAACCAGCGAGGTTGCGAGAGCCGCGTAGTAGGTTTCCGTGTACGGGATCTGCGCAAGCCGTTCGGCATCGGGATCGTGCCGGACTTCCACCGGGTAAAGACGATCCACCTGCTCGGGCGATACGAACTGCACGGCCGGGACATCTTCGAGCACGCCGGCCGCAAGCGCCACCAACTCACGATAGGATCGAGCCGCGCCGGCGGCGAACGCGGGGGATGAGGGGCAAACGCAAACTACCAGCGGCGCGGACAGCCGGGTTGCGGCGTCGCGGGTGACGTGCACGAGTTCCTTCAGGTCGTCGGCGATCCGTTCGTTCCGGCCGAGATCTTCCAAACGGATCAGCAGAACGTTCATCCCGTGATGGTTTCCGGCGAAGACGCTGGCCGGGTCGAGCAGCGTTTGCTGCGGCTGATTGTAGGGCGCGAAACGGACCTCGAAGTCGGCGTTCAACCGGCGTCCCCAAAACTCGATGGCAGGCTGAAGCGGCTCGGCGGTGAAAGTGGCACTAATGGCGAATCGAAAGGGGGTCGATGGCACTTCTTCTAACATAGCGGGTTTGCTGCTATTTCGACCAATCGTGTTACTCCAGTGCCTTGTAGACCGCCTCGAGGGCTGCGCCGTACGCCAAGTGCGAAACGAAAGCCGATTGGTTCACCCAGCCCGGATAGTCCCACGGAGCACGCGAGAGTCCGAGCGCTGGGCCGATGGTGATGTCGGCCGCGAGCCACAGCGCGGTGCCGTAAAACAACCCCCATCCGGCGGCGATAGTGGGGATCGGCCCACGGAGTGCCCCATAAGCGGCGCCCATCGCGGCCGCCATGCCATAGTGCACCATCACCGCGTCGTCGCCGAGGTGCGGCCAATCGGCGATGGCCAATGCCTTCGCGATGCGGCGGGTGCTATCGGACTCATACGTGCCCGAGTTGATGGGATCGTACGGCCGATGCCGCTTGGATGCCCATCGCCGCTCCGCCTGGTTCAACGCCCATCCCGCCGCGGCGCCCGCAATGGCTCCCGTCACAATCCGCCTCATCATGCTCACATCCGTAAGACTCCGGCGCGAGTCGCCGTTGTCACCATTCGCGGCGATTGAAACGGTTATGAAGCACCAGCGGCTGAAGATAAATTCGTGCGAATCGGCGAGCGCTCGAGCTCCAATTGTTGAATATGCTATTGCGTACACGGTGGGGCAGGCCGGCCCTGCCCCACCAATCAATCAGTTCTGGAACACGCCGGCTTTCTTGAAGTCGCCGGCTTTGAAGAAGGACATCCCGCTGGGGTCGACATGACGGCGGAACACTCCCGACACCTGCTCCGGAGTGATCGCGGCGATCTTCGTCTCGATCTCCTCGTCGAACTTCATGGTCCGGCCGAGATACGCGGTTTGCGCGAGCTCTCGGATCAAAGACTGATCCTGAGCGCGTTGGACCTTCTGTTCGTCGAGCCACGCCTTCTTCGCGGCGGCGACCTCGTCCGCGGTGAAGCCGTCTTTCACCGTCCGTGCGAGTTCGTCCTTGAAGCTGGCTTCCACCTTTGGCGAATTCTGCGGAGCGCTGATGGCATAACCGATCAGGATGGCCCCGTTGTCTTCCGACGGCACTGCGAGTTGGCTGCCCGTGCCGTAGCTCAGACCTTCTTTGTCGCGAATGCGTTTGAACAAGCGAGAGGCACCCGATCCACCCAGCATGTAGGAGCCAAGCTCCATAGCCGGGTAATCAGGATCCGTGTCCTTCAACGGCAGCCGCAAACCTGCGATGAACATCGCGTTCTTCTTATCCGGCGTCTCGATATTCTGATTGCCGGCTTCGATGCTGCGGTGAGGCGTCAGGATCTTTTCGTACGGGCTGGGACTCTTCCAATCGCCGAACAGATCGGCCGCGACCTTCTTGATCTCCTGCGGATCGAACTGCCCGGAGACGACGAACTCCGAGGTGGAAGCGCCGTAGAAATCCTGATAGAACTTCTTGGCGTCCTCTAAAGTCGGCTTCTTGAAATCGGCGAGTTGCTCCTCGGGAGTGCCGACGTGCCGGACGTCACCTGGAGGGAACGGATTCATTTTCCGCTGGAAGGCCTGGACAGCGAGCATCTGCGGCTCGCTCTTCATCGCCTCGATGTTGGCCAGACGCTGCTGCCGGACGGTCTCGAACTCCTGCTCTGGGAAACCCGGTTCGCGCAGGATTTCAGCCACCAGTTTTAGCGCTTCGGGCAGGTTCGCTTCAGTGGTCTCCACCGTGGCGCTGGCTCCGGTGGCCCCGCCATTCACCTGGATGCGAGCCTTCAGCTTGTCCATGTCGTCCTGAATCTGCTGGCGGCTCTTGTTCTTCGTGCCGCGCATCAGCATGGCACCTGCGAGTTGAGCAGTGGCCGATTTGCCGAACAGCGACTTCTCCGTGCCGTAATGCAGATTGACAAGCGCCACTACCGTCCCGCCGCGAGTCTTCTTCGGCAGCAGAACTACCTTCATGCCATCGGGAAGCTTCGAGCGTTGCAGCCGGCTCTCGATATTGGCCGGGGTGCTGTCGAATGCCTCGCCCTGTGACACCGATTCGCCGCCCTTGTAATTCTTGAGGATGGTGGCGATCTCCGGCGTCGCGGGAATCTCGGCGCGATCCGGTTTCGGCGTTGGAATAAACTCGCCCAGCGTGCGGTTCGACGGCTTAAGGTAGGCCTCCGCCACGCGCATCACATCCTTCTCGGTCACTTTCTTGACGCCGTCGCGTTGCAGGAACAGCAGCCGCCAATCGCCCATCGCGGCAAACTCGCTGATGACGATGCCGACCTGCTGCGAGTTGTTCAACGCCAGGTCGATGTTCTTGAGAATCCGAGCCTTGGCTCGCTCCACTTCCTCTTTGCTCGGTGGCTCCTGCGCCAGGTTCTCGATGGTCTTCAGCATCACCTGCGTGGCCTCATCGAGTGACTGATCCTGCCGTGCGCGCACGAACGCCGAAATGTAGCCGGGATCGTGCAGGCTGGCGGCCTCCATGTTGGCCGCAACAGCCTTCTTGTTATCCACCAATGCCTTGTACAACCGGCCCGACGGAGTCTCACCGAGAATTCCCGCAAGCACGTCCAGCGCAGGGGCGTCGGGATGTGAACCGGCGGGAATGTGGTACACGGCCATGAGTTCCTGCACGTCGCCAACGCGCCGCAGGGTCACCATGCGCTCGCCATCCTGCACGGGTTCCTCGGTGTACGTCTTCTCGAGTTTCCGCTCCGGGCGCGGGACAGACGCAAACGCCGCGGTGACAACATCCAGAACCTTTGCCGGATCGAACTTGCCGGCGATGGTTAGCACGGCATTGTCCGGCTGATAGTACTTCTTGTAGAAGGCCCGCAGCCGGTCGTATGGAACATGCTCGATATCGGAACGGGTGCCGATGGTCGACTTCCCGTAGTTATGGAATGTGTATGCCGCTTCCAGCGTTCGCTGCTCCAACATGCGCTCCGGGCTGTTCTCGCCCATCTCAAACTCGTTGCGAACCACCGTCATTTCGGGATCCAGCACTTCCTTGGTGATGATCGCGTTCTCCATGCGGTCGGCTTCGAGTTCGACAGCCCATTTCAGATTCTCGTCGCTCGAAGGGACTACCTCGAAATAGTTCGTGCGGTCGTACCAGGTGGAACCATTCCACTGCGCGCCTTTATTGACCAGATCCTGCTTGATGTCCTTGCGCGTGGTGGTCTGCTTGAATAGCAAATGTTCCAACAAATGAGCCATTCCGGTTTCGCCGTAGCCTTCATGGCGCGAACCGACCAGATAGGTCATATTGACCGTGAGCTGCGGCTTCGATTGATCCGGGAACAGCAGGACACGCAGTCCATCGGGTAGGGTGTATTCAGTGATGCCTTCCACCGAAGCGACTTTTTGAACGCCCTTGGGCAGGGCTTGAGAAAAGCCTGCAACAGCGAAGGTGATTGCAAGCGGAATGGCGAGAAATTTCCTGAGGCTCATAGCAAAGAAAGAGATAGAGGGACTTGTTTAATTATGCCACCACTTGCGCGGTGGTTGCAGAAATATCGCTTAGCGCTACAGTTCGGAAGAATAGACGGTTTCGACTTCAGAAGGTGAGGTTTGGATGGTACATTCCGGCATTCGATCGAATCGATCGGAACAAGCGCAGTGGAATCGCTGGTGCCAGAGGTCCCACTGATGCCGCTCGCCCCAATTTTTGACTGGGTCTGGTAACTTGTTGCATCCCGCCCGGTAACTACAGCGGACGGGAGTTTGGAGGAATCATGAAGAATTGGATGTTTTCGATTTTGGCCGCCTGCCGGTGGTTGCGCAGAATCCGCAGCCCACCATGCACTGCAACGAGGGCGAACAGGACGGCGGGGGGCGGGCTCGATTCTGCGAAATCCGCGAGCAGACCGCCGGCTACGGCGGCCAGTTGACCATCGATGGCGGACAGAATGGCGGAGTTACGGTGAAGGGCTGGGATCGCGCGGACGTGCTGGTGCGATCGAAGGTGCAGGCGCAGGCGGATTCTGAAGCGGAGGCGCGGTCGCGAGCCAGCCAGGTGCGGGTGAATGCGAGCGCGGGCCACATCGCGGCGGAGGGTCCTTCGGATGGTAACTGGTCGGTGAGTTACGAAGTGTTCGCCCCGAAGAATGCCAGTGTGCAGATTTCGACTCACAACGGCGGCGTCGGAGTGAGCGACATCTCGGGCAGCGTGAGTTTTTTCGGCAGTCAACGGAGGTGTGCATCTGACGCGCGTCAACGGCCACGTCCAGGGCAAGACGCAGAATGGCGGTTTGCATATTGAACTCGCCGGAACCCGGTGGAATGGTGACGGAATGGACGTGTCCACCACCAACGGCGGAGTGCATCTGGCGCTACCCGAAAACTACTCGGCGCGGCTGGAGACCTCCACTGTGAACGGCGGCATGCATGCGGACTATCCGCTGACTGTGTCGGGAAAGATCGGGAAGCAGTTATCGGCGACGCTGGGATCGGGCGGCGCGACGCTGCGGATCGCGACTGTGAATGGGGGCGTGAAGATCGGCCGGATTTAAAGCAGTGTCGGCGACCGGCAGCCGTGTGGCTTTGAGTACTGGCCTTCCTCGAGGTGAGCCCTGACGAGCGGATTTGCCCAGTTAACCGGCTGCGTCCTGCATCATTCGAACGATAACGTCTTCCACTTCTTTGGCAACCGGCGCAATGTCAGGCCTATCGAAGGATTTCATCAATTCGGTCGGGAGCAGGGTGGCCAGTGTATAGTCGCCCGGAGAGCCGTAAACCGAGATGCGGCACGGCAGAGCAGTCGAGATGGCACCATCGCTCTCGAGCACTCTCTTGGCCTGATGCGGGTTGCAGACTTCGAAGATGCGGCACTCCATCGCCAGATCCACGCCTTTCCGTTTCATCGTTTCCCGCAGGTCGTGAATTGCGATCACCCCGAACTTGTTTCGCGCAGCCGAGTGCTCCATCGCCTGTTCGATCTCAGCAAGCGGCCTAGTGGAATGAAGCTGATATAACACCTATCCTCCTGTAGTTTCAGGCACGGTCAGAACCGGACACGCGGCATGCCGGACAATACGTACCGTTGTCGATCCAAGAACCGTTGAACTGAAGAAATTCCTGTGCTCGGCCCCGATCACAACCAGATCCGCATCCATTGCAGTAGCAACGTTCAGGATCTCCTGCGCGGGGTTTCCATGGCGTATCAGTTCCTGAATCGAGCAGTCCGGTCGCGGTCCGTCATCGATCCATGCGCACAGGTCCTGCACTTCCCGCTTCGATCCGTCTTCGTGGACATGAAGCACAGTGAGTTGGGCCCCGAAGCACGCCGCCACTCGCGCGGCCAACCGAAATGCAATCCTCGATGTACTGGAGTCGTTGACCGGACAGAGAATGCTGCCCAACTGGCTAGGAGTTTTCGTTTCGCGCACCGTCAACAGCGGAATCCCCGCATTCCGCAGGACACGTTCGGCCACCGAGCCCATCATCACGCGGTCGAGGCCGCCTCGGCCGTGAGTGCCCATAACAATCAGGCCGGCGTTCAGCGTGCGTACTGAATCCAGAATTGCCGAGGCCGGATCGGCCTCCACCACCCGGAAATCCGCATCGTTCAGTCCCGCATTTGCCGAGAACTGCTGAAGCGCGGTGCGCGCCTCGGCGGCAGCCCCGACGTACTGGGCCTTGATCGCCTCCGCTTGACCGGGTGTGAAGTAAGGCGGGACCTCGAAAGCGTACGTATGCAAAACAGTGACGCGCGCGCCACACGCCGACGAAAAGATCGCGGCGTACTGCAAGGCCGCGGCGGACACGTCGCTGAAGTCAACTGGACAAAGAATGTGAGAAGGAAATTGATGGGGCATCTGGCCTCTCAACAAGAAGGATGCAGCCAACGTCCTGGCGTGACAGACCGGGATGGGCGTCCCGATAGCATCACGGCTGCGACAACCTCGCCACAGCTTTCGGATCCGCGGGTGGCGCGGGATTCTCCAGTTGATCCAGGTGATCGGCCAAGTACCCCACTTCGTCCAGCGTGCCGCTGAGCGGCGGCATGAACGGGCGGTACGGCGAGTCGGGCTTATAGGCGTGGAGTACGGTCAGAAGATTGCTGGTCGCGGCGCGGTTGCGGCCCGGCAGAAGGCGCCGCTGAGCGATAGCCATCGATGGTATGGCACGACATGCATTGGCCGCGGAACATGGCTTCAATGCCGCTGCTTTTGATGGCTGAGGCGGATCATCCCGATCATCTTCAAGTTGATCAGTGCGAATCGCCAGATCTGCCATGGCAAAAATGTTCTGAAGAACAGGGTCATTCGGGTGGGCTTCGTCGCGTAGAACCAGGCATTGTGCGCCTGCTGAACTGCGGATTTTGGGGGTTGTGGGATGCTCATCGTTTACTCCGGGATCAGCGACCAGCCGGGCCGCAAACGCGCTTTGTACAGGAACATGTGATGAAGCAGGATTTTGATCCAATGACCCGCAAGTCCGATCTCGCCGAAAGTTCGGTCGACATCCCGCCCGTATTCGGGGTAGCGGTCGTAATCCGGCACGATCGGGAATACAGAAATCGACGCGGCGGTTCCGGTAAACGGGTTGGCGCCGGCGGAGGCCACGCACGCCGCGCCCATCTCCGCCATCGAAGCTGAATGGGTTGGTTTATCGCTGCCGTGGATCATGTCGACGATGCTATGGGCCACCGCCTTGCCGATCATGGCGGACGGCATACCGGTGCGGGGAGGCGCCGGTGAGATCACGACTCCATCCGCAGTGGCGCGCGACGGCGAGATCGGATGGGGCGGCGCGAATGCAATCCCAGCCGCGAAGATGTTCGGGAACGCCGGACTCTGGTAATATCTAGGCCAATCGCTCGCCTTCCACTCCTCGTATGGTTTCTTCCGGTAATCGGCATCCACTTTCATAAAACCGTTCGGCGCGAAGACCGAGTCCGTGATCTCGTTCCCATCGGCAGCAAAGGCCTTGAGGCCGACGCCGCTGAATGGGGGCAGGAGCATGGCCATATCGAACGGGACTTCCCCTTCTATGCCGTCGAGGGTCTCGTAATGGGCGCGCCCTGGTTCGACAGCGCGGACGTGAGCCCGCGTAATGGACTGGATGGAACGTTCCGCGAATAGCGACTCGGTGAAGATCTTGCTCGGTGTAATGTAGCCGCCCTGCCGGATATGGACACCATCGATACCGAGATCGCCCAACTCGTATTCATTGGTGATGAAGACGATATCGGCCCGGTCCCGAACGCCGTGAGCGCGCAGTTCGAACTCGAGGTTGACCACGTACTCGAGCGCCGCACCCTCGCACGTGCAACTGCCGTGGCCGGTGCCGATCAGGAAGCGTTTCCGTTCGCCGCGCTTCATCTGCTGGATGAGGTTCTTGAAGACACCGGAGGTCTCTTCCGCATGGTCTGCCGTGCAGACCGAGAGGCTGTTCTTGCCGGGACCGAGACCTTCGGTGGCGCCGAAGTTCAACTTCGGGCCGGTGGCATTGACGAGGTAGTCGTAGGGCAGTCGTTCCCGCTCGCCTACGTGGCCATCGGTGGTCCATTCGATCTCAACCACCGGCCGGCGGTCTTCGCCGTGGCCGTCCGGGTAGATTCCCGTCGCGCGGGCCTGTAGGAAGTGGATCTCTTTCTTCTTGTAAACGGGAGCCAGCGGAAAAGTCACATGCTTCTTCCGTAGCAGGCCAACTCCCACCCAAATGTTGGAGGGGATCCAATTGTAGTCCGGCTGAGGTGAGACCACTGTCACCTCATGTTCCGGACTCAGCCACTTTCTCAGAAACGCCGCGGCGGTATGCCCGGACACACCCGCTCCGAGCACAACAACACGTGCCATGTTTTTCTCCTCTGTTGCTTCAAAGATACCGAATCGGTATCACAAATGACAAGGAATCGGCGATGGCCCCGATTTGAGACGTTGTCACCCATGCGTAAATCCTGCATCCCGAATATTGACGTGCTGTCCGTCTACCTGCACGACGAGATTGAGTCGCTCCGCTTCCGGCTCATCGGAAGTCTGTCCGGGCCAGATGCCGCAGATTTCGAGCGGTCCTGGAGGACAGCCCAATCCACGCTGAATGGCCGGCTCACGGTGGTCGATCTTTCCGAAGTGCAATCCGCCGATGAAGCCGGGCGGCAAGTGCTTCGACGCATCGCCTCGGACGGGGCAAGATTCATCACCGGGTCGGCGGTCAGCGATGCACTTGCGCGCGATATCTCCATGCGAGAACCTGACGAGCTTTCCTCTTCGAAGCTCAGTGCCTGGCGAATGATACAGTGCTGGATTTTGAATTGCTGCCACGGGGCCCAGGATGTGGCGAGGCGATGCCAGCCATGCTGGCAGCGTGCCCGGAGAATCTGGTAGCCCGGTGAGCTCACAGCAGCACCCGACTTTGCCGGTAGACTGGCTTCCAGTACTACTGGTCACAGAATGTGTGGCCAACAGCCATGGCCAGGCTTTTTGGCAGGACGATAGACTAAGATCACTGGTACGTAACAAACAAGGGCTGATCGACTGCGTCCCAGGTTGGGCAGTCGCTCGTGCCCGTCGAAAGAGGTTTTCCTCAGAAACCGGGGGGCTCATTTTGCGATCCAGTAGTACTGGAGCCGCTGGCCACCTGATCAATTCAACAAGCTACAAGGCTCGACCAAGTACTGAAAGTATGCTAACCGCCAAGTTCGTCGTGCTTGTGAAAACTTCTATCATGAAGAGACCCGGAGGGCGATTCAATGAAGTTGTCTGAGATTCTGAAGGAACTGAAGGCGAACACGTTCACCTGTTCCACTGGCGCGCAACTCCTTGCAGAGCAACCGACGAAGGACGAGGTCTCTCACGCTCACATGCATTCTCTGGATCCGTTCAACGTCGACATAGCCAAAATCAAACCGGCATCCTTCCAGGCGCCTTCCACGTTGGACGTGACGCCCTTGGCCCTGGAAAGACAGAGATTCTGGCAGAATCCCGAGCTTCATCTGAACCCGAAGGGCGCGCATCCGCACCAGTCACAGGTGTTCGACCCCGCCACGAAAGCGCCGAGTACCTTCAAGCCGTACGAGTTCTACGTGGACGAAACTCGGCTCGCTTCGAACGACACGTATTTGAAGCGCGGAATGGCGGAGATAGCGGAGCAGAGCGTTACCACCTATAGCCAAAAGTTGATCTACGTGCCCAGCAAGGGCGCTAAACCGACGTCCGCTGATTTTCCAGTCGCAGGCAAGACTGATACCGCGGCTGTTCCGACCGGGGGCACACTGACGAAGGCTCTCCCTGTGCAGGCGAAAGTAACCAAAATCCATCCGACCTATCAGAAGATGGAAGCTCACTCCATGTTCGAAGATTCCGAAGTGCTTGTGATGTCCACGTCGGCAGCGATCCTCAGCGATGCGGGACTGCTGATGCTCACGGAACTTCATTCCAAACCAGTGGGCACTTACCTCGCGGTTTTCTCAGCTTCCGCCGTGAAAGCCGTGGACGCAGCTTTCAAAAAGACGACTGGGGCAGCTCCGTTGAGGATGGTGGAACGTACGCCGGCTAGCGTCTCCGTCAACACAACGGGGCCGCAGCCCAAATTGGAAACAGCCGGAGCAACCTACGCGCGGACAGACATGAAGCGCGTGGTTCTTGTGGTGAAGAAGGACGCGTCGGACGATCTGATCATCGTCACCTGCTATCCCTCGCAGAGTGACCCGGTGCTGCCGGTGACGATGCCTCCGACGCCCCCGCCGACGGCCGATGACGATGTGGTGGAAATCGAGAAGGGAACGAAGTTCCAGGTCGTGAAACAGAAGACCGCGATCGATTTGAAGTGGTAGCGGGCAGCCGTTCGCTATAGTCGCACGCAACATTTAATCAAGGGGTGGACTCTATGGCTCGTACCGATTTGACAAAGGCCGACCTTCAGCCGGGCGACTTGATCGTCTGGAAGATGAGCGACGAGGCGAGTCACGTGGAGATGTTCACGGGGACGACCCACTTCGCCGCCACTTCGATTCACGCCGTCAACACGCCGGCCAAAGGTCTGACCCGCGTGATGGCCAACAGTTTTGCCGGTGCCTTCTTTAAACATATCTTCCGATGTACTAAGGCGGGAATGGCTTTGAGCGCGGCGCAGTACGCCTCCCAATGGGCCCGTTACGAGACCCGCTACGACAAAAACCGAATCGACGTGAAGACCGCCTTCCGTGAGATGCACAGGAATCTGGGAACGTCCGCCGACGACATGAACCGCATGATGATAAACCGGTTCATGGAATTAGGCCGATTCCGCGCCATCAAATACGCAGCCCGTCGGAACGGCATCCTCTGCTACCCGGGGGATGACGGCAATAACGGTCATGGAATGACGTGCTGTATGTTCGCGATTCTGTGCTACCAGGTGGCTGGCATTGCTAACGAGGTTGTTCCACTCGACCCTGCCGATCCGCTGTTGCGTGTCTCCGACAAGAAGATGGATCAGAAAGATCTTGCGACTTTGAAGCGGCAGATGCAGATACTCGGTTTTGACGGATCGGCGTTTCGCGAATACCAGGCGTACGTCACGAGAATTCAGGAACAGAACGAATACAGGATCGACTGGGCGGCAGCCGGCAAGCCTGTTGTCGATAAGGGCGTGCCCGCGGCGAAGCACGCCTCGTTTCGATACTGTCCGTCGATTCTGATGTGGGAGCACCCAGCCACTTTTCATTCCTTCGACTGGTTATCCGCCGTTACGCCCGGGATGATGCTGGACGCCAAGATCGCCAATCCTCAGCACGTTTGGTCGTCGTTGGATAACGACAAGACCAATTGGACGTATCTCGGATCTATGGCGGCGGAGCAGATAGCCGCCACTCCGGAGCAGAAGACCGCCTACCAGGCGGCTCTTGATGCGAACAAGATCGCAGCGACGGCGGCCCGTGTGCCTTTCCAGCGTGCTTGAGATCGCCGGCTCTGGGTACTCAGGCAGGTCGATGATCGCCCTGGAAATGTAGAAATCCTCGCTCGAGGAGTTTCCGGCAGATTCCGGCACATTCCTGTGCAACCCGGTCAACGTCGGCGTTGCTCCGTGCGGCCAGATCCTGAACCAGATTGCCGAGCGTCCGCTCGCCGTTGAATTGCCCGATAAACTGCGCGACGGTGGGATCCATATCGATCTGAGTTAGCCTCGGAGCCGTTAACTCGAGTTTCAAAACACCGGGACCCCATCCGCTGTCCGCCTTTGTCATCACCTGGTGCAGCCGGATGTCGTCCGCCAATTTGGGCCGCATCTCGAGGATCTGGGCTGGGGTCGCCGTTTCGAGGATGTCCTGGGCGGCGAAGCCTTCGAGGATGAAGTCGCCCACCGGAGTTTCCAGCGAGATCGGTGCGTCCTCGAATCGAAGCCACGACTTCCCGGATCGCCGGCGCATGGTGATGAGACCGCCGTGAATGGCTACGATCTGCTTCTCATGATAGTAAGTCACCCATTTCGCGAACGATCCGGCCTCTTCGAACCGGTCCTCAACCGGACGCTGTCGTTCGCGTTCCGCGCCATAAGCAGCGGGCTTCATCGAATATTGTTTGATCACCCAGGCATCGCAACCTGAATCCTCCAGCCATTCGGATACTCGTTCGCGCCAAGGTTGGCCCTTCAATTCGACCCACTCGCAAATCATCTGGAAGAACCCTCCCTCGTTGAGATGCCGGGGGGCTTCCCGAGCAATGCTACGACAGAACAAGTCCAATTCCATCTTGTTCTCGCAGTACATCAGGTTGGTGGAGCGACTCACAAAGAAAGGCGGGTTCGCGACGATCAGATCGAACGTCCGGTTGCCAACCGGCTCAAACGAGTCGCCAGGAATGCATTCGACGTTATCAATGCCGTTCAGTCGCGCATTGAAGGCAGTGAATTCGGTTGCTCTCGGATTCAGATCCGTGGCCACCACGCTTTCGCTATGTACCGCGGCACCTAGCGCCTGGACCCCACATCCGCAACCCAGATCGAGGGCGGATTGAACCGGCTTCCGGATGGTGTAGTTGAAGAGTTGTTCGGTGCTGGGGTTCGGCCAAACGACGAGATCGTCGGGGTCGGTCTCCCACTTCAACACTGGGTCGGCGGCAACCATGAGCGTACCAAGCGGGGACAGCAGCACCGTGGGTTGGAGATCATCATCGTCCCGCCGCACCAATCCGCTTGACTCGAACAAGTGGAGCATAGGGGAGGGGATGAGGCCGGCAGCATCGCGGGCTGGAACCGCGACTCCCATCACAAACCAGCGCACAAGCGTGTGAAAAACGGACGGCTCGGCGGTTTGCTGTAGCAGGTACTCAAGAGTCCCAACTTTCCGCGAGGCGCGCTCAGTGAATCGCCCCTCGTGAAGCCCTTCGAACGTGTACCCGGACTCGCTCAAGAAAGCTAGCAGCCGGAGGCTCTCTTCTGACGAAAGTGGTTGCAACATGGTTCGGGTCAACTCCGCGAAGAGGGGGAGGCAGCAGGCTTCTCGATGATCTTGTACTCGGGGGGAATCTTGAAAGCAGCCGCGGGCGGTTCGCCTGGAGATATTTTTCGACACATCGTGGTCTGCTTCCCAAGCACTCCCACCGTCCGGCTCACCAGCGGAATCTGCAGCTTTGTGGCGGTCCAGACCTCGAGTGTCTGCGGCGGTGGCGGATCCGCCTTCACTGCAGCGCCTCGTCTTTCTTCGGCCGGCATCGGCGCTTCCTTCGGCTGCGGTGGTGGCATCACCGGCGGGAACGTATAGCGCTTTCCCTCGACCTCATGCCCTAGGAGCATCCTCTTACCGAGGTCCTGAACTTCGGTCGGGGCAGCCGGGGGTGATAGCGCCGGCTTGCCCCCCGACTGCGGTTGTGGCCCCGACACATCTTTCATTGGAATAACGGTGGCTTCCTTTGATTCCCGGTTCAGCATGATCGCCTGCTGCCCATGCGGATCGGTGACAATTCCTCGATTCCCGTAATCGACCATGGTCTTACCGTCGGAGGCACGGAGAAACGTCCACGGTACTTTTTTTGGCGGCTCTTTCCCCGATGTTGGATCGATGTTCGTTTCGAACTCCGCGGCGACGGGAGGAAGTGCGGGTGCTTTGTGACTCTCAGAGCTGTTCACTGGATCCTGTCACGGAACCAGGACCGTGAACTCCCCTGGAGTGATGAATTGGATCACGCCGCCCCAAATGCACATCAGTTTCGACACGTTGTCGAGCGTGGGCATACCGGCCAGCAGAACTGTCGGCGCGCCGGTGATCCAGGGGGCAGGTGTGTTTGGAATGCAGGGCATGGGTGTCAGGACACCCAGCGCCGCCGCCGTCGCTGCAGCTACGGTTGGGTTCGCAATGGACGAGCAAACGCCAAACGGCATGATGTTCGTCAACGGGATGTGATCCATGATGTTTGCATCCGGCACTTCGGTGGTGGTGACGCGATTCGTGGGCAGAACCACGAGCGAACTCGGCGCTACTCCAAAACTGCATTGCATCATCGCGCCCAAACAAACCTGCATTGGCATGAACACCTCCCGGAACTAGTGTTCTCTAATTCTAACGGCACGGTATGGCACAGCCGCAACCCGCTACTTCCGCGGGGGATCCTTCACGCAGCGAAAGCCCAGATCGGGTCCGCGAAATCGAGCCGGCAAACTACCCCACTCATACGTCGTCGCACTCGCGATGGGAAGCCGGTACGATCCGCCCCGAAAAGTGTACCAAGGCTCGCCGGCGGTCGGCGGCGGCGTGACGAGCGTTGCAAACCGCCGAATGGCTCCTTCGCTCGGAGTCTGAATTTGATCAACGTACTCGGAAGCGTTGCCGCCCATGTTCAGCGCACCGAACGGACTCCGGTCGCGAGCGTACCGGTCCGTGGACCACGGATGATCCATGACGCTCCCAAGGTTCGCCGCCGAGGCGTCGGCATCGTTGCCCCACGGGTACAAGCGGCCATCCGTGCCTCGCGCAGCCTTCTCCCATTCGGGCATGGTAGGCAATCGCTTGCCGGCCCACTTCGCAAAATCGCGCGCATCGTCGAGCGTGATGTTGGTCACGGGAAAGCCGGGCTTATCGGCAGGGAACCCTTCGGGAAGCGGGCGTCCGCGCTCCGTGCAATAGCGCTGGTACGCATCGTTGGTGACCTCTGTGCGATCGATGTAGTAATCCGGCAGAGTCACACTGCGTTTATCCGCGCCCGAGAGGAAACTTCCCGCCGGAATCAGAATCATGTCGCCCACCGGCGTGGAGAGCGTCTCTGCAAGCGGGGCAGGAGTGGTTGCACGCGAACGATTCCAAATCGCGTACCCGGCTCCGATCAGCACGAGAAGGACGGCAAGAGCGATCACCATCGGCCACAGCCGGTTGGGCGTTTTCACCGGCGCACTTGCGACTGACCGCTCCGGTGGGATTTCCGGCGCAATCAGCCGGTCGAGTTCCGCGCTGATCACGGCAAATCCCTGGGGCCGGTCGGCGGAATTCTTGGCTACGCAACGTCGAACCAGATCATTGACCGGCTGCGGAATGCCAGCCTGCTCAAGCGGCGTCAAGTCGACAGGCTGATTCAACACGGCGTGGAATATCTGCTCGATCGACTCAGCCTTGAACGGTTTTACTCCAGCCAATAACTCGAATAATAAAATCCCGAACGCATATACATCGACCAGGGGAGTTAACTGCTCGCCCTTCACCTGCTCGGGAGCCATATAGTATGGCGTGCCAAGGACGAATCCGGCCCGGGTTCGCGAGAGTCCTTCGGTCTTCGCAATGCCGAAGTCGATCAGCTTGACGACTCCTTTTTCGTTCACGTGAACGTTGTCAGGTTTGATATCGCGATGAATGATGGACTGCGAATGAATGTATTCGAGGGCCCGTGCGATCTGACGCGCCAGCTTCAGCTTCGCGGTAAGATCGCCGGTGCCGCCGGCTTTGATGAGAGAACGCAGGCTGTCGCCATGGAGAAACTCCATGACCAGAAACGGGCGGCCTTCCAGTTCTCCAAAGTCGTAAATGCTGATGACGTTCTCATGGCTGATGTTGCCGGCCATGCGAGCTTCGAGGAGAAATCGCTCTTTGGTCTCCGTATCGGCGCATCCCTCGGGCGTGAGGATCTTCACCGCTACGGTCCGGCCGATCACGGTATCCTTCGCCCGGAACACATGCGACATCCCACCGCCGAGAAACTCTATCAGCTCGTATTTCCCGAGCCTGACCGGCAGTTGCATATTACCTGGCGACATTAGCCACGCATCCGATGCTGGAGAGATATCCCTTCTGGAAAACCGGCGGCGAGTTACCCATGTCCAGGTCGAAGCGCACCGTCAGAGGCTTGCCGTTTGGCAACTGCGCGGGCTGATCGCCCACGCGAATCACCCATTCCAGGCGGCTGGTTGCGCCCGCGCCCGGAGCCTTCTCCGCACGGCCAAAGAATCGGAACACGGACCACAGGCCCTGATACGTGGCCCACGTGATGTCGGCACCGCCACCGAATCTCGCGGTCGCGCGCACCCCAGGCTGAGCGCCGGGCCACGAGAACTGTTTCGCGGCGGCGCTGCCTTCGGAATAACTCAATGCGGTGCCGTCGATTTGAAGTCCGACGCTCTGAATGCCTTCGGAGGTGACGGGGCGCAGCGAGTAAGTGAGGCGAGGATCGCCTGAGCCGCTGTACAGCGCTCCAGAGAATGCGGCGGCCCGGTTGAAGAAGTCGACGAACGACGGAGTCAAAGTCGTCCCTCCACCGCTGGCAGCGACATAATGCAAGCCCTGCTTTGTCAGAAGGCGTTGCAGGTTCGCGTCGTAGAACTTCCACAGCGCGCCCTCACCCGGCTTGAAAATCCCATTCACCTCGGCCATCGTCGCTTCGTTTGAGCTCTGAGGGTTAAATGGATACTTGGACAGCAGCGGCCGCAGCTCCCCGCACAGTTCCTTGCCGCCTTTATCCAAAGCCGCCGCTCCCAATCCCTTCACTAGGGGTTCCACGCGGGCGATTGGATCCTCGATCAGCTTCTGCACCACGCCTGTCAGGGGATCGACTCCGAACCCTTGCGCCATCTGGCCAGTTACAATCTTCGCAGCGGTTGCGTTGGAGACGGCCTGTGCGACATTGGGATCGTTCGGATCGGGTGTGGCGCCGGCGATCTGATCGAGCGTGACCCGCAGTGCCAGCAGCGCCTTCATGTATTCCTGATTCGACGGCGCAATGTATTGGTCGACGCAGGTCGGGGGCACGACGAGATGCGCCGGCTTGAATGCCTTGGCGATTTCCGGATCGGTAGCGGTGTTTTGAGACGCCAGACAGAACATGGCGAGCAACGGCGATTGGGGACCCGAGGTGATGCTGAGTTTCTTCGCTGCATCCGGGATACTTGCGTATCCTACGACGGAAGCCTTCTTCAAATACTCACGCCACCGGTCGATGTAGTCGTCGTTGTAAAACTTTCGCAGACTCTGGTCGAGATTGGCGCGATCGCCGATATCTGTTGCCTGGTTACCGAGCACCCATTGCTCGCCACTGAAGTAGCGGTCGGCGTGTTTGATCGCATCCTGCATCATGGGCCAACCGGTCTTCGTGAAAGCTCCGGGGATCTCCTGGTTATCGATAACCGTTTGGGCGGATCCAGGGAACATCTGATTGAAATTCAAAGAAGGAGCCTTCTTGTTGGCCTCCGCCAGCATGAACTGGTAAACGCGCTTGGCTCCGGCAAACTGGCCGAGGTACTTGCGGGCGCGGTCGATGGCCGCCGCGTCGTTCTCCGAAGAATACGGATTCGAATACTTGAGCTCGTCGGCATAGAAGTCGAACTGCTTCTGCGCCAACGCGGCGCGCGCGGCGTCAATACCGTTTGCCGCCGGCCACCGGCTGAAAAGCACCGGCGAGAGATAGAGGACCGTACTCTTGTCGGGGTTGGACGTGGTGATCAGGTACGATTTCAGGCTGTCGTAAGGACGATCATACGGGTCGATAGGGGCCGGAGTTAGCGGCAGAGCACGCAGTTCGTTCAAGAGGGCCAGTTGGGTATTGCTGAACAGCAGTTGCGCGAATCGCCGGAAGTAAACGCGGCGGACCTTTGGATAGAGTTCGTCACCGATGTAAAGTCCCCATCGATACCGCAGGGGTGCTCCCTCACGGTTGTAGCGCGCGATGGTTTGGAAGGACTGGCGCAACGCCTCCAGTTGGTTCAAGTCCTCGAGGGAAGGGACCGCGGCCGTTGCGGACGGGGATCCGGCAGCCGAAGAGACTGCGGCAGCGGCACTCTGCGCTTCGGACTCGAGACCGCGATTGTTGATAAACGAGACCGTGAACGCAATCGACAACAGTAAACAGATAGCGCAGGCGGAGGCCAGGAGAACCCGGCGCGTCAGATTGGTTTTCGAACTGACCGCGCTGGCGGCGATGGCCGCGTCATCCGCCAGAATCACCTGTGCGAATAGCCGTTTCAGAAATACCCACTCCGGCACTTTCCGAACTGCCGAAATCTCCGCCGGAGTCTGCGCCTGCGCCCGCGCTACCTGTTCGGCACCGGCGCGGAAGATACCGGTAGCTCCCTTCTCGGGTTCGGAAGCCGGCCGCCGCGCCGCAACCCGAGCCGGCGCCGCCTCGCGCACAAATATCGGCCGTACTCCGCAGAAGTAGAAACCACGGAGAAACGGAGCCGTGCTCAACTGGCTGGGACGGCATAGATCGACAAGGAACTGAACGAGAGTGGTTCGGACCTTCCGTAATTCGCGGGGAAACTCGTACGTTCCGGGCAAGCGCTCGCCGTCGTTCTCTCGCTCCAGAAACTCCATCCGGTGCTCGCAAAGCGAGAAATATAACTGATCAAAGGCTCCGGTAACTCGTACCGACTGCTCCTCGCTGTACACTCCTTTTCCAGAAGCGGCGACGGGCAATGTCGCACCGAGCACCTGAGTTGCCTCGTCACTGGTCAGGGTGTGGAAGTAATCGTGAAAGAACGAGAGGTGGTCCGCTTTTGTGAACAGAACATAGACCGGCAACTCGATGCCGAGCGTCTTCGAAATATCGCCGAGTCGAGCGTGAAGATCGCGGGCAGCGGCGGAGGCAGCTTCGGAAGCGCCTGGCTTGAGGAAGCTGTCGCAGTCGAAACAGGCGACCGCGGCCCGCGGTGAGGAATCGCCTTTACGAACCGCGGACGAAAGCCGGCCCGGACGCATTTTTCGGATCACCCGCAGCCACTGCGATGAGTCCGCCAACACCGCGGCTGACGGCTCCACAAACACCGACTGTTGGGCAAACCAGACATTCAATACACGCGTCGGAACGACGTTGTTGTCCTGGAACACGTGGCCGGCGAGCAGTTCAGGATCCAAGCCGGAGCGCGTGAGGATGGTCGTCTTTGTGGAACCCTCCGGTCCCACCAGGAAGATAACGGGTAGTCCGCTGAATTTCGCTCCCTTGGCAAGCGTGGACGACGAGAGGCGATCCTCAGCTTCGCGAAGGATCTGAGCCAGCGCGTCGCTGGCGGGAGTCTCCGCAGCGGGCTCCGCCTCCGCCTTCTCGGCGGCTGCGCGGCGCATTTCCATCCAGATATACGCAGAGGCCGCAACAAGTCCGATGAGGACCAATCCGCCGAAAAGATACCAGAAACTGGTTCCCTTCAAGTTCAACAGTCTGGCGATCAGATACGAGACCGCGACATAGCCAGCCAGCACGAGGGCTGCTAGTCTGATTGTTTTGCTCACCGCCACCTCATCCTATAACGCCGATTGTCCAGAGCTGAGTGTCACCTTGAAGATCACGAACAGCAGAATCATCAAGCCTGCACACGCAATGGCTGCGAATATCAGCCGCCTGATCCACGGATCTCCGTGGCTGCGTGCCACCGTCCGGCCGGCGGGCGCCCAGGACGGCGACAGTTCGGGTGAGTTGCCTCGAATGCGGCGGATCCGATCGGCGATCGAATCGCTGATCGACTTCAGTTCGGCCTTACCCGCAACACTGTAGCGCCCTCCGTATCCCAGCAGAATGCAGACCCGGTAGACTTCCAGTACATCTGCGAGAACCGCCGAGTCGGACTGCTCCATCAGCCGCGCGATGTTTTGAAAAAAGATCTCACCCGCCTGGTGTCCTCCGAAGATCTCCTCCTGAAGGGGTTTGCGCGGCCAATCGGCAAACACAGGACTGCCGGTGTTGAGTATCGATTCATCGAGAAACGCGACAACGGCAAACATCCCCAACCGGGTGTCTTCGGGCGAGTATCCGCACTCCCGCGCCTTCCGATCAGCAGTCTTCAAGGAATCACGCAGATGCGACCGGAAGGACTCTGCATCGGACACGCTCTGGCGATTGGCGCGAACCCGCTCAATAGCGGTGAGGGGCTCCTGAAATGCAATCGCCAGGCTCTCTTTTCGATTGGCTACTGCGGGGGAGGACATGCGTGCTTTCCATTATCGTCCAGAATCGAAGACCACCAGCATCTCGATCTCCGGATGCGGTATGTCGCCTGGGACGTAGGCGCCAAGGTGGCGTGTTGCTACGATGTGATCCCAAAACGGTCCGGTCCTGCTGATGCGGAAATAGTGTGTCTCCACTTTCGCTGCGATGGCCGGTGGGGGTACCGGAACGTGTACCAGTTCGAGGCCTGGCAGCGCCCTACGCACCAGTTCGCTCACGAATTTTTCGGAACAGATCTTCACCAGATGGGGCGTTTTCGAAACCAGTTCGACTTCGCCCATGTCGGCCCTGATCGCCAGAAACCAATCGGACCGGCCCAGGCATCGCTGATCCTTCACCTCTCCGGTATAGAAGTAGTCGCCGGTCGCGTTCAACGGAATCGTCAGGCAGTTGGTGGGGATGATCAGTTCCAGATGCTCGCGAATGTAGCGATCGAGAGCATAGAAGCATTCATCCGGATGGTCGTGATCGTAAGCGGGCAACATTCGCGGGTGCGACTCCAGTGCGAACGTGCTCAAGGCGCCAGCGAGCCTCGCCAGTTCCAGATAGAGCTCTTCCGGATGACCTCTCTTTGCGAAGTAGAAGTGGCGCAACGCGGCCAAGCTGGTGTTGAGCGTGTGCAGAAACCAGTAGCTGGCGACCTCCTGGGTGGAGAAGCCACCGGAACCACCGGCGCCGGTCCGCGTCCTCGTCAGTGAGAGGCTCTTCTCTTCCATGATCTCGATGATCTGCCCGAGCAAGGTCATGAACCGGTCGCTGGCGCTGATCTGGAGCGATGGAGGGATAAACAGAGGATCGAATATGAAGCTGCCGGAGCCGGAACGCATTACGCGTGCGACCGGTAAAACGACGAGGTCTTTGGTCACTTCAGAATCCACCACCAGGAGAAAATTCTTGCGTCCGATCCGAACGGGCTTCTCGTCCTTGCCGGTGGTCTCGTCGTGAAGAACGCGCTCCTCCGCGACGTAGCGCTCGCCGTTCGCATTCCGGTTGTCGAGAACACAGTTCAGACCGTCCTGCTTCCGCGCCGGAATCGCAAGATAGATAGTCAACTTGTCGCTGGTGGGAGGGAATAAAGCGACAACGTTCCTGGCGGGAGGAATGGCATCGGACTCCGGCATATGGAACGCCAGTCCATCGGGCATAATTCCGCGCGCGTGTACGACCGAGACGGTTCCATTCGTGAGAGCTTCCTCGTCCAGTTCGTAGCCGCCCAAGCCATGCGAACCGGTCCACAGGGATTCTGCGAGGAACCGGATGGAGTCTTCAAAATAGCGGCTCTGCGCCTGGAAATGGTGGGGACCGAGGTACATCCCCTCGGACCAAACCACCCTCGATAGGTATTTCATAACGCGCGTTGCCTCAGGGTCTGGCACCCTTGAACCGCAGCTTCGTCTGCGGGCGGACATTCGATTTCAGATACGACGATACTACCACCTCATGGTTCGACAAGATCGGCTAACATTGTAGGTGCTTTGCGAGGGCCGCGAACTGTAGCGTGAAGAATCTGTTTAGTCGCTTGCAACTGCTGGACCTGATACAGGATGGCGAGGTACAGACCTATCTTGCCAACGATCGGGAATCCGGCCGGAATGTCCTGATCCACTGGCTGCCGCGAAACCCCAGTGCGGAGACAGAGATTCTGCTCCACCTGCTGGCCGAACTGAAGCCGGGTGCCCGGAGCCTGCTTATCGAAGCCGGCATGTCGGATGGCCGAACGTATCTGATCACCGAGAATCCTGTTCGCTTCTCCGAACTTAGGCAGTGGCTGGAGGAGACGGGAGAACGGAAGCTGCTGGAAGACACGGATCCGCTGTTGAAGAAGGGTCAGTGGCAGATCCGGCCAGCGACTCCGGCTCCGGTGTCCGAAGATGCGACCCGGTTGATGACGACCGGGGCGCCGCAACTTGGTGGGGGCTCCAATGTGGAGAAGCCGACCGAGGCGGCGGATACCGGCGCGGCCACGCAGGCGTTTCTGAAGCCGGAGGAGCGGAGACAAGAGCCCGGAGAATTTACGCGCACCTTTGCGAGCGGGGGCGTGCCGCAGCCGGCCGCCGAGTCGACTGAAGCTGAGCCCGGCGAGTTCACGCGCAAGTTCTCCAGTGCGGACGTGCCGAAGCCGACAGCGCCAGAGGCGGGCGAGTTCACGCGCATGTTCTCCAGTGCGGATGTGCCGAAACCGCCGGAGGTGCCGCCACCGGCCACGAAGTCGACAGCGCCAGAGCCGGACGAATTCGCGCGGCTGTTTGCCAGTGCAGATGTGCCGAAGCCGCCGAGGGCCAGCGAACCCACAGCGCCAGAGCCGGACGAGTTCACGCGGCTGTTTCCCGGCGCTGACGTCCCGAAGCCGCCGAAGGCCAGCGAACCCACGGCGCCACAGGCGGGCGAGTTCACGCGGCTGTTTGCCAGTGCGGATGTCCCGAAGCCGCCGAAGGCCAGCGAACCCACAGCGCCGGAGCCGGGCGAGTTTACGCGCGTGTTCTCCAGTGCGGATGTCCCGAAGCCGCCGAAGGCCAGCGAACCCACAGCGCCACAGGCGGGCGAGTTCACGCGCATGTTCTCCAGTTCGGACGTGCCGAAGACGCCGGGAGCGCCGCCACCGGCCGCGAAGTCGACAGCGCCAGAGGCTGGTGAATTCACGCGGCTGTTTGCCAGTGCGGACGTCCCGAAGCCGCCGGCCGCGAAGTTGCCAGCGACAGAGGCGGGTGAATTCACGCGGCTGTTTGCTAGTTCGGATGTGCCGAAGCCGCCGAAGGCCAGCGAACCTACACCAGCACAGCCGCCGGGCGAGTTCACGCGGATGTTTCAATCGCCTGCGGCTCCGCCTACGCCGCAGCGAACCGCACCTCCCCCAAGCGCGGACCCTGGTGAGTTCACGAAGTTCTTCCAGTCGCCCCTCGCCGAGAGCTCTGCGGCGCCTCCGAAAGATAACTACTTCTCCAAGCCGGAGCCGGTTCGACGACCGGAACAGGAATCGGGCGAGTTCACGCGCATGTTCGGAGCGGGGGATCGACCGCCCGCGGCAACGCCGAGTGGGACCACTTTCCCCGGCGCCAAGGTGGATGCCACCGGTGTTTTCCGTGGTGCCACCCCGCCGCCTGTCGCTCCAAGCCAGCACGAGGGACAGGGTCCCAGCGAGTACACCAGAATGTTCGCAGCGCCGGCGCCCCAAACACCAGCCGTGCCGGCATCCACGCCGGCACCGCCGAAGCAGACCAAGCCTCAACCAAAGCCTTCACGGCTTCCGCTCATTCTGATACTGGCTTTGCTGGCGATAGCTGCGCTGATCCTGGTGTTTGTCTTCGTCCGCAAATAGCTGCGTCAGCCCGCCTGGGGGAACAGAATGATGAGTTCCACCTGTGGATTCGGGAAGTCCGCCGGAATGTACGCAGCGAAATTGCGCGCACGAACAATCGACTCCCAGGCGCCACCGGATTGGTTCAAGCTGAAGTACTGATAGTTCATCTTCACCGGAATGGAGCCTGGAGGCGACTGCACATGAGTCAACGCTAACCCGTTCAGCGCCTGGCGAACCAGAAGTTCGATATGCGTTGCCGACGCGATCTTCAGTAACTGAGGCGCGCGGGCGACGAGATCGGCCTGCTTCATCTCGGCATTAAGCGCGAGATACATTTTCACATTCTTCAGATATTTGTCGTCAGAGAGCGCCGTTGCGTAGATGGACGGTTGAACGAGTTTCAGCGGTAGCGAAATGAAGTTACTCGGTACGACGGTTTCGAGCAGCAGCCGGATCTTCTCGTCGAGATCCGTGAAGCAGAACGAGAGATTGTCGTGGTCGTACTTCGGAAGGTCACGAGGGTGGATGTCGCTCGAGAACGTTGTCAGCGCGCCGGCCAGCGAGAGTAGGTGACAGAAGAGGCGTTCCGGATGGCCCTTGCCGGCGTTGAAGAAGTGGTTCAGCATCGGGAAGGACGAGTTGACGGTGTACAGAAGCCAGAAGCTCGCGATGTCCGAAGCGGTGAAACTCGCGAGGCTTTGGTTCTTCTGGCGCCGGTTCGCGGCGAGCTGGCTGCTCTTTGCCGATAGGATCTCGATCAGACGCCGGACAATGGAGACCAGATAGTCGTTGCCCTGGAAATCGATGAGCGGTGGAATGAATGTGGAGTCGAGTTGATAGACGCCCGCCTGCGATCGGTGTATCCGGGCGATTCGCAGAGCTGTGGAGCCCTCCCGCACTTCGCTGCGCACCATGAGCCGGAGATTCTTACGCGCGATCTGCACCGGCTTTTCCGACAACCCGGTATTCTCGTCGCGCATCAGCACGACGTCAGAGCGGTAGCGCGTTTCGGCACTGGCCTGCACGCCGGACACGTTGAGCCCACGCTCGCGATGATGAGGGACAGCCAGGAAAACATCCACCATATCCTCATCCACCGCGAAGCAGTCGACCACCGATTTCGGTGGAGGCGCCAGATCCGAATCCGGGATATCGAAGAGCAGCCCGTCGGGAAAGATTCCAGACGCGCGGGAGAGCGCGACGGTGCCGGACTCGAGCGCCTGCTGGTCGATCTCGAGAGAGCGCAGCCCCCAAGGCCGGAAATTCAGAGCCTCGATCTGGAACTGCAGCAGGTCCTCGATGAAGCGGTCCTGGGTCTGCAAGTGTTGGGGTGTGAGGAAGGTCCCCTTGGCCCAGATTACCGGCTGCAATCGCTTCATAGCTCCTACGATATCCCAGTCTCGTCGCGCACGGATGAAAAGCGGTAAGCTATGGCGGGGCCCCACGTGGAAAGAAAAGAAACAGCCAGCACCGTTCTGCTCGACGTCGAAGCCGGAGAGCATGGAAAGAAAGCAGACCAGCGATTCACGGAAACAGAACCCCGGCGCGATGTTCCGGCCGGGGACGATCCGAAATTCCGGATTCTTGTTCTCGGAGATTTCAGCGGCCGGCGCGATGCCGGGAGCGCTCGGAAGCCCGTGATGATCGATCGTGACAATTTCGACGACATCATGCGGGCGATGAACGTGCGCGCGAATCTCGAACTCGGCCGTGGAGCCATTCAGGCGCCACTGCACTTTCAGGAGTTGGACGATTTCGAACCCGACGCGCTGTACGCGAAGTGCGCCCTCTTCCGCGCATCGGAGGACGCTCCTGTGGCTTCCGAATCGCCGCTTGCAATGCCGGCGGCGCGACCGGATGCGTCGCTGCTCAGCTCGTCCCGGCTGCTGGACGACATCCTCGAGCAGTCGGCGGCTCCTGAGGAACCGTCGAGAGCCACCCCGGAGGATCCTCTGCAGTCGATGATCGATCGCGCGGTGGCTCCGTTTCGAGTGCCGGCAGAAACGGCGGCCGCCAAGGATGCTCGCGCACAACGCGAGGATCGAAACGCGGTCCTGATGCGAGCGATTCTCGGTCATCCCGAGTTTCAGGCGCTGGAAGCCGCCTGGCGCGCCATATACATGCTGGTGCGAGGACTGGAGACCGATGGCGATTTGAAGCTATACATTTGGGACGTGTCGAAGGCAGCGCTTGCTCGCGATCTCGGGCAGACCGATGTTCGCGGCAGCGAGTTGTTTCGAGTGGTAGTAGAGGAAACGGTCGGTACTCCCGATAGTGAGCCCTGGGCCGTGATCGCTGCAAACTACGCATTTGAGCGGAACCAGGACGACATTGCGCTACTACGAACCATTTCGTCCATTGCGTACCTGGCAGGGGCGCCCTTCCTTGCCGAATCCGTTCCGCCGGACGCGAACGACGAAGCGGCAACACAGAGATGGGCCGAACTGCGCAAGTCGCCGCATGCAAACTGCATAGGCCTGGCGATGCCGAGAATGATCCTGCGGCTCCCCTACGGCCGGGATACTTATCCGATCGAAAGCTTCCCGTTCGAGGAGATGCCGCAGCCGTGCCACTCGCAATACCTCTGGGGCAATCCTGCGTTCGCCTGCGCCTACCTGCTGGGGAAGTCGTTTAATGCGTACGGTTGGGCATTCCAGCCCGGACTATTGCGGAAGATCGACGGCTTGCCATTCCACACCGTCGTCGAAGGCGGCGAGACGCGATCGCAGCCCTGCGCCGAGATCCTGCTGAGCGATCGGGAGATTGAGGAGATCCTGGATGAAGGCGTGATGGTCCTGGCATCCGTCAAGAATCAGGATGCGGTGGTGCTGCCGAGATTTCAGTCGATCGCCGATCCGCCGGCAGCCCTCACCGGCCGATGGGGTTGACGATCCACTCAGTTGATCTTCACCAATGAGCCTTGAATCTGGACGATCGCCGGTGATTGGATCGAGATTCCCGACGGGCTCAGCTTGATGACGTTTGGACCGGCCGTGAGCGTGATCTCTACACCGGCTGTGATCGTGATTTTCTGGCCTACGTCGATGCTCTGCTCCTGACCGATGGAGACCGCCTGCTTCTGGGCTACAGTCAGCTTGTCCTCAGGACCGATGGTCCACTCGCGATTGTTGCCAATGGTGCCCTTCTCATCATGGCCGACTTTTTCGGTCCGGTCGTGGGTGATGCTGGTGGATTCATCATGCTGCACCGTCTTGGTGCGGTCATGCTCCACCATGATGGTCATGTCCTTCTGCGCGTGCAGGTAGACTTCCTCGCTGCCCTTCTTGTCTTCGAATCGGATCTCGTTGAAGTCGGCGGCGCCTCCACCCTTCGAACTGCGGCTCTTGAAACCGCTCTGGGTCGAGTTGCCGGGCAAAGCGTATGGAACGGTCTGCTGCTCGTTGTAAACGCGCCCCACGATAAGAGGCCGGTCGGGATCGCCCTCGAGGAAATCGACCACTACTTCCTGGCCGATACGGGGAATCCAGATGGCGCCCCAGTTCTTTCCGGCCCAAGGCTGGGAAACTCGAATCCAACAGGAACTCTTTTCGTCTTTCTTGCCCTTGCGATCCCAGAAGAACTGCACCTTCACACGGCCGTCCGAATCGGTGTAGATTTCCTCTCCGGCAGGGCCGACGACCACCGCTGTCTGGCAGCCATGCACAATCTGATGAGGAGTGGTGCGCGGAGGCCGGAATTGCACCTTTTCGGGAATACAGCTAAATCGATTCCGGTATGAACCCGCCCCGGATTGTGAGTCGCTGTAAAAGTCTCCCTGCGAGCCGGAATGCGTCACCGACGTAAGAACGTAGCCGACATTCTGGTCTTTGCGCTCATGTTCAGCCAGTGTGAACTTATAGCCGCTAGCGAAATTACGGGAATCACTTTCGCCCTGCCCGATATCGAAGCCTACCTCCTCCTCTTCCATTCGTAGCTTAGTAAGCGCTCCACCAGCGCCCTTCGTCTCGTATTCTCCAGGATAATCGTAGAACTCGAACTTCTGATTATTCTCAATTTTGAGAATCGAGTTCTCAGTTGTCATGAGACTCGTAGTCGGAGTTTTGAAGTTATAATCCGTCTGTGCCCATTTACCGCTGCAGTACTGGTAATGACGCTCCCAAGCAAAGACCACATCAAAATCGCGAGTTGTCCCGCGTCCGCCGTGATCCATCGGGACTTTCGGTTCGCCGTCACATGGCTTATGCACCGAAGACTTATCGGCGATGACCATGGTGTGTTTACCGGCCTCATGGTGGAAGAAATAGAAAATCCCTTCTTTCTCCATGAGTCGCGAGACGAAATTGAAAGCGGTTTCCCGGTACTGCACGCAGTAATTGATTGGTTGGTACGAACCTACCACACTGAGCTTATAGTCATTAAATCCCAGATCCTTGAACACACTTTCAATTACCTGGACGACCGTTTTCTGCTGAAAGATCTGGCAATCCGTGGTGCGAGTGAGAAACCACAACCATGGGACCATCTCGGCGCGATACACATGTAGCCGGCCATGGGATGGCATCTGCGAGAAGCAGGAGACGAAGCCGTCAAAATACCGGAAGCTGCCATCGGGCAGTAGCAGCTTGACGGTGATTCGCTTACCGACGATGTCCGTGGACGAGATAGCGCCCTCCTCGGAGACCAAATCAACGGTGTATCTGAAAAGGCCTGAAATTTCGTCCTTGCCCTCGAAACGGCTGACGAGCAGCTTGTCGGGGCCAAGCGGAGTCGTGATCTGGAACAGCCGGCTGGCTTGGGAGATTTCGGGCATCAGTCCTCAAGCATATACGAATTCACCGCTGTCTCCGATGGACACGTGGATGGATTCGAGCCTCTGGCCCTCGGCCATTCCAGAAAGAATCCGGCGCGAGATGTCCGGCAGCAGCGTATTGGTCAGGATGTTGTCGACATTGCGCGCACCGCTCTCCACCTCAGTGCACCGGTTTGCCACCTCTTGGATGAGAGTCTCGTCGTGGACCAGGTTGATGCGATGATTTTCGCGGAGCCGGCGTGTGATCTTCCCGAGCTTCAGGCGTACGATCTGCCTCAGCACTTCGTCTCTCACGGGGTAGTAGGGGATGATGACCATGCGGCCGAGGAATGCCGGTTTGAAGATCTTGTTCAACTCCGGCTTGATCGCCTTGATCAATCCCTCCGGGGTCGGCGCAGTCTCCGGATCGGCGGTCAACTTGGCGATCTGATCGGTGCAGGCGTTGGTTGTGAGCAGGATGATCGTGTTCTTGAAGTTGATCTCCCGTCCTTCGCCGTCCTCCATCATGCCCTTGTCGAATACCTGGTAGAAGAGTTCGAGCACATCCGGATGAGCCTTCTCTACCTCGTCAAGCAGCACCACCGAGTAGGGCCTGCGACGGACGGCTTCGGTTAGTACGCCTCCCTCACCGTATCCGACATATCCGGGAGGCGACCCTTTGAGCGTGGAGACCGTGTGCGCCTCCTGAAACTCCGACATGTTGATGGTAATCAGATTCCGCTCGCCGCCGTACAGCAGGTCGGCCAGCGACAATGCCGTCTCCGTTTTGCCGACGCCGCTTGGACCCACCAGCATGAAGACGCCGACCGGCTTTCCAGGGTCGTCGAGAGAACTGCGCGACGTGCGCACGCGCTCTGCGATCAGTTGCAGCGCATAATTCTGTCCGATGAGACGCCGCCCAAGGTGCGACTCGAGTTCCAGAATCATCGCGATCTCGTCTTTCAGCAATTTGCCGACAGGAATGCCCGTCCAGCCCGAGATGACTTCGCCTACGAGTTGACCGTCGACGCAGACACGCATGAGCGGGTTCTCGCCTTGGATCTCGTCCAGTTCGGACTGCATCCGCGACAAGTCCTGCCGGAGTACGCTCGTCTCTGCCGTCGCCGCGGTTGCCGGGGCGCCCGCGGCGGCGGCACCAACCGCGACGGAATTCTCGATCTTCGTCCGCAGGTCGCGAAGCTTCACCACCAGTTCACGAATCTGGCCCCACTTCTGTTTGAGTGTTTCGAGGCGAGCCTGCAGTTCGGCTTTGCGCGCGCTCAGATCGGCAAGCCGTTCGGCGTGATCGGTGCCGACGGCGCTCTCGCGTGAGAGCACTCGCTCCTCAACTTCCACTGCATCCAACTGGCGAATGGCATCCTCGAGAGCCGGAGGAGTGGCCTCCTGGCTCAGTGACAGGCGAGAGCAGGCGGTATCGAGAACGCTGACAGCCTTGTCGGGCAGTTGCCGCTCCGCGAGGTACCGGTGAGATAGGTGAACCGCGTTCTCCACGCCTTCGTCGAGAATCCGAACGTTGTGGTGCTTCTCCAGGATGCTGACGAGACCGCGCAGCATCACTAGGCATTGTTTCTCCGTCGGTTCCTCTACCTTCACTACCTGAAACCGGCGTGCGAGCGCCGGATCCTTCTCGAAGTATTTCTTGTATTCAGACCAAGTGGTAGCCGCGATAGTCCGCAGTTCTCCGCGGGCCAAGGCGGGTTTGAGCAGGTTGGCGGCGTCGCCCTGACCGGCCTGTCCGCCCGCTCCGATCATCGTATGCGCTTCGTCGATGAACACAATGATAGGCGTGGGCGAGGACTTTACCTCTTCGATTAATCCCTTGAGGCGATTCTCAAATTCGCCCTTGATGCCGGCGCCCGCCTGAAGCAGGGCCAGATCCAGTGCCCGGATCGTGACATTTTTCAGTGGAGCGGGGACATCTCCCTGCGCCACACGAAGAGCAAAACCTTCCACCACCGCCGTCTTTCCGACGCCTGCCTCGCCCGTGAGAATCGGGTTGTTCTGACGCCGGCGCAGCAGGATGTCCACTAACTGCCGGATTTCGAAATCGCGGCCCAGCACCGGGTCGATGCTGCCCTTCCTGGCTTTATCCGTGAGGTCGACCGTGAACTGATCGAGATTTGGAGTCTTGCCGGACTTCGCCGGTCCGGGAGAGCCCGAGGCCGCGCCGGCGCTGGGAGCGGCTGTCTCTTCACTGGACCCGGAAGTGATGGCGTCGAATTCCTTCTGCAGAACGCCGGCATCGATCTTCCGCAGTTCCCGGCTCGACTCGTGGATCTGGCGAGCCAGTTCCTGGTTCGAGACCAGCGCGAGTATGGTGAAGCCGCTGCGGATCTGCCCCGCGTTTTGATCGATGGAGCCGATGGTCCAGGCTTCCTTCATCATGTCGACGAGGGACGGACTGAGCGCCGGCGTGCGCGCGTTGCCCGATTTCAACTTGTCGAGGCTGCGCGTGAGGTCGGCGGATAAGCGGCTCTTGTCGATTTCGAACCGCCGCAGGATCGGAAGAAAATCGCTGCCGCCTGCGTCCAGCAACTTCAGCAGGTAGTGCTCGATTTCGATCGAGTAGTGCGTTCGTGACAGGCATAATCCTGCCGCAGCTTCCACGGTGTTTCGCGTGGTTTCATTCAATTTGCCGATCAGAGCTTTTAGATTGACAGCCATATCTTCCTCGTTACGTTCAGTTCGTCAAAGAGCCAGAACCGTCTCTTCGGGATCCCGCTGCATGGGCGCAGTCTTGGCCCAAGTTAGCCATCCCAGCGTTGGCGCCGAATTGCCCTCGGCTCCAAGTTCGCACGGAGGCACGTCGGCCCGTTCCAAAATCAGTTGCAACTCAAAATCGATCTCGCTTGCGGCATAGAATTCGGTGATCGCGCGGAGAGGCTGGTACGCCGTCCCGCTTGGCAAGAAATCGATGTACCGCTCCAACGGCAGCGGGCCGATACGGATACGCACACGGGCCTGAGTATCCCAGACCTCGTCGCCCACCACTGCTCCAAACCCTAGTTGTTCAGACACGTCTCTGCCGTCCCGCATACAACACTGCGTCGTGGGTTCCAGCTTATACCAGGCTCCGACGAACTGCTCGACCTCGACCGGAACTTCGAAATAATCGGCGAGAAGAGATTCCAGCGCGACGGCCGATCTGGGCTGCTGCGACAGGAGACCCGCATAGAACGTCAGCGCTTCGTCGGAAACGGACTGACGGTTTTGGAGCCCGGGAGTCCCCAGCCCGATGAGATCCAGGAGACGCCCGGACAGGAGTTCCGCCTCGCCGCGCTCGTAGGCCGCGGGAAAGCGATACTTTTCCCAGGCGCGATAGAACAGCGAGATCATCCTGTGATTGAAAATGTCCAGGAATTCGCGAAGGCCTGTATCCCGTATGCGGGCGCGCTCGCCAATCAGTTCGGTGTAGTAGAGCGGCAACACGCCCAAGGGGCCGAACAGGCCCATGAAATTCACGTCCATCACGGGCTGGCCTTCCCCGGCCTCGAGCGCCTGGATCTGGCTTGCCGGGAACACGGTGGAAGGGTGCGCCCGGAACCGCACGGCCTCCGACTTAGGTGTCGAGAAGTGACCTACCGGTTCTCGCGATTCGTATAGGCTCTGAAGCACACGAACCGCCTGAAAGAACTCGAAGCTCCACGGGTTGCTCCGTAGCAATGCGGCAAGTTCTTCGGAAATCAAAGCAGAGTCTTGCGGCCGGCACGCGGTTGCCATTCTCTGAGCACCTCCTTCCGTTGAGGTGTTCTCACTACTAACTGGCTGAAGCTGTTCATCGAGACGTACAGACCGAGGAAGTACTCGAGGATGGAGGCGAACAGGTACACGCCGCCGCCCACAAACTGGTCCTCGTCGATGTCCATCTCAACTCGAGTGCCGCGGACGAACGATACGCCGTGCTCGGAGGCGACACGAGCGAAATGCCGGTTGCTGCGCACCGACCGGATCCCTTCGATTTCCCGGTCGAGGTGGGTGGACCCGGCGAAGTTGTAGAGACGCAGGATCTCCTGAAGGGCTTCCTTCCCCTCGTCGACAAGCGACAGGTAATTGAGTGAAAGGTGCGAGATCTTGCGCCACAGCAGGCCGCGGCCGAGTTCGGGGCGGAGCGTCGGAGTGGGCTTGCGCAGCGAGACGATGCGGTTGATCATCGACGTCCCTTCGAGTTCGAAGTCGCCCCTTTCGTCGCCGAAGGGCAGTTGCGAAGGGAGATCGCGATTCGTGCAGGTGCACTTGATGGTCAGCGCATCGAGGTCTGGAAACGCGCGCCGTCCCGACGAGTCGATGAGGCTGATCATCATCTCAGTACCCTCGTCGCCCTTCTTGCCCGCAGGTTTGCGAACTGCGTGCCAGAACGCTCGCGGCCCGTCGTGGGACCTCGAATGCCGCAGGGAATAGAACGGCTCGTATTCGGTGACTTCACGCGTGCTGGGGTTCGAACTGAACACGCGATCGATGGAGAAGACCTCGAGCGTGCTTCTGCGCCGCATGTCCGGAATTACCGGATAGTCGTAGTGCGTCCTATCGAGCAGAACCGGCTCGGCCGTTTGCGGAAACAAGTTCACGATCGGCGTGCAATTCAGCCGGAACGTCTGCGCCTTGACCCCGAGTTCCAGCGGTTGATCCCGCTCGGTTCGCTCAAACGGCCGGATCAGAAACAGGACTTCGACCTTGTTCTCGAATGCGCGGAGTTGCTCGAGGCCGTTCAACTCGAGGAAGAAGAAGCGTTCCGGAAGGGTGAAGTATTCCTGCAGCAGCCGGTAGCCGAGGAATGAGCGTCGCGGCGAAGGCAGCAGTGCCTCATCCTCGCCAAAGCCCCAAGGCTGAAGAGCACTCGCTGGAAGGTGAACCGGCGGGATGCGGGACCCGGTCTCGGCATCCCTGATGATGATTCGCGTACAGTTGTTCAGCAGCAGTTCATAAAGCGAATGGACAAGATTGCTCTCGCCGCTGAGATAGAACTGCAACTTCGATAATTCGAGCGCTCGAAACTGGATATCCTGCAGGCACTCGAGTTGGAGCCTGCACACCGCTACGGCGTCCGGAGCGTGCACGGCGGGCCGCAGTCGCATCGGGGGACACCACTGAGCGGCAGCGACCTCCACCGGCCACATGGTCAAGTTATGCGCTGTGCGGAACTTGCACGGCACGCCTCCCACGGGCCTCGAGTACAGCACCGAACCGGCTTTCACGTCGAATCCGGTAGTGAGCTTTCCTTCGTTTGGATCCATGTGGAATTCCGCAATGGTCATCGACGGGATGGGCCGGATGAAGTGCGGATATAGGACATGGAGCAGCGCCTCCGAGATCTCCGGAAAATCGTCATCGATCCGGAGGTGCACACGAGCAGCCAGCAACGCAAAGCCTTCGAGTAATCGCTCGACGTGCGGATCTTCACACCGGTCGGGCTCCAACAGCAGGCGATTCGCGATTTTCGGATACTTGTCCGCGAAGTCCGCCCCATTTTGCCGAAGGAAGGTTAGCTCTCGCTCGTAATAGTCGAGCAACTCATCGCGCACTGCCGTCTCCCTTCACGTCATAGGCCCCGTTCGTCAGTTCAAGAACGGTGTCGAAGGTGACGTACTCAGGTGCGGGATCGATTCGCAGAAGCCCCTCTATGACGAAGCGCAGCATATGGGACTTCAATTCGGATCCTTCCACAAATTTGACTTTGGCATTGGCCAGGCGCGGCTCGAAGTTCGCCAGGACGGTTTCCATGATACGGCCCAGTTTGTCCCGGTCCTCGAGGGAGGAGAGGCTCATCGAAGTGATGTCGGGAAGCCCGTAGTTGTAGACCGAGCGAGCGAGTTCCACCGCCCCCTCAGGCGGCTCATCGATGGGCTGGCGCGTATTGAGCAGCCACTCGAGATCCCGCCGGAGAGCGGTTTTCATCTCCCGTAGCGAGCTCGACCGGGTAGGAGGGGCCTCCGCGCGGATCTTCGGTTCATCGTCCATCAGCCGGTCGAAGACGGAAAGTGTGATCGGACTGTCGGCTGTCTTGCGGGCCATCGGTTATTCCATACAACTGAGCGCCTGGGCAACATCCAGCTTGCAGATGCGGGTATGCAGTTGCTCCATCTCGCTGGGATCCAGCGACAGCGCGGACATGCAGCGATACAGCAGCGCCAGGACTCGCGCCACCAACTCAGGCTTCTCCCATTCCTCCAACTTACGATTGGCGATCTCTTCGGCGAGTTCCCTCAGGATGGGATACGCCACCGATTCCTTCGACATGGCGATCAGAAGCTGCGCAATCTCCATCCGGCGGATGAACCGGCCGCGTCCGGAATCGCTGTGCGACAACTGCCGCGTGAGCGAGTCGATGGCAGACGCGGCATCACCGCCGCTCATCATCTCGAGTGCACGCTCGTATGCGTTGTCGTTTGCGTTCTGTTCGTTCGACATCGGATCCAGGAGCCGCTGCGAGTTCAATATGTGAGTGCGGATCCATTTTTGAGTCTCGACATTGGCCGTTGGCGTATCGTCCATAAGGAACATCTCCGGCAGCTTCGGATAGTCGAGCAGCAACGCGCGCAATTCCGTCTTCAGCGCGCGAGCTACGGGGGCGAAGGGTTCGCCGAGTTCTTCGCAGGCCTGAATGGCATAACGCTGCAAATCGAGCCAGGCGCGGCCGCAGGGCAGTCCGGCTGCCTTCTCGCAGTTCTCGAGCAGTTCGGTCCAGTTTCCGTCGAGAGCCGCCCTCTTCACCTGCGTACGCGTTTCGGTGGAGGCCGCAACGAACAGCCGGGGATCGGGACTGGATCCGGCGGCGCGCAATTCACCCCACCGGAGGGCACGCGCCAGCAGATAGGCGACTGGATTCTGCGGCTCGCTGCTTCGCAGGAACTTGATCGCGGCGAGAACGTGTTCCAGGGCATGATCGCGCGTCTTGATCTGGCCGAGTCCGGAACCGGATGCAGGAGTGGGCGCGGCGGCATCCGCTTCCACCGGAGTTTCGATAATGGTGTCCTGTATCGGATCCGGGTCCGCTTCGCGTTTTCGCTTGAGGACGATGGAGACGGTGCTGCCAACCTCTTCGATGCCACGTTGAAGCTTCGAGAAGCTGGGGGCGAACTCGCCGAATTTGTCCGCGCAGAGTTTATCGAGCGCCTTCAGCGATGTCTGGCAATCGACGATGTCCTGGTGCAGCTTTGCATAGAACGCTTTCGGGCTTTGATCGATCGCCGCGTCGCCCTCTTCCGGAGGAAGCTTGCCCTCTTTCAGCGCCTTGGTGCGGGATTCAAGCTTGGCGTCGCTATCGCCTGCTTCTTCCTGAGTAGGGATCCGGCGGGATTCCGAGTAACGGAGCCAGTCCAGGCCGTTCGTGGCGATCGGGACGGTTTTGACGGCCAGTGCCGGCGATGAGCCCTTACTGGGCTCCAGATAATTCCCCAGCCATTCCAGGGGCGAGGAGCGGAATTCGGAGTCGCCGTCTTCCAACTGCGGGTAAACGGTATCCCAGAAATCTTCGACGTACGCCTGGATCAGAACCAAGCCGTCGTTGAGACCCGCAAACCCGTACTTATTGAGCAGCGCTTCGGTTAGCCAGGAGGCGAGAAACAGGTCCTTCGTTTTGTTCGAAAGAGCCTCGGTGGTTAACTTGATGACCAGATCATAGTCCGCCAGTTTGACGTCGTGTTCCCAGAGGCCTTGCGGACCGAGATCGTCCTGCCGGCGCGCCTCGCGCACCTCCTCGAACAGCGGCGTTGAGTACAGATTCTCGCCACTCGGGTCGTCCCCGGGAATGGGGCGTAGAAGATCGGGGCTGAGCGGCATGACGACTAGGATGAAGCAGCGGACACGGTCGTGATTTCGAGGGTGCGGACTTCGAGCAGCGGTATCTCTTCGCCGTCCACCAATAGAACTTTGGCTCCGAGCGGAAACTCCGTGCCGCTTTCATCGCGGAACCACTCCGTCACCCGGCCCAACCGGACCGTTGACTCGTTGTTCCAGACAGATCCCGCTGCCAGAGCCGGGAGGAGGACCTCGCCGAGGTCCTGCCCTTTGAAGGAGCTACCCGTGACCAGTTTGGCCGGAGCCCAGAGCAGATCGCGCAGACGCTTGGGCGGCTGCAGACTCAAGCGGGCAATGTTATCGAAGCCGATCCACATATAGTCGGGCCCGGCAAACAGTTCCAGGTGGGCACCGATTCGCGGATCGGCATCGGAGATGGATTCGAACGGTTTTTCGTTTAGTATTCCGGAAACCTTGGCGGATCCGGCGGCAGGCAATTTCCCGGTGTCGAACATATCGAGCCGGGTCCGTTCGGCGTTGATCGCACCGCGATAAAGCAAACCGGCCATCATCGCGTCGCCATTCTGATCGGCGAGAATATCGAGCTGCTTCTCCGCCCGGTCAAAATCGCCGGCGAAACAAAGCAGCTCGAAAAGAGAAGTGCGCGTCTTGACGTTGCCCGGATCGCCGCGAAGGTCGGCTCCCAGCATCTGGATGGCTTCGTCGAGCTTCCCTTCGCGGAATAGATCCTCTGGCTTCATGAGTCTTACAGCTTCGTGTTCTTCTGCAGATCCCAGCCGGCTTCCCCAGCCTTCTCGCCGGAACCGGTGCCCTGCTGTTCTTTGTAAGTCATCTTGACGGTTGCAAACGAGAACGAAACCGACTCGCTGGGCTTTTCTCCGCCGGACGCCCCGCCCCACGAGATCGAATCGATGAAGACCTGCGTGAAGTCGAGCACCAGATAATCCACCGGTTTGTCCCCGCCGGCCTCGCGGACGGTCAGCTTGCCTTTTTTGAAGTGCTGCCCCTTGCAGCAGGCGGAAAACAGCGTCGCCGTAGCCTTATCGACGACCTTCTGAATGTTAACTGAGCTGATGGACACCTTGCCGGCGCCGCTGCCGGTTCCGGTGGACACGCTGCTCGGATTCGAAGCACCAAAGCTGAAGCTAAAGATATCGATCTTGTTTGTGAAATCCTTCGCCTGGGCCTCGCCCTGGACGGTGTCGATATCAAGAAACATTTCAACTGCCATAACGTTGAGCCTCCTCGCCCACAACCTGCTCTTAAGTTTCGTTTAAATGCACGCTGATCCCCGCCCGGCAACTACTTCGCCGACGGAGGCAGTTCAGCAACAAGCCGCAAGGACACAGAGAGTTCGTCCAATTGGTAGTGCGGCCGGAGAAAAGCCACTGCACGATATGCGCCCGGCTTTCCTGGAACGTCGAGCACCTCCACCCGAGCTTCTCGCAGAGGACACTGAGCTTTCAGTGTTGGCCCTGCATCGTCGGAAGGTGTGACGTAATTCTGAATCCAGTTGTTTAAGAACCCCTCGCACTCGGACCGGGACATGAAGCTCCCGATCTTGTCGCGCATCATCGACTTCAAATAATGCGCAAAGCGTGAGACCGCGAAGATGTAAGGAAGTTGAGTGGACAGGCGGGCATTCGCATTCGCCGCTTCCTGATCGTACAACCGCGGCTTCTGTGACGACTGCACGCTGAAGAATGCCGCGTAATCGGTACCCTTGCAATGCAACAACGGGATGAAACCCAGATCCGCCAGTTCCTTTTCGCGGCGATCGGTAATGGCGATTTCAGTCGGGCACTTCAGCGCTACGTCGCCGTCGTCGGTATTGAACGTGTGAGTCGGGAGCCCCTCCACCAGTCCGCCGCCTTCGACGCCGCGGATGGCCGCACACCAGCCATAACGCGCGAAGGCGTTGGTCAGACGGGTTGCGAGCGCATAGGCCGCGTTGCCCCATAAGTACTTCGAGTGATCCGAACCGTCAACGCCTTCTTCGTAGTTGAAGGCCTCGATATTTCGCGTGTCCTTACCGAACGGCACACGCATCAGAATGTGCGGAACGCACATGCCCACATAGCGGGAATCCTCACTCTGGCGGAAGCTCTTCCACTTGGCGTACTCGGTGGTATCGAAAACCTTTCCGAGGTCGCGAGGCTGGCCGAGATTGGTAAAGCTGTCCAGGCTCAACAGGTTCGCGCTGGCTGCCGTCAGGAAGGGAGCGTGCGCCGCGGCCGCGACGTGCGACATGTTGTCCAGCAGTTCGATATCTTCGAAACTCTTGCCGAACTCATAATCGCCGAGCAGGGCTGCGAACGGCTCGCCACCGAAGACGCCGTACTCTTCTTCATAGACCTTCTTGAAGATCGCGCTTTGATCGAATTCCGCGGCACGCTGCAGGTCGCGTCCGAGTTCCTTCTTGGAAACATTCATGACGCGGATCTTCAACATCGGCGTGCATTCGGAATTGCGAATGAGGTACTGCAGACCGCGCCAGGTGGCCTCCAGTTTCTGGAACTCCGGGTGGTGCAGCACTTCGCTGAGCTGAATGGAAATCAGATGATCGAGTTGCGCGATGCGGGCGTTGATCATCGCCTCGGTATCGCGCGAGACGGTCATCTCGCCTTGCAGCACCTGCGCCACGAATTCCTTGATCAGATCCTTGCCACGCTCTTTCTGAGCCGTGTCCGTACCGATCCGGGAGGTCTCTACGATTTGGTCGAGAAGGCTGCCCTCCGTCGTGACGGACTGTGCCGCGGCGGACGCTCCAGCCGATTTTGCTTCAGCCATGCTACTCGCCCTCCTTCTTGCCTTCCATGCCGAGTTCGCCCCGCAACTTGTCCAGTTTATCCGTGCTCGACACGGCCTCCATCAGCAGTTCCTCCAGCTTCTCGTTGGTCTGCAGTGCGCCGCGCAGATCGGAGAGACGCGTGCGAAGGTCGAGCATTTCCTTCAGGGGCTTCACGTTGCGAGCCACGGCATCGGGCTCGAAGTCGTCCATGCTCTTGAAGTTCAAGTCGACTTTGAGTTGTCCGGCATTGGAATCTTCACTCAGCTTGTTCTCGACCGAAAAGGCCAAGTGGGGCTTCATGCTCTCTACGACGGAATCGAAATTGTCAGGCGTCAGTTCGACGAATCGCCGATCCTTCAACCTGGGCAATGCTTCCTTCGGCTGCCCGCTCAAGTCCGCCAGAACACCCATCACGAATGGGAGTTCCTTCAGTTCGATCGCATTACCGATCTCAACATCATAGCTGACCTGCACACGGGGCGGTCGCACACGTTCCAGTTTCTTCTGAGTACTTTCTCGGGCCACGCGAATCTCCTTCCCGAATCTGCTCGATCTTGGCGTAGCGTGTCACGAGACAGCGAAGTCGCTGCAGGTGGATAAATTCCGACCCAAGGCAAGCCGGCACCACTGCGCTAGCTGATAACCGCGAAACACCACGTTGTGTCAGTATACTGCAACTCGAGCCCGATGCTACTGAAAGATCGCTGACGATTTTATTCACTTCCTCAGCCAGCGGGCCCTTGTGACCCTTATGCCGCTTCGTGCCATGCTTGCGCATGCCGAAGGGCAGAAGCCACGATTCGACAGTCGTCCTAGTTCCCGAACGCCGCCAAACCCGCGCCGACAAAGCTCTTGCTGAATGCCGGGTCATGCGCAAAGACTGCCAGAAACTCGACGCCTAGGGTAATGGGCAGGGTGCTGCGGACTTCCTCCTATCGGGTTCGTTTCGCCGGCGTCTTTGGGTCATTTGCTGTTGGGGGCCGCGGCCGACTGGCGATTGGGTTCGAATTGTTGGGCGATGTTTCGGCGGCCGGCTTCGGTCATTTTGATTTGCGGGAAGTGGCCGTATTGGCTGGTTGCGCCGGGGTGATCGGGCATGGGAGCGTTCATCACGCGGCGGGTGACGTTGTATTCGGAGAGCTTGGCGACGTAATCGGCTTCGTTCTGTATTTGCTTGGAAGCCTTGAGTTCGCGGTAGGCCTTATAGTAGGACCGCTCGGCTTGGGCGGCGTAGCGCTGGAGCAGGGCCAGGGCGTTTGGGTTCGATTTGAACATGTTCTGGATGATTTGGGTGTCGGGGTCGGAATCGGGTTCGTTTTGGAATCCGGCAAGGTGGTTGAAGGCGGCGGTCTCAAGGCGCTGGGCGCGGGCGAGCAGCCACTGCGATTTCGCGAGTTGGTCGACCAGGGCGACCTGGTGGAGGTTGGCGGGTTCGTGCTCTTCGCGGAGTTCGGTGAGAATCAGGTCGAATTCGTCCTGGTCTTCGTGAGCGAGGACGATGCAGGCGGAGGAGAGTCCATGGCGGGTGGCGTTGCGGCTGGAAGCGGCTTTGCCTTCGGCGGTCTTGGGACCGGTGGAGTGCTGGGCGTTCTGCTGATTCGCGAGGGTCTGTGCTGGGGAAGCCATGGTGTTTGTGTCTCCTGAGTTGGGGTGTGGGAGGCACGGCGGCTTCCGGGGTGAGGGCGCGTTCGGGCTCCTCTACTTTCATTATCCCAGGGGCTTCCAAATGGATTCGGGGTTTTGGTAGTGTTTTGTTGGGGTTGCGGCTTGTGACCGGGTTTTGTGGGTGCCAGGCAAATTCGGTGACGATGAGTTACGACATTGGCGGGAATCCCGGCCAGACGCAGGTGAATGGTGTACGCGACGACGCCGAGTTTTCAGGCGGGGACGAATTACGCGGCGCCGTCCTCGATCACGACGGGCGCGTTGCCGGAGACGTTCGCGTACTCGTCGTTTCTGGCGCCGACCCAGGCGACGGGGCCGATTGGGGATTCGATGTCGATGAGTTACGACATGTACTGCCGGCGTTTGAGCGGCACATCGGCGTTAGGGGCGACGACGAGTTATGCCGATTCGGGGTCGGCGCCCTGGACCATGACGCAGACCGTGTCGGCGAGGTGACGCAGACGTCGATGCCGCATGCACCGGCAAATGCGGGTAAACAATAGATCGATCAGTGTACTTGACTTCATCGCACTTGTTTGCGCGTGATCTCATGAAGTGCGTGGGCTCACTAGAAAAACTCTGCTGCATTCACGCCCTATGGTTAGACGGTAGCTGCAACAATACGAAGAGAAACGAGGTATTACCGGCATGACCATCGAACTGAAACCCGAACACGCGCAAGTGGTGAATGAGGCGGTGCGGTCGGGAGCCTACCAACATCCCGACGATGTGATTGCGCGGGCGCTTGAGGTGTTGCGCGATGAGGAAGGTTGGCTGCACGAGCGCAAGGGTGAAATAGCCGAAAAGATCGAACGGGCCTTCGGGCAGTTTGAGCGCGGAGAGTTCTTCTCGTCGGAGGAATCGCGGGCTGATATGGAGAAACGTAAAGCGGTATGGCTCAATAAGCAGAAGCACTGATGCCCTCGCTCTACGATGTTTCCGCAGAAGCGCAAGGCGACCTCTTTGATATTTGGCAGCGCATCGCCGAGGACAGTATCGAGCTTGCCGATCGGATTGAAACGAACTTCACGAGCTGTTTGCATCCTTGGGTCGGATGCCGGGTGCAGGCCATTCCCGGAAAGACCTCACGGCCAGACCGGTTCTTTTCTTCCCCTTGTATTCATTCCTTGTCGTGTATCAGCCGGATGTGGCGCCCGATTCGCATCACGGCTGTGCGCGCGGTCGCCGCGACATCAAATAAATCCTGAAAGCTCGGCTGTGAGAGGGAAGCGCCGGAAGCCCGCAGGGGCCCGCAATATGAGCCGGGTTGGATAGCCCTACATAAAGGACGTTATGTCTGGCTATTCCGATCCGGCCGTGATAGTGTCGGGGCAATGGACTTTGAACGCCCGATACCGCCGCGCAAAGGAGACCGGCTTTTCCGCGACGATCTACCTGACTGGCATAACAATGCCTGCTTGAATGCCACATGGGGGCACGATGAAGCGGCCTACCAAGAGGGGTACCGAAGAGGGGCGCGGCTCCTCGTGGAGCATGTCGTCGAACATGCAAGAGACCAGGACTTTCTCGCTTATCCGATCATCTTTCTGTACCGGCACAATATTGAGCTGGCCCTGAAAAGTATCATTCTGCAAACGCCCTACATCATCGACCGCGAACTGACCGATGTAGAAAAACAGCACCTCGGAAGCCATCGGCTCGATCCGCTGTGGCAAGATTTGAAGCCGCTCTTTGCCAACGTGTGCAAAGCTGCGGGCTGGGATCGCCTCGAACCGGCTGACATTGAAGGCGTTGACGACTATATCCGCCAACTCTCGGAGATGGACCGTGATTTTTTTGCGTTTCGCTACACCCGGTCAAAGCAAGGATGCCGGTCATTGCCAGCCGATGTGAAGCGAATTAATCTGAGACATTTCGCCGAGTTAGTGGAACGACTCGCGGATTACTTGGAGGGGCTGGATGCTGCCGTTTATAGCCTCGTTGAAGCCAAATCGGAAATGGAGGCGGAATACCGCCGCGAGATGGCCCAGTACATGGACTACGCATGAGCACGGCCATCGTTTCACCGCGACCTGTCCCTCACGTACCGGCACTGATTGCCGGGGCAGGGGAGCGCGCGGCCTGGCGCTTCCTCGAATTCTTCACCGTCAACATCCGCAACCCGAACACCCGCGCCGCCTATGCGCACGCAGCGGGGGATTTCCTGCGCTGGTGCGAGAAACACGGGCGGGGGCTTTCACCTGACATTCGCACGTTACTTATGCCCATAGCGAAAAGTTACTGGTTTGACCCAGAAAGTGAAGCCAAACTAATGCTGCATCCGCCGCTGGAGGAATGTTGGAATATCGCGTGAGCCTTGCGTGACGGCAACGATTTCGATGGGCAGACGCCCAGCACGGTAGATGACGAGATACGAGCCGACCGGCCAGAACAAGACGGGATGCCGCGTCAAATCCTCGCGCTTATGCCCCATGCCGGGTGAGTGGCCGAGCGCATCGAAGGCATCGAACAGCTTGCCGATCCACCCGTCGGCGGCGTCAACGCTGTTGGCGGCAATGTAATCCCAGATGTCATCGAGGTCGAGGTCGGCATCAACGCTGAGAGTGTAGCCGCTCACGTGTTGGGCTTCCGGCGCTGCGCGGATTTCTCCCGCAGCCGGGCGCGGGCTGCGACGGGGTCCACGTGCTCTCCGCGGTCGAGCGAGGCCAGGCGGCGACCGAGTTCGTCATTGAATTCCGCCAACTGGGCCACGCGGGCCTGGTCGTATTCTTCGAGTAGCCGGAGCGCTTCCCGTACCACTTCGCTTGCCGAGTTGTAGCGGCCGGATTGCACTTTGGCGCTGACGAATTTTTCGAGGTCAGGGGTGAGGGACACGTTCATCGAATCAGGCTCCTATTGCTTACCGTAGCCCTGATAACAATGATTGTCAATGTTTGTTACGATGCACCGGCTCTTGGATAACTCAAAAACATTTCCATGGCTCCTTGTCGTATATTTTTCTCGCGCTCGAACCAGAGGAGCTGGGGGCGAAGCTTCTCTTTTTGGCAAGAAACAAGTTGCGGTACGACGGCGACATGTTCCATCCGGCGAGTTTTGAGAGTGAACGGTGGGAGGCCTATTTACCTGGGCAGCACACGTATCCGCGACAGCGGCAAGGCGCCATCGCTCTGGCTTTCTCGGAGGCCTGGGCTTGGTTAGAGGCCCAGCGGCTCATCGTGCCGGCACCAGATACCGATGGGCGCAATGGCCACCGCGTTCTCAGCCGCCGCGCCAAACGTTTCCAGAGCGAGGCGGAATTCGCCAACTATGCCGTGGCCCGTATGCTGCCGCGCGAAGCGATGCACTCAAAGATCGCAGATAAGGTCTGGATGGCCTGCATGCGCGGTGAATTCGACGTCGCCGCCTTTCAGGCGATGAAGGCCGTTGAGGTGTCTGTACATGAGGCGGGAGGATACCCGGATAGCCTCCCTGGCGTAAAGGCCTACCGGGCCGAGCGCAAGGCCGCGTCCAGCGCCGCAACATTGGTTTTCGCGTAGCTCGACTCGGCCAAATCCGGATTGAGGCGCAACATCGCTTCGAACTGATCACGGGCGGCAGCGGCAATCTCGAGCCTACCCGTCTGTTGCGCCTGGTGCATGTACGCGAGGCCGAGGGCATAGTGAGCCATCGGATCCTGCTCATCATAAGAAAGCGCCTTCTGGCAGTCGGCAATCGCCGCCTCGTACCTGCCGAGCTTGGTCTCGCAGTTGCACATACCGAAATACGCTGAACTTCGCAAATCCCGCCAGATATCCTTTTGGGCAGCCCGCCGCTTCTTGCCCATACCTGCCAGATAGCCCAGTACGTAATAGTTGATCTTACCGGCAGCGCCGCTGTCGAAATCGCTCAGTTGCAAATACCGGCTGAATTCATCCCTTGCCGGGGCCCATTGCGTGCTCATGCGCAGACTCTCGGCCAACCAGAAATGCGCCTCGGCGTTTTTGGGCGTGAGTGCAATCGCCTTGCGCGCCGCGTCAATGGCCTGAGGGTACGCAGCCTTACGGCAATAGACCTGGGACAGCAGGTACCACATCATCGCGTTATTGCTATCCCGCAACCGGACCACGTTGAGTTGCCGCAGCGCCTCATCCAGATCGCCGGTGTCGAGTAAAAATCCGGCATAGGACGCGTGGGCCTCCAGATAATCGGGATCAATTTCGATCGCTCGCTGGAACGCCTTCCCGGCCTCCTGTTCCTTGAACAGGGCGTTGTACGCGCGTCCGAGGTAGAGGTCGGCTGCACTGAACTGCGGATCGATCTGCAGCGCTGCTTCCAGCGCTTCCACCGCCTTCTGATAATTGGCTGCACCGCCGCGCGTGTAGTACTCCGTACCCTTATCGAGAAGATCCAACGCGGCTTTCTTGCGGCGGCGCGGAATCAGAATCTTGATGGTGACGGTGGTCTCCTGTCCAGGGTAGACGGTCTCATCGCGCGGTCCGTCGGGCTCGTATCCCATGTGGACGCCCTTCACCACATGAACTCCCGGCACCAACCCGGGCAACCGCAGCGGAGCGGTTTTGCCGATGACGCCCTGCGACTTGCCGTCGACGAAGACCTCCACTTCGTCCATGTTGCTTTCAAAGACGAGCGTGCCCTCTTTGGGCGGCGGAGGAGCGTCGGGGCGACGATTGGAGGGCACATACGCCAGCAGCATATTCGGATCGAAGCTGCCCTTCTCGGAGGTGGGCGTCTGCGCATTGTGGGTCGCCTCACGTACGTTGGTGCGAACGTACTCGGCCAACTCGTCGGCGGTCACGATGCCGTCCCGGTTCTCGTCGGCCGAGCCTTCCAGACCCCTGACGACGTAATAGGTGAAGATGCCGTGCCCGCCGCCCCAGTCAGCGCTCTCATACGAACGCTCGCGATCGCGACTGGCTGTCAGCGAAAACAACGACCGGCTCAAATCCTGCAAAGAGCCGTTGATCGCCTTTGCGTCGGCATCCAACGAAATAGCGCCGCTGTGGCACGAATCCGTCAGCAGCACCTTCCACTTCGCTTTGATCCTGGTCGAAAACACACTGCCGAGCCGGTCCATGCCGTACGCCGTCGTCGCGACATCGCTCTTGTTCAGATCGTAAGGCGCGAGATAGGCGCGCCCGCCGGCCAGAAAGCCGTGACCGGCGAAGTAGACCAGTACACGATCGTCGTCCTTGGCGACCGACGGTAGCCAGACCTCTAATTCGTGCCGGATGTTGGCAAGGGTGGCCTTCGCCCCGATCAGTTTGTGGACGTTCTCCGCGCGGAAGTTTCCACCCTCGGGACTAATCAGGATAGAGTCGATGGCTTCCGCATCCCTTTCGGTGAATTCGAGCGGGGACACCGAAGGGTCCGCATACTTGGCGATACCGATGATCACCGCGTAACTGCGTGGGATCTGAACGGTGGCCGCGGGAACAGGAGGTGGTTGATCGCTATCGAGTTTGAGGTCGCGAGTGCCGGATGGCGGTTTGGAAGGCTGCTGCCCGAGTGCAGCGATGGCCATCATCAACCCGGCGGCGATCAGGAACTTCCGCTTCATTGATGCGCCACCCGGAATTCGTACAGCACTGGTCCGGTTAGTTTCACGGGGGAAGCGATGACGGAGGAGTGCGCCTGATTCAGGATCACCAGATCGCGCGAGCGCGGCGTATGGATGGAGGCGAGCGTCGAAGGGAGAGTCTCGTCTTCATTGATATTTCGCGGGCCGGCCGACGTATCAATGCACACGCTTCGCGCCTCCAGAATCGTCTCATCGCATCGCGGTTTCATATTCGCCGGCGGCACCGGTCCCTTCGGAGGCGGCGGAAGCGGGATGTATCCGGACGAGCCGTCGCTCTTCCCAATGGGTGTCGGACTCATGAGCCAGTAAACGACATCGAATCCCGCCGGACCATCCACTCGGAAGAACGAGGCAGTTGACGGAATGACGTACTCCTTACCACTTGAGACCCGATTATCGAGTCCGGTTTCTTCGCGCGGGAACAACGTCACGTATTCGCCGCTGGTTCCCTTGTTCATCACGTACAAGTAGCCGTTGAAGTTTGTGCGCACGCGAAAACGCAAGTGATCGCCGTGGTCAAATACCAGGCCGGCTGGAACGATCTTCCATTGGCCGGCCTGCTCCCGCTCGAGAGCGATTTCGATCTTCTGCGATTTCGAGGCCGTCTGAGCGAACATCGTCGAGCCCAGCAGAATCACGAAAACCCCGCGCATCAGGGAGCGCATATCGTCCACCTATTGATGTTTGATTTGAAAGTCGAGTACCACTCGGGATTGCCCGGCACTCGCCGGACTGACAGCGTAAAGCGCCTTTTCCTTGCGGTCGCCGGGAGTGTTCTCGTCCACCTTCTCGATGATGAGATCGCGCGCGTAGGCATTGCGGAGGCGGTCGACGGCGGCATCATTCATCGGAGGCAAGGCCATTGCCATCGTGGTGTTGGCCGGCTTGTCGGAGACCTCTTGCCTGCGCGATGGGCCAGGTTTTGAATCGGTCCCAGTGCGCCCGCTCATGTCGAGCGTCAGGGCATCCGTATCCAATTCGGGAGTGCGGGAGAGGATCACGAAGAGTTTCTCCGAGCCGGGCGGATTGCTCACCACCCACGTTCGGCCGGGCGGCACAGAATAGTCGATGTTCGGCAGAACTTCGTTCGTCGCGTTCGGGAGGTCGGGCGACGGAAACAACTGTGTCCAGGTCCCGCTGGATCCGCGGTTGATGACATAGAGATAGCCGCGGTCCGCAACTCGGATGTTGAGGCGTACCCGGTCGCCCGCATGGAAAACGGACTCTGGGTCCACCTCTTGAGGTTGTCCGTACTGATCGATCCGGATGACGCTGAGACGAATGCCGAGCGGCCGGCGCGAGACGGAGACCAACTGAGCATGCACCTGCTGGGTGGGCGCCGCTTCGCGCCGATCGGGAACTGCGGTTGGCTCAGTGCTGGCCTCGATTGCCTCGGTTTTGGCCGGAGTGGGTGCTGCCGTACTCTTCGGGGTGGATTTCGTTTCAGCATGCTCCGTGCGTTTCTGCGCAGGAACGGTCTTGGCTACCGGCTTTGCCGGTGATCGTGTAGGAGCACTCGTTTGTTTAGCGGTGGCAGCGGCCTCCGTGTAGAAGATTTCCCGCGGCGTCAGTTGCTGCGCCGGTTGCCCGAGAGCCGCGACACTCCCGAAGGCGGTGAGGGCGAGGAAGGGGATCACTGAGCTACTTTTTGTATCCATATCAGAACCCAGGTCAGGAGTAATCGCTAGCTCTAGAGTAGCCGATGTCGATGCTCGGATGATATGGTTCCATCCGCAGATGCCCCGTCGCGACTCAGGGTACTAGGGGTTTTCCGTATCACTAGGATTTTTTTCGCGCTAAAATACCCTGATGCGTGACGCGAAGGTGACGTTCGGTAGGAATCGATCGAAGTCCCGATCGAGTCCATTGCAACCAGGAGCCCGAGGACTGATAGCAATCGGCACGACACTCCTGGTGATCTTCGCCGGATTGAATCCTCTTACACTCGCGGCACAAGAGCCAGCCCCTCAGAAGCTGAACATCGTGATCGTCGAAGGTGACGCGGCGATAAACAATGTGAAGTTGCGAACAGCTCGGGAGCCGATCGTGGAGGTTCAAGATGAGAACCACCGGCCGGTGGCTGGCGCGATTGTCCTCTTCACGCTCCCCGGACGAGGCGCTGGCGGTGTGTTTGCGCAGGGGGCCAAGACTTTCTCGACGGTCACCAATGCGGAAGGACGCGCAGTGGCCCAGGGATTCCAACCGAACACTGTCGCCGGTCGCTATCAGATTCAGGTGAGAGCGTCATACCGGGGAACGAGCACCAACACCACCATTGCGCAGCGCAACATGCGGCCAGGACTCTCAACCACTGCTAAGATTCTGATCGGCGTCGGCGTGGTGGCCGTGGGTGCCGTTGTGGGTGCGGTGGTGGCAACACGCGGAAACGGAGGGGCCACTCCCACCGTGATCACTGCCGGCCCGCCGACAGTAGGAGGACCTCGATGAGCACCCGCACATTGGGTTGCACGATTCTGGCATTCGCCGCCATGCCGGTATTCGCACAAACACCGCAACTCGCGGGCCCGCATGTTGGAATGCTGATGGACGGCAACCAGGTGCGCGTTGTCACCGGAGTTCCGGGAGCCGCCCTCGCCGGTAACCCGATTTCGCTGCCGGGAGAAATTGCGGACGCTGTTATTTCGCCCAATCAGGACTATGTGGTGGGAGCGAGCGCGGATGGACGGGTGACACTCCTCGATTCTCCGTTCAATGGAATACCGCGCACGATGGACGCATTCGGGAAAATTTTCCTCAGCCGGACCGGCTCGACGATGGCGGTGTGGTCGCAGCCATCCGATCAAATAACGGTGTGGTCCGGTATTCCCGGTGCTCCCGCTCTGGCATGGAAAGCGGGACTGCCGGCGGGGTCGGAAGTATCGATGCTCGCGGTCAGCGACGATGCATCGGCAGTCGCCGCAGTGCTGCGCGGCGGAGGAGTTGATTCGATCTGGCGCATCACTCCGCAAGAGCAGGGAGTGCTGTCGACCTCTGACAGGATCGCGGGAGTTGCGTTTCTGGGCCATCGCACCGACCTTGTGGTGGTGGAATCCGCGACGCGCCGGGCCGTCCTGTTTCGCGACATCAGCGGGGCAGCGGCTGCGTCGGCATTGGGCGATATACCGGCTGACGCTGGAACTCCGGTTGGCGTCGCCACATCTTCCGACGGTGATTCCGTGTATATCGCTACGGCCGACCCGGGTGGAGTCGTCCTCATAAACTCGACCTCCCACGGGTCGAGGTTTCTTCCCTGCGCCTGCTCTCCATCCGGGATTTCCGGGATCGGGGCGTCGGCATTCCAGTTGACGGCCGCATCGGATCCGGTGATCTGGTTGTTTCAGGCTTCGCGGGCAGAGGCGAAAGTGTACTTCCTTCCTGGAACGGCCAGGCCGCACCCCTCGAATATCGTGCGCAGGAGCAATCAATGATCCGCAATCGGAGGATGCACGTAAGTGCGGCGCTGCTCTTGGCGATCGCAGGTGCCGCCGGGGTCAGTGCGCAAGTCCAACTCAGCATTTCTCCCGCCGCGATTCCAGGAGGAACCGTCGGGGTTTCCTATAGCACCTCGATTACGGTGAGTGGCGGCTTTGCTCCCTACGCAATTGGATGTTCGAATTGCACTGTGCCGGGTCTCACATTTGTTACGGGCGCAACGGGCATCACCATCAGCGGAACTCCAACGGTCGCTGGTTCATACAATTTCACGGTCTCGGGGGTCGATTCGCAGAGCAACAGTGCATCCCGGCCGTACGCCCTGACGATCTCCAGTCCGGCCCCCAGTATCGTGGTACCGGCACTGCCGAACGGCAGTGTCAACGTTGCTTATCCAACTGCTGTGTTCACCGGAATGGGGGGGACAGCCCCTTATACGTGGTCGCTAAGTTCAGGCAGTTTGCCGCCGGGCTTGACGCTGAACCCTTCGACTGGAGCAGTGGCCGGCACGCCGACGGCCCCAGGGACGTATCCGTTCGTCGTGCGACTGACGGATAGCGCCGGATTCCCGGCGGTCACTCCACAGCTCTCGATCACCATCGTTCCGCAGTTCACGATTCAGGTTCCTTCGCTTCCCAGCGGGACCGTGAGCGTGGCGTATCCGTCGGCCACATTCACCGCGACCGGTGGCTCGCCGCCATACAACTGGTACATCAGCTCAGGATCCCTCCCGCCCGGCATCGTCCTAAATCCTCAAACCGGAGCCCTCAGTGGAATTCCGACTACACGTGGAACGTACCAGTTTGTAGTAAGCGTATACGACACATACGAGAATACGGCGACAACGCCCACTCTGACCATCGTCATCAACCAATCGCTTCAAATTGCCGCGCCCTCTCTGCCGAACGGGACCGTGGACGTTGCCTATCCGCAGGCGCAATTTACAGCCTCCGGAGGAGCCACCCCGTATACATTCTCGATTGCTTCCGGATCTCTGCCGTCCGGGCTGACGCTGAATCCTCAGACCGGGATTCTCGCCGGAACGCCCACAGTCGCGGGCACATCGCAGTTTGTCGTGAGGGTGGTGGATGCACAGGAGGCGTCGGCGACCACGCCAACCCTCAGTCTGACGATCCGCCAACCGCTGCAGATCACCGCGCCCCCGCTGCCGGGCGGGACCGTGAATGTCGGCTATCCCGGCGCTCAGTTTGCGGCATCGGGTGGGGTTAGTCCGTACACATATTCGGTTTCTTCCGGATCTCTACCGGCCGGGCTGACGCTGAATCCTCAGACCGGGGTCCTCGCCGGAACACCCACTGTCGCGGGCACCTCGCAGTTTGTCGTGAGGGTTTTTGATGCCCAGCAGGCATCGGCGACTACGCAAACCCTGACAATCACGGTCAACCAAACCCTCCAGATCGCCGCGCCCTCGCTGCCGAGCGGGACGGTGAATGTCGTCTACCCGGGGGCTCAGTTTACTGCGTCGGGTGGGGTTAGTCCGTACACGTATTCGATTGCTTCCGGATCTCTGCCAGCCGGGCTGACGCTAAATCCTCAGACCGGGGTCATCGCCGGAACTCCCACAGTCGCGGGCACCTCGCAGTTTGTCGTGAGGGTTTTTGATGCCCACGAGGCATCCGCGACCACGCAAACCCTGACAATCACGGTCAACCAAACCCTCCAGATCGCCGCGCCCTCGCTGCCAAGCGGGACGGTGAATGTCGTCTACCCGGGCGTTCAGTTTACGGCGTCGGGTGGGGTCACTCCGTACACGTATTCAATTGCTTCCGGATCTCTACCGGCCGGGCTGACGCTGAATCCTCAGACCGGAGTCATCGCCGGAACTCCCACAGTCGCAGGCACCTCGCAGTTCGTCGTGAGGGTCTTTGATGCCCAGCAGGCATCGGCGACTACGCAAACCCTGACAATCACGGTCAACCAAACCCTCCAGATCGCCGCGCCCTCGCTGCCGAGCGGGACGGTGAATGTCGTCTACCCGGGGGCTCAGTTTACTGCATCGGGTGGGGTTAGTCCGTACACGTATTCGATTGCTTCCGGATCTCTGCCAGCCGGGCTGACGCTGAATCCTCAGACCGGGGTCATCGCCGGAACTCCCACAGTCGCGGGCACCTCGCAGTTTGTCGTGAGGGTTTTTGATGCCCACGAGGCATTCGCGACCACGCAAACCCTGACCATCACGGTCAACCAGACGCTCCAGATCGCCGCGCCCCCGCTGCCAAGCGGGACCGTGAATGTCGTCTACCCGGGCGTTCAGTTTACGGCGTCGGGTGGGGTCACTCCGTACATATATTCGATTTCGTTCGGATCTCTGCCGGCCGGGCTGACGCTGAATCCTCAGACCGGAGTCATCGCCGGAACTCCCACTGTCGCGGGCACCTCGCAGTTTGTCGTGAGGGTTTTTGATGCCCAGCAGGCATCGGCGACTACGCAAACCCTGACAATCACGGTCAACCAGACGCTCCAGATCGCCGCGCCCCCGCTGCCAAGCGGGACCGTGAATGTCGTCTACCCGGGCGCTCAGTTTACGGCGTCGGGTGGGGTTAGTCCGTATACATATTCGATTTCGTTCGGATCTCTGCCAGCCGGGCTGACGCTGAATCCTCAGACCGGGGTCATCGCTGGAACGCCCACAGTGGCGGGCACGTCGCAGTTTGTCGTGAGGGTTTTTGATGCCCACGAGGCATCCGCGACCACCCAAGCCCTTACGCTCACGGTCAACCAAACGCTCCGAATTGTGGTGCCCTTCCTTCCGGGAGGCACTGTGGGCGTGGCCTATTCGACGACTCAATTCACCGGCTTAGGGGGGACTCCGCCCTATACATTCTCGATCTCTTATGGATCGCTCCCTGCCGGGCTGGCTCTGAATCCGCAGACCGGTGTCGTTTCGGGAACGCCGTTCAACTCGGGCAGTGCGCAGTTTGTGGTGAGTTTGACGGATGCGCAGAGAGCGGTGGCGACCACCCAATTACTCACGATAACGATCAATCAACTCAGTGCAGGGCTTCAGATTGCAATTCCGCCGCTGCCGAATGGGACGGTGAATGTCATCTACCCGCCGGCTCAGTTCACCGGTTCTGGCGGCACAGCACCGTATTCATTTTCGGTTGTTTCGGGATCTTTGCCCGCGGGACTCACGCTGAATCCACAGACAGGCATTCTCACTGGAACACCCACTGTTGCGGGCACTTACCAATTCGTCGTGAGGCTGATGGACGCCCGGGAGGCATCCACCACCACCCAGAGCCTTGCGCTGACCATCGGTCAGTCCACTGCGGGATTCCGTATCGCACTTCCGCCGCTGCCGAATGGAATCGCCGGTGTGGCCTACCCGCCGTCGCAGTTTGTCGCTCTAGGCGGCTCCGGTCACTACACGTGGTCTGTTCAGCAAGGCGTTTTACCGGCAGGACTGGCTCTGAACGCAGCCACCGGTATTTTGACCGGGGTACCCACCACGGCGGGCCTGTCCAGCTTTGTTGTAGGAGTCACGGATTCAGGCCAGTCGCCGCTTCGCACGGCTGTCACACCCCAACTGACGATCGTCGTCAGTTCCCAAAAGAGTCCGCTGGCCATTTCTGTACCGGGTCTGCCAAACGGTACGACAGGTGTGTCGTACGGCCCCGCGAATTTCGCCCCGATCGGCGGCGCGGCGCCCTACGCCTGGTCGATTTCACAGGGGAGCCTCCCGCCGGGGTTGAGCCTGAACGCTTCGACGGGAACACTTGGTGGCACACCCACTGCACCCGGGACTTCTCAATTCGTTGTACAGTTGCAGGACCACTTTGGCCTCACTGCTACCACCGCCTTGCTATCTCTGACCGTCAATTCGCCGAATACCATCATTCGGATCACCGTTCCCGCGCTACCCCCTGCAACCGTCACCGTCCCCTATTCGCCGGTTCAATTCACGGCGACTGGTGGCACGCTGCCCTATTCATGGGCGGTCTCGGGCGGATCGCTGCCACCTGGAATGTCGCTCGATCCTGTGACTGGAACTCTTGCAGGTGCCCCAAGCTCAACGGGCACCTTCCAATTCGTGGCCACCGTGACCGACGTAACGGGGCTGGCGACAGCTACATCCCTGCAGACGCTGAGTGTCCCAAGGGCGCCGTCTATCGGGACTCCTGTGCTCCCGATCGCAACGGTGAACGTTCCTTACCCGCCCGTTATCCTCGTCGGGACCGGTGGGCTGCCCCCTTATACCTGGAGCGTTTCTCAGGGTTCGCTGCCGCCTGGCATCTCACTGGATCCGAAAACCGGAACGATCGCGGGGACACCGACTGCAGTCGGTACCTATCCATTCCAGGTCAGCTTGAAAGACAGCAACGGACTCACGGCCACCTCCCAAACACTCATCATTGCGCCGGCAGGGCCGCTTGCAATCGGCGTTCCTGCGCTGCCAAGTGGCACGGTTGGCGTTGCATATCCCGCGGCGCAGTTTACGGGCTCCGGTGGTGTGCCACCGTACACCTGGACAACGATAATCGGCAGTCTCCCGCCAGGACTTTCACTGGACGCCAAAACCGGGCTGCTGAGTGGTACGCCGACAGTGGCGGGAACCTCTCAGTTTGCCGTCATGCTGACGGATGCGAGGGGTGCCGTGACAACTTCTCCGGCCCTCTCGCTCACGGTCGCAGTGCGGCCACCCCTAATCGAACCTGTGACGCTTCCGCCTGCTGTCGTGGGTGCTCCTTATAACCAGACACTGCCTGTTTCCGGCTCCGGTCCATTCACGTGGAGCATCGTGAGCGGCGCTCCGCCCGCCGGGATCACGCTGAGCCCCTCGGGTGTTCTCAATGGAACAGCTACGGTAGCAGGCACCTTCACTTTCACGGTTCAGGTGACTGATGCGAACCAGGCGCAGGCGCAAACGACGCTCACTCTCCAATCGACGTTGCCTGCACTGCCAGGCGCGAATTTCACAGGACCAACGGCAACACTAGACCCGGCCGTACAGCCCACCTTCAGCCTCCTCTTGAATGCGCCCTACACGGTTACCGTCACGGGTATAGTGACCCTCAGTTTCACATCGAATGCCGTGGTGCCCGTCGACGATCCCGCCATCCAGTTTTCCACGGGAGGCCGGACGGTCGCGTTCACCATACCGGCGGGCCAGACGGCAGCCGTATTTACAACACCTCAGGTGGCATTCTCTACCGGGACTGTGGCGGGCACGATAACGCTCACCGCTACCTTCAAGGTGGGGGCTGCCGACGTCACGCCTTCGCCGGCGCCGAGCCGTTCGTTCAACGTCGCACTCACCGCCCCGAAGATCACCTCAGTGACAATTCAAAGCGCCGCCGGAGGCTTCACCGTGGTGGTTACGGGATTTTCGACCCCGCGGCAGGTAGCTTCTGCGACATTCAACGTCACCATTGCCGGTGGTAGCACCGCCTCGTCCACCATCAACGTCGATCTTGGGAGCGTGTTTTCCCAGTGGTACCAGAGCTCGGGTTCGGCGCAGTTTGGCAGCGGCTTTGTTTATACCCAACCGTTCACATTGAGCGGCACAGGGTCGGCGCAATCGGTGACGGTAACACTGACCAACGCCCAAGGCTCGTCACCGCCGGTGACGAACTGAGAGTAGTACGGAGAATCGAAAATGTGTCTTGACAGGTACCTGACCGGGCGCGGAAACTTAGTAGGACCTGCTGTCTACTCTCGAAGACGGCCAGTACTTGTCTATCCTGCCGGAAGGGAAGAAAAGTTCTAATGCGTAAACTCATTCTAGTGTTGATGATCGCGGCCCTTCAGATTCAGGCGGCAACCATCGTCTTCGATTTCGAGGACCAGCCGTTGGCTACCGGCCTAACGACTCTCTCGATGACGGAGATGGGAATCACGCTCACGATCACCCGGCAAAACGGTAGTCCCTTCAGCATTATTGATTTGGGACCGTTGGCGCCCAGTGGATGGGGTGCCCGCACGCTATCACCCTTCGCAGACCCACAGAGTCTCGATCCTTTCATCCTCAGCTTCTCACCGGCCGTAACTCAGGTGTCGGCCGAATTGGGCGACTACGGTGCCGACAGCGATTCGTATTCGCTTTCATTACAGGAGCCTGGGTCACCTTCTGCATCCGGCTTATGGGGAACGCGGGACCTGGCTGTGGATCCATCACAAACGGTGTTGGTGTCCGCGTCCGCAACCTCGACGGCATTGCTGGCCGGAGGGAGTGCGGCAGTTCCGAGTTCGCTGTTTTTCGACAACATAACGGTTGAGGCAATCCCTGAACCGGGGACGCTGTTTCCTGTTTTGTGTGCAATTGGTGGATTGGCGGCACTCCGGATTCGCTCCTGGCGCGGCTAAGGAGCCTTTACCTTGAGCCGATACCGGCCGGTAGCCCGCTGTCTGTGCTATCTTGCGACTAACGGACACTGCTCTTCAGGTATTCGGCTTCACCCCTGAGCAAGCGGCCATCGCCGCTGGCTGGTCGTCCGGTCAAGTGTTCCATTGGGTCTTCCTCGAAATTCACCCGGAACCGGGCGGAAGACCCAGGATCTACCTCCAGGATCCCAAGATGCTGTCGCATCACCGCGTGCAGCCCAGTATTGAATATCTGGATGCGTTCGTCTCCGAGTATCTCCTCCATCCGAACTACTTTCATCGCTTCGCGGATCGCCTGTCGAGCGTCCCTTTAACGTGTCTGGTGCAGGTCGGCGATTCCGCCGACGCCGTAATCCCCAGCGCCGGCTTCTGCGCCCGGGACCCCCGCGTAACGCTCATTCCGGACTTAACTTTCTGGCACGAGCGCGGCTACTACGACGTGCGCGAAGAAGTTCGCAAACTCACCATCCCCTGGCGCGACCGCCTTCCGGTGGCTTTCTGGCGCGGTTCCACCACCGGCCCGTCGCCCATATGCTACGAGACTATCCGGATGCTCCCGCGGTTCCGGCTTTGCGCGTTATCGCTCGCCGATCAAGGATCGCGCCATTTTCTCGATGCCCGGTTCAGTGCTATTGTCCAAAACAACATTGATGAAGACCCCGACCGCCTCCGGGAATTATTCGAATCTCTCGGCATCCTGGCGCCCCGCATCCCCCAAGCCGAATTCGCCCGGTACCGCTATCTGGTCGATATCGACGGCAATACGAATTCGTGGGGCTTGCTGGCAAAACTGGCGATGGGATCGTGCATCCTCAAGGTTCAGTCCACGTACCGGCAGTGGTATTACGGCGACCTGCGGCCCTGGGAGCATTACCTCCCGATCCGGGCCGACCTGTCCGATCTGGAAGATAAGGTTTTATGGTGCCGCGAACACGATGACGATGCCCGGCAGATCGCCGAGGCGGGCAAGCGGTTCGCCGGCCAACTGGTGTTTGGAACGGAAATGGCGCGCGCCGCAGTTCTCCTTCTCGAATCCGCGATGCCCACCCGGCCGCCGGACCCCGTCGCGTCCCACCCCTCGATGGTGCCCGGCCTCCGAATCGAACTGGCCGACGACGGCTACGTCATCCAGCAGCCTGACTGCGGGAAGGTCCATCATCTCAACTCCTCCGCTTCCGTGTTGCTCGAGTTGTGTGACGGAAGCAACCGGAAAGCCGAGTTGCCAAAGCTCGTCCAACTCGCCTTCGGTTTACCGGAACCTCCCATCGAGCCGGTCGCGGCGTGTCTCGATAGCTTGAAGAAGGAAGGACTGATCCGCTGACCCTGCGCACCCGACGGCTCAGTGGCGCTCTTAATGGAGCCAATTTGCGGCCATTCTCCGGGGAGGATAAGTTCCTTTGTCCACGCCGGTATTGAGCCAGCGGTATACCGAACTCGCGCTTAAACGCGCGATTGAAGGCTGACTCTGACTTGTAGCCTACTTCCGCCACACTTTTCGTGGGGCGTGTAAGCGCGCGCGGCCAACTGGAGCCACCAGCGGAGGACGTTACACGAGGGCCGATTCATCGAACACGGGCGTCGATGTTGCTTCCCGCCCTGTGGTCGGTAAAGCGTTCTTCTCTCCCGTAGCACCGCCCAATTCGTAGAGGGATCCATCGGACTCCTCCGGTAACCATTTCTTCAGGGCTGCGGCCAGGATCGCCAGGCTGACAGGCTTTGTGATGTAGTCGTCCATTCCTGCCGCCAGGCACTTTTCCCGATCGCCATTCATGGCATGCGCAGTTAAGGCAATAATAGGCAACCTGGGATCGCCGACACCAATTTGCGGTTCGCGGATGCGCGCGGCAGCATCATAGCCGCTCATCTCCGGCATTTGGCAATCCATCAATACCAGATCGTAGGGAATACTCCGCAACGCAGCCAGCGCTTCTTCGCCGTTGGCCACAGCGTCGCCATGGTATCCTAATTTTTCCAGAATGGCAAGCGCAACCCGTTGGTTAGTGATGTTGTCCTCGGCGATCAGAATACGTCTTGGCCGATTCGGTGTCCCAAGGCCGTGCCTGCTGGTTTCGTCATCGCCCACGATGGGTGCGCCAGCGTCCTGAACGTCCGCAGGCGACTCACATGGCGGCTTCTCGAAGACGGCCGTAAACCAGAACTTCGAGCCTCTTCCCGGTTGGCTCTCGACGCCGATTTGGCCACCCAGCAGTGCTACCAATTGCCTGCAGATGGCAAGCCCCAGCCCGGTGCCGCCGTACTTGCGAGTGGTGGAACCGTCCGCTTGCGTGAATGGTGAAAAGATATCGTCCTGACGATCGGCGGGAATGCCAATGCCGCTATCCTCCACCGAGAATCGGATCGCAGCGGAACCTTCGCCCTCCCGATCGAGGAGTACCCGAATAATCACTCCGCCCTCGGCCGTAAACTTCACGGCGTTTCCGCCAAGATTGAGTAAAATCTGCCGCAATCGTCCTGAGTCGCCCCGTAGCCGCACAGGCAGTTCGGGGTCGATCAGGCAATTCAGTTGCAGACCTTTCTCCCGGGCTTTGACCCACAGCAATTCCCTGGCGGTCTCCAGTGTCGTTCGCAAATTGAAGTCCAAGATTTCCAGATCCAGCTTGCCCGCTTCGATCTTGGAGAAATCGAGGATATCGTTGATCACCCCAAGGAGCGAATCGCCACTTGATCGTACGATTTCCGTGTATTGACGCTGTTCGGCCGTCAAGTCGGTTTCGAGCAGCAGGCCTGTCATGCCGATCACGCCGTTCATGGGGGTGCGAATCTCATGGCTCATGTTGGCCACGAACTCGCTCTTGGCCCGGTTAGCTGCTTCGGCCGCGAGCCGGGCTTCTCGCTCACTAGCTTCAGCGCGCTTCCGCTGCCGGATCTCATTCTCCAGGTGGCCAAGACTGGCGTTCAGTTCCTCGTACGACCTGGCGTTGCTGATCGCCAGCGCTATCAAGCCGGCGATTGCATGAGCTTCTCTCGGATAGTTCTGCCTGGAGTCCAGGAAGGCGGCCCCGTCGAGTTCGACCACTCCGAATTCCAAACTTCCGTGGCGGATCGGGATCCGGAAGCCGCTCGTCTCCCGCATCCAGGAGAAGTCCGGTACAGTTCCGCCAGGGGCCGTACTGCGAAAACCCGCTCTTTCTGGAGCGTAGAACATCCGGAATAGACTCAGACCCCGCTCGATCACTTCCGACTCCGTGTGGAGTCCGGTAAGCTCGTTCATCAAGTCCACGGTCATGGCCGAGTGTGCGGATACGCGCTGCAACTCCGACCGCGCCGTAACATGCGCCGCCCGGACTGCTTCCAGGCGCCACTTCAGAACCAGATCGGAAACGTAGCGCTCGAACAAATCCATTCCAACAGGCAACGTGAAATGAGGCACGTCCAGAAAAGCTGCCAGCGCCGCGAGATGTGCTGTCGAATCCGGGTAGATTCCGGAATCGAGGAGCAACAACCCTTTCACGGACTCGCTGAAGAAATCGCGGGCCATGGATTGGTCAAAGCCCAGGTCTCAATGTGGCATATCCAATTCTCCAACCACCCGGCGCTCAGGACATATAGGCCTTTGCTTTGACAGTCGTCTACGTAGACCTTGGCCGCTAACCAGTACAGGCATTGCTTCGATTCGCACACCATGATCCGGCAAGGATCGGGATTGGATGTCGCCATGCACCGTACGCAAGAACCGCCAAGCACGGCAACTCTTTGGGCGTTCGCTACCGGGCCATTTTCACGAACAATCGCGCCCCATGCCAGCGGTGGGCGGCCGCAGCAGGCCGGGCGGACTGAAATCGACAGGTCCTCGAAGCCCCCGGATGCGGCAACCGACTCAGCTTCCCGCCGGAAGCTCTCGCAGACGGCGAGAACATAAGTGGAGTCACTCTTCATCGCACCATCGCATAGAGTATCTCCCCCATTTCCTAGTAGCGTCTGCAATCGCCGACAACGTTTCATCCTCAACCTGCCAGGGAATTTCACCGTGGTTGTCGGAAAGGATGAAGCCTCCGCCCGGAGCGCCCTTCGATATCGCTTCCTTCACCGCCCTCTCGGCTTCGAGTGGGGTCCACCGTCGCATCTCGATGCCGTTGAGGTTTCCGATGACTGTTAGCCGGCCCGAGCAGGCGGCCTTGATCGCGCCGAGATCCTCGAGCGCGCTCGCGCCGATGGCAACAGTCCCGGTCCCGGCCAGAGCGTCGATGACGGGCAGGCAGCGACCCGAGGCCAGATGCGTAGCGACCGGTCCGGCGATGCGGGCCAGGCAGTCTCTGGCGATGCGCGATCCAGTTTCGCGGTAAACCGCGGGCGGTGTGCATGTCGACGATGCCAAAGGGTCGAAGTAGCAAATCGCCGTCGCCCCCGCCGATAGTTGCGCGTTAGCCCAATCGGCGCAAAATGTTGTATTGATGCGCCACAGGTGCTCGAGCGCCGCTCGCTCTTCCACTTGCCAGTTCAGGTAACGCTCGTAGCCTAGTTGCATGACAGGCACGGAGAAAGGCGACATCACCACTCCAACTACCGGTACTTCACCCGCTGCTCGCTCCCGCAATCCGGATATCGCATCCAAAACCTCTCTCAAGCGCGCACAGTCGGCAACGCACGGGGGCTTCAGTGCTAAGACGTCGGAAGTGCGTGTCCACAGCGGGCGGCCGGCGTTGGGCGGGCCATCGTCGAAGAACAACGTCTCCCCACCCCACGCCTCGATCTCGATCGAAGCGTAGAAAAAGGCGTAGTAGCAGTCATGGTTGTACTTGGCGCGAAGCCGCGACTGACCTTCTACCACATTCCGCCCGCGGGAAAAGTATTATTGGATGGAAAGGCCCAACTCTTTGGCGCCATGCATCGTTACCATCAGGAATAGTGGCACTCGGTCCGGCTCATTGTGCCCTAGTGTGGTGAAGACGCGATCAATGGATGTGGGTTTCACTGATGACCTCCGAGGAGGCGCCGCACGATGGTTACAGCGTCCGAAGCGCTATTGCCTGTGATCGCCGCTCCGACCTCATACCTCAATTGGGGGTCAAACTGGAAGGGTGCGCCACCTGCCACGACCTGGACCGGTAGATCGGCTCCCCGCAACGCATCCACCAAATCCTTGACCTTCAGCGCGGAGCGCAGCATCAGGACCGAGACAAGGAGCACCCGGATGCCGTCAGCGCGCGACCGATCAACCATTTCCTGCACGCTCAGGCCGCCACCATAGTCCCGAACCGATATTCCGCCGGCACGCAGGGCGGATAGGACGATGCGCTTGCCGAGCACATGCTGGTCCGCCAGAGTGCCTATGGCAACGAGCGGTTGGCAGCCTGTGCCAGCGCCGCGTTCCGGCAGCAGTTCCTCGATCAGTTCCTCGCAGATACGCCCGCTCATGTATACCTGTGATAAGGCCAACTCGCCGGCATCCCACCGGCTTCCAATGCGGCCGAGCGCAGCCGTTACCGTGTTCTCGAACAACTCGCCGCGCTCGGGCGGTTGGCGGGCTGCGATCAACGCCTCTCGAGCGGCCTGTCGGTTCAAATCCAGAAGCGCCTCCATGAGAGTTTGTCCCGCGATCATGTTAGTCTCTTCGTCGTTCATTGTCTGATGCCCATCCAGGCCAGTTGCTTCCGTGCATCCATGATCTTGTGGTGCCGGCCTTCCGGGCGACCCACAACTGTGCCGCACCGCGGCATCGGCCTACTCCTATCGCGGGCTAGGGCTCGTATCACTCGTGCAGGCTGTTTGGCTACCACCTATCGAGCGGACGGGTTCCGTAGCGTGGTTTGTCGGTCCCTCCACACTTGCTTATCGGTCATCTCGAGATACTTCTGCAGGCTATTCGGAACCTGGCGTTGCGCCGGTTGACTGGGATCGCGGGGGCTGTACGGCATCTGGAGCTCAGGCCAGTGGTCTTCAACTTCCAAAGACCATCTATGGGAATAGCATCGAATCGCGGGAGTTCGCTGTCTCCTAATCTTTGCGGCCAATTCTTGCGACACGAGTCAGTTCGGCGGCATAGTGTTGATCGCCAAGTAGACACGGTCCAAAACGGAGAGGGCTCTTTTTAGTAATTTGAGTAGCCCATTTGAGAATCAATTATTTTGCCAGTGTCTCCACGCTGGTTGTCTCGATACGGCAAGTTCCCAGGTACCGTGACAACGTCACGTCAAGTGCGGCGCGCGGGCGAGACCTAACAGTGGCGAAATATATCTCATTATCTTGATCAGGCTGTCCTCGATTGTTTCAAGGTCCGTGCGACATTCTACTTCGGGGGAAATCGGAGGTTCATAAGGATCGTCGATGCCCGTCATGCCTGTAAGTTCGCCGGACCGTGCCTTGCGGTACAGGCCTTTGACATCCCGACTTTCGCATATTTCCAACGGAGCATTGACATAGACTTCAACGAAATTGACTAGCTGACCGCGTGCAGCGTCGCGCGCCGCCCGGTAGGGCGAAATTGCGGCAACTATCACCACCGTGCCACGTTCCGATTGAGCCTTGGCTGCGAGTGTGATCCGGCGAATATTTTCGTCACGATCTTGTTTGCTGAATCCGAGATCTCGCGAACGTTGCGCCCTGACGAGATCGCCATCCAATATCTGTACGGGTCGCTCATTTGATAGGGCCGCTGCAAGACCTTGAGCCAGCGTGGTCTTACCAGCAGCGCTTAACCCCGTGAGCCAGACCACCAACCCCAGTCTGGACGGAGCGTCAATGGGACTCATGGTCATTCGTGTCAGCCTTCAGGTGAATTTTACCAGCCGTCGAGTGCGCCGGACCGGGCCCCACCGTCCAGGAGAACACGTGATGTTTGTGGAATTGAAACGCCTGATAGAGTAACTCGCGTCCGTACCGCACATTCGGAGTAAACCGGAAGCTATACGATTCGCAGTCGAGGATCACAGGCACTTTGGCGCCCCGCGGAACGTCCGACGCCAGCGCGACCAGGCTGGTCCGATTCTGGGCCCCAGTCCACTCGCGCTGCTTCTCTTCCTGAATATCCGCGACTTCGGTCAGCAACGGCGATTCCGAGTAAACCTTCGCGCGGCACCAGTTATCTTTGTCAAACGGGTCGAGCCCTTGCGGCAGCCGTATCCAGATGGTGGCCTGTTCTCCCCTTTCGAGAATGCCGTTTCCATTGCCCGTGCCTTCGGTGACCGTGCGAGTGATTCTTGCGCCGCCGCCTTGATTGCCCGTCTGCCGGAAGACTGGGAATGTCTTTGTCATGCCGTCAAGTACCACGACTTCTGCCGGTTCGGAGAGGTGGTCGGGTGCAACGAGAACATCGAGAGTCTGCTTCGCCTCATGCCAGTCGTCGTAAGTGATCTTGAAGTCGAGACGCGCATGCTCCCACTCTCCGCCACCCGCGGTGAATTGAACCTGTAGCGGCGCCGGCGGTCTCGCGGCGGCACCAGGAGGGACCGGCTTCCACTCGGCGGCGCCGTTCAGGATCTTCACAGTGGGATATTCGGACGTGAGTTCGAGACGTACGGTTTGAGCCGTGTCGCGCGGGTTGTAGATGGATACGGGCAACTCGATCGTCCTGTCTGGACGTACACGCAATACACCGCGGCTTTGGGTCAGCAGCAGCGGCAGTTGACTGCCTGTGCCGGGACCCGCAAAGCTCACTTCGTGACCCGAGCAATCGACATCGAACGAGAGTTTGCCATCGGCGCCGGCGCGAAGTTCGGAGTTCTTCGTTTTGCCGGTGCTCAGCGAGTGATCGATGAGTCGATACGCCGCTCCCTCGTGGTACAGCGGAGCAGTCGAGATGTGGATGGCAGTGCAGGAAGCAGCCGGCCCGTCCGGCGTCCAGCGCCGCGTACGAATGCCGAGCCCGCCCTGCGTTATGTGTTCGAGATCGATCAGGGCGCTCTCTGCAAGGTCCGCTTTCGCGTGCCACCCGTGGACGTCAAACTCGCGCTGCGCGCTGGTGTAGTTCCACTCAACCGGCACAGTGTCGAGCGCAGGATTCGCGAACGCACGCCAGTGGAACTCGAACGTCTCGCCGATGGAGGTCGCCCAGTGCCGGTGATATTCGTCCTGCCGGAACTCAAAGTCGACGGGCGAGCGTGCATAGGCCGTGCGAGTCTCTTCGGTGTACTGGCTGATGAAGTCGCCACTGGCGCGAATCAGCCGGATCATCGAATGCTGGTGGTTGAGTACGTGATCCTTGGGCCGCCATAGCGAGCGGCGCCCTTTTTCACCGGCGAAGAACTCGGGGCCGGGATTGAAAGCCGATGCGCTGCCGATGAGATCGGGATATCGGGCGCTGAGGTACAGACTCATGAATCCGCCCATGCTGAGACCCGATGTCGCTCGATAGCGCCGTGTGGTTAGAGTGCGGTAGGCGGAATCGATGTGGCGGACGAGTTCGAGGAAGTACTCGCCGTAGTCGTAGTCGCCGCCATTGCGCCGGACATCGTATGGCGCGCCTCCGTAGAAGCCGGTGTAGTCGCGTGCGACGTAGCCATCGGCCGCGACGACGATCACGTCGTGGTTCGCTACGAAGGCCGCGATCTTCGGGACTGTGTCGAGACCCTTGTCGTAATCTTCGAGCGTGTAGCGATCGCTGTGCCCGTGGAAATAGTAGAGGACCGGATAGCGTTTCTCCGATGTCGCATAATCGCGCGGAAGGAAGATGCGATACATGCGATTTTCGCCGAAGACATTCGAATGGTGGTGACCGTCGACGTATGCGGGTTGGGCGGAGGCGAACCCGGAAGCTAGCAGGCAGAGCCCGGCAACTCCGCGCATCAGCGGCTACCACCGGCCGTATCCGCGAGCGGATCCAGAACATCGCCGCGAGCCTCGAGACGCGCGGGCAGCAGGTCCGGAGCGGCCTCCAGCGCGCCCTGCAATAGCTGCCGGGACTCGTCGGGACGGCCCTGGTCCTTCCGTATCAGCGCGAGCAGGTACCGCGCGCGGGCTCGCTGTTCCGCACTGCGAGAGTCGACTTCAACCAACGCGAAGTTCTCGAAATGTTTCCGAACCTCAGCGGCCTTTTCCGTCTGCCCGAGTTTCTCGAGCGCAAGCACCATGTACAGATTCTCGGCATTCCAACTGTCGCGATCGCCGGAAAGCTCCTTGAGCCCCGTGACGCACTGCTGATACGCTTCACGCGCTTCGGCGGTGCGTCCGAGCGCCTCCAGAATTCGGCCCCGATAATACTGCTGGCGCGGCGAGTGCTGCGCCTCGAAGTCATCGACGCCCAACGATTCGGGCGGCTTCATGCTCGCATCCATCAGTTCCAGCGCACGCTGGTAATCGTGCTTCTGGAACGCACGCGCACTCAGGCCGTACTGCATCAAGCGATACTTGTCGCGCAGGCTGTAGGTACGATGGCGCACGCCGAATCGATGCGATGTGATGAGACGCTGTGCCTCATCGTAGTCGCCCTTTGCGAGATAACCCGCGACGACGGCTTCCGCCAGATCGTCGTCATTCGGAGATTTCGCGAGCGCCTTCTTCAGGACAGCCAACTGATCGTCGAACCGCCCGGCGCTGGCGTAGAGCGCGCTGAGATCATTGCGCGTGCGCAAGTGATCGGGATTGATGTCGATGGCGCGTTCAAGCTGAGCGGCAGCCTTATCGACCGGGACGCCCTGTTCGGCATACGCGAGTCCGAGCGCGCGATGCACGGAGAAGTTCTTGTCGTCGATTCGAGCCGCGGCCTCCCACTCGGCAATGGCGTCCTTCGGCCGGTCCTCGTAGTACAGCAGGCACCCTAGCGCGTAGCGGGCTACCTCGTCTGAAGGATTGAGCCGCACGGCTTCGGCCAACGGCGCTTCTGTTTCACGGCGGTACGGGAAACGATCGATATTCGACGCCGCGGCCTGCGCCTTCTTCAGATCTGCATCCGCTGCTGCCGCATCGCCGGCGCGGCGTTCGCAATACGCGAGCGTGTAGTAGAACACCGGCGGCGTGCCCCAAGGATCGGAGTTATTGTCCTCGACCAGTCGAAGCACGCGCGCCGCGTCTGCCCAACGCTCGAACTTACGATAGAAGGCGGCGAGATCGATCGCCTCCTGGCTTTGCCCCCCGAGCATCCTCACCAGATCCTTCTTCGTCGAGTCGGTGGACGAGAGCAACCATCGCTCGGCCCGGGCCGGCCGGTTTGTCGGATCCAAGACTTCCAGGCTCTCCAGTTCGCGAATCGCGCCGGTGTGATCATCCGATTCGCGCAGGGCCAGCACCAGCGCCTCGTGCGCAAGCAAATCGTCGGCGTTGGCTCGCAGCGCGCGCCGGAAGTGATCGATTGCCTCCGCCGGGTTTTTGCGAATCAAAGCCAATCGGCCTAGATGATATTCGCGCGCTCCGTAATAGGCGCTGTTGCCCCAGATGAAGTACAGGTTGCGCTCCGCCTCTGTAATGCGGTCGAGCGCGAACTGGCTCATCGCGAGATAGTAGTACGCCTCGTCCGAATAAGGATCGCGAGCAATCGCTTTTTCGAGATGATCGACTGCATCTTTCTCCCGGCCGGCGCGGAAATCGTCGATGCCCAGCAGAAGGTGCGCTCGCGAGTATCCCGGATCGCGCTCGAGTGCCTTGGCCAGCAGCGCACGGGCGCTGGTCTCGTCCAGTTCTTTGAACTTGAATTCCGCGGCGATCGCAAGTTCTTCGACGCCCATCGACTCGACGGGTTTCGCAACTTGTTCGAGGGGACGCGTGAACGGGGTGTACTCTTTCCGTCCGGGTGTTGAATCGGGACGGACATAGTCGAGCAGGGCGGTGCCGGATGCATCCCGTACGACGATGCGGATCGCTTCTGGCGCGGTTCCGGTGAGCGCGACCGTCTCATGCACTGTCTGCTTGGGATTGAGGTCGATACTCTTGCGTAGCAGTTCACCCGACTTGCCGGTCACTTCGAGAGTCGCCGATGGGACCACACGCGTGGCCGCTAGAGTGATGTCCAGCTTTCCGGGCGGTGTCTCCAAATTCAGCGCAACGTCTCGTGTGATGGTGGTGAGCCCGCCTGTGTGCGACACGGGAATCCACCATTCGCTCCATTGCTCGACTTTGTGCGGCGCGACCCATTCGTAGTGGCCGTCCCAGACATAGCGTCCACTTTGTAGCTCGACGTAGGGGCCCGCGTTGTCGGTGTACCCACGTTCGTGCGATTTCGCGCCCGGACCGTAGCCGAAGGTCCAGAGTTTCTCTCCCTGCACGATCCGCCGGTCCGCGTACCGAAAGATGCCGTAGTCCCTGTCGAACTGATACGCGCCCTGGAAGTTGTCGTAGATATCGATGCCGAACACACCGAGCATGTGCTGGTTGTTGCGATCCCAACTGTAGTCGATGCCGTTGTACAGCGGCCAGTCTGCAATTTCCGCCGTCGTATGACCCACAGTGCGGCTCATCGGATAAATGAATCGCGTTTTCGGCGTGGCAGAGATAGCCGTGTTGATCCAGAGCATCTGCGGCATGCGCGCGTCCCGGCCGTTGTAACAGAAAACTCCGATCTGCAGCGCCGCGATGCCGGGGTGAAGCGTCGCCGTCAGGTTCACCTTCATGTGATAAATCGGATCGAGTTCGCCGAGGACGAGCGAGACCGACCCGTCAGGCAGGCGCACGATCTGATTGGCCCAGAATGGCTCGCCATGCAGCGTAAGCATGTGGACATCGTACGGGCCGGTCAGTTCCAGTCCCGATTGCGGCCAACTGAATCGCGGATTATACGGCGCAGGCTTGATCGCATCGTTGCGGTAAAGCATTTCACGGTCGCGAATCTTGTCGAAGACCGAGAAGATGCGGCCGCCGAATTCGGGTATATAGGTGAGCTTCAGATACTCGTTCTCGACGTATATCGCGCGATAACTGTGGTTCTTCGGGCCGTCCGCCTTGAACGGCATGATGTAAGTGGTGAACGGATAAAGTCCGGTTAATGTCGAGTTGTGAAACAGCGGCGGTTCCGTCTCGCGGCCCGAGTGTTCATAAGTCGGAATCGTAATTTCGCCTTCCGATACTTTGACCGGATCCGGTGTGGCGCCGTATGCGGACACGGCGAGCAATAGAGCAAATATCGGAAGTCTCATTTAGTAAGTCCTTTTCCGAGGCGCGTAATCGGTACAGCGAGAATTGCCGTCAGACTCGAGAGGCCGAAGAACCAGATGGTCCAGTCAAAGCCGAGAATTTCGCGGCGCGGGTACGTGACCGAGATTGCGTCCAGACCTCGTGCTGACAGCGGATGCTCGAACGGATGCGCAAGGGCAGTGATCCATGACGACGCTCGACTCGGCGCGATGTAATGCGCGCCTTCTCCGGTGACTACGCGTTTTGCAACGGGTCCGGCGGCTGTCATCAGTTCCACGCTCGTGGCAGATGTGGCGACCGGCCTGATTCGCCAGCTTACCTCGCGAGTGTCGAATGCGCGAACTCCGCCGGTCTCCACTACTAGCGTGGTCGAAGTCGCTCGCAGCACTGGATCGTCTGGCAGCGTTCCATCGAAACGCGCCGACACGACAGCGGGCTCGTTCAAGGGCAGCGGCGCGAATCCATAGAGCGCGTCGAGTTGCGGGTACAACAGGATCAAAGGGGCCGAGATGATCAGGGTGGCCGGCGCGAGCAGTCGCAACAGGCGCAGGTTCTCGAACAGCAGTTCGCGTTGCGTGCGAAACACGAGTGCGGGCTCGTCGATGAACAGACGAAACTCCATGGCGAGCGCAATCATACGATTCGTCACGCGGCGAAGCTCATCCTCATTCGTGAAGCGTTTGTAGGCGGCGAAGATCGCGATGCCGGCCAGAATTGCCAGCGGCGCCAGCGTGAATAGAGGCCCAACGCCCGATTCCACTTCCCTCACTCCAGGTATCCCAACCCTTTCAGTTTCTTCAGCAGATCTTCCTTCGACTCAGCCTGCTCCAACCGCGCCAGGTCCTTCTCAATCGCGTGTTCGATGAATTCCTCGAGCGAGCTGTATCCCACCTTCTCGACGATCTTGCGTGCGCGATCGCAGAGAGATTTGTTCAATTTCACTGATGTCTTCGAGCCCATATGGCAGATCAGTATACCGATCGGGCACGCATGCCCGGTGGATGCGGCGCGCCGAACGTGTCGAGAACGGACGCAGTCACATCCTGCAATCGTGGAGTCGGATTATTGGCGAGGCGCTTGGTAAACAGGACACCCGGAACGCTCGCGGCGCTGATGCAGTGGTCGCCGATCCACGCGTCATTGTTGTCTTCGACGACGGCAGTCGGCACGCCGCCCAGTCCCGTTTGCCAGGATGCACGATAGCCGGGCGCATATCCCACGATCAAGTCCGGCGCGATCTCCGCGTTCTCGCGGGACGGCTTCACGATTTCGACGCTCTCGACGACTTGCCGCCCGTTCGCCGGATCGCGGAAAGCGAGCAGTTGTTCGCGCAGGTTCTGTGCGATCGTATCGCGCTGCTGGCCGCGCTGCACCAACCCATTCTTCTCGCGGCCGGCCAGATTCAAATAGACCGCGTTCAGGCCGAGCGCGTACGCTTCCGTCCCGGGCCAGTCGGCGTCCGAGAGATCCTCCGCCGGACCCGGATCCGACTTCAGCGATAAGAACCCGCGCTCGGCGAGCCACGTGTTGAGATTCACCGCGCGGTCGAAGTTGGTAAACCCGTGATCGGACATCACGATCAGATCCGCATCGGGACGTTGCCGCATGGTCTCGCCGATGGCGCGGTCGATTTCGCGATACACCTTGAGAAGTTCGCCGTCGTGCTTGCCCCAGAGTATGTGCGAGTTCTCATCAATGCTGGAGAAATAGACGAACAGCAGACCATCGGTGTAGCGCAGTAGTGCATCGCGGAGCAACGTGTGCTCGTCCTCGGCAACGAGCCGTGTCTGCGATAGGAACTGCGGCAGATTGAAAACGCCCTGCCGTAGCGCGGCGGTATCTTCAGGAATGCCGAGCGTGAAGAATCGCCCGACACGCGCGGCCACGTCCGCCGTGAACGACTTCGGTTGAGACACGGGCAGCGCGGGTGCGCGAGGGTCGGCATTGACGGGTGTGAAATAGAGGTCGAGCGAAGGATGAACGCGCTTCACGAACGCGCGCACCATCCCTCGCGTTGAGGCCAGATGCGGCATCAGTTCAAACTCGACCGGAATCCAGCCGGACCATTCCCCCTCGCGCAGCACGACGATGTCGCTGCCCGCCACGATCCGTACCAGCGGCCGGTCGGGGTCGACGTCGACAGCGATCACTGCGGTTGCGGGTTGTTCGTCGCGCCGCAGCGAATTCGGCGGTCCCGTCAATCGCACGTCTGCATGGCCGTTCACGAGACCGATCTTGCGTATGTGTCCTCCGGCGACTTCGCGGTCCAGTTCCTCGGGGTTGGTGGTGAAGAAAGAGAAGGTGCCTTGCGTGCCTTCGAGATCCGGAGCACCCATGCCGGCAATCGCCTGGCCCGCGTCGACCGGTGGGTAGTTAGTGGGCATTCGGATCATCGTGACTGGCACGCCGCGGCCGGCGAGTATCTTCCAGAATGCCTCGCCGCGACGCAACGAAGAGATGCGCGGCGACGACAGCGGCACTCGGTACGGCCCCAGCGAGACGTTCCATTTCGCGGGCTCGGTCTTGGCCATCGACGAAAACGGCTGCAGCGTCTTGGCGTCGCGATGAACAAAGTCGAAGATGCCGTGCTCTGCTGGTTCCAAACCCGTGATGAATGTCGACCATGCCACCGGACTCTGCGGTGGCGTCGTAGTGCCCAGGCGGTGAAAGCTGCCCATCGCTCGCAGCCGGCGAAGATTCGGGAGGTCGCTCCAGTGGCGCTCGACGAACCCCGGATCCATGCCATCCACGCCAAGCACGATCAACTTGTTCGACGCGCCGCGATGGCCGCAGCCGAATGAAGCCGCAGCCGCGATCACGAGCGAACACAGTACGATCCGGCGGGAGTTACGCACCGGCAGCCAGAGACACTCCTTCCATCCACGCCGGGCGCGGTACGCCGAACAGGTCGAGCGCGGTCGGCGCCATGTCTTCGATTCCCGGGTTCTCCACCTGCAACACTCGATTCGCAAAGAGGACTCCGGGCACGTGGACGGGGTCGACACAATGATCGCCGCTCCAGGCCTTCTCGTTATTCGTGAATACTTCGCTTCCGGTCTTGCCGACGGCCGCATCCCACGACGCGCGATATCCGCGAGCGTAGCCGACGATCAGATCGGGCGCCGCGCCGGCGTACGGTCCGTTGTATATCTCGGACGCCGCGTAAACGTTTGTGATCGCGACTTCACCGGTGGTGCTGTCGCGCAGGCCCGTAAGCCTCGCGCTCAACTCGCGAGTCAATTCGCCGGCCGATTCAGGCTCCACGATCCCGCTCGCCTCGCGCCCCTGCAGGTTTAGATAAAGACCGCCGAGCCCAAACGTGTACGCACGGGTACGCGACCAGTCGATCCCATCGAAATACTCGCCGCTCTCGGCGCGCCCGTCCAGCAATACGAGGTAGCCGTTCTCGTGCAACCAGGCATTCAGATTCACCCCGCGTTTGAACGAGCAGAAGCCGTGGTCCGAAAGCACAAACAGGGCGGTGTTGTGGTCGACGCGCTGCATTGTCTCGCCGACTAAGCGGTCCATATCGCAATACAGATCTTCGATCACGTGCGAGTGCGGGCCGCCGTCCAGATGGCGGAAAAACATGTGCTGGACGCGATCCGTAGTATCGAAGACGCATGCCAGAACACCGTGGCGCGTGCGGTCCAGGGCCGAGAAGAACATGGCCTCGCGCTCACGCTGAATCGAGAGGGCCTGCGCGAGAAACGCGTTCTCATCGATCGCGCCCTCGTTCAGCGCCCATGTATCCTCGGCCATTCCCAGAGTCGCAAACGAACCCAACAGCTTTGCCAGATACACGGCGTAGTAGCGAGGATGGCTGATCGGAAGGGCTGGGGCTTCAGGGTCTATCTCGACAGGTGTCGCATACAATTCGACGGACGGTTCGGTTGCGGTGAGCAGGAATCGCACGATGCCGCGGGCCGCGATTCGGGCTGCCGAGCGGAAGCGTACGCGGATCCACGGCGTATATTTCCCCAGCGCGAGCGCGTGCGTCTCGCTCTGAATGTCGAGCGTCCAATCTGCATCGCGGGTACGCTGGATTCGGAACGGCAATCGCATCTCGCGGCGGCCGGTAGTGGTGGCATCTTCCGGGCCGGTTAACTCGCCGCGATAGCCGTCTCCATCGGCGGCGAGCATCTGGCGAACACCGCCTTCGACTGAGGTCTCCGAAGGTTCACTGGAGAACCACGAGAACGTCCCCTGCGTGCCGCGCAAGTCCGGCGTGCACATCGCGGACAACAATCGACCCTTGAATGCCTCGGGTGGGAACGTGATGGGCACGCGAATAATTGTGCTCGCGATGGAGTGCCTGCCAAGAATGCTCCAGAATGGTTCGCTTTTGCGACGCGCCTCCACCACCGGGGCCGAGAGCGGAATCCGCAGTCGGCCGATTTTCAGAAAATGTTGTGGCGGACGCACTCGTGCGGACGACAGCTCCGGCGCATACGTCCGCAGATCGCGATTCAGAAAATCGAAGATGTTGTGACGGCCCGGATTGACGCCTGTCGCGAACGTGGACCACGCCACGGGCGACAGCGCCGGAAATGTCGTGCGCAGCCGCGAATATGTGCCTCCGGCGCGAAGTCGCGCAAGGTTCGGCAATTTGCCTTCGTCCAGCATCCGCTCCGTGATGGCAGGATCCAAGCCATCCAGGCCGAGAAAGACGATCCGCTTCACGCGCGCTTTCCCCGACCCGCGGCGGCGCCGCACCCATAGCAATGCCATGCGAAACGGCCAAAACAGCACCGACACGATGCTCGCCAGCACCGACAGAATCAGCGTGAGAAACGATCCGGCGAACGCAAAGCCCGCGCCCGGCCCGATATAGCCGAAGTACATCATCGCAATTTGCCTTCGAGAAACGGGACCTCGAGTACCTTCTCATGCTGAATGGGACCATGCCCAAAGAAGCCGTCTTCGCCGAACAGTTCACCGTGGTCGGACGTGATGGTAATCCACGTGTTCTTCGGAACCAAGTCGAACAATTCTTCGACCACGCCATCAAGATACTTCACCGCGCCGACCTGCCGGCGCCGCAATACGTCGAGTTGCTTCTCATCAAACACCTTCGATCGCGAGCGCTTCAGCTTACCGCCCACAACCAGTTCGTCGAGATGCTTGAACACGCCATGCACACCGCTGATGCGCGGCCACGACTCCTCGGGTTCGTCGGGAAGCGCATAGGGATAGTGCGTCTCGCCGATGTTGAGGAGATAAAAAGAGGGAGCCTCTTCGGTGAACGACATCCGGGACAGCATCGCCCGCATATCGTTGTGCCGCGGCATTAGCGTGTACGAATCGAAGCCGCTGTTCAGCAATGTAAGCGGATTCAGTACCGGAAGGGAAACCATCGCATGCGTGCGATACCCGAGCGATTGCAGCAGCACCGGAAGACTCAGCCGCGGAACGAAGCGCTTGAACTCGATTCCCTCCGCGCCGAGCCGCTCGTTGAACTTGAAGAAGTCGCGCTGGTAATATTCCGACGCATATACGCCCCGCGGATTGATATGCGGCATCAGACCCATCAGCAGGTTGTAGTGCGATGGGGCGGTCCAGGTCGCGTAAGACCAGCGCTTTTCGAGGGAACCGAGACGGCGTATGGCGCGGGGACGGGCGCGCACGAACGAATCGTACCGGCAACTGTCAAAAACAACCAGTACGAAATTGTTTTGAGGTTTCGCGGCGCGTTTCGGCATGGCTCACTGCGCTCCGCCGAGATATCCGAGACTGCGTAGCTGGCGCAGCGTCTGCTCATCGAGCTCGCTCTTGCCACCGCGTCCCAGCACTACTCTCAGCTTGTTCTGCGCATTGATCCACTCGCCGACGTTGCTCATCAGCCGCTCCACTTCGGCCGGATTCTTCGCCGCGACGTTGTTCTGCTCCTGCCGGTCCTTGGAGCGGTCATATAACTCGACGCGAGCGATGCCCACCTGGCGCGCCCTGTCGCGATAGATCAGCTTCCATTTGGAGTCGACGATGGCGAATGTATCGGTGCGGTTTTCGCGGATGGGGCCATTCGCCTGCGCGCCCGGATGCGCGAATCGGGAGGTCATCACCGGCGTTCGCCGCCGGAAGGCTTGCCCGCGCGCCAACGGGAAGAGGCTCTGTCCTTCCATGAAACGCGAGGGCAGCGCGCCGGTGGAATCGAGAATCGTCGGCATGACATCGATGAGTTGGACCGGCTCCGATACGCGCAGCGCATGCGGAAACAGCCTCGGGCTCCACATCACCAGCGCGGTGTGCGTGAGTTCCTGATACAGCGTATGACCGTGCGCGGTCCAACCGTGGTCCCAGAACTCTTCGCCGTGGTCGGACACGATCACCAGCAGAGTATTGTTCAGCACGCCCTCCTGGCGCAATTTCTCCACCAGCAACTGCAGGTTATGATCGTTGTGCAGAATCTCGCCATCGTACCGGTCCACCGCTTGCTTCATGTACCGGTCGGGATCGATGTGATCGCGCTCGAGGTCGGCCCGGCTCACCACCGTGCCGCCGCCGTACTCGCGCTCGGTTTTGAAGTGGGCGTAGTTCCGATCAAACTCCGCGGTCTCGGCAGGATTCGCCCATTTCTCCTCGTAGCCCGCGGGCGGACGATACGGCGCGTGCGGATCGGTGGAGTGCGCATAGAGGAAAAAAGGCTCGTCGTGATGGCGCTCCAGCCACGGGAAGATCACCTTGTTCAACGCCGCCGAGTCCGTACCGCGGTCGGCCTGCTCGGTTCGATTCCGCAGCACAATCGGATACTCGAGCATGTAATCGAATCCGCGATCAAGGCCGGTTGCGCGGCCCGCGAACGGATTCGCGACGATGCTCGCCGTGACGTATCCAGCCGTGCGCATCTGTTCCGCTAACGTACCGGCGCTGTCGGGGATGCGGTCGGCATCGTTGATGATGCCGTGCGTGAACGAGTACAGCGATGTCATCAAGCTTGCCACCGAGGCCTTGGTCCACGTAGCTTGCGCCTGGCAATCGTCGAACACAACACCCGTGCTGGCCAGTTGTTTCAGGAAGGGTGTCGTGTCGCGCTGGTAGCCGTACACGCTCGAGTGATCCGCGCGCATTGTATCGATGAGATACACGACGACATTTACTCGCGGCTTCTGATTTTGGGTCGTAATGATCGGGTTCGCCCAAAGCCCCACTGCACCGGCACGATCCGCTTCCGTGCTCAGAGTCAGTTTGATGGTGCGGCCGGCATACGCCGCCAGGTCGACACTGCCGTCGGCCCATCGGTCCATATCCGAGACGGTCTCGGCGAACGCACCCGCACGCCCGTTGATCGCGACGTTGAAGCGAATGGGAGCATCGCGCTCGGTGGTGCCCATGCCGAAATGGAGCCTGGCGCGCGGCGGAACGGCAACCGTGAAGCCTAACTCCGCTGGAGAATGCACATAGATCGCGTTGCGATACTCGTCCTGCTTGCCAACGAACGTTTGCCCGCTCGGACTCGAGTATGCGCCCGGTTTCGGAATCAATTTGATGGAGTGAATCGCAGCCAGGCCGGTCGGGCTATCCGTGGGCATAATGCCGAGAGGACGGCTGCCCTTCGGCGCATCCACATCCACATCGAAGCGATAGACGTTGTACTGTCCCGCGGGCCCGAGTTTCTGCTTGCCTTCGAAATCGCCTATCTTGATCTTGATCTCGCTGCCGCCCTGTGCCGACATGCGGATTTCCACTGCCTGGTAGAGCCGCCAATCGATCGGGGTGTCCTTGGGGGAGAGAATTACCGGAGTAGAGCCCTCGCCTTGCAGCATGAGATCGCCGTTGCGATAGCCGATGCGGCCGCGGGCCAAAGTCCACGTGAGATCTTTCGAAGAAAAGAAATTTCGCCACAGGATGGGATCGGCGGCCTGCGCGGAAGAGGGAGCGGCCGAGGCTTTCACTGAGGCACGAGCTAACTGATCGTCCAGGCGGATAGATCCCGCAATCGCACCCTGCGGCGAGGCTACAGAAATACTGAGTCCCGCTGCGAGGAGGAACAACAAACACGCGGATCTGTACAGCACAACCTTCAGTCTACTGCCTTTAGAACTCCAGCCTGGCACCAACCTGGATGATGCGCGGCGCGTTCGACTGCCTGCTGAGATCCACGAGTCCGGTGCTCGAGTTCGGGTTCACGTCATTCGGATGATTGAACACGTTGAAGAAGTCACCGCTCAGACGCAGACGAACGCGTTCGGTGAAGGCCACATACTTGAACAGCGACGCATCCATGTTGAAGAAGGACGGCCCCAGGAAGAAGTTCCGCGGGTTCCAGCTCAGGTTGTCGGTGATCGGCGTCTGGACTACGGTGCCGTTCGCAAGTTGCTGCGCGATCTGATTATTGAAGCTGGCGCCCACCGGATGGATCAAGCGCTGCCCTCGATCTACGGGCACAAGCGCCGTCAACTTGGAGGCATCCACTCCGGTCGCCGCAGTCGGGTCGAAATCGCCGGCAAACCACAGTTTCTGGGTCTTACCGAAAACGTTCATCGTCAGTTGCTGATCACCCGAAAGCGAGGGATTGCCGAACACGTATTCACTGGGATTCACGCCCATCCAATAGCCGTTCGCCCAAGTACCGAGGAAGGCGACTTGCCAACCGCCAATCAAAGCGTTGGTGGCCCAATTGGCATTGCGTGCGAACTTCTTTCCCCGCCCGAACGGAAACTCGTACAGTCCGTTCCAGGTGATGCGCTGGGGCGGAACCTGACTCGAGTTGGTATAGGTGAGCGCCAGGCGTTGATCGACCGTCAGGTTCGGATTCCCCATGATCTCGTTATTCGCCGGCACGGTCCCGGCGGTGCTGCCGTTGCCGTTGAGGCTGGCCGGACCGTACGAGTATCCACCCGTATCGTTGGTCCCCATGGCGTGGCTCCACACATAGAAGAACTGCCACGATAAGCCGCTCGAGAAGCGGCGTTCGAGAACGAGTTGCAGCGAGTTCGAGTTCGAATATCCGATATGTTCCAGTACGCCGTAGCTGTTTGTCAGATTCCAGTTCGGGTTCGCCCGGCGCAGATCGGCATTTGTCGGAGCCTGCAGACCCGTTTGCGCCTGGTAGTTGTAGCGCGACGTGGCCGCATTCATGTCCACATGCTGCTGCAAGTTGCTTCCGTGGGTTCCGAGATACGCCAGCTTCAACACCGTATTGGGCAGCAACTCGCGCTCCAGGGTGAAAGTCCACTGCTGAACCTTGTCGTCGTTCCAGTGATTCACATCCATCGCGAGGAACGATTGCGACGACTGGCTGATTCCCTGGACCGTCGTGACATCAACGGTCGCGCCACCCACTTTGTCGGTGGCGGCCGGCACACTCGTCAACGCATAGTTATAGTTCGCACCGTTCTGGTCGGCGATACTGTTCTGGAATCGCAGATTGAGCGGCGCGTTCGTGCGCATTGACTGTAGCAACTGCGACAACGGCATCGGCCAGTAGTATGTGCCAAATCCGCCGCGCAGGACAGTCTTGTCGTTCAGCCGGTAGGCGATACCGAGTCGCGGCCCGAAATCCGAATGGATGTTCGGAATCAGAGCGCCGGGGAAGCCGATGGAGTCCGCGGTGACGGACGTAAGGCCTCGCAGGGTCCAGGACTTCACCACGCCGGACGGAATGCCGTTGATGCTGTCAAAGCTCGTGTTATGAGGAAACACCACCTGCATGTTCGTAGCGTTGATGCTATTGAGGTCGAGATTGACAAGCCGGTTGTATTTCTCGCTGTAAGGCGTCCAATAATCCCAGCGGAGCCCGAGGTCCAAAGTCAGGCGAGGCGTGATGCGCCACGTATCGTTCGCGTACAACCCGATCTCTTTCTGCTGGAAGTAGAAGTACCCGCGATTATATTGGTTGGACAGGTACGTTGGAAGGCCCAACACTACGCTTGCAAATCCCGAGCCCGTGTACGGAGCAGCTACCTGGCTGACCGGATCATACTGCTGAGTCCAGTCGCTGTAGAACGAATCCGACCCCTGGGCCTGCTGCAACTCCTCGACGTTATTGTGCTCGAGACGGCCCTGAAATCCGAATTTCAGGGTGTGCTTGTTCTTGACCCACGTGACGTTATCGTCAATCTGAAACTGAGTTAGCTGCTCGCCCTTGTGGTTGTCGCCATCCCAGCCGCCGTAATACAGGAACTGGCCATCACTCGTATAGATAGTCGGCCATCCGTTTACGCCAAAGGGGTTCGGCAATCCGAGTTTTGAATCCCAGTTGATACCGTCGCCCAGAGTCCCGCCCAAATTCGATGAGCGGTGTCCCGAAAGCTGCACTTCATTGAGGAAAGCCGGGGTAAAGGTGTGCGTCCAGTGCGCGACCGTAGAATAAACGTGCGTATTCTGAGCGCCTGTGCCGGTTCCGGTCCCGGCGCCAGGAGGAGGATAGCCGTACCTGCCGCCGAGTTGTGCGTAATCGAGAACCGACCGGGTGAATCGAACCGAGAGATTGTCGTTAGTGGAAAAAACCTGATCGCCACGAAAAGTCAGCGAGTTAGAATTGGTCGTCCTGGGATAATACGTCTGGAAGTTTGTATCAGTCCACGGATTCAGATCGCCGGCAATGTTCGGCAGTGGAGTAATACTCTTGAACACGTCCCGAGCCTGCTGGTTGATCAGATTACTGGGGATGACGTTACCCGGGAACGGGTCGCGGGTGCCATCCGGGCGTGACGTGTACGGGTTGTAAATTGTGATCTTATTGCCGCTGGTATCGATGGCGTTGCTGAAATCGCCATTCCACATAGCGGCGGTCGGCACGGCGGTTTGCGCGAACACCTGCTCGCGCTGGCGTAGGAACTCCTGATCGTAGAAGAAGAACGTCTTGTTCTTGATGATCGGACCACCAATGAATCCGCCGAACTCGTTGCGGATCAGCTTCGCGGGGGTATTTCCGTCCTGCCGCGCGCGCGCAACGAGACCGCTTGCATTGTTTCGCATCGTCTCGAACGCCGCGCCGTGGAACTGGTTGGTGCCACTGCGGGTGACCAGTTCGATGGTCGCCGGCCGGGCGTATTCAGCACTGGACCCTGCCGTCTCCACTTTGTACTCCTGGATGGTGTCGAGTCCGGGCTGTACGCGCGAAATGCCGCCGCCGAAGCGGTCCACATACGAAATGCCGTCCAGCAGCATTTCCGTCGACCCAACCATCATTCCGTTCGTGCGGGGATTGGCGCCGTTCTGATTGGAACCGCCGATGTTGCTGGTCTGGCCGCCCTCAATGCCTGGCGTCAGCGTGAAGAGATTGCTGACCTGACGTCCGTTGAGCGGCAGATCGTGAATCTGTTTGGCGTCCTTGTAATCGCTGATCTGCGCGCCTTCAGTCGAAATCTGCGGCGCAGCGGCCGTGATGTCCACCGTCTGCTGAACGCTGCCAACCTGCAGGGAGGTGTCCACCGTCACAGTCTGGCCGGCCTGCACTTGGATGTCGCCGGCCCAGCGGTTGAAGCCCGCCGCTTCCACCGTGAGCGAGTAGCTGCCGCTCGGGACGCTGCCGAAATAATAGATGCCGGCGCCGTTCGAACTCGCGGTGCGCGTGTTGCCCCTCTCCTTGTTGGTGAGTTCGACCTTGGCATTGGGAATGGCACTTTTCGACGGATCCTGAACGGTGCCGGTCACCACGCCGTTCCCGGTTTGCGCATAGGCGCTCGCGGCACACAGCATGAAGCAGATCGCGAAGTTCTCTTTGAGGTTCGATAGACGTCCCACAACAACCCTCCTTCGGCAGTAATTTGTGCCGAGAATAGCAGGAGAGCTGCCCGATGTCAATGATTCTTATGATCTGGCGATTTTATAATCCATCAGAATCGAAAACGCTAGTTGTGTTAGTATTCGCGTCATGCTGGCCCGCCACATATTTCTGCTTACAGCAGCACTTACTCTCACGCTTACACATGCTGGCACGGTAAGCTCGCTCGCCGCGCGCGGCTACACTGTGTTGCCGTATCCTCAACAGGTTGAACTCGAGCCGTCCGACTTTGAGCTCGGGTCCGGCTGGGGCATCGAACTATCTTCCGGCGTTCCGTCCGACTCCGTCGCCGTCTCCACTCTGCGGGAGGAGATGCACCAGCGGTTTCTCGCCCCTCTCGACGGCGGCGCAAAACAGATCCGGCTCGAATTATCTCCCGGCTCCGTCGCGCCTGGCACTTCGCAGGACCGGAACCGCGAGGTGATCGCGTCGCAGGCATACCGCCTCGAACTTCGCCCGACGGGCATTCGAATCGTCGCCAATGCCGGGCCCGGGCTCCTGTACGGCGTCGAGACGCTGGTGCAACTGGTGAAGCGGGCGCACGGCAAGCTTTGGCTCCCCGCCGCAAACATCACCGACTGGCCCGATCTGCAACTGCGCAATATCTATTGGGACGACGCGCATCATCTGGATCACATGGACGTACTGAAGGCCGCGATTCGCCAGGCCGCCTTCTTCAAGGCGAACGGCTTCGCCATCAAGCTCGAGGGCCACTTTCAGTACGAGCACGCTCCCGCGATCGTGGAACCTCACGCGCTCACACCGGGGCAGCTTCAGGAACTCACCGACTACGGGCTTCGCTACTACGTTCAGGTGATTCCGTACCTCGACGGGCCTGCGCATGTCGCGTTCGTATTGAAACATCCCGAGTACGCGAAGCTGCGCGCCTTTCCGGATAGTAACTACGAGATGTGCGCCACTAACCCGGACACTTACAAACTGCTTGAGGGGATGTTCGCTGACTTACTCGCGGCAAATCGGGGAGTGCATTACTTCATCCTCTCCACAGACGAGGCCTATTACATCGGCCTCGCGGACAATCCGCAGTGCAACGAGGTTGCGCGGGCGAGGCAACTCGGCGGCGTGGGCGGGATGCTGGCCGAATTCGTCACCAAGGCCGCGGGGTACCTGCACGACCATGGACGCGAAGTGATCTTCTGGGGCGAGTATCCGCTGAAAACGCCGGATATCGCGCGGCTTCCACCCTGGATGATCAACGGCGAAACCTACGGGCCCGAGTTCGATACAGCCTATCGCTCACACGGCATCCGGCAGATGATCTACACATCGATCGAAGGCGAAGAGAAGATGTTTCCGAACTACTTCGTTCTGCCTCGCACATCGCGGCTCCACCCGGATCGCGAAGTCCAGGAGCGTGTCCCAGCCGCCGTGCAGACCGTCGCCGGCAATCCGGCAAGGAAGACCTCCGATCTGATCGGCATGCTGGTGGCCGGATGGGCTGACATGGGGCTTCATCCCGAAACATTCTGGCTCGGCTACGCGACCATCTCCGCAGCCGGCTGGAACCCCTCCGCGCCCGTGCCGGACGAGCGAATCAGCGCGTTCTATCCGCTGTTCTACGGCGACACGGTGCGAAGCATGAACACCGTCTACCAGCTCATGAGTCTGCAGGGTCAGATCTGGAACGACACATGGGACACCACGAATTCCACCGCTCGGAAACCGATCTGGGGCAATTCGGATCACATCTTCAAACCGCCAGTGCCCGCGCATGATCAGACGCTGGCGCTGCCGCCGTCTCCTTCCGGGCAGAATCTCGCCTATGCGGGCGACTGGAGCAAGGACAACAGCCAGCGCTTGCAGGAAGCGGATTCGGCGACTGCCGCGAGCGATGAACTGCACGGACTGCTTCGCGAGAATCTGCGCCTGGCGTCCCGCAATCGATACAACCTCGAGGTATTCCTCGCGATCGCCGGTCTGTATCGTCAAAATCTCGATTTCATCGGCGACCTGAGCAATGTCGATCGCGCCCTCGCTGATGCTGCGGCACAAGCCGGGCGCGGCAAGGCGAAGGATGCGGTGTCAGCCGTCGACCGCGCGCTGAACACGGCAGAGCAGATGCGTCAGAATCGGAATCGCGCTCTGTCGGCGGCAACGGAGGTGTGGTACCGCTCCTGGCTTCCGCGAGTGGCTGAAGCGAACGGCCGCCGTTTCGTGCACGAGCTTGACGACGTGAAGGATCATCTGCCCGATCGCACCGTGGACATGAGTTATCTGGTCTATCGCGAGATGCTGCTGCCGATGAACGATTGGTATACGCGCGTGCAGAACGCGCGCAATCAGTATGCACGCTCGCACAATTTGCCGGAACGCACCGGCGCGCTCGATTGGAGCTCGCTTGATTAGGGATCGCGTGAAACTGTAGGATCTACAGCGGTCCCGCGAGCGACTCCATGGAGCGCGGCGCGCGCTTGAAGCCGCGCGTTATGACCGCCAGATACACGGCGCCGATGGCCAGCCACACAAATCCCGCGGCTTTCGCCTTACCACTGAGGCTCAGCCATATGTACGTGCAGACCGCGGCGCCCAGCAATGGGAAGACGAGATTCGTCGCGACGTCCCATCCGCTGCGGTGTCCCAACCGGAACCAGTAATGCCGCACCACGCTCAGGTTCACCAGAATGAATCCTGCGAACGCACCGAAGTTCAGCAGTTCCACCGCGAGTTCGAAGTGCATGAACAAAGCCGCAACAAGCGAGATGGCGCCCATGACGAGAATGCCGCGCGTCGGCGTGGAGAATCTCGGCGAAACGTACGCAAACACGCGGCGTGAGATGACTCCGTCGCGTCCCATGCCAAGCAGCAGCCGCGAGGCGCCGGCCTGTCCGGTGAGTGCGCTCGCGAGCGCCGCCACCATCAGCACGAACGTGATGCCGCCGAACAGTAGTTGTCCACCGATGCGTTGCGCGACGTCGAGAATGGCGGTCTCAGTTTGCGGGAACGCGGAATAGTTCGGCCAGGCGAGCGACGCAAGATAGACCGTCACGACACAGAATACTGTCTGCAACACACAGACCAGAACCGTCGCCACCGCGATGTCGGCTTCCGGGTTGATGGTGTCTTCCGCAAGCGTCGAGATGGCGTCGAATCCGATGTACGATAGCGCCGCGATACTTGTGCCGCGCATCAGCGGCCCCATCGAGAACGTCTCCGGGCGGTACAGTCCAGTCATATCGAAGAGGCCGCCGATGCCCGCTTGCACAGCCACATATCGCGCCGCCACCACGACGAAGATGATCGCGAAGACCGTCATGATGAACATCATCACTTCGCCCGCGCGCGTCGTAACACGAATGCCGAAGATGTTGATCACGGTCAGGAGCACAGTGAACGCGACCGCCCACACGACGTACGGAACCTGCGGCGCCAGTCTCTGCGCGGTGAGCGCCGCGTAGATGATGCTGAGCAACGGGATCAGGATGTAGTCGAGGATCATGGCCCAGCCCGCCAGGAATCCGACGTTCGGATTTAGCGCACGCTGCGCGTAGGTGTAAGTGGACCCGGCGACCGGATACGCGCCCGACATCTTCCCGTAGCTCGCCGCTGTGAACAGCATCGCGATCATCGCCACCATGTAGGCGAGCGCGGCATGTCCATGCGACGTCTGCTGTACGATGCCGTAGACCGGATAGGGAGCAGTCGGCGTCAGAATGACGAGCCCGTAGATGATCAGATCGCGGCGGGACAGCACTCTCTTGAGAGTGCCTGCGCGGGCGATACCAGCCGCGCCAGGTTGAGTCTCTTGCATGGCTTCGTCTGCGATTTCTCGATGCTAGCACGCGGCACCGTGCGTGTGATTTGTTTTACACTCGGTGAATCGCATGCGTTTTCTGTTGTTCACCCTTACTGTCACGTGTCTTTCCGCGGCCGAGATCTCGCTGCCTTCTAAAGCGATCGAGCGTAGCGGAGTTGTTTACGGCGTGTATCGAACTGGACGGCTCGCGAGTGGTACAGGCGTCCTTTCGATGGAGTGGACGGATTCGTTTGGCCGGACCATCGCATCCGAAAAGATCCCCATCGCGCTGGATGACGAAAACGAGATTCGCTTTCCGCTGCCGGCCTATCGCGCCATCGCGATGAAGAACCATCTGCAAGCCCACTTCTCGTTTCAGGGCAAGAACAAGAAGGGCGAGACCGACAACCGCGAGGAAGATGCCGCGACAGATTTCATCGCGAGACCGCCTGCCGGCTGGCGCGATTACGCCATCCTGATGTGGCAGAACCACACCACGCGAGAATACGCCGGGCTCAAGCGGGCGGGCATCAACGGCGGTCAATTCGGCGATCGCCGCGGCAACGGCATCCCGGAATTCATGCTCGACAACAACCTGCGCTGGTATGTCGAGAACGTCGCCACCGATTTCTACTCCGAATACCACCGCTACTTCGGCGACCGCCCAAATCACTGGCGGTATCTCGAAGCGAAGGAGGCGCACAAGAAGGATCCATCGAGTCTGGAGCCGTTCAAGCGTCATCCCAGTCTGAGCGATCCTGTGTGGCTCACGAAGGTTCACGACCGGCTTGTTGAGTCAACGCACTTTTATTCCGCGTACCGGCCGTACTTCTACAACCTCGGCGACGAGAGTGGGATCGCGGATCTGGCGGCGTTCTGGGATTTCGATTTCTCCGACCAGTCGTTGGAGGCGATGCGTGGGTGGCTGAAGCAGCGTTATGGAACGTTGGCGGCTCTCAATAACCAGTGGGGCAAACAGTTCACCGATTGGAATCAGGTGATACCCGAAACCACCGATGAGGCGATGCAGCGGACGGACGAGAACTACTCGTCGTGGAGCGATTTCAAAGAGTGGATGGACATCGCCTACGCGAGTGCGCTGAAGATGGGAACGGATGCGGTGCACTCGGTGGATCCCACCGCGTTCGTCGCCATCGAGGGCGGGCAGATGCCGGGTTGGGGCGGCTACGATTATGCGCGCATCGTCAAATCGATCACTGCCATCGAGCCGTACGACATCGGCAACAACCACGAATTGATCCGATCCTTCGCTCCGTCGATGCCTGTTCTCACCACCTCGTTCCAGAGCGGACCGCAAGAGAAACATCGCGTCTGGCACGAGTTGCTGAATGGCAATCGCGGACTCATCATCTGGGATGAGAAGCCGGTGTTCGTCAATCCCGACGGCAGCCTCGGTCCGCGCGGGCACGAGGTGGCGCCGTACTACAACGAGATCCGGGACGGCATTGGCGCTCAGATAATCAATAGCCGCCCACTCTCCGATGCCATCGCGATTCACTACTCGCAGCCGAGCATGCGCGCCGAGTGGATGCGTGCGCAACGGCCGAAGGGTCCGAAATGGGTGGAGAGGAACTCGAGCACGGAGCGGAAGGACAGCGAGTTCCTGCGGCTGCGCGAGTCGTACTGCAAGTTGATCGAGGATGAAGGTCTGCAGTACAAGTTCGTCTCTTACGACCAGGTGGAGAACGGAGACCTCATCGCCGGTGGTTACAAGGTTCTGATTCTGCCGCGGTCCAGCGCGCTGTCCGCACGCGAGGTGGAGAACATCCGCGACTTCGTCGCGCGCGGCGGCACTGTGATCGCCGATGGTGAACCCGGAGTGTTCGACGAACACGTGCGGAAGCTTGCGAAGCCGAGTTTGGCGGACCTGTTCGCCGGCGGTTCTGCGCGCACGATCCTTCTCGACCAGACCGCGCTCGATTACCACCAACTGCGGTTGATGAACAAGGAAGCCGCGATCCACGAGCGCTTTCAGAAGCTCCTGTCCGCGGCCGGCGTACATCCGCTGATTCGCGTTACCGACGCGGCCGGCAAACCCGTGACCGGCGTGCGCGTGCACACCTATCAGAACGGCGGCGCGCTTCTATTGGGCCTCGACAGCAACCCTGATATGCGCGTCGACGAACTCGGCCCACCGGAGTTTCGCAGTAACGAGCGTTTTTCGAAACCGGTATCGCTGAAGATCGCGTTGCCGTTTGAAGCGAACATCTATGACGTGCGCGAATCGGTAGCGCTGGGGCGCAAACGTGAGTTTACGGTAACGTTGCAGCCGTATGAACCGCTGGTCTTCTCGATCTCCGCGGTGGAACTACCGCGACTCGCGCTCTCGGTTGCGCCGCGTGTCGCCCGGGGCGGCGATCTTCGGATCGGCGTCGCTCCGCAAACCACTTCGCCCGCCGCAACGCATGCCGTTCACATCGACGTTGTGAATCCGGCGGGTCAGGTAGTCGATTACTACTCGGGCAATCTTCTCGCGGCTGCCGGCCGCGGCGCTAAACTTGTTCCGCTCGCGATGAATGACACAACTGGAAAATGGCAAGTGCGCGCTCACGATCTGCTGAGCGGGCAACGCGTCGAGGCGTCGTTCGAGGTGTACTGATGTGCGGCGGGTGTTGTTGATCATGACCGTGACAATGGAAGCGATGGCGATGCACGGAGGAACGCCCGATCTGCGTAGAGTGATTGAACACGTGCGTGAAGCGGTGCAGCCAGACCGTGCGATGGGCGTCATGGGGGAGATCTACGCGAGCGATCGCTGGTTCACGTTCCCTACGTTCGAGCGTACCGACGAATACCTGCGCGCGAAGATGACAGAAGCCGGACTTGCGGATGTCGAACTCGTGCACGCGCCGGCCGACGGTGTAACGCAAGTGGGCTTCTGGACCATGCCGCTGGCGTGGGATGCGGAATCGGCACGGCTCGAGATTCTCGACGATTCGGTTCCGGCAGCGGAACGCGTGCTCGCGGACTACAAGCAGATCCCGGCATCGCTCGGAATGTGGAGCGGTCCGACTCCGCCGGAAGGCGTGGTAGCGGAAATCGTGCACGTGAAAACGGGCGAAGCGGGGCGCGTGGATCTGCGCGGTAAGATCGCGTTGACCGATGAGAACGCGTGGCAGATCAAGTGGAAACTGGTCAAGGACGGTGCAATCGGCGCGATCAACGCGTTCACTGAGAGCCCGTCGCTCGAAGATGGCCGGCAGTGGGTGAACGGCTGGGGCGACAACGGCTGGGCCTTCACGAAACAAAGTACGCCGCTATTGTTGTTTTCCATCACTCCACGCCAGACGGCGCTCCTATGCAGGCTGCTAGCTCATGGACCCGTTCGTGTGAAAGCTACCGTGGCCACGCGCTACTACGAGGGCACGTACCCTTATGTCACCGGCGCGATTCGAGGTACGGGTAGCGAAGAGGTTCTTGTTTTGGGGCATGCCTCCGAACAGGGCGCGCAGGATAACGCGACCGGCGTGGCTGCCATTCTGGAAGCGCTGCACGCGCTGAATCAGTTGATCGAAAGCGGCGCGCTTCCACGGCCGAAACGATCCATGCGCGCTCTCTCGATGGGCGAGGTTTACGGATCGATGCATTACGTCGCGCACAACCCGGACCGCATTCGCCGAACTGTCGCAGCAATCTGCGTCGATACGCCGGCGGCCGCGTACGAACTCGCGGGCACGGAATTCAGCTTCTACATGAATCCGCATATTGCGAAGGATTTCACGGATGCGCTGATTCTGAAGATCGCGGCGGATTACTTCCCCACCGTCAAACGTCCGTGGCACGAGAAGCCGTTCATGACCGGCACCGATACCTATTTGGCGGAACCGATGGTCGGGGTTCCAACCGCCTGGGGCTACAGTGGCAGCGGCGTGGAGACCCATCACAACAGCGAGGACACGCCCGATCGTGCCGACGCGCGGTCGCTTCGCGATATTACGATCGTGACCGCGGCTTTCCTCTATTACGTCGCGAATGCGGGCGAGCCCGAGGCCAAGTGGCTGGCGGGGCTGTCAGAGAGTCGCGCGTATGAACAGGTGCTGAAAGCGGCGGCGCCGTTCCTTGATAGCGGCGAGCATACGGCGCAACGTCTGGAGCAGGCGCGTGAGGCGCTGGAGTATGCGCAGGACCGCGAAACGCAGTCGATCCTGAGCGTCATGCGGCTTGTTCCGGAAGACCGGCGCAACCACCTCCGGCTGGAACTGCAGACCGCCATCGATCGCCTCGGCGTATTCACGCAATCGCAGTTTGCACGCATTCGCGCCGCTTTCGGTGGGATTGATCCCGCGGAGCGGCCGGCTCCCGACTGGCCGGCGCAGACTGTCGTGAAGCGCAAGCGATTCGGCACCATTCCGCTCGACGATCTTCCCCATGATCAATGGGAAGGGCAACCCTCAGGCGCGTGGGCTGCTGTTCCGACGCTCGCGCTGTACTGGTGCGATGGGCATCGTACGCTGGCCGAAGTCGAAAGGCTCACGAAGCTGGAATTGGGTCCGACGGATCTCGATTTCGCCGCGTACTTCCGGTTTCTTCGCAAGCACGGCTACGTGGATTTTGTCGAGGGCGAATGAGAGTCGCTCTACTGCTCGCCATCCTCTCCTGCTGCGGCGCGATGCGCGTGTCAGCGCAACGGTTGCAGGCGTCTTCCGAGTTCAGCCGGCCGGATCCGTTCGGAGGAATCATCGCGGCCGATGGTGGAGGAGCGCTCGCCGACAGCATTCGCGTACCCGCGGCGCGCGGTGCGTATGCCTCGCTGCACGTGGTGGCCGCGGGATTCGAGGGCGCGTACGAACTCCGGCTGAATCTGCCGTTCGAATCGACTCTGTACCGTGAGTGGTTCCACCTCAATACCAGCGATTCCCACTACTATCCCGACGCGCTGATTCCGGTTCGCACGCCGTATCAATCGAGATTGCCGGAGCCCACGAATCGAGTGCCCGGTCAGAAGTCGCAAGCGTTCTGGGTGGACGTGTGGGTGCCCGCCTCCGCAAAGGCCGCCGTCTATCACGGCAATGCAGAACTTCGCGCACAGGGCCGGACTGTCACGCTGCCCATTGAACTCGACGTCCGCTCGGTGGAGACGCCGAACGAAGACGCCGTGATGCTCGATAACAACTCGTACGGCACCTCCTGGATGACCGAGCAGTTTCCCAAGACGCTCGCTTCCCTGGCGACAGGCAACGAAGCCGAACTGCTGCGACTCATCCATGCATACCATCGCATCTTCTACGAGCATCGCGGCGACTTCCACCAACTCGGCTACGGACACGCCGGCAAGGTCGGACCGGAATTCGCGCCCGTCCTCTCCGGTGCCGGCAAGACGAAGCATGTCGCCGACTGGACCCTGTTCGATCGCCACTACGGCCCACTGCTCGACGGCTCGGCCTTTGCGAATACGCATCGCGGACCGCGTCCCGTACCGTTCATCTACTTGCCTGTAAATCCCGAATGGCCCGCATCGTATCTGTGGTGGGGTGAACCCGGTTATGAGGCCGAGTTCACCAACGTGCTGTCGGACATCGAGCGCCACTTCCGCGAGAAGAAGTGGACGTCCACCAATCTCGAAGTCTTCTTCAATCACAAGAAGCGCTACAAGGGCTTCAATTGGGATGGCGACGAGGTCCGCTTCGATCGCGACAACGAGTACCTCATCGCCTATCATCGAATGCTGGAGAAAGCGATTCCGCACAATACACCGGTGAAGTTCGTCATGCGCGCGGACGTGAGTTGGGACATGGAGCGGCAGTTTTCGGAATTGAAGAACGTCGTAAAATTCTGGGTCGCCGGTCAAGGCATGCTGAGCTGGTATCCCGATGCGGTACGCCAGTTGCGCCAGCGCGGCGACATCGTCTGGACCTACGGCGGCACTCCGCAGGTGAAAGAGATGAGCGAAAAAATCACGGTCGACCCGTTGCGGTCGTGGATCAGCGGCGTGCAGGGCTTCGTGCGATGGTTGACCGTGTCACCGGGCCCCGATCCATGGTTCCACTTCGGCGGCGGCGGCGAAACGCTGGTCTATTCGGGTGAGCGCTTTGGAATCGCCGGCCCGATCCCGAGCGTGCGCCTGAAGCTGCAGCGCAACTGTCTGCAAGACATCGCGATCCTGGAGCGTGCCGCAACCGGGGACTCGCGCGAAGCAGTTCAGAGTGAAGTGGTGCGCCGGTTCAACGGCACCTCTCTGGCGGATTGGCACAACACGCGCCCACCGCTGGCGGACACACCCGTCGTCGATTGGAACAACACCGACATCGGCGAGGCCGAGCGGCCGTTCGATGCGCGGATATCGGTGCTGAGACCCAGCGGATGGGCTGCCGTTCGCGAATACGCATTGGAGCAGAGGCAGTGACGCGCCTGGTAGTGGCGATGCTCGCTGTTGCCGTGATGCCGGTTGTAGGCGCCGATCGCGCCCGGGTTCGCATCGATCTCGACGAGATCGGACGTGTTGCCACCGCGATGGTGGATGGCGACGTTTGCCAGCGCATCGTGACGAAGCGTGCAGTCGAATTCATGAGCAGGGTTGATACTCGCGATCGATGGGCCGACGCCGACAACTACGACGTGAACGACGCCGCATTCATCGCAACGAAGAAGACGCTCATGCGCCTAAGCAGCCTCGCCGCTTATCCGGTCGATGTGAATCTCTGGATGCCTGCGCCGGGTACGCCTCCACGGATTCAGGTGGCGATTCGAAACAAGAACGAGATGAGCCAGTTCTGGAAGTGGGGCGCGCTAACTCAGCCGATGTTTCCCGATATGCAAACCGTACTCGAGAGTGGACACCGAATTACGGTGGAGAGGAAGGCCGGCTATGTGTCCGTGCTGGCGCCGGTTCGCAACAGTCTGGACGAGATTATCGGCCTGGTCGAAGTGGTCTCGCAGTTGACTCCGAACGCGCGGGAAAACGTGAAATGAAGCGCCTACTTTTAGTGCTGTTGTTCGCAGCGGGATGCTCCGCGCAGGTCTACTCGCCTCTGGTGTTGCGAAAGGGCCAGCCCGATCCCACAGATCTCAAACGCTTCACAGCCGCGATCTATCAGCAGAGCGGCGCGAAAACTCCGCGCGAGAAGGCCGAGGCCATTTGGCGATTCTTCCTCACCGACGGCCGATTCGTTCCGCCCGGATTCTGGTACCACATCGCGGGTTGGGCGTACGAAGAGCCAACCGGCGAAGTGCTGGATCCGATGAAGCTCATCAATAGCTACGGTTTCGGACTGTGTTATCACATCGCACCGCTGCTGGAGGCGGTGTTCGAAGCCGGCGGCTTTCAGGATGCACGCGTGTGGTTCCTCACCGGACACACCGTCACCGAGGTCTTCTACGACGGCGCTTATCATTACTTCGATTCCGACATGATGGGCTACAACGTTCGCGGCACATCGGGTTTCGCCGGGAAGAATGTTGTGTCCGTCCGCGATGCCGAACGGGACAGCCGTATTTTTCTGAATAAACTCGCGTCGCCGAAGACGGTCAAGTCCGGAGTGGTGGACAAGCCGTGGTACCCGGCCGATGTGCGCGAAGCCGCCATTCCCGGTCTCGCGGAGTTGTTCTCCACCACGAACGACAACTACCTCTACCCGTACACTCGCTATTCCACCGGGCACAACATTGCATTCACGCTGCGCCGCGGCGAAAAGCTGATCCGCTATTTCGAGCCCGCAGAGCCGGGACTTTTCTATCTGCCCTATTCGACCGACGGCAAGCAGTGGCGAGAGTTTCCGCACGAGATCGCGCAGTATCAGATTCGCACGTCCGACGGTCCGCATAGTCAGAAGGACTCGCGCCTGTGGGCGACCGGGCGCATCGAGTACTCGCCCGTCGTGGATCCTGCCGCTAAGGAAATCAATGTCGACATGCCGAGCCCTTACGTGATCATCGACGCGACCTTCGATGTCGACGCGACCCTCGGTCCGTCTGACGTCCTGACGGTTCAGACATCGACCGATCGTGGCGCCACATGGCAGCGTGCCGGCGTTCTGCAAGGTCCGCATCGAGGATCGTGGTCCGTCGAGCCGGCGGTGATAACGAAATCCGCGCACGGACGTTTGACCGCGGTCAGCGGCCGCTACGGCTATCGTGTACGTTTCTCGCGCGACGGCGGCACCGTCCGCTCATTGCATCTGACGTCCCGCATTCAGTTGAACCCGCGCACGCTACCGGCCTTGCGGCCTGGGAAGAACGAGATCGAGTACACGTCAGGCGCGGTGGAAGACCGTATCGAACTGCCTGCGATTGCCGCAAGCCAGGACGGAGTCGTGCGGATGAACGAAAACGGGCAGATGTTCTTCAAGCCGGAAACCGGCAAGACCGGGACAGCCGTGTTCGAACTCAGTGCCGGTGAGAGGCCGCTGACCGGCTTCGATGCCGGCATTCGCTTCCTGGACCTCCGCAACGGGCTTGCACCCGACAAACTCACGGCTGAAACACGCCATACAGCGGTCCAGACCGCGCCCGGCACCGCGACGCTCGAGTGGTCGTCGTCGCCGTCCGGGCCGTTTACTCCCCTGGCGACTTATCCGAAGCCAGAGCAATGGCTCGACGGCGAACGCATCGACCGGGTTCTGTTATGGCCCGAGATGTTCACGCCGGTTCGAGATCTCCCGAGCGGCACGCGCCGTGTATATGTGCGCGTGAGGAGCAGCGGCCCTGCGTTCGACAGCGTGCGACTAACCGTGTATGCGAAAGGGCGCGAACCCGCGGGCCAACTCGTGATCACCCACGAGTGGACTGAGGACGGCAGCCCTCGCATGCACCGCGAAACGATCGACGCAGGCACGGTCCGCAAGTCCTACGAAGTAGAGGCGGGACCACATGTCCGAAATCGTGCCATCGTGCTGCAAGAGCGCTAATCTCCTCAGCTATCCTCCGAACCCGCCCGTTCTCGCTCTCGGTACTCAAACGGTCCTGATGGTGCGATTCTGGTCCGGGTGGAAGGATGTTCTGATCATCGTCAAATCCAACACCGTAGTCGGCTGCGTTGGAAATCTCGCAGACACCGTGGACGACCTTCGGATCACCGCGGAGAGGGTTGGTAGGAATAGCGACTTGGAAGCGGTGAAGGTGCTCGCCTCCGCACCGGCGGTGGTGTTCGGATTGATCCTGCGCGAATCGTGAACGCCCGGACGGTGATTATTGACATGCCCAAGCCGTCGTGCAATGAGCTGGCTAAGCGACGACTTCGGCAATAACGTATACGCTGGGATGGATGGCACCGCGGAAGGTCGAATCCATGCCCGACGCCGGTTACAAGCCGCTTTACGCGGGCATAGTCGAACTGATTGAAGGAGCACGGCGGGCTTCGGGGCAGACCGTCAACGCGATCATCACGACGGCCTATTGGGAGATAGGTCGCCGGATAGTTGAGGAAGAGCAGAGCGGCCGACGCAAAGCAGGATATGGCGAACAACTCCTGGATCAACTGGCGCAGGACCTTACCGCCCGTTTTGGGCGCGGCTTCTCGCGCACAAACGTCTTTCAAATGCGGCAGTTCTACCTTGCGTACCGGTCAATTGTCCAGACACCGTCTGAACAATCTGGCGTTCCGGAGAAAATCCAGACAGCGTCTGGACCATTGCCGAGATTTCCGTTGTCGTGGTCGCACTACGTGCGTCTGCTATCGGTCGGAGACGAGAAGAGACGGAACTTCTATGAAACGCAAGCTCTCAACTGCGGTTGGTCGGTACGTCAGCTTGATCGACAGGTCGCGTCGCAGTTCTATGAACGATCGAAGCTGGCAAAGCGGTCACTGGGCGCGAAAGCGGAGGTCGGCGATGAACTCACGCCCGATGAGCACATCCGCGATCCGTTCATTTTGGAGTTCCTAGACTAGGGCTCAAGGACGAGTATTCTGAGACCGAATTGGAGGAGGCGCTGATCCGGCACCTGGAGCACTTCCTGCTGGAGCTTGGGGACGACTTCACGTTCATGGCCCGGCAAAAGCGGCTACGCGTCGGGGACCAGTGGTATCGCGTAGACCTGGTATTCTTCCACCGCCACCTGCGATGCCTAATCTTGATCGACCTCAAACTGGGCCGCTTCAGCCACGCCGATGCCGGCCAGATGAACCTGTACCTGAATTAGGCGCGAGAGCACTGGACCCGTGAAGACGAGAACCCTCCAGTTGGGCTGATCCTATGTTCTGAGCGGAACGACGCCGTCGCGCACTATGCGCTGGGGAATCTCGGGAACCGCGTTTTGGCGCGCGAATACACGTTAACCTTGCCGAATGAAAAACTGCTCGTTGACGAAATCTCGCAGACGAGGCGCGCTCTGCAGCATCGTGCCACGGAATCAGGCCGACCGGAGTGAGCTGTTTTCGATTGTTTGAATCCGGTCAAAGCGCTGCGATGAATACCCGTGAAAGGTTCCGATTCCGGTCGTGAGATGTTAGCGAGTGGCGTCGGTTCGTTCGACCGGGCGCGCCTGTTTTGGATTCTTCTTCTATTGCCCATCTCCTTGATTGGCTCTTAGTTAGGAACTGGGGTAGAGGACGGGGCGCGAGCGCCCCGCCAAAAAGTCACTGCATGTCGCGGCCGGACACATCATCCGATCGTGCGTCGCGATCGAGATTGATGATCGTGTCAACGTGGATCTCCCAGACACGCTGCGCGACGGTGGTCGCCGCGGAGCCGACCGTCATCTCGCTATCGTACTCGCGACCAGGGAGTTCGCCCTCGATTCAGACGTATGCACCCTTCTTCAGGCGGTCCTCCAACAGGCAAACTCGCCATCCGAGACCTCCTGGAAAAATGACGGCAGCGAGTGGGAATCCCGGACCGAGTGGCACCGGTGCGTCGCTTTCGCTGGCATTGCCGATACTGCTGTGGGCCGTCAAGGTGAACGACTGGCTGGCGACGCGCGGCGCTGCAACCGGCGGCGGGGTATCTCGGTTTTTGATCGTGGCGCGGGCACCAGGTGGTCGAGGTCGGGCAGAGATGCAAGTCCTCGACTCGCGGACGGATGGCGAAGTTCAGCTCACTCATTCCACGCGGATTCTTCCGAGGGTGTACCAACCATCGGAGCCGCGGCCCTCAATGGCCAACTTCACTTTTGGCTCCCGCGTCTGCGGATCCACTAACGCGATCGCCAGATCGTACTCGCCTCGGGGCATATCGGCGGGGATGAACACCGCGTCATCGTGGATCACATCGCCGGGCAGCCACGTTCGGACATCCGCGTCCGTGGTGAACACCGTAGTCCGCTCTGGGCCTTTCAGCCGCAACGCCAGCGGGAACTGACGGTAACAAGGAGCCACGCCTTTGTTCTCCCACCACGTCGCGAAATCGAATTTGCCGTTCGGCCGCACCTCCGGGGGATATGTGAACTTCCGCAGCACGAAGCGGTAACCCATCTTCTTGAGCCAGCGATCCACCGCCGGTTGCCACTCAGGCGGCACCGCCGAAGACTTCCCGTTGAACGACGAGATATGCCATTTGAGTGACTGATCGATGATGTAGTTCACGTCCCAGCCCTTGTCCTTCCAGTGCTGCATCACCCAACACACCTCGAAGTTCACCGGCGCTTTCTGCCAGGCGTCTCGCATTCCGAAGTTCACGATCGCTTGCGGATAGTAGTCCTGCATGTGGCTCCATTGGGGATCGCTGAATCCGCCCATGTCGCCCAGGCAGTCGACGCGCCATCCGACTGCGCGCTTTGAAATGCCATACTCATTCGTCTTCGCGTCGGTCAGCATCATCACCAGCGGCGTCTTGCGAAACGCATCGAGATAGGAATCCACCAGGGCCTCGCGCGTTCTCTCCGTCAGTTCCCCCGCGCCGGCGCCTTCGCCCCACGCGCCGACGATCGCGAGATCGACGCTCTCGAGATCCGGGTGGCCGTCGTAGCGGCTGCCGACGGCGCGAATCATGTCGCCGAAGTTCTTTGCATAACGCGGATCTTCCGGGTCGGTCCTCCACTTCTTGATCGGCAGTTTCGCGGCTTCGTCGCCAACCATCTGGCGGTACCAATCGGGGACATCATCTTTCTGCTGGCCGCTGCTGCCGTACGGCGCAATGCGGATCATGAGAGTCTGCCCTCGCGCATGCGCCGTCTGCAGCGCCTTGTCGAACTGATCCCACGCGAACTTGCCCCGCTCCGGTTCGATGTATCGCCAATAGAGACGGAAGTACGCGATGGACGTGTCCGGGTGATTCGCGTTCTTCAGCGATCCATTGAATTCCCGATATGCGATTGGGAACCCTTCGGTCCATCCCGTGCCTTCGTTGAGAGCGTCGCCGTTGAAGCGCTGAAACGTTGTGAATCCGATGCCGGGATTCGTCAGCACGTCGTCAATCTCAACCGGCCGGACCACTACAGGCTTTTGCGCCAAGGCCGGGATGGCAACGGCGCATACTACGCAAATACTCAAAGCGGCTCGCATTCAAACCTCCTCATCGGCGCGCGTGCACACGGCGCGATCAGCGCAATTGCGCCAGGTAGCGGATACTCTGGCGGATTTGCGGCACGGCGTCCTTTGCTTCTTCTTCCAAGTAGTAATGCTTGACGCCGCATTCCCGGGCGGCTAACAAGGCGGCGCGCACGTCGACGATGCCGGTTCCGAGCGGCACGCTATCCTCTTCGCTTACGTCGGCAGGCGTCAGGCCTAGCACCGTCCCTTTCCGAATGTCCTTCACATGCATCAGCGGGAACCGTCCGCGATGCCGGCGGAGCATCTGCGCCGGATCCTGGCCGCCGTACACGATCCAGAAGATGTCCATTTCGAAGTTGACGTATTTTGGATCGGTCAATCGCGCGAGCGTGTCGAAGCGCGTCCCGTCCGGCGAGGGGTCGAACTCGGTGCCGTGGGTGTGATAACAGAGATGCAATCCGGAAGCGGCGAGACGCTCGCCCCAGCGGTTCAGGTGATCGGCGGCCGGTGCGCAATCGGCCGCGGCTAGGTGCTTCGCGGTGTGCGGGATTGTGGAGCACACGACGTATGGCGCGCCGAGCGCGTGGGCTTGGGCCGCACACCTCGATACGTCCTCATTCAGCGCGTTCCACGAGGCGGTGCACGAGGTGGCCCGCAAACCGTGCGACTTCAGCATGCCCGCGAAAACTTCCGGCGTCCTGCCGTACACGTCTCCACACTCCACCTCGTCGAATCCGAATTCGCGAACCAGCGCAAGCGCGGCGGCCAGGTCCTTCGCGGCCTCGTAACGGAGGCTGTACAGCGCGATTCCAAGCTTCTCGCGAAATCCGGGCCGCACTGCGGCGGCGGCCGCGAGGAACAATCGGCGGGTGATCATGCCTCCAACTTCCACGGGGCGCGATACTCGCGCTTCAGCAGCGGACGCGCCGCTTCCTGCTGCACTGTTTTCCGATCGTCGTCCCAATCCAGCCGCATGCGCGAGCGCAGCGAAAGATTGCCGAGAATCGACGTAATGGACGATCGCACGCAAGTCTCGATGTCGCTGTTGGGACGCTTCCGCGTCCGCACGCAATCGACGAAGTTCGTCCAGTGCAACGGGTGCGGATCGGCGACGCGATTCATTTCGAACGGCTCGAGACCGGAGCCTTTCTCCGGCGTGACGCGCATCACCGCGCGGTCGACATATAGAGTCCCGCGCGAACCGTGGAAGTTGATGCCCATCAGACGGCTGGTATTCAGTTCGACGTTATTCGACCGGTGCTCCCATGAGCCGAGCATGCCGGGATATTCGTAGGTCGCTTGCATCGTGTCGGGCGTCTCGCTGTCGTCCTGAAACCAGAACTTGCCGCCGAGCGCCGTCACTCCGCGGGGCATGGCTTCGCCGAACGCCATCTGAACGATGTCGAGCATATGGACGCCGGAATCCGTGATTTGTCCGCCGGCATAATCCCAGAAGAAACGGAAGTACGAATACTTGTTCGGGTACACGCCAAACCGGTTCGGATTGAAGCGGCGCGCCGGGGCGGGACCCAGCCACAGATCCCAATCGAGGCCGGGCGGCGGAGCCTCTTCGGGCGGCGTGCCGATGCCCTCGGCCGGTTGGTTGCTGTAAATCCAGGTGCGCACGAATGCGATTTTGCCCAGTTCACCGGACCGCACGATTTCGCAAGCCTTCTGGAAGTGGGCCCCGGAGCGCTGCCATGTACCCGCCTGCACGACGCGCTTGTGTTTGCGGGCAGCCTCAATCATGACTGCGCCTTCGTCGACGGCGACACAAGCCGGCTTTTCGACGTACACGTCCTTGCCGGCTTTGCACGCCTCTACGGTGATGTAGGGATGCCAGTGATCCGGCGTTGAGATGCAAACCGCGTCAATCGAGGAGTCGGCGAGGATCTCTCGAAAGTCGCGGACTTCTTTGGGTTGATGACCGCCGCGGCGCGCAGCAGCCGCCGCGCGTTCGAGGTGCGGCTGGTAGACGTCGCACACGGCGCTGACGGCGACGCCGCGCTGCTTCATGGCGGCGTTGAGATTCTCCGATCCCATCACCCCAACGCCGATGAAAGCGAGCGACAGTCGGTCGTTTGCGGGGACGAAGGGAGCGGCAAGTGCGGTGGCTGCCGCTGATCCGAGGAAGGTTCGACGTCCGAGATAGGAGCTTCGCATGCCTCACATGCTATCGCATGGGTCTCGAGTGAGGCACGACCGTTCGCGGGCAGCGCCGCGAAACTGATTGTGTGAGATCGCGAGCGCGGAGTTTCCGCAAGGGGTCTATGCGGCTATCATGCGGGCAGAGAGTCCGCAGAGAATGGGGGTAGCGGCGTCTCGAGTAGGCGCCAGTCGATCAGCCGGCGTCCTTGCGGCTATCGAACTCCTGCCCACCAGGTTGCGAACGGTCCGGTGAGGATAGTACGGTTTTGATCATTTCCACTAACTTGACAGCTACAAATGGCTTTTGAATATACGCCCAACCGTAGTTGAGAACGAGGAGATTCCCAGAGTCTCCACCCGACATCAACATCACGTGCATGTCCGGTCTGGCCTTCTTCAAGCTCACACCGAGGTCCGGGCCTGACATCTCCGGCATCTCGACGTCGGAAAGGAGAAGGCCAATTCTCCCCGCCGTACCGGCCGCCAATTTGACGGCTGCCTGTCCGCTGGTAGCCGAGAGAACCGAAAGCCTTCTGCTTCTAGAACCGCTATTACGGTCCTGCGAACCGCTTCGTTATCGTCGACAACCAGAATCGTTTCGGGCGTTTCCTGGAGAGACCCGGACATTAAGCTAACCTTTCATCGAAAGCAACGGTCCCGCGATCCAATTGACCCCGTCATTGCCATACGGCGGTCGGTCGCAGGCCCGCCGCCGTTTCGCGAATATTTGCCCTCAGACTGTATGACTAGCGAGAGACTGCCCTCGAAACAAAAAAAAGTGGTGACCACAAAGTGAGCACCGATAGGGCTGAAGAAACCAGCGAAAAGCGTTCTCGATGGCGTTCCGGACGCCTACGGCCCTGAAATCGATCGACCTGCAGTGTGGACAGCGTAGAGCGAACAGCCCCACCGCTCCTTGGATGATCCGCATCAGGCGTCACCCTTCGCTGGACTTCCCGCGGAGTTGGAGTGGTTTTGAGCGGAGCGGGTCGCGTAGTTTGCGTGGGGGTCGTTCCCACGGGCGGCGGCGGGGCGGCTCGCCTCCCTTGCCGCCCTCACTTGCTCCGGTGTTCTCAGGTCGGGCTCCGATATTTGAACCCGTTCTTTCGCGCGGGCGACCTGACGTTTGTGCCGCTTCACTAGTCTTTTGCTCATTTTTGTTCTCCGCGGGCGCCCCTTCCCAGGCCTCTAAGCCTCGTCTTCTTCCACAACGCCACAGACCATGGCTTCGGTGGTCAGCATCAGTGAGGCGATAGAAGCGGCATTCTGGAGCGCCGTCCGAGTCACCTTGGTTGGATCGATCACGCCGGCCTGGACCAAGTCTTCATACTCTTCCGTAGAAGCGTTGAAGCCGAAGTTCGGATTGTCCTGGCTCTTGATTCTCTCGGCAACCACAGCGCCTTCGGTCCCGCAGTTCAGCACCAGTTGCCGCACCGGATCTTCGCAGGCGCGGCGTACGATGTTTACTCCGAACTGCTCGTCGCCTTCGAGCTTCAGCTTCTCGAGAGCGACTGATGCTCGAAGCAGCGCAACGCCGCCGCCCGGCACGATCCCTTCCTCGACCGCGGCGCGAGTGGCGTTCAGAGCGTCCTCGACGCGGGCTTTCTTCTCCTTCATCTCGGTCTCGGTGGCCGCTCCGACTTTGATGATCGATACGCCGCCTGCCAGCTTCGCCAGGCGCTCCTGCAACTTCTCGCGATCGTAGTCCGAGGTGGTCTCTTCCACCTGGTACCGCAGTTGCTTGATCCGGCCCGCGATGGCCGCTTGAGGCCCGCCGCCATCGATGATCGTAGTGGTGTCTTTGTCCACCGTGACTCGCTTGGCGCTCCCCAAATCCGCCAGTTGCACTCCTTCGAGCTTGATGCCGGTCTCCTCCATGATGGGTTTGCCGCCGGTCAGGATCGAGATATCTTCCAGCATCGCTTTGCGGCGATCGCCGAAACCGGGAGCCTTCACGGCGCAGACATTGAGCGTTCCACGAAGCTTGTTTACCACCATCGCGGCGAGCGCTTCGCCCTCCACGTCCTCGGAGATGATCAACAACGGTTTGGCCGCCCGGGCGATCTGTTCGAGCAGCGGAAGTACGTCTTTCATGCTGCTGATCTTCTTCTCGTGAATCAGGATGTAAGGATCTTCGAGAACGCATTCCATGCGCTCGGGGTCGGTCACAAAGTACGGTGAGAGGTAACCTCGATCGAATTGCATGCCGTCCACCGTCTGCAACTCGGTGGTCATAGTCTTCGATTCCTCGACCGTGATCACGCCGTCCTTACCAACCTTTTTCATCGCCTCCGCGATTACGTCGCCGATAGTGGAATCGCTATTAGCGGAAATGCGGCCGACTTGGGCGATCATGTCGCCGGATACGGGCTTCGACAGCTTTCCGAGTTCTTGGACGGCCACTTCGACAGCCCTGTCGATGCCGCGCTTGATCGCCATCGGGTTCGCGCCCGCCGCCACAGCCTTGACGCCCTCGCGGAAGATCGCCTGGGCCAGGATCGTGGCCGTTGTGGTGCCGTCGCCGGCTACGTCCGAGGTCTTCGAAGCTACCTCGCGCAGCATTTGTGCGCCCATGTTCTCGAGTGGATCTTTCAGCTCGATCTCTTTGGCGACAGTCACGCCATCCTTGGTGATGGTGGGTCCGCCAAACTTCTTCTCGAGAACGACATTGCGTCCCTTAGGGCCGAGTGTCACCTTTACTGCCTCTGCGAGTTTATTGACGCCGCGAAGGATGGCCTGGCGGGAATCGTCACTATAAATAATCTGTTTTGCCATTAATTTTCCTTGTCAGTTCTCGAATTAGTTAGCAGACGTTACCGTCCGCTCCAAAATGCCCAGGACATCGTCCTCGCGCATGATGAGGTACTCAGTGCCTTCCAGTTTGGTTTCGCTGCCCGAGTATTTTCCAAACAGGATCCGGTCGCCTGCTTTGACATCGAGCGCTACCAGTTTGCCATCATCGAGCATCTTGCCGTGCCCGACGGCAATGACCTCCCCCTCCTGCGGCTTCTCTTTGGCGGAGTCCGGGATGACGATGCCGTTGCGCGTGGTTTCTTGTTCTTCGATCCGCTTCACCACAATGCGGTCGTATAAGGGTCTCAGGTTCATCATACAGTAACTCCAGTTGTCTTGCCGTCGCTAACATGGGCGAGCCATGTCACCGGATGGCGGCGAATTCTGCCGCTTTGCTCCGTGATATCCGCCCATTTTGTATCCGCCCTCAGGTGGAGAAATACACCGGGTGTACCCTGATAAGTGCCTTCAGCCAGGACGACCTCGTCGCCTGCCCGGTATAACGAATCGATAGGTGTGATGCTAGTCATTTCAAGTAACTCCTGAGTGCGGTCATTCCGATCGCACCTGGCTATGGCCGAAACTTCGGTTTGTTCACAAGCCTAGCCTTTTCCAACTTAACTCTCGACGCTTCTTCTTCGCTCGCCACCCGGGCGGCATCCTTCTGCGGGGCTTCCCGATCGTCCAACCGCTTCGCTTCGAGAGCGGCGGCATGCACGGGCGCTTCCAGCTTCTTCAGAACACCTGTCAGCCTGAAGCTGGGTCCGAATGAGGAGCGAATCAACTCGAAGCGATACTGCGCGTCTTGCCACCGCGCCAATATCTCTTCTTCGTCGTTGTACACCGCCGGCGCCACCTCAGCCTGGCCGGCAGGCTTAGCGGCAGTTCCGTAGGCCACCGAGAACGCTGCGACCATGTCCGCGGTTGTCAAGCCCTCGGTCTCGTACCGATCGTAGGTGACCACGATTCGGAACAGCTCATTGTTATAGAAGCTGAACACGACTACCTGCGGGTCGGTTCTGGGTGACTGGCCGAGCGTCTGAGGCCGCCACGAGAGCTCCTGCATGAGGGCTGGGCGGCTCTGGATTACTTTCGCCTCTGACGGTTCTACGCCTGCCTGTTTGGCCACAGTCGCCAGGTCCGTTCCGAACTGGAAATCGCGATACCTGGAGAGATCGGCGGCCGGCGCAGCGATGGGCATTACCCCGAATACCACGAGTGACACCAGAGCTGCCGTCAGATGTGGTTTACGCATGGCGTGATTCCTGCAAGTTGCGCCACACGAGCGAGGCTGCGAACGGTACAGCACTAGCTAACACCAAGATGCGCTGCCAAGCGCTTGAAAAACTGAATACCGGCACTACCGGGTTGTAGAGCACCGCCAAGCCACCGAACACGGCGGCGAAAGTGTAGGGTCGCGGGTTGATAGATTTCAGCATGAGCAGGATTGCAGCTGCCATTACGATGAACCTGACAACGATTCCGTACAGCATAACGCTGGACCACAGTCCGGCTGTAACAAGCAAGGCCGCAATCGAGATCCACTTGATCGACTTTACGAATGCGGTGTTTGTGCGCAGCTCCTGCGCGCGGCCTTTCGCTGCCCAGGCTCTCCAAACGGCTTCATCGAGTAGCGCTACGGGCGGCGATTGCCACGGGGCCACCGATTCGTTCGGTACGACTGCTGTAGACATGTTGTTCTGGTCCCCCAGTTGCTACCGCACGCGTCCCGCCAAAGTGGTCTTCTGTTGAGCCGACTCGGCCGGCTGTCATTTAGGGACTTGTTCAGGTGGGATGAAGGCTGTCAGGAGTAACGATATGCGGTCAAGTGACCACGGGCGGTCAGGGACTTGTCGAGTCGGACGAGGCTTTCACACGTCGAGCAAGGATGTTTCGATCGTGTTCGCAGCCCACGCAGATACCGAAGGCCGCGTTTCGTGGCCCGCTCGATTTGGTCGAGCAAATCCGCATTCGCGAGTTCCACTGATGTCAGGATGCTGTCTCCTGTGCGGCTGGCTCATTCCGCCCGGCCAGCCACCGGTTGAGGATGAATGCCGATGCTTGCGCGCCGGGTCCGAGCGCGAACCACGTCTGGTAGCGCGACAGCAATCCACCGGCTATAAAGAAGTTGCTCGTCCACCCGAGGTCCGCAACCGAACCGCCAGGAACCCAGCGCTCCGGCCAGGACCGCGGCCGGCGTCAGTACCATCGCCGACATCTCCGCTAAAAGAGCCGTGAGCCGGCGCTCTTCCGAACGCCGGCTCCGATTCAAAGCGACCGCGATCATTTGGCTGCTATCGGCGTGCCGATCGCGCCTCCGATGATGTCGCCAGAGATGACGATTTCAACGCGCCGGTTCTGCTGGCGGCCGGCAGCGGTGTCATTCGTTGCAACCGGCTGAGTCTCCCCAAAGCCCTTGGTTGTAACCGAAGCGCTCGCCATCCCCTGTCCGGTGAGGTAATCGCGAACTGCCACACCGCGTTCCTCAGACAGTTTCTGGTTGTAGTCGTTGCCACCGACACTGTCAGTGTGACCTTCTACCTCCAGTTTTAGGCCAGGGTGTCCGGAGACGATTCCGGCTACCTTGGCGAGTTTCTCCCGCGCTCCGGGCCGCAGCGAATACTTGCCCGTATCGAACAGGACATCCGACATGTTGACAATCAGTCCGCGCGCAGTGTCGCGCGTCTGGAGTACGGCGTTGAACTGGGTCAATAGTTGAGCTCGCAGTTCCGTCTTCTCCGCTTCAGACTTCGTCCTTTGAGTCTCGGCGGCCTGAAGAGCCAGGCGAGCCTTGTCGGTTTCTGCCTGAGCGGCGTTCTGTGCAGCTTCCGCGGCTGCTCTGGCCGATTCGGCTTCCGACTTCTGTTTTTCGGCGAGTGCGATATTCAGTTGCGCAGTTGAACTTGCTACTGACGCTTCGCTTTTCAGACGGTCTGCCTCCGCCTGTGCTGCCGCAACCTGGGCATCGGAATCGGTCTTGACGCGAGCGGCTTCGGCGCGTGTGGCAGCCAATTGCATTTCGCTTTCACTTTTCAAGCGATCGGCTTCGGCCTGTGAGGCCGCGGTCTGTCGGGCCTGCTCTACTCTAAGGCGATCCGTTTCCGCGCTGGCCGAAGCTTGCGCGGCGGCAGCGTCCCGAGTTATGCGGTCCGTTTCGGCCTGCGAGGCCGCTATTTGCCGCGCGTGCTCCAGTCTCAGGCGCTCCGCTTCGGCGCCGGCAGCGACCTGTGCCGCCGCGGCATCGCGAGTTACCCGATCCGTCTCGGACTGCGCCCGGACACGTGAGTTCTCCGCCTGCATCTCGCGATCCACTCCCGCCTGGCGTTCGTTGGCGAGTTGTTCCTCGGCAATCTTCTTGACTGTGATGATGCGGGCATCCTCCGCCATCTGGACGGCTTCTCTTGAAACTGTCCCGATCGGCTTCTTGCCGCCCTTACCTTTCAAATAGCCCTCGCCATTCTCGAGACCCTGCACAGCCTTGAGGAATGTTTCAGGAGCGTAATGCTCTGCGCCGGTCCAGCGTGCAATCTGCACGGCGTTCCGCGCTTCGTAGAGTTCCAGGGGCACTTTGGGGTCGAGCCGTACGGGTTTGATGTCCGCCGGATTCACGTTCAGCGTGTACTGGCCCCTTTGCAGGAGCTCGTATTTCGCGTCGACTTCTTCAATGGTTCCCGTGGTGTCACGCCGGACAAAATTCTCCATCACCACAACATCGCTCGGCTGCGTAACCGCGAAATAGGGCTCCGCGGTCACAATCAATCCAAAGGTCTGTAATTCCGTAGTAGCGTCCAACTTGCTGTTAGTGCCATTGAGGAGCACTTCTCCGACGTTCGTCGCGCGACCCTCAGGAGTAATGGCCCACATGACGTAGGTGAGATACTCAGGGCCGTACTTAGTAGCCGGTTGTAGTTTCTCCAGGCGGGCATCGATTTTGATAACACCCTGCTTACTTTCCACCTTGGCTTCGCCGCGTGCCTCGGGCAATAGTGCCGTTCCCCGGAAGTCGATCTTCGTTGACCCGCTACGGTGGTTGTAATTGATTGCCTTGGTGCTCCGCGACACCACACTGATGCGGTAGATCGGCGTCGATCCGGCGGCCATCCTCGCTGTGTTCTCTTGCTGAGTCGGGTTTGGAGCCTGCGACGACTGCGCCAGCAGGACTCCGCCTACCATAATGAATGCGCTGATTGTCTTCATATTGTCCTTCTTCATCAGCTAATTGAGCTTCGCAGCGGACTTGTCTTCGCGGATGGAATACCTGTTCAACAGACCAATCAGTCGCGCAGCTATTTTGGGAACATGCATTCCGCTGGTCACGATCTGCCGATTCTCCAGAGGCTTGCCGTAGATGTCAGCGTTATCGTCCAGATCCTGCCGCAGGGTGGCGCCTTCGAGAGCGAGTCCTGCAAACAACCCCTGCGACCTCGACCACGAGAGAATCTCGGCGTGCATTTGAGCATCAGTCTGAGCCGTCGCGGTGCGTCCTACCGGACCGGCCGCCACTGAGCCTTCCGCGCCCAGCGTGAACTTGCTCGAAAGCAGTTTGTCGGCCCCGCGTTCGCTCATCACCAGCATGATCAGATCGGTCGTCGACCCACCGATCTGGAAGCCGAAGCTACCGCCCTCGATCCGCACAGTGCCCGGCGCCGACCAGCCGACTCCGCTCTTGTTCCGGCAGGACAGGAATCCTTTTCCATACTTACCACCGACTAGGAACGCCGCTGTTTTTAGCCCAGGTACGATGACGATGCAGTGAGCATTTTCCAGCATCTCTTGCGGGATGCCCTTATCAGGCGTTGACATGACCTCGGAGAATACTGCCGAGGCCTCATTCAACCGCTTTACAGAATCGTTGTTTTTGGCCAGCAGGGGCGTGATCGCCAAAGCAGCCAGCAGAATCATCCGCATAATTTACCTCTTCCTTAGACCCAACGAACCCCACCGGGGCCTCGGGTGACAGCGTCATTGACTGCACGGGTAACTCCAACCTTCTATTTGTTGAACCGATTCGCTGAAGTTGAGTTGCTGAATGGTAACGGACATCCGCCGAGTGACCATGCGCGGTCATATGACCGGGCGCGGTCAGGCTCTTCACAGCGTCTTCATTGGGATGTGTAAGTCGACGGAAGATCGCTTTGGAGATGAACCTGCAGGTTTCAACATCGGTTGATCGCGCAAGGAGGAGAGCACAAATGCCAGATAGCACTACAAACAAACTTGAAGGTAAGGCACACGAGGTGAAGGGTGCCGTCAAAGAAACGGTGGGCCGGGTAATAGACGATTCTGAACTCGAATCCGAAGGCCAAGCCGAGAGGCTCAAGGGGAAGATTCAAAAGAAGATCGGTCAAGTTCAAGCGGTCGTAGAGAAATAGCTTGCCGACCTGAGGAACCCGTGGCGAAATCCGCTCCCTCACGATCACGGCTGGTAAGTCGCTTATGGTACTGAGCCGCGCACGTCAGTAACCGGTGTTTGATCACTTTTAGATGACGAGAGCTTAATTATGTTGCTACTGATCTTACTGTTAATCCTGCTATTCGGTGCAGGAGGCGGCTATTACGGCTACGGGCGATGGGGACGTAGTGGAGGAGCCGGCATCGGACTTGGGACGATTCTACTGATTCTCCTACTTGTCTATTTGATGGGCGGCCTTCGCTTTTAAGTGCGCCGTGCCGTCACAGATCCTTGCGGGAGATGCCGAGCTTCCGCATCATCGCGTTTAGGGTAGTCCTGTGCAACCCTAGACGCATGGCGGCAGTGGTGACTACGCCTCCGCTCTCCCGAAGCACTCGCAGTATATAGTCCCGCTCCACTTGCTCAAGGGTGGCACCGCTGTCGGCCGGCACCGCTTGCGGTCGAATCTCCGCCAGAGGGGCACGAAGACCAGGCCCCCGGGACAGGATCACGGATCGTTCAATAAAGTTTTCAAGTTCGCGCACATTCCCGGGCCAGTTCCAACTTGTCAGTGCGCGCATCGTGTCCGATGGGATCTGATCGATCTGTCTGCCCATCTTGGCGGCATATTTCTTGGTGAAATGCCGGACGAGTATCGGAATGTCCTCGGGATGATCGCGCAACGGAGGCGTCGTGATCGGAAAGACTTTCAGCCGGTAATAAAGATCGCTTCGGAAGAGTTTGTCTCCCATCATCTGGGTGAGATTCCGATTCGTAGCTGCCACCAACCGAACGTCGATAGGGATGGTTTTGGTGCCGCCCAGCCGCTCGAACGACTTCTCCTGCAAGGCCCGCAATAGCTTCGGCTGCAAGTCGAGCGGAATGTCGCCCACCTCGTCCAGAAACAGAGTCCCCCGGTGAGCCATCTCGAAGCGGCCTATCTTCTGCGATAAAGCGCCGGTAAAGGCTCCTCGCTCGTAGCCGAATAATTCACTCTCGAGAAGACCGGTTGGAATGGCCGCGCAGTTCAAGGTCACGAAGGGGAGCTTCTTGCGAGGACTCATCCTGTGGATGGCTCGCGCTACTAACTCCTTCCCGGTGCCCGTTTCTCCCAGAATCAATACGTTCGCATCGGTGGGAGCAACCACTTCGACCTGCCGTTGAACCCGGCGAAGAGCTGCGCTGGTACCGACAATCTCTTCGAAATCCTGTTGCGGTTCGGCATCTTCTTCCTCGACCCTCTCGAGACGATCGCGTTCTGTGAGATCCTGGACGAACGAGATCCATCGGAACGGAGAGAGTTGCAGGACCGCGGTGGCGACCAGAACCGGAACCCGGGTTCCGTCTTTGCGGAGCAAGTCCTTCTCATAAGGCGTACAGGCTCCGAACATCAAGCACTCTTCGTGCGCCAGGTCGTCGAGTGCAGCGTATTCCGGAGGACTGAGATCGGGCCAGCGCAGCCGGCCGTTCAGCAGATCTTCACGGCTGTACCCGACCGACCGGAGAAACGCATCGTTGGCTTCAGGGATGCGATCGAACTCGCCCGAAACGATGCCCGCGATGGTCGATCCCATGGGGATTGGCCGAATGCGTGCGCGATTCCGCCGCATCTTCTCGTCCCGCTTGTGGCGTTCGCTGAAGTCGCGCACCACTCTGGCAAAACCTTGAAGTTCTCCCTGGCCGTCTCTCAGAGCCATCGTGATGACGTTGGCCCAGAATCGCGACCCGTCCTCTCTCACGTGCCAGCCTTCATTTCCGAAATGGCCTTCAGCGGCGGACCGGTTCAGTTCGTTCATTGGCTCGGCTCGAGGATCCTCGCCGGCGGGATACAGGAGAGAAACGTGTTCGCCCGTGATCTGGTCGGCATCGTAGCCGTATATCCGCGCGGCTCCCGCATACCAACCAGCGATGCCTCCGTTTGCATCCATCAGAAAGAGCGCGTAGTCGTTCAGCCACGACGGAATCGGATCCTTGCCGGCCTCGGCCTCAGTGAAATTTTCCGCCAGCTCCGGGTTTGCCTTCTCACGAAGCACCAGCAGATGGCGAAGTGGAAGAACATTCCCTTTGGCGATATACTCGACTTCGCAGGGACCATCCGGGCCAGCCAACCGAAGTGTCCCCCTCTGTTGGCCCTGTCCGAGAAAAGTCCGCCAAAGCTCCGAAATCCGGGGCCTAAAATCAGGGTCGGCGAAATCGTCCAACTTCTGACCGACGATCTCGTCCCTCGACATCCTGAGCAGTTTTCCGGCGCCGGCGCTGGCGTCCCGGTAGTTGCGTTCATTGTCCGCGATCAAGATGGGTACTGCAGGATGAAAGACGATTGCGCGAAACAACAGCTCGAGTTCTCTTGGACCGTTTTCCAAGAGCCAGCCCGGCGCTTTCGCCCGTGGGGCTTCAGCCAAACATTCTCCTTCGCTCCGTTATGGCGGGTCCGCCATTCTGGGCGCGTCTGCGTTGGCCTCGAAATGACGACAGCGGGCCGCCACCTAACGTGACTCTGTGTTTATATTATACCGCGCGCAGCTTATAGCGGGCAGCCGGGAGATCCGCTGACCATATTTGGTCGCCTGACCGCTGGGTGTCAAGCCAATGGCCCAGCCCGTCGAAAACCGAAGGCAGATGGCGTTGGCCGACACAAACGGGGCCGCCGAGGAAACTGGCGGCTGGCGGGCTTGGGGTAGGTTGGGTCGTTCGGGGTGGTGGTGCCGAAAGTAGTGGAAGTAAAGAGCGATAGCCGCGCCAGGATTCCTCGAGCGTCCATCTTGGTGAGCATTCGCCTGGCCAGATTCCCGCAAAGCGAAACCCAATCTACCGGTGATACTCCCCGGCGAATACCATGCCCCTCTGAATGTGGCGCGGATGGGCTGAGACGCTCACGTACGGTATTCGCAGAAACGAGTGTGACGTCACGTCTTCGATCTCCCGCCAATTGCACCGCTGCTGGACGGACACTCTCGATGATGCGCTTCAGCGCCGTTTGGATCGTCTTTGCCCGATTGAAGCCGAAGGCCGTCGCCGTGATCCGGTTGGCCATGTAGAAGAAGGTCCATCCTTTCGCCGACAGTTCCGTTTCGAAGTCTTGGGGAGTGGACTTATGCGTCACCAAGCATCCAGGCGCTTGGAGACGACTGGTCCTCGAGTTCGAAGCATTGCGGATGCAACGCGTCTTTCTCCATCAAAATGGAACCGTTGGTGACCATCGCAATTCTCTTTTTACCTTCGTCGAATGGCTGAGCCGAACAGCAACCCGATCAGCGCGGCCCCTGCCAGCAAGTCGGCCGGATGCCGCCGGACCGCGCTTCTGATTTCGTTGAGAGTGGCCTCGCGGTCCAGACTCGCGATCGAAGCGACAGGGTAGCCGGATGCCGCCGTCTGCGATGGATGGCCGATATCTCCGCGGGGATGCAATGCCGTTTCGTTCATGGTGTTTACGCGGCGAGGGCCGCCATTCCGGACAGCCCCACCCCTCTATCGGAGCACCCGAGCGGCCAAACACGCAATTCGTCACGTGCCGATCGGGCAACGGATTGCTCTTGTAGAATGCGGGAGGACCAGCAAATGCCTTTACTGAATATTGTCGTCATGCTGATCGTGGTTGGCGTAGCGTTGTATCTGATCAACCGGTTTATCCCCATGGCCTCCAGCATCAAAACGATTCTGAATGTCGTGGTAGTCGTTATCGTCTGCGTCTGGCTGTTACAGGCCGTGGGCTTGTGGGGCGGCGTGAGCTCATTCCGGCTTACTCGATGACCACAGACTAAACAAGGTTGACCATATACTGTCATGTGACTCCGCACGGTCATTTCGTGGCGGCGCCACTCAAGCGCGTCGCACCTCAGTGTGTGGACACATAACGTCGAACGGCGTTCCGGTGGTGAAGGACCTCGGAATGCCTCCCAGTTAACCGTACGGGGCCTGCCGCAAGCGTGCTCACCAAGCCGGAGCGGGTCTCTGAATCTGGAAAGAGGAAAATTATGAAGCTATTGAAAGCAGTAACCACAGTTGGGTGTCTCGCGCTGTTTGGAGCGGTATTCACAACCAGTGCACAAGCAGACAATTGGAATAAGAAGACCGTAGTCACGTTCAGCAGTCCCGTGGAGATTCCCGGGGTTCACCTAACCGGGTGGGGCGTGCTGCCTGCCGGCACCTACGTATTCAAAATTCTGGATTCGCAGTCGGACCGTCACATCGTGCAGATCTTCAATGAGGATGAGACCACCATCTACGCAACAATTCTGGCCATCCCGAACTACCGCCTCCAGGCGACTGACAAAACGGTAATGACCTTCAGAGAAAGACCGGCCGGCGAGCCGGAGGCGTTACGTGCATGGTTCTATCCGGGCGCAAATTTCGGCGAGGAGTTCGTCTACCCGAAATCGAAAGCGATCGAGTTGGCCAAGTTTACTAATACGCCAGTCCTCTTTACACCTGCGGAACTTCCTCTAGAAGTCGCCGAGACTGTCAAATTGACAGACGCGCCGGTTGTAGCCGGACTAAAGCGGGCGCCCATCATGGCCGTTCAACCGACCGGCGAAGAGGTGCAACTCGCCGAGGTTGTCACGCCGCCGCCGGCGCAGACCGAAGTAGCGACAGCACAGGCCGCACCGATGGAAACCACTATGCCGGAGGCGGATCGGGCGAAGCTTCCAGCTACGGCCAGTCCGTTGCCGATGATCGCCCTGTTCGGATTACTGGCCCTGGGTGGCGCCTTTGCCATCCGTGCAACCGCGAAGAGTTGACATAGATCGTGCGGCAGGCTCCGGCCTGCCCACATCCCCTAAGAAAGACAACACCATGAGACGGACGGTTATTCCGCTACTGGCGCCCGTTACGAATCCACGGCAAAATGGGTTCCACTACTACGAGACCAAGGCTCGTGGACTGGCCGTGCTCAATTCGCCGGTGTTGAACAAAGGGACCGCCTTCACAGCGGACGAACGAAAGACCTTGGGACTTACGGGACTGCTCCCGCCGGACATCAGCACGCTGGCGGCTCAGGTCAAGCGCGCCTACATCCAGTATGAGCGGCTGCCGGATGCGCTCAGCAAGAACGTCTATCTGACAGCGCTTCACGACCGTAACGAGGTGCTGTTCTACCGGGTGTTCTCCGAGCACCTGCGCGAGATGATCCCCATCGTCAACGATCTGACCGTCGGCATGGCGATGGAGCACTACCACCACGAGTGCCGGCGGCCGCGCGGCGTGTATCTCTCGATCGACCATGCCGGCGTAATCGAAGAAGCGTTCACCAACCTCGGTGCCGGACCGGACGATATCGACCTGATCATCGCGACCGATGCCGAGCAGATTCTGGGAATCGGCGATTGGGGTGTGGGCGGCATCGAGGTGTCCATCGGCAAACTCGCGATCTACACCGCGGCCGGCGGCATTGACCCCACGCGCGTCATCCCGGTGATGCTCGACGTCGGTACCAATCGCGCGAACCTGCTCAACGATCAGGCATATATCGGCAATCGCCACACTCGGGTTCGCGGAGAGCGCTACGACGCCTTCATCGAAGCGTATGTCAACGTCGTCACCAGGCTGTTTCCGAATGCGCTGCTGCAATGGGAGGACTTCGCGCCCGGCAACGGGCGGCGCATCCTCGAAAAGTATCGCGACCGGATTTGCACCTTCAACGACGACATGCAAGGAACGGGTGCCATTACGCTGGCCGCGGCCATCTCCGCCGTCCGTATCTGCGGATCTCCACTCCGTAATCAGCGCGTGGTCATCTTCGGCGCCGGCACCGCAGGCATCGGCATTGCCGACCAGATTCGCGACGCGATGGTCCGCGACGGGCTCACTAAAGAGGAGGCAGCCAGGCGCTTCTGGTGCGTGGACCGGCAGGGATTGTTAACCACCGGGATGGCCGATCCATTGGCCGACTACCAGGCCGCGTACGCCCGGCCAGCCTCCGAGAGCAAGGGCTGGAAGCACGACGGGAATGCAGGCGAAGTGAGCCTGGCAGAGGTTGTCCATCGCGTTCAACCCACCATGCTGATTGGCGCCTCGACGATCTCCGGCGCTTTCACTGAAGCGATCGTCAGGGACATGGCGGCGCATACGGAGCGGCCGATTATCTTCCCGCTCTCAAATCCGAAAGCGCGCGCCGAGGCGTACCCGGCGGACTTGATTGCATGGACCGAAGGCCGCGCGCTCATCGCCACCGGCAGCGCGTTCTCGCCGATCACTTATAGAGGATTGACCTACGTCATCGCTCAAGTGAATAACGCCATGCTCTACCCGGGACTGGGCCTCGGCACGATCGTCTCGAAGGCCAGCCGGATCAGCGACGGCATGTTCGCGGCGGCAGCCAGCGCCGTCTCGAGCCTGGTGATTGTGCGCCAACCCGGCGCGTCCCTTCTCCCGCATATTGACGACCTGCGCAGCGTGTCGGCTACGGTCGGCGTCGCCGTCGCCGTGAGCGCGGACGCTGAGGGCTTGGCGGGAGTCAAGTTCACCGACATAGTCCAACAGGTTCAAGACGGGATGTGGCAGCCTGAATATCGCCGGATTGAGGCATCGTGACAAGGACGCGCCCGCGGTTCATCATCGCCGGCGCAATGGGTCCCCTGTTGCTACTGCTCGGCTTGGCTGGTGATGCCCGAAGTCAGGTCCCGCAACCCTACCGGATCTCCGTGGATGTTGATCTCGTCGTGTTGCACGCCACGGTGCGCGACCGCAAAGGCGGCTTCGCTTCCGGCTTGGGCGAGCAGGACTTTGAGCTATACGAGGATGGTGTCCGGCAAACCATCCGGCTGTTCCGGCATGAAGACATTCCCGTTACGGTGGGACTGATTGTCGACCACAGCGGGAGCATGCGTTGGAAACTCGGCGACGTCATTACCGCTCCACGAACGTTCATCCGGTCCAGTAGGCCGAATGACGAGATGTTCGTCGTGAATTTTAACGAGCACGTGACTCTGGGACTGCCGGACACAATTCGGCTCACCAATCGCCCGGATGAACTCGCGAGCGCCATCTCCAATACGCCCGCCACTGGCCAGACAGCGCTTTACGATGCCGTAATGGTAGGCTTGGAGAGCTTGATCGTGATCGGCGATGGCGGTGACAACGTAGCGCCCATGGCCTTACCCGGGCCTTGAAGAAGGCCGGTGAATCGAACGCTTTGGTATACACGATCGGCATTTTCGATGCAGCGGACCCCGACAGGAATCCAGGAGTGCTCCGCCGCTTTGCGGACGCGACTGGCGGCGAGGCTCGATTCCCTGGCTGGCTCAATGAGGTTGTCGCCACCTGCGAACGCAGCGCGCGGGACATTCGTAATCAATACACCATCGGTTATGTTTCGAGCAAAGCGCCGCACCCTGGGGCGTATCGTTCGATTCGCGTGGTGGCGCATGCCACAGGACACCAGAGACTCTCAGTGCGCACTCGCTCCGGCTACATCACGGGAGGCGAATCCCAACCAGCCCAGGCCGAGGCTGACAAATGAGGCTGATCGTTACGAGCCACTCGCTTAGATCATCTCTGCAGTGGGTTCAGCGCATCCTTTTCGCCGGGGGCATCTGCCTGCTCGCGTATTGCGGGTTCGCGCTAATCGACGGGTGGATGTTCCAGGCTGCCGAAGGCCGCCGCCTGGATCAACTGATCGAGAACCGGCAATTGGCCGCCGCCGTGGAGAGAAGCGTTTGGCCCAGCGGTCTCGTCGGCCGCCTCGCGATACCACGCCTCGGGGTTTCAGTCATCGTCACCGAGGGCGTGGACTCGAGTAGCCTCCGCCGCGCGGCCGGCCATATTCCCGGAACGGCTCTGCCGGGGCAACCGGGCAATGCCGCCATCTCCGCGCATCGAGACACGTTCTTCAGACCGTTGCGAAACATCCGGAAGAACGACATTATCACCGTCACGACGCCACTCGGCGAGTACAGTTATCGTGTCGTATCCACCAGAATCGTCAGCCCACTCGATGTCGCGGTCTTGGATCCGGGGCCAGGTGAGAGCCTCACTCTGGTCACCTGTTATCCGTTCTACTTCATCGGTTCCGCTCCCGAGCGGTTTATCGTTCGGGCCGAAAGGGTGGGAAATTCGTCATGAAAGAAACCTCTAAAGTCCGCAAGATCGCTTTCGTTGGCGACCATCTTCCGCGCAAGTGCGGCATCGCCACATTCACTTCCGACCTGCTCGCGGCCGTCGATGCCGCGCACCCCCAGAGCCAGTGCTTTTGCGTCTCTGTCAATGACATTAAGGGCGGTTATGATTACCCGGGAGTCGTTCGCTTCGAGATAGAAGAGCAGGATCTGTCGTCCTATTTACGGGCCGCCGACTTCCTCAACATCAGCAACGTCGACATCGTCTGTCTGCAGCACGAGCACGGCATATTCGGCGGCCCCGCCGGCGGTCACATTCTGGCATTCCTGCGCGAACTGAGGATGCCGGTCATCACTACGCTGCATACCGTCCTGCGCGATCCGCGTGCCGACCAGAGGCGGGTGATGAGAGAGATCGTATCCCTCTCCACGCGCCTCGTCGTCATGTCCGAACGTGGGCGCAAGATGCTGCAGGACGTCTACGCCGCGCCGGCTGCGAAAATCGATTTGATCGCGCACGGGATTCCCGATGTAGGGTTTGTCGATCCCACCTATTTCAAAGACCAGTTTGGAGTGGAAGGAAAGGTGGTGCTGCTCACCTTCGGCTTGCTTTCCGCCAATAAGGGCATCGAGTATGTCCTCAACGCTCTGCCTCAAATTCTCGAGGAGTTCCCCGACGTCGTCTACATTGTCTTAGGCGCCACCCATCCCAATGAACTACGCGAACACGGCGAAGCCTACCGGGTCAGCCTCGAAATGCTCGCGAAGAAGAACAAAATCGAGAAGAACGTCATCTT
>JBBQGE010000004.1:0-145511 GCA_038322675.1 Bryobacterales bacterium
GCACTTGCTCTCCAGCATTGCCTGCCTCCGCTTCACCAACCGGGTTTCAGTATGCGGTACGTTGGTCTTGCCGGTCGAGAACTCTTCAGCGAACGGCGAACTGTGTCTTAACTGGTTGTCTCAGCCCAGGGGGCAGGTCCAAATTACGCCTTATATACTTCGATTTCGTCTTTAAAGTGACTATTTAGTGCTTAAGGGCACGGAGTATGATAGCGCTCTACCAGAACACCGCGAGGGAAGGCGGCGGGGTCGGCAGGATAGCCGATAGGGAGGGCCTAAAGAACGCAGGACGTATCGCGCAGGTTCTGGAACCCTGGATCGGCGGCGAGGTTTTTGATGGCGCTCTGGACGGGGCGCAGGAAGCCGATTGGATTTGATCCCGACCCTCTGCGCCACATCGCTGAGTGATGGCGGCGATTCGTCAGCCAAGGTCCGCCCGGAATCCAGGATGGCCTGCGACGACGCCTGCTGTTGTGCCGTCGGCGAGAGGCGCCTCCGTCATGTTCATCTGTGCGGCCTTGTACATGAATGGCCTGTCGAACGTATTCAGCGAGTTCCCATACTGAGCAAACACCGGCGCGAAGAGTAGGACACCGATAATGTACGAGGCGGGCAGGTAGCGTCTCCCAAATGGACGGTCAGCGTTCGATTTGTTTCGATTTTGGCGGATGCGCTACAATCGGCGTTGAACGCCTACATGCGCCCGGGCGCCTCGCCGCTCCCTGACGGACGCGCAGCGGTTGACTGATCCATGAACACTACCGACGTTGTTTCCCGCGCTTATGAGTTCCGGGAGCGCTCTGCCAATCGGGTCCTGGTGGCCGATGGCGCGATGGGAACGATGCTGTACTCCAAGGGCGTCTGCATCAACCGCTAACTTCGACTTACTGAATCTTTCGTCGCCACCACTGGTTCGGGAAGTCCATCAGGAGTACGTCAAGGCCGGCGCCGGAAAGCCGCCACGGGGACGGCGAAGGAGCCTGGCACGGCTCTGGTCTGCGCCGGCAATCTGGGGTCGCCGCGGGCAATCCGGCCCGGAAGAAGAAAGCGGCCAGCAAGACCAATCAGTCAAAGACCTTCCTTTGACTGGGTCATTTGTTAGAAACGCCACTGCTTTCCCTTCCGGCTCCCAGCCCACTTTGACGGCAAGCTCGGCATATGCCGAATCCGCTCCCGTTGCCAATAATATTAGTGCAACGGTTGGTTAGGCTTGCTAGCTCCCCGGGGCTTAACGTTGAGGGGATGAAGGGGGTCTCGGTGAGAACAAATGTCCCACCCGGCCCTGGGTGAATGGTGGTGCCCCAGGCAGCCTTGCTTCCTGCAATGACCACCGGGAAACCCGGGCTGCCGGCCGCTGCAGCGCTGTTGCCGCACGAGGTTCCACGCGTCGCCAAAAGTTTGACGACAATTGAATTCGGCCGGATGCCGGTCAGAGTGGTGTTGATCAGATCATCCACGACGGACAGCGCGGCTAGGCCGTTGGGCGTAACACGACAGGAGCAACACGATACCATTTGCTCGTCCGGCGAGAATGCATACACGTTCACACAGATAGAGCCGACATCCTGACCGAAACCAGGCCCATTTAGACTCGCTCCATTGGCTCCAGTGTTGGTGATATTGATCACAGAGTCGCCCGATTGGAGATTCGCGAAATAGGACACTTCGAAATCTCCGAGTAGCGTGAGTTCCGCTTCCGCGGTATTGCCAGTCCCGCCATTCGAAGAAGTGACGTTTCCCGTGAGGTTGGCAAACGTTCCAGCTATGGTTGCGGTGACGTCCACGCTGAACATGCACGATGCTCCCCCGGGTAGCGTTCCGCCGGTTAGGCTGATTACTCCGGTTCCTGGTGTGGCAACAATCGTCCCGCCTCCGCATGACCCAGTAAGCCCGTTGGGCGTCGTTACCACCATTCCGGCCGGAAGCACATCAATGAAGCCGACAGCGGTGAGCGGCACGGCCGGATTCGGGTTGTTGATGGTGAAGGTCAAGGGGAACGAGTTCACGACGGTGCTTGATGCCGCGCCAAACGACTTGCTAATTGCAGGCGGCGCAATCACGGCAGGCACTACCGTGACCACAACCGTAGAGGTATTGCCGGCGCCGCCGTTTGTCGAAGTCACTGCAACGCTGTTGCTCTGTGCGCCCGTTGCTGTGCCCGTTACGCTAACTGAGAAGGTACAGGAGGAGCCGCCGGCTATAGTCGCCGAAGTGAGCGATACGCTTCCCGATCCAGCCACTGCGGTGATCGTTCCCCCTCCACAGCTACCCGCAAGGCCGTTGGGCGTCGATACGACCAAACCAGCGGGGAGGGAATCGGTGAATGCCACACCGGTTAGGGGCACGCCGTTCGGATTACTGATTGTGAAGCTCAGAGTAGTGGTCCCACCCACACCGATGGATGCGGCGCCGAACACCTTCGTAATGACTGGCGGCGTGGGGCTCGGCGGAGGGGCCGGTAGAACTGTCACCGAAGCCACTGATGTATTGCCGGTTCCACCTTCCGAAGAACCCACCGTCGCGCTGTTGGTTTTCACACCGGTGGTGGTGGCGGTGACGTTCACCGAGAAGGTGCAGGATCCGCTCCCGGCCACACTCCCTCCCGCCAAGGATATGCTCCCAGAACCCGCGATCGCTGTGATAGTCCCGGCTCCGCAGCTACCTGTCAGACCATTGGGCGTGGCTACGACAAGGCCAGCCGGGAGAGTATCCGTGAACGCGATGCCGGTCAGCGGCGTATCATTCGGATCGCTGACCGTAAATGTCTTGGTCGTGAAGTCCCCGACTCCCAGGCTTGCCGCACCGAACGACACAGTAATGGTAGGCGGAGCAACGAAGATAGGATTGCACTGGGCGGCTGAGATGTTGTTAGTGTCCAGGGTAACGGCGCCGTCATGGGCCAAGGCCCGGCCGGCCAAGGTTGAGCCGTTGTTCACTGTGATGCTGGTGAGTGCGAGGACATTCCCGGCGAACGAAGTGCTCGTTCCGAAAGTCGCAGAGCTACCAATCTGCCAGAAAACGTTGCAGACAGTACCGCCGTTGATAATGTTCACCGACGAGTTACTCGCGGTTGTTAGTGCGCTTCCGATCTGAAATACGAAAACTGCATTGGCGTTGCCCTGCGCGTCCAGAGTCAACGCTCCCGTTAGCTGAGCCGAACTCGAAAGACAGTAGACGCCCGGTATCAGCGTAAGTCCACCCAGGTCCTGACCAGTCAAATTGAGGTTGCACGCCTGTCCGGCGAGAGCATTGTATGCAATCGTGCTATCGCTCTGGGCACCTGCCGCCACTGCGTCCGCCGCATGAATCGTCCCCGGAGGAACGACGATTCCCGGAGGAAAACTTGTAACTGCACTTCCGGGGCTGACGCCCAGATTACCGTGGATAACCGTGGGACCCGTATTGGTCACCCCCGAGCCCCCCAAGACCGCGAAGGATGCCGCTGTACCGAGTGGTGGCGCGGTTGCCGCCGAGACCGTCTGAATTGAGAGGATAAGTAGGGTTCCGCATAGCAACGATACCAGCCGCTCGTTTTTGTGTGGCATCTTCAATATATCTTCGCTCCCGTTCCTGCCAGGCTGAAGTACAGTAAAGTATAGTACTACCCTTCCCCGGAATCAAGAGGAAACCTTAGGTTTGATATCCACAAAGAACAAGAGCCGATGCCGAGCATTGAGGCTTATTTACCTCGATTTCTTTTCAACTTTACCTCGATTCTTCTTCAAATTGAACCTTTAGTGCTTCAAGGGCAAGGAGTTATAGCGCTCTACCAGGACGGCGCGCGGGAAGGCGGCAGTGTCCGAAAGATAGCCAGAGGGCCTATCGCGCGGGTTCTGGAACTCTGGATCGGCAGCGAGGTTTCCGATGGCTCTCTGGACGCCCCCACGAAGCCGACTGAATTTGATCCCGACCTTCCGCGCCACATCGCCGAGTTTCTGATGTTGATCGCGGAGTCGCGGGCGGCTCGCAACGAGGCCTGCTGTTGTGCCGCCTCGCCGAGGTGCGCTTCCGCCAAGTGCATCTGAACGAAATGGACGGTCACTGTTCGATTTGTTCCGATTTTGGCGGATGCGCTACAATCGGCGTTGAACGCCTACATGCGCCCGGGCGCCTCGCCGCTCCCTGACGGACGCGTACCGGTTGACTGATCCATGAACACTACCGACGTTGTTTCCCGCGCTTATGAGTTCCGGGAGCGCTCTGCCAATCGGGTCCTGGTGGCCGATGGCGCGATGGGAACGATGCTATATTCCAAGGGCGTTTTCATCAACCGCTGCTTCGACGAGCTGAATCTGTCGTCGGCGCAACTGGTCCGGGAAGTCCATCAGGAGTACGTCAAGGCCGGCGCCGAAATCCTGGAGACGAACACGTTCGGAGCGAACCGCCTTCGTCTGGGCGCGTTCGGACTGGGTGAGAAGCTCGCCGAAATCAATCGGGCCGGCGTCCGGTTAGCTCGCGAGGCCTCCAAGGACGGCGTTTTCGTCGCGGGTGCCATCGGGCCGCTCGGCGTGCGCATTGAACCGCTGGGGCCCACCTCTTTCGCCGAAGCGCGCGGTTACTTCCGCGAACAGGCCGAGGCCCTGGTGGAATCCGGAATCGATCTGCTAGTGCTGGAGACCTTCTACGATCTGAACGAAGTCCGGGAAGCCATCTTCGCGGCTCGGGAAGTGGCAGGTCCCGATATGGTGATCATCGCGCAGGTGACCATCGACGACGAAGGCCGCATGCCCGATGGCACCACCACCGATACCTTCACTCAACGCCTGAACGAATGGCCGGCCGATATCATCGGGCTGAACTGCTCCGTCGGGCCGAAGGTGACACTCGAGACTCTCGAGAAAATGGTGGCCTACTCCAAGAAGCCGATGAGCGCGATGCCGAACGCGGGCCTGCCGGCGAAGGTGGAGGGCCGCAACATCTATCTCTGCTCGCCCGAGTACATGGCGCAGTACACGCGGCGCTTCCTGTGGGCGGGCGTGAAGGTGATCGGCGGATGCTGCGGTACCACCCCGGAACACATCAAGCTGATTCACTCGGAAGCGCGGAGCTTGAATCCGCTGCAGCGGAAACTGGCCGTTACCGTCGATGAACCGCAGGCGAAGCCCAAGGCGCTGGCCAAGGTTCCGGTGGCGGAGAAGTCAGGGCTCGGGGCGAAACTCGCCGCGGGTACGTTCGTCGTATTCGTGGAGATTCTCCCACCCCGTGGAGTGGATCCGGCGAAGGAGATCGAGGGCGCGCGGATGTGCGCGGCCAAAGGGATCGACTGCATCAACGTACCCGATGGTCCCCGAGCCAGCGCCCGGCTGAGCGCGCAGGTCACCTGTCAGAAGATCCAGGAGCAGGCGGGGATCGAAGCGGTTCTGCACTTCTGCTGCCGCGACCGGAACATCCTCGGCATACAGTCGGAACTGCTGGGGGCGCATGCCGTTGGTGTGCGCAACCTGATCTGCATCACCGGCGATCCTCCTCGGATGGGCACTTATCCGGATGCAACGGCGGTGTTCGACGTGGACGCCATCGGCCTCACGAACATCGTCAACAACTTGAACTGCGGGCTGGATATTGGTGGGAATCCAATGGGTTCGCAGACGGCGTTGCTGCTGGGAGTGGGCGCGAATCCGGGGGCGTTGAACCTGGACGAAGAAATCCGGCGCTTCGAATGGAAGGTGCAAGCCGGCGCCGAATACGTGGTGACGCAGCCGGTCTTCGATCTGCAACTGCTGGAAGGTTTTCTGAAGCGGACCGAGAGTTTCCGCATCCCGGTGCTCTGCGGGATCTGGCCGTTAACGAGCTTTCGCAACGCTGAGTTTATGGTGAACGAACTGCGCGTTCCGGTGCCGGAGCACTACATGGAACGGATGCGCCGCGCCGAAAGCGCCGAGAGGGCTCGACAAGAGGGAATCGCGATTGCCCAAGAGATGGTGTCGCGGGTCCAGGCAATGGTGCAGGGCGTTCAGTTGAGTGCGCCATTCGGCAGGTATTCCATGGCCATTGAGGTGGCTGAAGTGCTCGGGAGCCGCGGCGCGGGCGCGTGAAGGATTAACAACGTTGGCAACAGACCTGATTGAAGTAAATTCCGAGAACCCCTCCAGCGACGCAGTGGAGCGCGCGGCGGCCCACATCCGGCGCGGCGAAGTGATCGCGATTCCGACGGATGCCTTATACTCCCTGGTGGCCGATCCGCTGAATCTGCACGCCGTGGGCAAGGTGTTCACGGCCAAGGGGCGCGAGACTCACCGGTCACTGCCGATGCTGGTGACTGGCATTCAGATGGCCGAGGAACTGGTGGGCGAGGTGAACTCCCGGTTCTATCTGCTGGCGCGGCACTTCTGGCCGGGGCCGTTGACCATCATCGTGCCGGCCTCGGCGAAAGTGCCGCTGAAGGTGACCGGAAATACCGGACGGCTGGCGGTCCGTCAATCGCGTTCGAAGTTTGCCAACGCATTGCTCGAGTACCTGGGGCAGCCCCTCATCTCCACCAGCGCGAACATCTCCGGGCAACCCACGTCCCGCAGCGGCATCGAAGTCTTCGGAAACATGGACGGACGCGTAGACCTGGTGGTGGACGGCGGACTGTGCACGGGAGCCGGATCGACGACGGTCGATATCACCGAGCCGTATTGGGTGATGATCAAAGAGGGTGCGGTCTCGGAGCGCGAGATCGCCGAGTGCCTGCAACGAGTCTAAATGAAATTTCCAGTTTGGCCCATCCTGCTGACTGCAGCAGCCGCTATTGCCGCTTCTGTCGGCGATAATCCGCTGCCGGGCATGCCCCCGGTGCTGAATCCAAATAACATCTATTCCGAGACCGCCACCGGCAAGATGAGCCCCGCCGTAAAGGGCGTGCCGCCGCGCATTTACGTGCCGAACAGCGGCAGCAATACGGTGGATGTGATCGATCCGGCCACGTACAAGATCGTGAATCACTTCCCGGTCGGGCGGCAGCCCCAGCACGTGACGCCGTCATGGGATTTGAAAACCCTGTGGGTCCTGAACGACCTTGGCGACAGCCTCACGAGAATCGATCCGATGGCCGGCCAAAAGGGCGAAACCATTAAGGTGATGGATCCCTACAACATGTACTACACGCCCAATGGAAAGTACGCGATCGTCGTGGCAGAGCGGCTGAAACGTCTGGATTTCTACGACCCCTCCACGATGAAGTTGAAGTACTCGGTGCCGGTGGAGTGCCGGGGTGTAGATCACATGGATTTCTCGGCGAACGGCCGGTACCTGATCGCGAGCTGCGAGTTCTCCAGCGAGTTGATCAAGATGGATGTGGAATCGCGGACCGTGCTCGGCCGGCTCGCTTTACAGAAGGGCGGGATGCCGCAAGATGTGAAGACTTCGCCCGATGGCAAGGTCTTCTACGTGGCGGATATGATGGCGGACGGCGTGTACCTGATCGATCCCGAGAAGTTCGAGCGCATCGGGTTTATCCCCACCGGCAAGGGCGCCCACGGGTTGTATCCGAGCAGGGACGCGAAGGTTCTGTACGTTTCGAATCGCGGGGAAGGCAGCATTTCGTTGATCGACTTCGCCACGCGCACTGTAGTGAAGAAGTGGCAGTTGCCCGGCAAGGCGAGTCCCGACATGGGCGGCGTAAGCGCGGACGGGTCGACGCTGTGGCTGGCGGGCCGGTACAACAAAGAAGTGTATGCCATCAACACAGCGGATGGGACGCTCCGCGCGCGCATCCCCGTGGGCCGCGGTCCGCATGGCCTGTGCGTATTCCCGCAACCTGGCCGCTACTCCCTGGGGCATACGGGAATTCTGCGATAGAAACTAAGCGAAACCCGCCGGGAAACGGCTGGCTTGCGTGCTATCATCCTCTTGGAGCGTTCCTGCAGAACAGGTACGCGGTCTCGTAAAAATTGATCCGATAGTCAAGTCATGGAGCTCGTCTCGATACAGCGCTGGTGAGCATGCTCCGGCGGGTTTGCCGCCATGGAGAAGCCTAAAGGCGCGCGGAGGGTTCCCCCCTGTTTTTTCGGGGTCAATGACCGAGGCCGTCACGGTCGAGTGGTGCGCTCCTCTCACCCTCCTCAACATGAATCTTCTGTTTATCGGCGATATCTTCGCCTCGCCCGGACGTTCCATCGTCAGCCGCCATTTGCATCGGATCGTAGAAGAGAACGACATCGACTTGACCATCGCCAACGTGGAGAACTCGGCGGGCGGATTCGGCGTGACGCCGCTAATCGCCGAAGAACTGCTGTCGCTGGGGATCGATGTAATGACCACGGGCAATCACGTCTGGGACAAGAAGGAGATCTACGACTACCTTCCGCGCCAGCCGAAATTGCTGCGGCCGGCGAATTATGCCGACGAATTACCGGGGAACGGATATGCGATTGTCGAGTCGCGGAACGGCTCGCGATGCGCTGTCATCAATCTGCAGGGGCGCACGTACATGCCCGCGACGAACTGCCCGTTCCGCAAGGCGGATCAGATTCTGGGGAATCTGGATTCGACGGTAAAAGTGCGGTTCGTCGATTTTCATGCCGAATTGACGAGCGAGAAGGTCGCTATGGGATGGCACCTGGACGGGCGAGTGTCGGCGATGGTGGGAACGCACACGCACGTGCCGACAGCCGATACCCGGATTCTGCCGTGCGGGACGGCATATCAGACGGATGCCGGGATGACGGGCCCGTACGATGGCGTGATCGGCGTGGAGAAGGATGTGATTCTGCGGCGGTTTCTCACGGCCTTGCCCGTACGGATGGAGGCAGCCAAACATGGTGCGGAGTTACACGGGGTGATTGTGGGGGTGGATGAGTCGACAGGCCGGGCCACCTCGGTCCGGCGGTATGAGGTTACCGAGTAGCGGAGAATGGATCCACGATCCGGACGCCGGCGTTTGCGAAATCAGCACGGTTTCGCGTGACGACCGCCAGATCGTGGGCAATCGCAGTCGCCGCGATCAGGCTGTCCTTGATCGGCATGGCTTTGCCGGTTCTGCGTAGCCGCGCTAATAACTCCGCCCACTTCAGGCCCGTTTCCGCGTCCCACGGAAGACACTGCAGGCGGCCGGCGCCTTGGTCGAACCAGCGTTCCAGGGCGGCGCGCTTACGTCCCTTCGGCAGAATCAGGATTCCGAATCGGAGTTCACCGAGAATAATGGGATCAACGGCCATGTCCGGCGCGTGTGCGCGCAGCCAAGCCAGGACCTGCGGGGCCGGCGCCAGTTTAGTCGGTTCGCTCAGTACGTTGGCGTCGACCAGGTACTTCACAGCACGTCCGTCGATTCAGAGTCGATAGGGACGAAGAAGTCCTTATGCGGGCAGGCGAGTAGCCAATCAACGACACCCTCGTTCGGCGGGACCGTACGGCGGACGAGGCGGTAATCTCCCCGGTCCAGGCGCTCTACCTCGAACTCCTGCCCCGCTTCCACGCGGTCCATCTGCCGGAATTCAGCGGGCAGGACTATCTGCCCCTTGGAAGAGACGGTAGTCTTCATGCTTGTAAGATAACGTCTTACTTACGTTCTGTCAAAGCGGCCCCCACGGCATTGCCGGTGAACACCCGTGATAGATTGGCCGTCATGACACTAGATCGCCGGTCTGTTCTGAAGGCCGCGGGCGGCGCCGCGCTGGTTGCGCAATCTGTGCCGGGCCTCGCGCAGACGCGGGCTGACGACCGCAGCTATTGGCTGTCGCTGGCGGCGCGGCTCGCCGACCCGGTTCTCATACACCTGGCGCGCGGGACTCTGAAGCAGGCGATGCCGGTGGAGGTGTCGGGCCAGAATGAGGCGGACCGGCGGAAGTTCTCGCATCTGGAAGCTTTCGCGCGCTTGCTGGTTGGAATCGCTCCGTGGTTGGAGGTGGATCTGCCGCCCGGTCCCGAGCAGGAGTCGCAGCAACACTATCGCGAATTGGCGCGGCAGGCGCTGACCGTCGCGACCGATCCAGCATCGCTCGATTTCCTGAATTTCGGGGGCGGCGGGCAGGCTCTGGTGGACTGTGGTTTTCTGGGCGAAGCGCTGTTGCGAGCCCCGAACGAACTGTGGCGGAAGTTGCCGGCAGTGGTTCAGAACAGAGTGGCCGAGGCGCTGGAGGCTTCCCGCGGAATCGTCCCGCCCTATAACAACTGGCTGCTGTTCAGCGCGACCGTCGAAGCGGCGCTGGCGATGATGGGGCGCAAGTGGGACGGCGTGCGCATCGATTATGCCCTCCGCAAGCACTCGGAGTGGTACCTGGGAGACGGCGTGTATGGCGACGGTCCGCAGTTTCATTGGGATTATTACAACAGCTACGTCATTCAACCAATGCTGCTGGACGTGTTAGGCGCCGTCGGGAAGAACCGGCCGGCCTGGAACGACATGCTGCCGGCGGCCTGGGCGCGGGCGAAGCGATATGCCGTGATTCAGGAGCGCTTGATCGCCGTCGACGGATCGTTTCCGGCGATCGGGCGGTCCATTGCGTACCGGTCGGGGGCGTTTCATCTGCTGGCCGCCGTCGCGCTGGCACAACAACTGCCCCCGCCGCTGAAGCCGGCCCAGGTGCGGTCCGCTCTCACCGCCGTGCTGCGGCGTATATTCGAGGCACCGGGCACATTCGACAGCAACGGTTGGCTGCAGATTGGCCTGTGCGGACACCAGCCGCATTTGGGCGAGTCGTATATCTCGACGGGCAGTCTGTATTTGTGCTCCGCGGCGTTGCTGCCGCTCGGACTCCCCGGCTCGGATCCATTCTGGGCCGATCCACCGGCGGACTGGACTGCAAAGCGGATCTGGGCCGGGCAGGATTCCGCCGCCGATCATGCGTTGTAGCGGAGCGCGCCGCTGGTGGTAGGCTGAAACATGGCAGAAGGAATCTCAGAACAGCGCTCGAGTTTGGACGCACATGTCGCACGCCTGAAGGCGATAATCCCGCCGATGGAACACGGCGCACTCGAGTCGCGAGTTGAGGAGTTACTCAACGACCCAAGCGCTGACGAACAGGACGTAATCTCGATTCTCGACCAGGAGTTTAACGTCGAGGGCCGAGTTTGACGGAAGGTCCGATGCGGAAATCCCTTTCACGACGGCAATTTGCCGGGGCGCTGGCCTCTGTGCCGGGTGCCGTAGCGTTGGCTCAGACAGCCCCACCGCCACAGCCCGGACAACCGGTCCCGGTGAAGGATGCGCCGCCGTTCAGCGATCCGTTGGAATTCCGGCGTGGGACGGTGACGCCACGCGTCCAGCCGTTTCCTCTTTCGCAGGTGAAGGTGACAGCGGGTCCGTGCCGGCAATCGGCGGAATGGAATCGCGCCTTCATGACCCGGCTTCCGGCGGACCGATTGCTGCACACTTTCCGGATCAACGCGGGGCTGCCCTCGAATGCGGCGCCTCTCGGGGGTTGGGAGGGTCCGAAGGTCGAGTTGCGCGGTCACTTCACCGGCCATTACCTGTCGGCTTGCGCCCAGGCGTACGCGTCGGCCGGCGACCAGGAGATGAAAGCGCGCGGCGACGAGATCGTGGCGGGCTTGGCGCGTTGCCAGTCGGCCGGCGGGCAAGGCGGGTATCTGAGCGCGTTCCCGCTCGAGTTGTTCGACCGGCTCGACCGTCGCGAGAAGGTCTGGGCACCGTTCTACACAATTCACAAGATCATGGCGGGATTGCTCGACATGCACGAGCATGCGGGGAATCGTGAGGCGCTCGGCGTGGTCACGCGAATGGCGCAGTGGGCGGATGAGTGGACTGCCGCGAAACCCGAGCCGCACATGCAGGACATTCTGAAAACCGAGTTCGGCGGCATGAGCGAGGTCCTCTACAATCTCGCCGCTGTGACTGGAGAAGACCGGTGGGCTCGCGCCGGCGATCGGTTCCAGAAGAAGGAGTTTATCCGGCCGCTCGCAGCTCGACGTGATGAATTGCGTGGTCTGCACGCGAATACACATATTCCGCAGGTAATCGGAGCCGCTCGGCGTTACGAGTTATCGGGAGACGGGCGCTTTCACGATGTCGCCGATTTCTTCTGGGAGACAATCGTAACTGCACGCACTTACTCAACTGGCGGGTCGAGTAACAACGAGTTATGGCTGACCGAGCCACACCGGCTCGCGCTCGAAATGCACGCAGCGGCGCATCATCAGGAGTGCTGCTGTGCGTATAACATGATGAAGCTGACCCGCCATCTGTACTCCTGGACAGGCGATCCGAGATACATCGATTACTACGAACGCAACCTGCTGAATCACCGCCTCGGCACGATTCAGCCTGAGACCGGCCACACCACGTACTTCCTCTCGCTCACACCGGGCGCGTGGAAGACTCTGTGTACCGACGACCGCTCTTTCTGGTGCTGCACGGGGACGGCGGTGGAAGAGTACACGAAGCTTGCAGACACCATCTATCATCACGATGCCGATGGCGTTTTCGTGAACCTCTTCATCGCCTCGGAACTCGACTGGGCCGATCGTGGAATCCGGCTACGGCAAGAGACGAAATTCCCGGACGAGGCACGGACGGCCGTGGTGATCGGCGCCGCGCCCGCCGGCGAGTTTGCGTTGCGTCTCCGGATACCCGGATGGCTTGAGTCAGCACCTGCGGTGCGCTTGAACGGACGGCGGCTCGAGGCCGGCACTGCGCCAGGTGGTTATCTGACTCTGCTGCGCAAGTGGAAGAGCGGCGATCGGGTAGAACTCGAGTTACCGATGACGCTCCGCTCGGAGCCTCTCGCCGACGATCGAAGCTTGCAGTCCTTCGTGTATGGCCCGCTGGTTCTGGCGGCCGATCTAGGCGGCGAGGGACTCACCGAAGAGTTGGTGAGCAATCACCAGGGACCGCAGGTGGCGAAGGTTCCGATGGCTTCTCCGGTTCTTCAATCGGGAGGCAAGGCGCTATTGGCCTGGATGAAACCTGCAGGATCGGGTCCGCTGACGTTTGAGGCTGCAAGTTCGATGGGTCCGCTCCGGCTGAGCCCGATCCAGCAGCAGTGGAAGCGATTCGCCATCTACTTCCCGGTCGCCTGAGCCGCCGCCGCGCGTCCGGCTCGGCGCTGACCGCACGGCGGAGGTCAGTCGGCTAATTACACGGATTATGCCGGCTTGCCGCGTGGTATGCTTCGGCCATGCAGGTCACTCTGACGCCCCATGGTGAAGAGCTTCTGAAGGCGGAACTGGCACGCAACACTGGCAGTTCGCCCGAAGAGATTCTGGAACGCGCCCTCGAAAAGCTCGTTGAACAAGCGCCGCCGGAGCGAAAGCGAACGCCAGCTGAGGCAGTGGCTCACATTCGCGAATCACGCAAGGGCGTTACCCTGGGCGGGTTGAAGATCAAGGATCTCATTCATGAAGGCCACAAATACTAATGGCCTTCGTGATCGATGCCTCGGCCACACTGCCCTGGCGATTTGCAGATGAGTCCACACCCTGGACCGAAGCGCTGCTTGATCGCGTCGCTGGGGGCGAAGACGTGATCGTTCCTGCCCATTGGCCGCTCGAAATCGTAAATGGTCTTCTTGTCGGCCAGCGAAAGAGGCGCGTCACGGAAACACAGGTAAGCGAGTTTCTGGAGGATCTGGCGGCGCTTCCGATTCGCATGGGTCCCGCTGCCGCGCCAAGCGCACTGGCCTGCCGCTGGCCACCCTCGACGGCGACCTGCGCAAAGCGGCGGCTGCGTCCGGCGCCGCGCTCGTGGAATCACGCCACCTCGAACACTAACTCCGTGGTAATTGCGATAGTTCCCTTCAGGCTGCGGTAGACCGGGCACTTATCCGCAAAGAATCCGTGTACGCGATTGGCCGTCTCGCGGTGTGCCTCACCGGCTCGCAATCGTAACCGCACATGAATTCGGCGGATCACTAACACGTTGTCCTCGAGTTCTATCTCGCCGATCGCTTCCGATGTCAACCGATCCACCGAAGCATCGATTTGACGCGCCTCCAGCGCGCCTCCATAGGTTCCGGTGAGTCAACCGGCGGCGGCGGCGACGATGTAGTCGAGCGTGGTGGCGTGTGGTTCTGAGATGTCCGGCGACACCTTGTAGTGTTCGGCCACAGCGCCGTGGACGCCGAACCACACCGGTTCCGCTTCCGCCGGGAGCCATGCCTTGCGAAGAGGCCCCTTCACGCGCTGAATGCGGACCTCGGAACGATACGCAACTTGAGCCATGAAAAATAGTCTAACGCGTGAGCCAGGATTTCGATACGATGTAGCGCATGTCCAAACTGATTGCACTGCTCGTTTGTCTGGCGGCCATCGCCTCGGCCGTCGATCTTCCGTCGAAGAAGTACCTGAATCTGGCCGCGATCAAAAAGATGATCGCCGGCGCGGAAGCCGAGGCGGATAAGCGGAACGTGCAGGTGACGCTCTGTATCGTCGATGAGAGCGGCAATCTGCTGTTCCTGCAGAAGGCCGATGGGGCCGGTCTCAACACTCTGCAGTTCGCGCAACGCAAGGCCCGTCACGCGGCGTTCTACAAGAGCCCGTCGAAGAACTTCGCCGACCAGGTGAAGGCCGGCAACATCGCGATGCTGGCATTTCCCGAGTCGTTCCCAAATCAGGGCGGACTTCCCATCAAAGTGGACGGGCAAACGCTCGGCGGGATCGCGGCCAGCGGGGCTGCGTCAGAGGTCGATGAGGCCATCGCGCAGGCGGGCATCGACGCATTGCTGAAGTAAGTCATGCAGACCCGGCGGCAATTTGCCGGCGCCGCGGTTGCTGCCTGTGTCGCACAAGCGGCATTCGCGAAAGCGTCTCAGCCGCGAACCCGGATCGCGTTCCCGGTGCCGCCACATGCGTGCGACTGCCACACCCACGTCTTCGGCGATCCGAAACGATTCCCGTGGTGGTCCGGCCGGACCTATACGCCCGAATCCGCCTCGCCGCAGGAGATGCTGCGGATGCACCGCGCGCTGGGCATCGGGCGGGTGGTGATCGTCACACCCAGCGTCTACGGCACCGATAATTCCGCGACGCTCGATGCGATGGAGCGTCGCGGTGCGACGGCTCGCGGAGTTGCCGTGATCGGGCCGGGGACGCCGGAGAACTCGCTGGATGTCATGAACCAGCGAGGCATCCGCGGCATCCGTCTTAATCTGGCGATGGCGGGCCTGAACGATCCGGCCGTCGCGCGGGAGAGGTTGCGTGCAGCCGCACAACGGGTCCACCGCTTGGGCTGGCACGTGCAGATTCTCACGACACCGCGAGTGATCCAGTGCCTCGCCGCCACGGTACGCGGCTCACCGGTCTCGGTGGTCTTCGATCATTTCGGCGGAGCTCAGGCGCCGTCAGGTGTGAATCAGCCCGGGTTTCCGGAGTTGGTCGAACTGGTCCGATCGGGCGCGGCATACGTCAAGATCTCGGCGGCGTATCGGGCGTCGGCGCAGACCCCTGGGTTTGCGGACGTGCAGCCGCTGGCGCGCGCGCTGATCGAAGCCAATCCAGATCGCATTCTCTGGGGGACGGACTGGCCGCATCCGGATACGGCTTCGGGGCGGAAGCCGGCGGAAATCGCTCCGCTGCTGCCGGTGGATGATGGACGGATGCTGAATCTGGTCGCGGAATGGGCTCCCCATCCGGCGATCCGCACCAGGATTCTGGTGGACAATCCGGCCCGGCTGTACGGTTTCCTCTAAGCGCCCGTAAAAATACCGAGTGCCCGGCCCAACATCGAATCACGCTCCCTCAACCGGATCCAACGCACTGTCCCGCCCTCGCCAGACTCCGTGTAGAATCCAACCCCGCCGGTCTTGAGCCGGGAGTCGTTCCAGGTATCGATCCGTTCGCCGTTCACGGCCGCGGAGAATTGGTTTCCCCGGACTGAGCACTCGACGGTGAACTCCTGCCTGGGCCACAATCGCGAGGGCAAGGGAATGCGCACCACGTCCGTGTTCCGGCCGCCGATTCGAACGAAATGTTCAAAATAGCCATTGCCGGATTCCGGAAGGATCACTTTGGCCCCGTAGAATGTGAGCGAATCGGTTGCGCGAAAGGCAAACCCAAGGGCACCGAGGTCAACTTGCCCGCGGAAGGAGAAGTCGTAGCTCGACAGGTCGAGCGAATCGTGCCAGATGCGGAGGGCACCGGGTTGAGCGCCGTCGGTATTCCCGCTCCACTCGCCGGTTCCGAACGCGAGTCTCTCGCCCCCGGTAAGCACTACCGTGCCGGAGATCCAGTCGGGGGCTCCGTTGAAGTAATCTGTCCGGGCGGCCAATGGAGTGCGAAACAGGTGCACGGCGGCACCGAGAACCGCAAACGTGATCAGCAGCAGGACCGGCCCGGTCCATGGGATTCGCAATGGCACCGGCTTTATTATGGGGCTGTTCGGGTCTAGCCGAACGCGACTAGGTTCGAACAGGCGATGACTTAGGGGATATGCTCTAGCTGATGGACGAACCGGAGGAGCTATTTCGCATTCCGATCACGGATGTGTTCGACCTACACTCGGTGCCGCCGCGCGATGCGAAGGGCGTTGTCGAAGCCTACCTCGAGGAGGCGCACTCCCGAGGATTTCGAGCGATCCGAATCGTGCACGGCCGGGGCATCGGCGTGCAACGCGAGATGGTGCGCAAGATTTTGGCGCGGACGCCGTTTGTCGAGAGCTTCTCCGATGCGCCGCTCGGAGCGGGTGGGTGGGGAGCCACAATCGCCAGCCTGAGTGCCCCGGAATCCGATGCGGATTCGCCCAACTGAGCGATGAGACCCACCCACGGACTTCCGGCGCCGTGCCCAAACCACTCTGTGACGGTGCCTTTCAATTGGCTGCCGGATTGCTCTTGATCCCATCGGAAAGGAGAGAAGGTTCAGATGAGAAACTCCTTGATAGGCGGCCTCCTGCTGACGTGCGCTCTGTTGCTGGGCGCCACCAATGAAGCGAAAGACGAAGGCTGGAAACCCACGCCGATGATGCGCAGCGTGGATGTGGAAACGGCCAAGGCCGGCGACGTTATCACGATCACCGGTGAATATCTCGACAAAGCTCGTGTCGCCGAGGTCTACCTCACCACTGGTAAAGCCGAATACAAAATGACGATCGTCGAACAGGCGGAGACCACGCTGAAGGCGAAGGTCCCCGAAGGCGTTCAACCGGGCCGGCTAAGGCTCATGGTCCTCACAAAAGGGGTTGAGCCGCAGCTTCTGGAACAGCCCGTTACAGTGATGATCGAGTAGGAACTCCTCCAGCGCTCAGAAGGGCCGGTTGGGCACGCTCTCCGTGTGTCCGCCGGCCTTAATTTTTTTATCAGGAAACACCTCAAAATCGTCATCGCGCTGTCATCCCGTTCGTATTACCATTGAAAGTACCCCGTTCCGTACAAATCTTGTCTTCAGAGGTCCCTTGAATGAAAATTGAGCCGAGCAGTGCGCGTTGTGCACCGGTTCCGGAGAGAAGTTCCGCCTTCTCCCTAGTCCTACTCATCCTATTCATCCTTTCCGCCTGCTGCCTGCTGGCCCAGAGTTCCGGGTTTGGCACGATTTCGGGCGTAGTTCTCGACGCCTCCGGAGCCCTGGTTCCGAACGCGAAGGTTGTGATCGAGAACGAATCGAAGGGCATCCGTCGCGAAATGGAGACGACGGCTGCCGGATCGTTCAATGCGCCCGCCCTCGTTCCGGCGTCCGGTTACCGAGTGTCGATCACGGCATCCGGATTCGCAGGATACGATGTAAAGGACATTACAGTTTCTGTCGGCGAGACCGTTACCCTCAGCGCCACGCTCACTGTGTCGGCTTCCGCGACAGCAGTTGAAGTCACGGCCGAAGCTCCGGTCATCGACAGCACGAAAACGGATGTTTCCCAGGTGGTAACATCGCGCCAGATCGTCGACCTGCCGATCAATGGACGCCGGGTGGACGCGTTCGTCCTTCTCACACCAGGCGTGACCACCGACGGTCCGTTCGGTCTGATCTCGTTCCGCGGCAATCCGGGTGGAAACTCGTTTCTGACCGACGGTAACGACACCACGAATCAGTTCTACGACGAAAACGCGGGCCGAACCCGCACCACGAATATTTCGCAAGACGCAGTACAGGAATTCCAGGTTGTTTCGTCGAACTTCCTCGCTGAGTATGGCCGCGCATCGGGCGGTGTGATCAATACGGTCACGCGCAGTGGCGGCAACGACGTGCACGGGACTTTGTACTGGTTCTTCCGCAACCGGACGCTGAACGCCACCGACATCACGGCACGCGGCGTGAACCCTCCGGAATGGCGGCACCAGGCGGGAGCCAGCATCGGCGGGCCGCTCGTCAAGGACAAGCTCTTTTACTTCTTCAACGGCGAGTTGCAGCGCCGCGACGCACCGATCGTCTCGTCGAACCTGACGAACAACACCATGTTCGGCGGCGATGGCAATTTTCTGCCGACGAACCCGTCCACCAAGGGCCCGAATTGCGATATGGCGGTTGCCACGGCAGCCCAGTGCCAAGCCGCTGTCAATTACCTGCAGGGACGGGTGATCACGCAACTGGTGCCCCGCACCATGGACACCAACCTCCTGTTCGGGAAGATCGATTACCGCCCCACCGAGCGCAACACGTTCAGCTTCAGCGGCAATTACCTCGACTTCCGGTCGCCGAACGGCATTCAGACTCAGCTATCGCTGGCCGATGGATCCGCCACCGGCAACAACGGCGATACGAATGTTTTCAACCGGACGGCGCGCGCCAGTTGGACCTTCGTCGCCACGCCGGCGGCCTTGAACGAACTCCGGTTCGGCTACTTCAAGGATCGCCAGTACGATCCGGCCAGCCCGAGTCTGCTGCCGTCGATCGGCCCGGTTTCGCTGACCGTCCAGGGCACCAGCAACGTGGGGTATGCCAACGGCTATCCGCGGCTCAATCCAAGCGAGCAACGCTTCCAACTCGCCGACACATTCAGCCAGAACATCGGGAACCACAGCATCAAGTTTGGCGCGGACTGGGCTCACGTGCAGGATTATGTGAGCCGGTTGGCCAACCGCTACGGAACCTACTCCTACCCGACGCTGACCTCGTTTGCGCAGGATTTCAGCGGAGCTACCACTGGCAAACACTGGCAGACCTATAGCCAGGCGTTCGGCAACCCCGTGGTCGAAACCAATCTGTGGGACATCGGCCTGTTCCTGCAGGATCAGTGGCGCATCACGCCGAAGCTGACCCTGACGCCCGGTTTGCGCTATGAGTACACCAGCATTCCCCAACCGACGCAGGCGAACTCGGCTTATCCGCAAACCGGGCGCATTCCCAGTACCAAGCTGAATTTCGCTCCGCGCGTCGGTATCGCTTATGCCTTGAATCCGAAGACGTCGGTCCGCGCCGGCTACGGCATCTTCTTCAACCGCTACACCTCGTCGACGATCGAGAATTTCTTCCTGACCAACGGTCTGTATCAGGCCACTTACTCGCTCCGTTCGAACGTGGCGGCGCAGGTGGCCGCCGGTCCGAGTTTCCCCAACGCCCTCGCCAATCAGCCGAACGTGCCGGGTACCTCGAGCATCATCTTCCCCGGCGACAGCTTCCGCAATCCGTATTCGCAGCAGGCGAACCTGGCTGTGGAGCGGGAAGTGGCGCGAAACACCAGTCTGACGGTTTCCTATGTCTGGAGCCGCGGACTGCACCTGTTAGCCACCCGCGATGCCAACGCGGCGGACCCAACCACCAGCGCCACCTTCCCGATTCTGGACACGGCCGGAAGTATCGTCAGCAACTACACCACGCCGCTCTATACGCAGCGCATCAATCCGGCATACGGAACTGTCGGTGAGCTGGTCTCGGAGGCCAACAGCTACTACAACGCGCTGCTGGTGCAGGCGACACGGCGCTATTCGAACTGGCTGCAGGGCTCTCTTGCCTACACCTGGAGCCATGCCATCGATTACAACCAGGGTGGCGGCGGCAACACGCTGTTCGGTTCCTCATTTCCCACGTCGGTGTTCAATGGCGACTACCGGGGCGAGAAGGGATCGAGTTCCATCGACCAGCGGCATCGTCTGGTGGTGAACGCAATCGTCAATCCGAAATTCACCAACAGCCAGAGCATGGCAGCCGAGTATCTGGTTAACAACTGGCAGCTTTCGGTGGTGAGCATCGCTGCTTCGACGCAATACCTGGCTCCGACCATCCGTGTGCAGAACGCCCCGACAGGGGTCCTGAGTACGTTCTCACTGAACGGGCTCGGCGGATCAGGGCGCGTTCCATTCGAGAGCATCGCCGGACTCGCGATCGGCCCGGTGTATCGCACCGACGCGCGCATCGCGAAGGTGCTGCCCATCAGCGAGCGTTTCAAGGTCTACCTGCAGTTCGAGGCCTTCAACGTCTTCAACCATCCGCAAATCGCCGGTCCCGGACCGCGCGTGACCACCGAATACACGGCGATCAAACTGACGTCGGGCCCGGCAAACGGCCAGATCGCACTGGTTCCGAACTCCCAGTACGGCTCGATTCTGCAGAGCCAGGCTCCGCCGGATGGTACGACAGCGCGCCGCGCGCAGGTGTCCATTCGCATCGTGTTCTAACAGCGCGATTCCCGCACAATCGCGCAGGAGAAAGGGCCAGGTACACCGGTACCGGCCCTCTTTTATTTTGGATGCCCATCCCACGCTGCGTCCGGCGGTGGCACACTAAAGATAGAGAGAACGGCGCACCTTGACTCACGAATCTCCGGTAATGACGGCTCTACTCGCTCGTGTGCGCCGCAGGCATCTGGTGCAGGTCATCCTGGAGCAGGCCGGAATTGCCGCGGGTGCAGCCTTTGCCGGAATTATCGTTCTGCTTCTGGTGGGTACGCAGATTCTGGATTGGTATTGGCTGGCAGTCGTTTTCGGCGGTAGTTTCGCCATCGGCTTGTGGCTCACCATCCGGCGGATTCCCGGCCGATACCGTTTGGCTCAGATCGCGGACCAGCGGCTCGGCTTCCACGACACCATTTCCACGGCTATCTTCTACGGATCCGGCCAGCGGCCCGCCGACCCCAAATTGATCGCATACCAGAGTGCGCAGGCCGAGACCCTGGCCCGCACTGCCGATCCCGCCGCCGTGGTTCCACTTCGGATGCCCAAGGCGTTGTACGCCGTCGCCGGCATGGCGCTGGTGGCGTTCGGGATGTTCGCCATCCGCTACGGCGTGACGCACAGCCTGGATCTGAAGCCGTCGTTGGTGAGGATCGCCTTCGACAGATTCTTCCAGCAGGACGAGCGCGCCGCCATCGAAAAGAAGAATCCGCTGGACCTATTCAAAGAGCAGTTAAAGAAAATGGGTCTCAACGTTGGCTCGTCGGGCGATCAGCCGAAGGACCAGAACGGCACGGATACAAACTCCACGATGGAAGTCCCGAATACGCAGGATGCGCGGTCCGGCGACTCCGCGAAGGCGACTCCGGCGAACAGCCCCAAGGATCAGCAGCCCGGCGAAGGCTCGGACGGCGAGAAGGCGGAACGCGCATCGGGAGATCCACAGAAGGACGGCCAGGATCCGAATTCCGAGATGGCGCAGGGCGTGACGCAGGACGGCAAGCAGGATCGGGGCGATCAGAACGACAGCAATAAGTCGAACCTGATGGACCGCATGCGCGACGCGATGGCGAATCTGCTGAACAAGATGAAGATGCAGTCCAAGAGCGGCCAGGGCCAGCAGCAGGCGTCCAAGAACTCGCAGAACAGCGGGAAGGGCCAGCAATCGGAATCGCAGAAGAGCACGGAGATGGCTGGAAAGCCGCAGTCGAACGGATCGCAGTCGCCTGATCAGCAGGGGCAGCAGCAGGGTCAGGGCGACCGGCCGCAGAACGCGCAGGGCCGTAGCGGCGACAAGATGGGCGATCATCAGCCCTCGCAAGACGCCAAGAGCGGCATCGGCAAGGACGACGGTGACAAGTCGGCGAAGGAAGCCGCGCAACTCGCGGCCATGGGCAAGATCAGCGAGATTCTCGGCAAGCGGGCACAGAATCTGACCGGCGAGTTGATGGTTGAGGTTTCCGGCGGGAAGCAGCAACTAAAGACCGGCTACTCGGGGCAGGTGGGCAATCACGCGGAGTCGGGCGGCGAAATCACACGCGACGAAGTCCCGCTGGCTTATCGCGAGTATGTGCAGCAGTACTTCGAACAGGTTCGGAAGCTGCCGCCCACCAGCGGGAAGTCGAAGGCCGCGGAAACGGGCGGCAAGAAGTCGGGCAAGGCTGCCGAGTAAATCCTCAGAACAATTTCCAATTCTGGCGTGGTTCGCGAGCCAGCAGCGCATTCGCCGGTCGGGAGTTCGCGAACTGTTCCCGATCGGCATCCCACTCGAGTTTCAAACCAGTCTCCAGCGCAATGTTGCCGAGCAGTCCGACGCTGGTCGCGCGGTGTCCCACTTCAATGTCGGCGTTGGATGGTTGGCGGCTTCGCAGTGAGTCGATGAACTTCTTTGCGTGCAGCGCGGTCGCATCCTTGGCGCTCTCGAAGTGCCGCTCCACCTTGTCGTTGTCCGGGTAGAGATCCCAGCCGATCCGGTCGGCGAAGATGGCGCCATTGGTTCCATAGAATGCCATGCCGTGGGGCCGGTCGTCGGTGCCGGTCGCGTGATAATACTTCATCCCCGCCGTACGTCCGCCGACTCCATGCGCAGAGATGTTGGTGCCCTCGTAGCTCATGACAAAGCCCGGGTATTCGTAGGTGACCTGCATGATGTCGGGCATTTCACCCGCGTCGTTCAGTTCGAAGCGGCCGCCCGAAGCCGCGATCTTACGGGGGCGATCGGCGCCCATGATCTGGTGGACAGTGTCGAAGCGATGCGTGCCGAAGTCGGTGATGGTGCCACCGGCGTAATCCTTGAAGAATCGGAACGTGGCCTTGAAGCGCTTGGGATTAAAGGAACGATACGGCGCGGGTCCGAGATACATGTCCCAGTCGAGACCGGGCGGAACTGGGCCGTCGGACGCGTGGCCTATCCCGTTTGGCAGCATGTTCGAGTAATTCCAGACCCGGACCATATGGACCTTGCCGAGTTGACCACTTTGGACAAGCTCAGCAATGCGTGCGAAGTGGGGCGCGGACCGGTGCTGAGTCCCCGCCTGGACGATGCGCTCGTTACGGCGGGCGGCATCCACCATCGCGCGGCCTTCGGCGATGTTGTGCGAGATGGGCTTCTCGACGTAGACATCTTTGCCCGCATTGCAAGCAAGAACCGTGGCGCCGGCATGCCAGTGATCGGGTGTCGCCACCTGGACCGCGTCGATGTCTTTGCGCTCGAGGAGTTTTCGAAAGTCCTGGTAGGCGGTGGCATTGGATCCGGCCCACGCACGGGCAGCCTCGGCGGAAGGCAGATGCACATCGGCCAGGGCAACGTACTCCACATTGGGCTGCTCCTGAATGAACTTCGCGACATACTGGCCCCGCCCGCCGCAGCCAATCAGTCCCAGCCGGATCCGGTCATTGGCGCCCAGGACGCGGGCGGCAGACACAGCCGCCGTCGTAAGGAATGCTCGCCGCTGCATGGCGGTATCGTATCAGATACCAGAGCGCTGCGTGGGTCACAAATGTGGGTCGCGGACCCATTTTCGAGCAGGTCCAACCGGCTGGCGGCGGGCAGGATTGTCCGCCACCTGTAGTAATTTTCGGGCCGGAGTTAGTAAATAGACAGCAGCAGGCTGCTGAAAAATGCGAGACTCTAGCCCGCCTAGTCGGTGCTGTAGTTGATTCGACGAGGGCGGTCCTAACGCTGAATTTATGCGTGGTGAGGCGGACCTTTATCTCGCGAGTGTCCCTCAGAAAGAAGAGTAATTGTCACAATTTAAGCCTTGACGCCCGTCGCTGGGGGGGGGGTAATCTGTCTTAGGCGGATAATGCCCATTTCGGAGGAAATTATCGGTGTTTAAAAAGACAACAGTGATGATTTTTCTGTGTAGCGTTTTTGCTTGCGCATATCTGGTCAGTGTAACGCAACCTTCGCCGATTCGTGTAGGGAAATTCGACGCGCCCCAGATCCCGATCGTAGACATCTCTGGTACCCCTGTTCACGGTCTGTTCGGCGGCATCCGTCCAAGCGCAACCATTGTTGACCTGATGAAGACGAAGCTGCCTGTACCTGGGGCGTGCGACGCGAGCGCGAGCGGGTTTAACAATGAGAGTTCTTTTCGACGCTTTCTCCGTACGATGGCAGTGACCTCGGTCAACGCACAGACGCAATGTTTCGTTTCAGGTTGTACGGGCCGACGCGTGCGGTTTCAGATCATGGACTGTCCTGCATCGCCAACATGCAGCAGTGGTAGCTGGTTGATCCCGTTTTCAGACGGTAACTTCCCCGACTACTACGGTTACAAGTATAACGGAGACAGCACATGCGGCGGCTGCGTCTGCCGGATGGAATCGTGCATTTCTGGTTTCTAAACGTATCGCTCGCAAGTGGCGTCATGCATACTGAGTATCGAAGTGAGATAGGAGGATTAATGTCCAATACCATTCGTTTCAGCCGGCTGGTCTGGTTGGCCGTGTTGGTTCCTGCCGTGGCGTTCCCGGCGGGTGTTGCACTGAAGAATGCCAAGGTAACTCCCTGGTCTGCCGGCAAGGAGGGCGGCCGGGTGAGTCCAAGGTACGAAAACGGTTTTATTCTGGCGTATGCTCCGGTATCGGGAGACATCACCGTGTTCGATAGTGGTGGTGCCCCGATTCGTACGGCGCGTGTCCGCCTGGCGGAGGCCGCTCTTGACCGCGTCGACGGAGTCGCGATTTCGAGCACGGGGCAGTTAGTTGCCTCGGTTCTTGCCTATAGCAGTGACGGTAAGTTGGCGGAAGGTGTTGCGTGGATGGATGGAGCCGGCAATGTCGAGAAGTTCGTTCGAACCACGCCGTTTGCTCCCCGGGAGCTCTCGTTTGCGCCCGATGGAACGCTGTGGGTATTGGGGGATGTTTATGATACGACATTCACAAACCAACCAGTTCCACCGTATGACCTTCTGTGGCGATTCGACGCGCGCGGCGCAAGAATGCAGACGGCACTCCCCAGCACCTTGTTCAAGTCGGAGGGGCAGGTCGCCGTGGATGCAAAACTGGCTGTGTCAAGCGATCGGATCGGTGTACTTTACGAGCCTCGAAACGAGTGGGTCGAGGTATCTCCTTCGGGTGAAATCACCGGCCGTTGGACTCTTCCCGCTCCACCACGGACTTTCGTCTTGAGAGTGGCACTGTCGTCATCGGGGGATGTTCTGATGGAGCAGAGCGAACACGGCGAAAACAAGACGTCGGTCGATCGAAGTTATCTGTTCGAAAAGAAATCGGGCAAGTTCAGTCTCATTGATGTCTCAGCCACGGGCGCGCCGATGCCGCTCTTCATGGGCACCGACGGCGAGAGGCTGGCTTGGCGCGCGCCAAAAGGCACTGAAGTGAATATTGTGTGGGCCGGTCTCGAGCACTAGCCGCTCTGCAGAATCAGCCGGGCCGAATTAGCCTCCGAGTTCGGCCCGCAGCACATCGGCGATCCCGTGAGCGAGCCGTTCCACCTGCCCCAGTTCCGGACCCTCCACCATCACGCGCGCCAGCGGTTCGGTCCCGCTGAATCGCACCAGGATCCGGCCCGAGCCATTGAGTTCGGCTTCCGCATTGTTGATTGCGGACTGGACCCGCGGCAATTCATTCATCGGCTTGCGCTCCTTCACTCGCACATTGACGAGCAACTGCGGGAACACCACCAGTTTCGACGTCAGTTCGTCGAGTGATTTTCCCGTGCTTTGGATCACGTCCAGCACCCGGAGCGCAGTCAACAGCCCGTCGCCCGTCGTGGCCCAATCGCGGAAAATCACGTGGCCCGACTGCTCGCCGCCCAAACGCGCGCCGCGGCGTTCCATCTCCTCCAGCACATACTTGTCGCCGACTGGAGTCCGCACCAGGTCAATGCCCAACTCGCCCAGCGCGCGTTCCAGACCCAGGTTCGACATCGCCGTGGCCACCACCTCCGGCTTGCCGTCGCTCGCCATCAACCGGTCCGAGTCGCGCAAGGCCTCGCCCGTAAGCAGCAGCACCGCATCGCCATCGACGATCTTGCCAGAATGCGACACGAATAGCGCGCGATCGGCATCGCCGTCGAAGGCAATACCGATGTCGGCGCCGTCGCGCAACACGTGCACGCGAAGACTGTCCAGGTGCAGCGATCCGCAATTGAGATTGATATTGCGGCCGTTCGGCTCGCTCGCGATGGCCTCGACAGTGGCGCCAAGCCGCTCCATCAACTCCGGCCCGATGTAGGAAGCAGAACCGTGGGCTGCGTCGAGAATCATCCGGATCCCATCCAGCCGCCCCGGGAACGTGCCAGCCAGATAGCCCACGTACTGGGCGTCGAGCGATTCATCCACCGTCAGTGCAGCCTCGCGCGGCGCGATCTCATTTTCGATGGCGGCGAAGATGTCCTGCTCGATCGCGTGTTCCTGCGCATCGGGGAGTTTGAACCCGGAATGGTCCAGCACCTTGATCCCGTTGTCCCGATACTGATTGTGCGACGCCGAGATCATGACGCCCGCTGCAAACGGCCCGGTTCGGGCGAGGTACGCAACTCCCGGAGTCGTGATAAGTCCCGCGAAACGCGTGCGGACTCCGTTCTGTTCCAGGCCCGCGGCAACCAGCCGGGCGATCCACGCCCCGCTCTCGCGAGTGTCCATGCCGATGACGACTTCGGCCGCGCCGTGCTGCTTCTCGATCCATTTGCCGAGCGCGATCCCAATCGCGTAAATGGTCGGGGCATCCAAAGGATACTCCCCGGCGACACCGCGGATCCCATCGGTGCCAAACAGTTTTCGTTGCATGTGTTTTATTTCTTTTCCGCGTCGATCTTTTCCACCGTCACTCGCACCGTCACCAACGATGAGTCCTCAAAACGGACCTGCGGATCGCTGAGGTAGGTGTGCACGCGAAACTCCTTCGTGCTGATAACACCGCTCAGGTCCACGGGGTCGGTCTGCGCGCTCTCGATTCCATCCACCCGATTCGCCGGGCCGGTGATGGTAAGCCGATCGGGGGCGATGTCCTCGCTGACAATCCGGTAGCCCGGAGGTTGCGGCGCTGCGATGCGAATCTGCACTGGTACTTCTTTCGACAGAATCCGGTCAAACCTTAGGCGAAGTTGTGAAGGAACTGCGCGGAGGAAAGTGACTCCGGGGGGAAGATTCAGGCTGGAGTAAGTGACGGGGAAGGTGCGCTCGCCGGCCGACTGCACCGCCGACAGGTCGAGAAGCACGGCGGTTTCCGACAGACTCGCCGGCGTCAACTTGCCGGCAGGACCCCGGATCTCGACGTGCACGCGGTCCGGCACGTCGGACCCGATTTCCAGATCGCGCGGCAGATTCTTGTAGAAGATCGGCACCGATTGCGAAGTGACCAGTTCGGGTTCGCGCACCACCGCAAACCACAAGCCCAGCGCGATGGCGAGGCTGAGTGCCTTCCAGTGCAGGTTGGACAGGAGCCACCGCATCAGGAGACCTTTCCGTGCTGGATCTCATGTTCCGTTTCGGAGGGTTCGCGCGGCGGTTCGATCTCGATCGCGGGAACCAGCGGCCGTGGATCACGACGGCTGGCGTGGCTCGCGAGCCGCTCTTCCACACGCTTCAGCGTTACGCCGATTTCGATGTCGCCGAAAGCCGCGATGCTGATCTTGCCGGTCTCTTCGGACACGATGATGGACAGACAATCGGCCTCTTCGGTGATGCCGATGCCCGCGCGGTGCCGCGTGCCGAGTTCCTTCAGCAGCAGCGGATTCATGGTGAGAGGCAGAAAGCAGGCCGCCGCCGCGACCCGGTCGCGCCGCAGGATAGCCGCGCCGTCGTGCAGTGCCCCGCCTGGTTCGAAAATCGAGCACAGCAGATCGCGCGAGATGCTGGCGTCCAGCATCACACCGCTCTCGATGAATGTGCGCAGCCCGACGTCCCGTTCGATGACGATCAGCGCTCCGACATTTCGTGATGCCATCTGCTGGATCGCGAGGAGGATGTCCTCGGTCACTTCCCGCCGCTGCAACCGGCCGGCGATGGCCAGAAATTGGGTGCGTCCAATGCGGGCCAGGATCCGCCGCAATTCCGATTGGAACATTACGATGATGGCAAATGCGGTGTACGGTGCAGCGGCGGCCAGCACCGTGCGGAGTAACTCGAGTTGCGCATAAACGGCGATGATGTACACGCCGCTCAATACCGCGAGTCCCGCCAGGATGGGGGCAGCCCGGCGGCCGCGGATCATCATCAGGAACTGGTAAATGAGGACAGCAACCAGCACTACGTCCACAACCGACGTGATGGTCAGTTTGGGTAGAACGGGCACGATGCTGGAGACTTGGGCTGGCATATGGACACGGGCCAAGGCATCCGGAACCTACTCTCCATCTTATCGGGTATAGCCCGTGATCGGAAGAATAACTTGACCGGGCGAGCACGGTTGTGATGATGTTGGTCTCTTACGCATGAGTAACAGACGCAGCCGGACTTGGTTTGAAGGACCCGAATACTACAATTTCGCCAGACGCGCGTGGCTGCGATCGGAAGGCTTCGATCGCAACATCTTCGACGGCAAACCGGTGATCGGCGTCTGCAACTCCTGGAGCGAACTGAACAACTGCAACGTCCACCTGCGCGATGTCGCCGCGGCCGTGAAGCGCGGCGTTTGGGCCGCGGGCGGAGTGCCTCTGGAATTTCCCACCATTTCGCTCGGCGAGATGCTAATGAAGCCCACCGCCATGCTATACCGCAACCTGATGGCGATGGACGTGGAGGAGTGCATCCGCGCCTATCCGCTGGACGGCGTCGTCCTGTTGTGCGGCTGCGATAAGACCACGCCGGCGCAGTTGATGGGAGCGGCAAGCGCGGATGTCCCGGCGATCGTCGTCCCCGGCGGTCCGATGCTGGCGGGTAATTGGCGCGGACGAAAACTCGGGTCGGGCACCGACGGCCGGAAGTTATTCGATCTCTATCGCACGGGCCGGATCAGTGACGAGCAATGGTGCGAGGTGGAGGGCGCCATCGCGCGGACCGCCGGGCATTGCACGGTGATGGGCACGGCGTCGACGATGACGAGTCTGGCCGAAGCCCTCGGGATGACGTTGCCGGGGTGTGCGAACATTCCCGCGCCGGATTCGCGCCGGATGGCGATTGCGGAGGCGAGCGGCCGTAGAATCGTCGCCATGGTGGACGAGGATCTCGCACCCTCGCGCATCCTCACGCGAGCGGCATTCGAGAACGCGATTGCCGTGCTGATGGCTCTGGGCGGATCGACGAATGCAGTGGTGCACCTGGTGGCCATCGCGGGACGACTGGGAATCCGGATCCCGCTGGACTGCTTCGACACCATATCGCGCCGCACTCCCTGGATTGTGAATGTGAAGCCATCGGGCGAGTACGTGATGGAGGATCTGTTCGAAGCCGGAGGCGTTCCGGCGGTGATGCGCGAGATCCTGCCGCTGCTCGATGGCGGGTGTCTCACGGTCACGGGCCGCAATATCGGCGAAAACATCGCGGAAGCGGAATGTTTGAATCGCGATGTCATCCGCAGCCGTGACGAGCCGTTGTCGGCCGAAGGCGGCATCGCGATTCTTACCGGCAACATCGCTCCACAGGGCGCGGTGATCAAGCAGACGGCAGCGTCGGCGCATCTGCTGAAGCATCGCGGCCGCGCGCACGTTTTCGAGTCGCGGGAGGAAATGCTGGCGGGCATCGATCGCGACGATCTGCCGGTGGACGCCGCCACGGTTCTAGTAATGAAGAACTGCGGGCCAAAGGGTGGCCCCGGGTTCCCGGAGTGGGGGCAGATTCCGATCCCGAGTAAGCTGCTGAAACAGGGCATTGCCGACATGGTCCGCATTTCCGATGCGCGCATGAGCGGCACGAGTTTCGGGACGGTGGTGCTGCATGTCGCGCCCGAGTCGGCTGTGGGTGGTCCCTTGGCAGCAGTGCGCACGGGCGACGAAATCGAACTCGATGTAGCGGCGCGGCGGATCGAGTTGCTGGTGCCGGCCGCCGAGATCGCGCGCCGCCTCCGTGAGTTTGCTCCTCCCCGCCCTGCTTATGGCCGCGGATACGGACGGCTGTTTCTCGACCACGTAACGCAGGCCCACGAAGGCTGCGATTTCGATTTTCTTCTGCCATGAAAATTCCCAAAATGCTGTGGGTGATCGGGCTGTTGTTGTTTCTCGCGACAGCGTTGAATTATGCGGACCGCCTGGTGCTCTCCATCGTCTCGGTGGACATTCGCAAGGAATTCGGCTTGTCGCCGCAAGATTATTCGGAAATCATCGCGCTGTTCCTGCTGGCATACGCCATCATGTATGCGGGATCCGGCTGGATCATCGACAAACTCGGCACCAAGCGCGGGTTCGGCGTGTTCATCTTCGCGTGGTCCGTGTCGCAGATGCTGCACGCGTTCGCAATTGGCAAGTGGAGTCTGGCGGCGTTCCGGTTCTCCTTAGGCTTGTCGGAACCGGGGAACTGGCCCGCCGCCGCAAAGGCCGTGCAGGAGTGGTTCCCACCGGCTCAACGGGCCTTGGGCATCGGGATTTTCAACGCGGGATCGTCCATTGGATCCGCGATCGCGCCGCCCCTGGTGGCGTGGATCACCATCCAGTACGGCTGGCGAAGCGCGTTCGTCGTCACCGGAATTCTCGGTTTCACCTGGCTGGCCGCCTGGCTGGTGATTTACGATCCGCCGCACCGGAACCGTTGGATCACGAAGCACGAACTCGACGAGTTATCGCCCCAGTTACCTCCGCCCGCTCAAGTCGGCCCGGCCCGCGAGAAGATCCACCCGATTCACATCTTCAAACAGCGTGGATGCTGGAGCCTGGTGGTCGCGCGATTCTTCACCGATCCCGTAATTTATTTCGTAATTTTCTGGCTGCCCGAATATCTGCGCAACGAGCGCCACTTCGACCTGGCTATGGTCGGTAAGTACGCGTGGGTGCCCTTCATCTTCGGCGGCATCGGCTACATACTGGGCGGCTGGCTGTCGGCCTGGCTGATGAAGCGCGGATGGAGTCTGCCGAGTTCGCGCAAGCGGATCATGGCGGTGGGCGCTGCCTTCATGCCGGTCGCGATTCTCGCGCCATTTGTTCCCGCCGCTTGGATGGCAATCGCGGCAACTTGCTTCCTCACATGGGGACATGCGTTCTGGGTATCGAATCTCCAGGCGCTGCCGACGGACCTTTTCCCGAACCACGAGATTGCGACGGCATCCGGATTCACCGGCATGGGCGGAGCTATCGGCGGAATGCTCGCGCAGTTAGGGACCGGCTATCTGGTGGCGAACTTCTCGTACGCACCGGTGTTTATCATTGCCGGACTGATGCATCCGATGTCGGCGTTCCTGGTGTACTGGTGGCTTCCGGATCGCGTATTCCCGAAAGAGGCGTGACTTGACACCCACTCCCTTACGGTCGCGGCTCGGAATCATAACTTCGGAGCCGCGCGCGTCAGCAGCGGTATGCCAAACATCGCACTACATATACGCCGGAACAGCAATCCCGAGCACGTCGAGAGTCCGTTCCAACTGTTTGCGGAAGTATTCGGTCATCCATAACAGGAACGTCCGGCGCTCCGCATTCTGCTCCGATAACACGGGATAACCGTGGTAGAAGTTATTGAATAACTGCGCCAGTTGGAATGCGTATTTCGCGACATGCGCCGGCTCTCCCGACTCGATCGCCCGTGCGATAGCGGTATCCACTTTCGAGACAGCCAGCACAATCTGCCAGAAGTCTTCGCTCTCTAGCTGCCGCGCCATCGCTTCCTTGGTGAGCACAGCCTGGAAATCCGGCAGTTGCTCGCCGCGTTCGGCTAACTTCCGCAGGATATTTGCGGCCCGTACCGCGGCGTACTGCACGTAAGGTCCAGTTTCGCCCTCGAAGCTGAGCGCCTCCTGGAAATCGAAGGCGATCACTGAGTTCCGTGTGAACTTCAGCATGAAGTAGCGCAGGGCGCCGGTCGCGATTTGCGTCGCCACCTGCCGGCGATCCTCATCCGAGGCTTCCGAATGCCGCGACTCCACCTCGCGCAGGGCCGTTTCGATCAGTTCATTCACCAGATCGTCGGCCTTCACACCCAGACCCTTGCGGCCCGACACCTCGACATAGGGGCGCCGCTTATCTTCTTCCGATAACTCGATTCCGAGTTGGACACACGTGCGGGGCGACAGCGCCACCATCTCGTACGAGAAGTGAATCGACCGGTCCGCCTGCTCGTCATACCCGAGCGCCCGCAATCCGGCGACAACCACGTCCTGCAGATACGACTGCCGTGAGTCAATCACGTTATAAACTCGCGAGGCGGCACCGAAACTCGGGATCTGTTCCGTCACCTGCTCGTCGGTGGACACCCATAACTCGTGGCCATTCGGATAAATCATCAAGCGGCGATAGAAGAAATCCTTGCCCAGCAGTCCGAATTTCCAAAGTTGATACGCGATGTCCTTGCCGACGTAAGTGACGGTGCCGTTCGAACGCACGATGATCTTATCATCGGGATTCTCCGCGTCCTGCGAGAACGCCGCGCCGCGCATCACCCAGCAGCCGGCATTCTTGCCTTCGGTCTCGATGTGAATGGCGCCACGCTCTTTCAGTTGCTCAAACGCGGTAGCCCAAAACTTCAGGTGCAGAATCTCGCTTTCCCGCGGAAGCACATCGTACACGATGCCCAGACGAAGCATGGTCCGAATGTGCGCCTCCACGATGGCGTCCGCCACCAGGTGCGCCATCTCCGCCTGCTCGCCTTCCCCGGCTTCAATCGCATGCAGAGTCTCCGCCCGCCAGGCCAGTGCTTCGGGATGAGTCTTGTAGTAACTCGAGACGTGGGCGTATAAGTCCCAGCAGACATAATCGAACGGCCGCTGATCGCTAATCAGCGCCGCTACTTCGCCGGGTGTGCGCTTTTCCAGATAATGGAACGCGACGACGACATCGGCCACCTGTACGCCGGTATTATCGATGTAATTCTGTACCTCTACCGGATACCCGCCGCTGCGGAGCATCCGGACGAAGGTATCGCCGAGAACCGCATTTCGAAGATGCCCGATGTGAGCCGCCTTGTTCGGGTTGATATTCGTATGCTCGACGATAATCTTGCCGGCGTCTTCGGGAGCGATCTTTTCCGATGCTCCGCTGATAACTCCGTAACCGTACGCGCCGCGGTCGAGCCGGAGGTTCAGATAGCCGTTGCCCGCCACCTCGACTTTCGACACGCCAGGCAAGCCGGGCAGTTCGGAAACCAACTGTTGGGCGATCGCGCGGGGAGCCTGCCGCAGTTGCCGCGCGAGTTGAAACGCCACCGGCACCGCTATCTCGCCGAAATCCGGTTGCTTCGGCTGCTCCAGCACCACCGGCACTTCCGCGCCGTAGCGGCTGGCAACATGCGCCCGAAGCACCCGGGCCAATTCCTGTTCAATCTGATGAAACACTACGTTCAGTATCGCAACCGCACTGCCAGCCGTCCAAGCAGAAACAGCAGCAGTCCAACCATCGCCCAACTCATCCAACCCGCGCTCCAGGCGATGTCATTGAACGACAGCAGAAGGCTGAACATCAATCCGCTCGCACCCGCAAACAGGAACAACGCGCCCACGCCAATCGACGCCGCTCGCCACCGCCCTCGCAGCCCCGGCCACGCAAGGAACAGCGGCGATTCGACGATCATCGTCGCGAACACGAACGCCCATTTGGGAATCGAGAACGTCCGCGCCGACGATTCGATCACCGCCGGGTTGTTCATCACGCGAAGTATGGCGAAGTTCTCGGCGACATCGAAGGCCCCGGCGGCCATCGCGAACAGCGCCGCTACGATGGCCAGCCAGATCGCACCCGGCAATTCGGTCCGGCGCAATTCCCAGGCAAGAAGCAGAAACAGTGCGACATAGCAGGGGATGAACGCAAAGTCGATGTACTGCTCGCGCGCGATAATCGGCGCATACCGGCGGTCGCTACCCACGACCGCATTCACCTCCTCGGGATTCCTGGCAAATTCGGCAGCCAGACCCGTCGATTGCAGGTCGTACGGCAAGTCGATGCGCGGCGGGATCTGGCGTCCCATGATGCTTCCAAGCACGGCGAGCGCCGCCAGCAGCACTACGCCGAGTACAATTCGGTTCCGATCTGTCATGTGTTTGATGGGAACTCGTGCGAGTCCCCAGGTACAATGATTATGTGCCTAAGGTGACGTTCGTCAACTATGAAAAGACGGTGGAGTTCGAGTCCGGGACATTGCCGTATGGCGAACACGGGAAACCGGAATCGCTACTCGACATCGCGTTGCACTTCGGATTGCATCTGGAACACGCATGCGGCGGGAACTGTGCCTGCACCACGTGCCACGTTTGGGTGAAGGAAGGCGATCAGAATTTCAGCCCGATGGACGACGATGAAGCCGACCGTCTGGACATGGCCGCCGACTTATCGCTGCACTCGCGCCTCGGCTGCCAGTGCGTAGTGAAGGGCGACGTGACGGTCGAGATCCCATCGTGGAATCGGAACTATGTCAGTGAAGGCGGCGGATCGATGAACCTGGGCGATGCCATCCCAGCCGCCAAGCGGTAGCGCGCCACCCGAATCCCTCTACTGGCTGGACTCATCCAAAGTTCGGCTACCATGTAGTAACAACCTGGAACCTGATGAAGAGCACTCGAGCTTTCTCATTCCTTTTACTGGCAATGCTGGGCGCAGTGCCGGTACTGGCGCAAAAGGATCTGGCGGGCGCCGCCGCGATCAAGCAGTCGATGGAGCGGCTGAAGGTGGCCGGCAGCGTCCTCATGATCGCTGCGCACCCGGACGACGAGAATACGGCCGTTCTGGCGTATTTCGCCCGCGGCCGCCATCTCGAAACCGGATATCTGTCGCTCACGCGCGGCGAGGGCGGTCAGAACTTCATCGGCCCCGAGCAGGGCGCGCGCCTCGGCATCATTCGAACCGAGGAGTTGCTCGACGCGCGTCATATCGACGGCGCGCAGCAATTCTTCACCCGCGCCATCGATTTCGGATTCACGAAGACCGCCGAGGAGACCTTCGCGAAATGGGGCCGCGAGCAGATTCTCGGTGACGTGGTTTGGACCATCCGCCGATTCCGGCCCGATGTCATCCTGCTGCGATTCACCGGAACCCCGCGCGATGGCCACGGCCAGCATCAGGCCTCGGCGATTCTCGGCCGCGAGGCCTTCAGCGCCGCCGCGGACCCGTCGCGATTTCCCGAACAGTTGGCGTTCGTAAAGCCCTGGCAGGCGAAGCGGCTGATGTGGAACGCCTTCGCCTTCAACCGCGAGCAGGAGGAGCAGTTGAAAGCTTCCGGCGGCGCCAAAGTGCAAGTGGATGTCGGCGCGTACAACCCGGTGCTGGGATATAGCTACGGCGAGATCGCCGGTATGAGCCGCAGCATGCATCGCAGCCAGGCGATGGGCGCGCCCGAACGTCACGGATCGATGGATCAGTTTTTCATTACCATTGCCGGCGACGTCGCCAAGACGGACGTTTTCGAAAACATCGATACTACATGGAATCGTGTGAAGGGCGGCAGTGAGGTAGCGGCGCTGATCGATCAGGCCGATGCCGCGCTGACCTTCGAGCATCCCGAGAAAGCGATTCCCGCCCTGACCAAGGCCCGCGCGATCGCCGCCAATCTGCACGATCCCTGGGCCGAGCGGAAACTGCCGGAAATCGACCAGACCATCGCATTGTGTGCGGGCCTCCTCGCCGAAGCCACCGCCGATCAGGCCGTTCTGACTCCGGGTTCCAATGCCACCATAAATCTGACCGTGATTAGCCGCGGTCCCGTCGCCGTTCATCTGGACCGCGTCGGCTGGGAAGGCACAGCTACCGGGCGTCCGCAACCCGTGGCAGCGCCGGCCGATCTGAAGTTCAACGAGCCGCTCACCAAGAAGGCCGAGTGGACCATCGGTTCGAACCAGCCCTACACGCAACCGTACTGGCTCGTGCGGCCCCCCGTCGGCGAAGCGTATTCGGTGCCCTCGCAGGCGTTAGTCGGCAGGCCCGAGAATCCGCCGGTGCTAGAGGCCGTGTTCGAAATGACCGTCGACGGATCGCCGATTGTGCTGCGGCGTCCGGTCATCAATCGCTACATCGATCGCGCGCGCGGCGAACTCGTGCAGCCCATTTCCATCATCCCCGCGCTCATCATCAGCATGCCGGAAAACGCGGTCGTGCTGGTGAACGGTGAGCCCCGGCGAGTCGACGTGCCGGTGAAGTCGGAGGCCGGCGCGCTAAAGGGATCCTTGCGGCTCACGGCGCCCAAGGGCTGGAGCGTCAAGCCCGTCGAAGCCCCGTTCGACCTGGCGCCGGGCCAGCAAGCTGTCTTGTCGTTCACCGTTCAGCCCCCCAGGTCGGGCCAGGGCCGCGCCGAGATCACGGCGGATGCGAAAGTGGATGGCCACGATTATCTGTACGGGCTCGACGTCATCGATCACGAACACATCGAACCCCAGCGCTTATTGCCGCGCGCGAGTTCCACGGTCGTCGCCGTCGACGTGCACAACGGCGCGAAACGCATCGGATACGTGATGGGCGCCGGCGATGAAGTGCCGCGATCGCTCGAGCAGATCGGCTGCGAAGTGACGATGCTCTCGGCCGACGATCTCGCGAAGTCCGATCTATCGCGATTCGACGCCATCGTCACCGGAGTCCGCGCCTGGAACGTGCGCTCCGACCTCCAGGCGAACCGCCAGCGGCTGCTCGATTACATGCAGAATGGCGGCACGCTCGTCGTGCAGTACAACGTGCTCGAAGGCGGATTCGGCCGCGGCAATCCGAAGTCGCTCGAAGATATCGGTCCGTATCCGATCAAGATCTCCCGCGACCGCGTGACCGTGGAAGAAGCGCCCGTCGAATATCCGAATCCGCAAAATCCGCTGCTGCACAAACCGAACGAGTTCACGGCCGCCGATTGGCAAGGGTGGGTGCAGGAACGCGGTCTCTACTTCGCTTCCGAATGGGATCCGCACTACACGCCGCTGTTCACCATGCACGACCCCGGCGAGAAACCCATGTCGGGAAGTACGCTGGTGACACCCTACGGTAAGGGCGCCTATGTCTTCTCGTCGCTCTCCTGGTTCCGCGAGTTACCCGCTGGTGTTCCCGGCGCGTTCCGCATTTTCGCTAATTTCCTGAACGCCGGGAAGGTGCTGGCCGATGCTCGATGATCCCCTCGTCCCGCAGAAGCCGGTAATCGACGAGCCGCCTCCGTTCCTCGGAACGTGGCCTCGCGTCTATGCACTGGTGGTTGTCGCACTCATCACGTACATCACGCTGTTCTGGTTCTTCACCAAGGCTTTCCGTCCATGAGGCCACTGGACTGGGTAGTCCTGGCGGCGTGGCTGATCTGCATCGTGTCCTACGGCCTGTGGCGCGGCCGCGGATCCGGCACCGTCGATAAATACCTGCTAGCTGGCAAGACCATGCCGTGGTACGCAATGGGACTCTCCATCATGGCGACTCAGGCCAGCGCGATCACGTTCATCTCCACCACCGGGCAGTCGTACATCGACGGCATGCGGTTCGTACAGTTCTACTTCGGACTGCCGCTCGCGATGGTCGTGCTATCCGCCACGGCGGTGCCCATCTTTCACCGCGCGCGAGTCTACACGGCATACGAATATCTCGAACTGCGCTTCGATGCAAAAACGCGGGCGCTGGTCAGCATCGTGTTCCTGATCCAGCGCGGACTCGCCGCCGGTATCTCGCTCTACGCACCGGCCGTGGTGCTCTCGGTGATTCTCGGCTTACCGGACAAGATGACCACGGTGCTGATGGGGACGCTCGTGATCATCTACACGTCGTTCGGCGGCATCAAAGCCGTCACGTGGGCCGACGTCCAGCAGATGACCGTGATCTTCGCGGCGCTGATCCTTTCGCTCGGTGTGGCCATCGCACTGCTGCCTCCCGACGTTTCATTTCGCGACGCCCTGACCGTCGCCGGTGCCGCCGGCCGGTTGAATCCGGTAACCGTAAAATTCGATTGGAACGATCGGTACAACGTTTTCAGCGGACTCATCGGCGGCATGTTCCTCGCGCTCGCCTACTTCGGCACCGACCAGAGCCAGGTGCAGCGATACCTCACCGGCAAGTCGATCGGCCAAAGCCGCCTCAGCCTGATCTTCAACGCTCTGGCGAAGATCCCGATGCAGTTCTTCATCCTGTTTATCGGCGCGATGGTGTTCGTGTTCTTCACCTTTGAGCGGGCTCCGGTACTGTTCCAACCCGTGGCTTTGAAGCAGGTGCAGAGTTCGCCGCGTTACCCGGCGATCGAAGCCGAATTCAATCAAGCCTTTGCGGCTCGAAAGCAGGCTGCCACCGATCTGATTTCGGCACAGCACGCCCGAGACGACGCGAAATGGAGTGAGAGCCTGGGTCGGTATCAAGCCGCGCAGACCGCGATGGAAACCGCGCGTAAGGACGGCGCGCAACTCGCCGGCGAGATCACGAACACGCCCGGATTCAACGACACCAACTACATCTTTCTCTCGTTCGTCACCAAGTATCTCCCCATCGGCGTCGTCGGACTCGTCATCGGAGTCATCTTCTCGGCAGCCATGTCGTCCATCTCGGGCGAGATCAACTCGCTCGCCACTGTCACCGTTATCGACGTCTACAAGCGGTACGTCCGGAAGACCGCCACCGATCGCCATTACCTCACCATTTCGAAGATTGCCACCGCGTTCTGGGGAATTTACGCCATCGGCTTTGCGAGCACCGGCGCGGGGTTCGGCGCGCTGATCGAGAAGGTGAACATGATTGGATCGTTGTTCTACGGCGGGATGCTCGGGGTGTTCGTGCTGGCATTTGCCTTCCGGCGGGTTTCGTCGAATGGGGCGTTCTATGGCGTATTCGCCGGTGAGGCCGCCATCTTCGCCGCGCATCAATTCACCGAAATCTCATACCTCTGGTACAACGTTATCGGTTGTTTCGTAGTCATACTCACAGGATTGTTGATATCCATGTTCGAAACAGGAGGTGGAATTGCGGGAACTGAGCGGCGCAGCCTCGAAGCAAGGTGAATTGTGGGGACACTCGGCGCGGGATTGGGTGGCGGTAATGGAACCCTCGTCGCATCCGGTCTGGAACGCCGTACTCGACGCCGCGCAGGTGAAGCAGGGAACACGATTCCTGGATGCCGGTTGCGGCGCGGGTGGCGCGAGCCTGCTGGCGCTCGAACGCGGCGCGGACGTGCATGGAATCGACCCGGCGGTGAGTCTGCTGACCATCGCACGCGAGCGCATGCCGAAGGCGGATTTCCGAATCGCGGAAGTCGAGGATCTTCCCTTCCCGAACGGCGAGTTTGACGCCGCCATCGCGGTGAACTCGATGCAGTACGCCGCGAATCCGCAGGTGGCGCTGCACGAACTCGGGCGAGTCTGCCGCGGCGACGGCCGGGTCGTCGTTGCGGTGTTTTCCGATCCGGAGCGCTGCGACATGGCTCACGTCTATCGTGCGATCCGCGCACTATTCGAGCGCACTCCAGCCGGTGCCGGCCCCTTCGAGTTATCGTCGGAATCGACTCTGCGCAGTCTCGTCGACTCCGTTCACGAATTGCAATTCGAATCGATCGACGAGGTGGAGTGCCCGTATGTATGCCCCGACATCGAGACCGCAGTCCGTGGACTGATGGCCGCGGGCGGAACGTGGCGAGCCGTCGAGATCGTTGGTGAGGATCGCGTGCGGCAAGCAGTCTACGAGTCGATCCGGCAGTTCCAGACCGGCACCGGCGCAGTCCGGATGATGAATCGCTTCCGCTACGTGGTGGCGATCCGCACCGCCGTCGTGTAGAGTTGCTACCGTCTGGGACTCGGTTCCCTTCCTCATCCGGGATTCCCTTGCCATTGCTCGTCGTCCGATGCTGGGTGGATTCGGAACAGCACGAAAGAGGAGAGAAGCAGCAAGACTGCCGCGAACTCGAACGCCAGGTTCAGACCGGCAACCTGCTTCAGGTAACCGGCGAGTGCTGCGGCCACCCCGCCGGTCAGACAGGCACCACACGCATACCGACGGCTCATTTGACCAGCGCGTTGGCGAAAGAATCCCGTTCAAAGCTCGATTGAGAAAGCGCGGCCTGCAGTTGCCGCTTTTCGTCGCCGGTGAGCGCGCGGCGCGGCACCAGACACGGGCTGCAGTCGATCCCTGCCCAGCCAAGCATCTGCTTCATCGCCGGGAACAAAGGGAATTTCAAAGTGATTCGGATGAGTTCGTTGATCTTCCGCTGCACGGCCCGGGCCCGCTGCCATTCGTTCCCGCAAGCCAGATCATAGAGCTCGACAAACAAACCAGGCACCAGGTTATAGAAAGTTCCAATGCCGCCATCGGCACCCATCAGCAGGCCGGCCGCCAGTACTTCGTCGCGGCCGTTGAAAAGCACCGTTCCGGTTTCTTTGATAGTGGCCAGATCGTAGAGATTGTAATCGGTGAATTTCAATCCAGCCACGCCGCGAATCTCCGTCAGATCAATGATCTGTTCGGCGCAGCGGACAGCGGGACACACATCCGGGAAGAAGTAGATGAGCAACGGGACGGATACAGTTGGCGGCCAGTTTTTCGTAATACGCGCGGACTTCTTCGAACGAGTAAGCGCCGATCGGCGGCAGGCTGCTCACTGCGGTAGCGCCAATCTTCGAAGCGTGCCGGGCAAGCTCAAAAGCCTCGTCCGGCCGGTAGGCGCCGACATGGATCACCACCTGCTGCTCTTTCGCAGAGTTGGCCCTTACAACTTCCGCCACCGTCTTTCGCTGCTCCACCGTCTGCAGCAGTCCTTCACCGGTCTGGCCGCAAGCGTAAACGCCATGAGCCCCGGCGGCATAGAGGCTCTCCAGCAGCATCTCCAAAGACGTCTATTCACCCGGCACTCCGCATCGAACGGAGTAATCAAAGCCGGCAAAATCCCGTGCAGGTTTATCTTCGCGCTCTTGTCACGCAAATATCCGTCCGTTTCGACTCACGCGCCTCATGCCTGTTCGATCCACTTCAACGGAAGCCGTGCAAAGCTGATGCGTTCGTACGGTCCCTTTTCTCCCCACTCATACAGCAAACCCGCGGATCGTCTGTCGAGCATCACAAGGTCGGAATAAGCCGCCGGGCCGCCGTAAATCACCTTCGAGTACTTCCAGGTACGCCCACTATCTTCGCTAAGACGAACGGTGATTCTCTCCCGCCGCACGCTGGCCGGATTGCTGAACAACAAGCGCCTGCCGCTCTTCTTGCCTTGCGGGACGGCCTGTAGCAGACTCCCTTCGCAGACCGGTTCTATGAGCGCCTCGTCAAATTCCAGAGCAGAAAGCGTCAACCCGCCGTCCCGGCTTGTGGCGATGGCCCGGCGGTGCGTTCCATGATAACTGCGCATATTGAGCAGCAGTGACCCGTCCGCGAGTTCGGCAACCGTCGATTCGTTGGTCTTCTCCGCGGCATTGCGCCGATGCTCCAGGTGGCTCCTCCATCATCGCTATAGATGAGATGCGAATGCATGGACTCCGTGTGGACCACCTTGTGGTCACAGGCGACCACCAGCCGCCCGGAGCGAAGTTGGATGCCGTTGCCGGGGCCGGTGGCGTACCACGTCCACTCCGGCCGCTTGACCGACGAAGTGATCTCTTCGGGCCGGCTCCAACTGGCTCCGTCGTCCTTGCTGCGGCAGATCCAGACCTTCCGGGTGGCGCCCGTACCGGTGGAGATTTCGCGTTCTGTTACGTTGCCCGGGCTGCTGTTCATCAGTAGGACAATAGTTCCGCTCTTCCAGTCAACCACAGGCGCCGGATTGCCGATGGTGTCCGGCCCGAAGTCGGCTACAAGCTGAGCCGGACTCCAGGTTTTACCCCCGTCGAAGCTGCGTTTCAACAGCAGGTCGATGTCGCCGGAATCTCCCGAGGAAGTGCGCCGGCCTTCGCAAAAGGCCAGCAGCGTCCCTTTTCGAGACCGGACGATGGCGGGAATCCGGTAGGTGTGATAACCGCCTTCGCCAGAGTGGAATAACTCGACCTGCTCGAGGGCGGCGCCCGCGGCCACCTCGCCGAAGCCCGAGCGAACTCCACATGTTAAAGCAAGGAGCGCATAGTGTAAGAATTCATGTCGAGTCACGCTCATAGTTCCGAAGTGACATTCCGATCAAGGCCAAATCCTTCGCTTCCGCGCGACTTCCTACACCAGCAACGTCGCGATATGCACCAGCGACCGGTGACCCTCCACGACCACAATCCCCGATTCGGTGACATGGTGGAATTGTGAGTCCCGATCCAGGTCGTAGCCGATGGTCGCGTCCTCCGGCACGCGCACATTCTTGTCGAGAATCGCGCGCCGCACCTTCGCCCGCCGTCCGATATCGCAGTTATCGAAGATCACCGAGTCTTCCACCATCGCACCCGTGTGGATCTTCACGCCGCGGCCGATCACGGAGTTCTTGGCATACCCGCCCGACAGGATAGTCCCGCCCGACACGATGGAATCGATCGCCCGGCCACGCCGTCCTTCCTGATCGAAGGTGAATTTCGCCGGAGCGTCGAAGTATCCGGCGGTTCGCAGGGGCCAAGCGCGATTGTACAAATTCAACTCGGGGGCAACGGCGCGCAAATCCATGCTGGCTTCAAAATACGCGTCCAGCGTACCGACATCGCGCCAGTACGCGACCTGCCCCACCGGATCCCCCGGTATGCGGTTCGTCTGAAAATCGTACGCGTACATCTTGGTGCGTCCGATCAAGCCCGGCAGGATGTCGCGCCCGAAATCGTGATTGCTGTCTTCGTTCTCACCATCGATCTGGAGCTCCCGCAGCAGCAGGTCGGTGGAGAAGATGTAGTTCCCCATGGACGCGAGCACCATGTCGGGACGGCCCGGCATGGCCGGCGCATCCGCCCGCTTCTCGTGGAATGCAATCACCGAACCTTCCTCATCCACCTCGATCACTCCGAATTCCCGTGCATACTTACGCTCCACCGGAATCGCGGCGATGGTCACCTTCGCATCCTTTTGGTGATGAAACTCCACCATCTGGCGGATGTTCATGCGATAGATATGATCGGCCCCGAAAATCACGACGACATGAGGATCGGCCTGCTCAATCAGGTTCATGTTCTGATAAATCGCATCGGCGGTCCCGCGATACCAGTCCTCCCCAGCGCTTCGCATCTGCGCCGGAACTGGGATAATGAAGTGATTTTTCAGTAGTCCGCCAATTTCCCAGCCCTCGCGAACGTGCTGCAGCAGCGATTGGCTCTTGAATTGGATCAGCACATAGATCGAGTAAATACCCGAGTTAATCAGGTTACTCAAAACGAAATCGACAATACGATAGCGACCGCCAAACGGCACGGCTGGTTTGGCTCGCTCCTTTGTGAGTGGATAGAGTCTGGTTCCTTTTCCGCCCGCGAGGACGAAGGCAAGCGTTCGCAGTTCCATCGAAGAGTCCTGGCTACCCCCAAGCTATTGTGTCAGCCGGAGAATGCAGAAATCAATGATCATTCATGATGTTGTATACATCCGGCGGCTGTATGGCTTGATATCCTCAATGAGATGGTCGATATTCACAGCCACGTGCTGTACGGATTGGACGATGGAGCCCGCACCGTTGAAGACAGCATAGCGATGTTGAATATGGCCGCCGACTCCGGAACCACCGGCATCGTCGCCTCCCCGCACGCGAATACCGAGTACCAGTGGAACCTCGCCGTCAACGAAGCGCGAATCGCCGAAGTGCAGAAGGCGGTCGGCAACCGGATCCGCGTCTACTCCGGCTGCGATTTTCACCTCACCTTCGACAACGTCAACGACGCCATCGACAATCCCACCAAGTACACCATCAATCACAAACAATGGCTTCTGGTTGAATTCTCGGATTACGTCATTTTCCAGAACTCGGGCGAGATTCTGGGCCGGTTGCGGGGTGCCGGCATGCTCCCGATCATCACACACCCGGAACGGAATCAGATTCTCCAGCAGCGTTTCGACACCTTGGCTCAGTGGGTCGAGGATGGATCGTACATCCAGGTGACGGCCCAGTCGCTCACGGGCCTCTTCGGCAGCGCCGCGCGCAAGTTCGCCGAAAAACTCATCGAGCGCGGACTCGTTCACTTTGTCGCCAGCGACGCGCACGATACCGAATACCGGACCCCGAAGTTGGACGCAGCCTTCGACTTGCTGAAGAACCACTACGGCGAGGAGTACGCCCGCCTGATGCTGATGGATAATCCCACCTCGGCCGTCGAGGGAATTCTCGCGCTCCCGGTTGTCATCCCCAAGCGGAAGAAGTGGCTCGGCGTCTGGGGCTGAACGTTAAATATTTGTAAACCAATCGGTTGTGCGCCTCACGTCTGTAACTTGAAGTGCGGCTGAACGCATCTTTGCTCCTGACGGAGATCCGGAACCGGACTCCACGAAAGAGGACGCACAGAAATGAAGCTACGAACAATACTCGCCACCGGCCTGATCGCGGGCCTGATGGCGGTCTCGGCCCTCGCGGCCGATGTCTCCGGAAAGTGGGCTGGCGAAACCGCCGGCCGCAACGGTCAGACCCGGCCCGTGACGTTGACCCTGAAAGCCGACGGCAGCAATCTGACCGGCGAAATGTCGGGAATGCGCGGTGGATCGAACCCCATCAGCGAAGGCAAGGTGGATGGCGACAACGTCTCGTTCGTCGTGAAAGTGGAATTCAACGGCAACGAGATGAAAATGAACTACAGCGGTAAGGTCGAGGGCGCCACCCTGAACCTGAAGATGTCCCGTGAAGGTTCCGACACCACGCGCGACATCAGCCTAAAGCGCGCCGAGTAGTGTAGGTCTTTCGAACCAACCCCTATGAGCGCCGGCAAACACATCCTCCAAGCGCTGGCGCTCCTTTTCTTCTCCAGCGCATTTGCTCAAGACATCACCGGACTGGTGAAGTCCGCCAATCAGCCGATCCCCGGCGCCACGATTACCGCGGTGCAGGGAACTCGAAAGGTGGTGACGGTCACGGACGACGACGGCCGGTACTCGTTCGGCACCCTGGGGCCGGGTACCTGGAGCCTCACCGTCGACCTGTTCGGTTTTTCCCCTTCGAAGCGCGAAGTCGCAGCCGGGACGGCAGCCGATTTCACGCTGAACCTGAAGCCGCGCCCCGCCGCGAACCCGCAGTTTGCCATGCGGCCGGGTGCTCGCGGCTTCCAATCGGTTCAGAACATTGCCGAGAATCAGGTGAACGCGGAAATCGCCCGCGCGGAAACGCCGGTGCCGGAGTCAGCGGCGCAGGATACCACCGAGAGCTTTCTGGTGAACGGGAGTCTGAGCCAGGGTCTGCAGTCCCGTGATCCGGGCCTCGAAGATCCCCGCATGCAGATGCGCGGCATGGGTCCCGGGGGTCCGGGTGGCGGCATGGGACCCGACGGTCCGGGCGGCGGAATGGGTGGAGCCGGAGGTGGTGGGTTCGGCGGTCGCGACGGCGGTGGTGGCGGCGGATTTGGCGGTCGTGGCGGCGGTGGCGGTGGCGGTGGTTTCGGCGGCCCCGGCGGTGGGCGCTTCGGCGGACGCAACCCACGCGGACCCGGCGGTGGGCCTGCGTTCATCGGTAATCGCTCACGCGGAGGCAATCAGGTTCGCGGCGCCGTGTTCTTCGGATTTCGCAACTCGGGCCTCGATGCCAGCGCATACTCTCTGAACGGCCAAGTCTCCGACAAGCCTTCCTACTCGCAGGAGCGATTCGGGTTTATGGTCGGCAGCCCACTGGTGATCCCGAAAATCGTCAACGCTCCGCAGAGCTTTTTCTTCATTAACTATACGGGGCTCCGCTCTTCGAATCCGTTCCGGTCCGTCCAGACTCTGCCCACCCCGCTGGAACGCACCGGCGACTTCTCGCTGTCCCCCAACATTATCTACGACCCAAAGAACGGGACGCCCTTCCCCGGCAATCAAATCCCGATCAACCGCATTGATCCCGCCGCACTCGGACTCCTCAACTTCTTCCCGCTCCCGAATCAGCCCGGTAGCATTCAGAACTTCGTGTACGTCTCCTCGACTCCCCAGGATTCCGATAGCCTCAACACCCGCCTGAACCACAACCTCACCCGCAAGGACCGTCTCGGATTCTCCCTCAACTACCAGCGCCGCGATGGCAACTCCTTGCAACCATTCGGATTTCTGGATGAGACCAGCGGATCCGGGTGGAATACCGACTTGAGTTGGACCCGCAACTTCGGCCCGAAACTGCCGAACACCGTCCACGTCAATTTCAATCGGAATCGAAGCCAGACCGTCCCGTTTTTCGCGAACGGTGTCGACGTCGCGACGCAACTCGGCATTCGAGGTTCGTCGGACGACCCTCTCAACTACGGCCCGCCGAATCTCAGTTTCACCAACTACGGCGGTCTCAGCGACGCGAGTCCGGTGCTGGTGCGCAACCAGAGTGTGGGAGTGAGCGAGTCGCTGATTTGGACCAGGGGACAGCACAACATGAGCTTCGGCGGCGATTTCCGGCGCAGTCAGCTCAACACGCTAACCGATCAGAACGGCCGCGGGACGTTTAGTTTCAGCGGGATCGGCACCAGCGCGTTCGATGCGCAAGGCCAGGCAATCGCCAGGACCGGGTACGACTTCGCCGACTTCCTACTTGGGCTGCCTCAGAGCAGTTCCATCCGGTTCGGGTCGTCGAGCACCTACTTCCGAGGCTCCTCGTACAGTCTGTTCGCACAGGACGACTGGCGGGTGCGGGCGAATTTCTCGATTACCGCGGGTCTTCGCTACGAGTACTTCAGCCCGCTGACCGAGAAGTACGGCCACATCGCCAACCTCGATGTCGCCCCGGACTTCACAGGCGTGACCGTGGTGACGCCGGGTACTCCCGGTCAGCCCGACTCGCTGATGCACCCCGACAAGAATAACTTCGCCCCCAGGGTCGCGCTGGCGTGGAAGCCGAAGCTGCTGAAACAGACCCAAGTCCGGGCGGCATACGGGATCTACTACAACGGCTCGATCTATAACCAAATCGCGTCCCGCATGGCCGCACAACCCCCATTCGCCGACACGTCTTCCATCAGCACCAGCCTGCTGACACCGCTCACGATCGAGACCGGACTCTCCGCGATTCCCCCCGGTAAGACGGTCCTCAACACCTACGCAGTCGACCCCAATTTCGCCATCGGCTATGCCCAAACCTGGACCGCATCCATCCAGCGCGATCTCGCCGGTGGTTTCACCCTCGAGGCGGGCTACCTCGGGACCAAAGGCACGCGGTTGGACATTCAGCGTCTGCCGAATCGCGCCGCGCCGGGTGCGACTCTGACGGCCGAACAGCGCCGTCGGATCGGCAACGCGGTCGGGTTCACGTACGAGAGTGCGGAAGGCAATTCGATTTACCACGCGCTGCAACTTCGGGTGATGCGCCGGTTCCGCCGCGGCATCTCGGCCAATGCGCTGTACACGTTTGGGAAGTCGATCGACAACTCTTCGACGTTTGGCGGCGCGGGGAACACGGTGGCGCAGAACGACCAGGACCTCGCCGCGGAGCGTGGTCTCTCGAGTTTCGACCAGCGGCACACGCTCAGGATCGGGTACGTCCTGACGTCGCCGGTCGGCGGTCCGGGATCGCGGTCGGCGGACAATACGTTGTTCGCCAGACTCTTAAAGGACTGGACACTATCTGGGGGCCTAACCTATTCATCGGGAACACCCTTCACGGCTCGCGTACTGGGCAACCGATCCGACTCCGGTGGTACCGGAGCGGTGGGAGCGGGCCGCGCCGACTCGACTGGACTTCCGGTTACGGGCGGCGAATTCTTCAATCTCAGCGCTTTCACGATTCCCGGCGCTGGCCTGTTTGGCAACGCAGGGCGCAACACGATTCCCGGTCCGTCGAACCTGTCGCTCAACGCCTCGTTCGGACGGTCGTTCAGCCTGGGTGAGCGGAGGCGGCTCGAGTTCCGAATGGAAGCGACTAACGTGACCAACCACGTCAACATCGCAAGCATCGGGACGGTGGTCAATTCGCTGACTTACGGGCTTCCGCTCGGAGCGGGAAGCATGCGGACCATGCAGGGAACGGTGAGGTTCCGATTCTAATGTATCGATATCTGGCCGGCTTGATTACCGTAGCGGCGCTAATCGCCCAGGATCAGACTCCGATCTTCAAGGCTTCGTCGAACCTTGTCATCGTAAATGTAAGTGTCAAAGACAAATCCGGTAGACCGGTCACCACGCTCAAGAAGGAAGATTTCACCCTTCTCGAGGACGGCAAGCCGCAGACCCTGTCCGTCTTCGAACTACAGAAACTGGACGGCGAGGCGCTCCCCACACTGCCCGATAATCCCCGCACGTTCGCCGAGCGCATCCCCGAAACTGCTGCTCCCGGCTCCACGGCCACGCCAGTGCGGCTGCGCGACAAACGGCTCATCGGCCTGATGTTCGATTTCTCCTCGATGGCTCCCGCCGAACAACTGCGGGCGCAGGACGCTGCCCTGAAATTCCTTCGCACCCAGATGACGGCCGCCGACATGGTCGCCATCATGACGTTTGGCAGCCAGTTCAAAATCGTCCAGGACTTCACCGCTGATCGCGATCTGCTCATCGACACCATCCGGAAGTTCCGGATCGGCGAGTCGTCCGAGTTGTCTGTCGACGGGAGCACGCCGGATGCGAGCGACGATAGCGACGACGGGTCCCTCTTCATTGCCGACGAAACCGAGTTCAACATATTTAATACCGATCGGAAGCTGACCGCGCTGGAGACCGCCGCGCGCAAGCTCGCCGTGCATCCGGAAAAGAAAGCGTTGGTTTACTTTTCAAGCGGTATCAGTAAGACCGGTATGGAGAACCAGGCGCAGCTCAGGTCGACGGTGAACACCGCGATCCGATCAAATGTTGCCTTTTATCCGGTCGACGCCCGAGGCCTGGTCGCGATGGCCCCGGCCGGCGACGCGACTGTCGCATCCCCGCGCGGTACCGGCGTTTTTTCAGGACGAACCCAAACTTCGGCGCGCGACAAGTTCACCGACCAGCAGGAGACTCTGTACACTCTGGCGGCCGACACCGGCGGGAAGGCGCTGCTCGATTCCAACGACCTCACTACCGGCATCACCCAGGCGCAGCACGACGTGGACAGTTACTACATTCTGGGTTACTACTCCACCGACGCGTCGCAGGACGGCCGCTTTCGCAAAATCCGCATCAAGCTGAACCCGGCGGTACAGGCAAAAGCCGATTATCGTCAAGGGTATTACGCGGCGAAGCAGTGGAAGAACTTTAACTCCTCGGACAAGGAACGGCAACTCGAAGAGGCGCTGGATCTCGGCGATCCCGTGAGCGAACTCGCGCTGGCTATCGAGATCGACTACTTCCGAATCTCGAAGGGCAACTACTTCGTGCCGATCTCGGTGAAGATCCCCGGCTCCGCGGTCGGACTGGCGAAGAAGGGCTCGACCCAGACCACGGATTTGGACTTCATCGGCCAGATCCGCGATGACAAGGGCCGCCTGGTTTCCGGAGTCCGCGACACGATCAAGGTTAAGCTGACCGACGATGCCGCCGCCCAGATCGGCCGCCGCCATTTCCAATACGACACGGGACTCACACTCGCACCCGGCAGTTACCGCCTGAAGTTTCTGGCTCGCGAGAATCTGTCGGGCAAGATGGGAACCTTCGAGACTCCGTTCGTCGTGCCTGATCTGAACGGCGAGTCGGGTAAGGTGCGCATGAGTTCGGTGGTGTGGGCCGGGCAGCGTGAGCCGGTGAGTTCAGCAGTGGGCAGTGCGAGCGGGGAGAAGAAGTTGTCGGTGCGGCATCCTCTGGTGCAGGATGGCCAGAAGCTGGTGCCGAGCATCACCCGAGTGTTCCGGCGCGGGCAGAATCTGTTCGTCTACTTCGAGGTCTACGATCCCGCCAGTGATCCGACGCGACGGACTCCGAGTCTCGCGGCGGATCTGACGCTGTATGCCGGAGCCCGTAAAGTCTTCGAGTCGTCCCCAGTGCGCTCGGCGCAAGTTGCGGTGAATCGCAACGGCGCCGTTCCGTTCCAGTTGCAGATCTCGCTCGCGAGCCTGAACCCCGGCCGTTACACGAGTCAGCTCACCATCATCGACGAAATGGGCCAGAAGTTCGCATTTGCCCGGACGCCGATGGTGATCCTCCCGTAAGTGCCCCGACGCCTCCGACGGCTGCGCGACATACCCGTGACCCGAAGCTGAGCCGCGAGCATGAGTGAGCGGTGTCCGGCACAGGCATCGTCTCCAGTCTGCCTCATCACGGCCGGGTTAGTTCAAAGGTCGGCCTGCCCCTTCTCGGGCGCAACTTACCGCTGCCACTACCTCGCACGGCTGGCGTACCAGCTATAAGTTTCCCGTCTCGCCCACACTCAGCCACGCCCCACTATTGACAACGTTAATACTGCTATACTGTCGATGTATGTGAAGTTTATCTCCTCAGTCACTTTCGCTCTGCGTTGTGCTGCATCAGCTCGCACAATGCTCACTCTAGTCACTTCCCAGGAGGCTTGAAATTTGAAGTCCGTTTCCAAAGGGCTCTTCGTGTTTGCTGGTTTGCTCGCTGCTCCGGTTGCGACGAAAGTCGATCATGAAGTCCGGGCCAGCCAACAGCCGGTGAGCGACCCCCGTCTGGTTCGGCTCCACCAGTTCCTCGCGAAGAGGGATTGCCCGATCACACGATATGCCGCCGATTTCATCCAGGCGGCCGATGACAACGACTTGGACTGGCGGCTCCTGCCGAGCATCTCCGTCATAGAATCCGGCGGGGGGAAAGAGTTCAAGAACAACAACGTGTTTGGCTGGAATTCGTGCAAGGACAGATTTCCATCCGTTCGCGCAGGAATTCACTTCGTAGCGGCACGACTCAGCCGATCCAATCTGTATCGAGCCAAGAGCCTCGATCAGAAACTACGGACGTATAACCCACGCCAGGAATACCCGGCGATGGTGAAGTCGGTCATGCGGTCGATCGGCAGCCACGAGCCCATGCTCGCTGCAGTCCGTTAGGACAATTCGAGGCCTTGGCGAGACGCCACGAAGCGTACTCGCCCCGGCCCTCCACAAATCAATCTCTCATCTGGAAGCGGCTGCGGAGGCAGCCCCTATCCTTCGATCATCCGCACTCCAAAAATCAGACCACCAAAGACCAACACCGCAACGATGAACACGGCCAAATAGAGCAGCAATCTCTGCTTTGTGCTGGTCTGGGCGTTAAGATCCTTCTTAATTTGATCATCGAGGCTGTCGAACATATGTGTAGCCCTCCTTTGTAAAAGGCCGGGATGAAAACTTAATCTCGAACCGCCTGCTGAGCAAATTATAGATCCGATTGGCGACGATTGCACTGCCTTTTCCGGAGTGCCTGCTATTTCAACACGAGTTTCGACAATCCGGCATTCCCGGCCGCGTCATAGGCGCGAAAAACCAGAAGGTGCTCGCCGGGCCGCAGCTTCTCCAGCCGGAATCCGAAGCTTTCGGAAGGCGAATCTGTGACTCCGTCGGCTGCCTCCACCGGAATCCACGGTCCTGCATCCAGACTGTACTCACCGCGCCGCAACGGCGATGTCTGATCGGTGGCCGTGACCGTAAGATCCGCCATGGTTCCGCTTTGCACTGGGGCGGCGAAGTGCACCACCGGGGGCGTGTTGTCGATCAGAACCGGTGAACTCACCAACTCCGACTCGCGCGCGTACTCCACCGGGTTCGACGGCCGGTCCGTGGCGACCACCCGGAAGTAATACCGGCCATCGGCCAGCACATCCGAGTCGATGTTCAGACTGTTCTCGAAAACATTGGAACGCAGCAACTTCCAGTCGTGCTCGTCCTCTCCGCGAAAATAGATCGAGTAGGCGAGGTGGTCGCCGTCGCTATCGTCCGCCTGCCAGACGATCTGGGTCTGCTGTCCTGCATTGCGCGCCAGCGTCTGAGTGGGAGTTCCCGCCGAGGTTTGCGGAGCGTCGCCGCTGTCGGTGACAGTGATGCTGAACGCCGAGTTGGCGGCGGGCGTTGCCGCGGCAGCCGTCGTCTTCTGAGCTGCGGCATTCGTCTGCGTGCTTACGGTAATACTGCGAACCGTCGGCGGCGTGTTTTGCGGCAGATACGCCGCGATTACCGAATCCACCGAGGGCGTTGCAACGTTAGTCGAGGTCAGTTCCAACCGCCACTGGATGTACCGCGCGTTCGGACTCCGGATCAACGACCCGGCTGGATCCGTGAGCGGCTCCGACCAGTCGCTCCAGGTATTATCCGGGCGGGCCGAATTCCCGGACCGCGTTCGGAACGCAGCGCCAGTGGCCTGCGGCGTTTCGGCGCGCCAGGACAAGCGTCCCCAGCGCGCAACCGTGTTAGCATCATGCACCGGGGCTTCGAAGGTACCGTGGGATGCGGTTCCCTTCCCCAAGCGATAGATCGAGCCCATGTCGCCCGTCGACGCCAGAAGTCCGGCAGGCGACGGCAACAATCGAGTTGTCTCGGCCTCGCCGGTCTGTGCCACCAGCGTCGCCTTCCGCTCACGGCCCAATCGATAGATCCGGCCTTGCAGATCCGTCGCGAACATCAGACGATCGTCGATCACGGCAATATCGTAAATGTTCTCGTCTTTCGAACTCCACAGGGTCTCGACCGTATTGTCAGGGTGGATCTTATAGATGGCCGACTTCTCGACTCCGGTCACATCGATGACCTGGACCGGTTGCACCACGGTGGCGGCGGGTTGCAGCTGAGTCTTCGTTTGATCCGCCTTCGACGTTGCGATGTCACCGCCAGCCTGCGAGTCCGTAACGGTGATGGATGTACCCGGCGCCGAAACCACAGACCCTTGAGCGCCGGTGGTGACGCCGTACGTGGTCCCGGCGCGCTTCGCCGTGGAACCGCCGAGTGCCGCTACGTACAGAGTGCCGTCGGCGTTGGGCAGGATGCTCCGGATCTCCGGCAGATTGGCATCATACAGCACAAACGCCTTATTCTTGCCGGTGATGCGGTATAGGATTCCGTTCGGGTCGCTGCCCGCCAGCAGCCGGCCCTCGGAATCGAACGCAAGCGACGAGATGTGCGACTGTCCGCTCTCGTACCAGACTTGCCCCTTGCCGTCCATGGTGATTCGGAAGACACGGCCGTGGTCGCCGGTGCCGGCATACAGAGCGCCATCCGGCCCGAACTTCAGTGCCCAAATGTAGTGCACCCCCGGATTGAAGAACTCCTTCACCGATCCGTTCTCGATCCGATAGATTCGCCCGTCGGGTGAGGTGCCGGCATACACCGTACCGCGTGCGTCGACCGCGAGTGCGAAGATCTCCGGCTGCTCGGCGGTCCAGACCAGGCTGCTCTTCCCGGCCGGGTCTACCTTATATAAGCGTCCCCGGTGACCCGTCCCCAGATACAGATTGCCGTCCGGCGCCGCGGCCACCGACCAGATGGCCGGCTGACCCGATGCAAACACCGGCTCCAGATTCGGCGCCAGCATCAACCGGCCGTCCCTGCCAAGCGCCACATTGGCGAATCGCCCGCGCAGGAAGTCCTGGTAATTGTTCATCTCCCAGGTGGTTGTCGTGGAAGCGAGCACCACCGGCGCCATCGCCAGCAGGGCCACACATGATTGCCGCATGATTCTATTCTTTGATTTCGATCTGGATGGTCTTCGACCCGCTCACCACCGCGTCGTCGGTTGGGATGTCCATCTCCGCGATCTCAGATCCTCTCCATAGTTGCATGCCCGACAGAGACGACTGCGTCTTCGCCAGGATCATCGCTATCGATGCCGGCGGATCGGGCAGGTCCTGTCCCTGCACCGAATAGGCGGTGTCAGCCTTCCAGATGCGCACGTACGCTTTCCCGTTCCCACGCAATCCGTTGAGAAATGAGACCAACTGGGACGGAGTACGCGGCGACGTCGTGAGCAACTGCTGATAATCGGTCAGGTTGGCCGAGGTCGCGTCCGACACCGTGATGTAGAGCGTACCGGTCTCGGCGCCAATCGGCAGTGTGTACGGAACCGTGCGCGTCAACTCGACACCGTTGTCGCCGGCCAGCATCGTGCTGATCTCGATGGTGTCACCGGGTCGAGCGTCCCGTTTTGAACTCCACACCTGATCGATCGTGAACTGCTTCTTCTTGTCGAACGATTCCACTTCGAGCTGGATATTCTTGAGCTTCAAGTCGTCGAACCCGCTCTGCATGAGGTAGGCGAGCGGAGTCGCGGTATTCAACGACGCCACCAGCGGAACGTTGACGTCGCCCGTGTAGACGTTATTCACGCGAATCGGCGGCACTGGACCATCGAACTCGATATTGCCCCGCACCCGCAGACTCGACGTGCCGAGCGTGCGCTCGCTGGCCTCGATCGTCGAATAGAGGGCCATCTGGACCAAGAGAGGCGCGAGTACGCGGTCGTTGATCATCTGCATGCGATAGCTCATGCTGCGGACTGGCGAGGAGTTCGGATCGGTGACCGAGATGGTGAACGGGACCATATCGGCGCGCTTGCCGAGGAAGCCCGCGATGCCGACGCTGCGATCTTGTGTGATGGAGCCCATCCACTCGCGCGAGGCCGAAATCTTGAACGAGGTCTGGAGGTTCGGAAGAAGCGCGATCACCTCGGCCCGCGCAAACGGCATCTCAGTGGGGCCGACGGAGAGGAATCGATGGCCGAAGCCGTAGACGTTCGAGCCATCGACGGCCGTCACTGTACCCTCGGCGCCTACTGCCATGTCGCCCGACATCAGTTGGACGCTGATCATCGATCCCGGTTGAATCAGCGATGGGTCGCCGAAGCCTTCCGTCGGAGTGCCGCCGCCGGAGAATCCCTGCACCGGCTCCAGGCCGTATTCGCGGAGTTTCGGGGCGAAGTGATCCATGGCGCCGCGGGTGAAGCCGCCGAACGAGAGCGGAGTCGAGATGTCCACCAGACGGCTGCCCGCGGCCATCACGTCTTCGGGTTTGGAGAGGAGTTGGATGGGTTCGCGAATCGGCCCCATGCCGGCGCGCTGGGTTTGTTTCAGCGCGGGCCGTTGGATGGCGAGCATCTCCCGAATCGGCCGAATTCCCGCGATCGGTTCTTTCGAGAACGAAAACGTGAGCGCGACCGCGCCAACCAGTTTGCCGTCGATGTACACCGGACTGCCGCTCATACCTTGCATGACGCCGGTTTTCTCGAGCGGACCACCGGACAGGCGGGCCAGAATCACCGATTGTTTGGGACCCATATTCTCGAGCACTCCCAGGACTTCGACCTGGAATTCCTCGACTTTGTTCCCGCTGAACACGGTCTTCCCGATCCCACGCATGCCAGGCTTCACGTCCTCGAGCGGCATGGTGACTAAGGCGGCGGACAGAACCGCGGGGGCGAGCAGAGCGCCCAAGACGGACAAGAACCTCACACCTATATTGTAAGTGCGGAGTTACCATAAAAGCAGATGCAATTTTCCCTCCGTATGTTGATCCCGCTTATTATTTTGAGTTTCGCCATGAGCGCCGCGCCGCCATCCGATGTACCGCTGGCCGAACTCAGCAAGTGGAAACCGGTCCGAATGCCGTTCGACGCGCCGCGCTACACCGAACGGGAACGCACGATGATCAACCATCTGGCGGAAGCCTCGCGCATGATGGAGGACATCTACTGGCGCCAGAGCGATCCGGAGGGGCTGAAGCTATACCTCAGCACGGAGGATCCTCAGTTGAAGCGCGCGTTGATGATCAACGGCAGCCGCTACGATCTGATCAACGAGAACAAGCCGTTCGCGAATGCCGCGAGCGCGCCTCCGGGACGCAACCTGTACCCGGTTGGACTGTCGCGCGCCCAAATCGAAGAGTACGTCAAGGAGCATCCGGAGAAGAAGGACGAGATCTACAGCGGATACTCCGTCGTGCGCCGGAAGGGATCGGAGCTGGTCGGGATTCCGTACTCGAAGGAGTTCAAGCCATTCATTGATAGGGCGGCCTGGGAGTTGCGTGCGGCCGCGTCGTCCAGCGACGATCCGGCGTTTGCGAAGTTCCTGCGGCTTCGAGCCGATGGCCTGGAACACGACGACTACTATCCGAGCGACCTCGAATGGATGGATCTGCAGAATCCGAAGTTCGACGTCATCATTGGGCCGTATGAGACGTATCTCGACGACCTGCTCGGCGTGAAAACATCGTTCTCCGCCGCGCTCCTGATTCGCAACGAACCCGAGAGCGCAAAGCTCGCGATCTATCAGAAGTACGTGCCGGATATTCAGAGCGCGCTGCCGGTTCCCGCGGCCGACCGGCCATCGAAGAAGGGCCACCTCACGCCGATGGAAGTGATGGATGCGCCGTTCCGGACGGGCGATCTGCTGCACGGATACCAGGCTGTCGCGGACAATTTGCCGAACGATCCGCGAATTCACGCGCAGAAGGGCACCAAGAAGATCTTCTTCAAGAACTTCATGGACGCCCGCGTTAACGAGGTGATTCTGCCGCTGGGGCGGGCGCTAATGCGGGACGATCAGGCGGCGCGTGTCTCGGGGGAAGGCTATCTCGCATCCACCGTGCTGCACGAGATCGCGCACGGGCTTGGGCCTACGTACTCGCGCGTGAATGGCAAACAGATGGACATTCGCGAGGCGCTCGGGCCGGTGTATTCGGGCTTGGAAGAAGCGAAGGCCGATGTCACGGGGATGTTCGGCCTGAAGTGGCTGATGGACCAGGGTGCCCTGCCGAAGAGCCGCTCGGAAGAATACTACACGTCGTATCTGGCCGGGATTTTCCGGACCGTCCGCTACGGCATCGCCGAGGCACACGGGCGTGCGGAGATGATGGAATTCAACTTCCTGAGCGAGCAGAAAGCGATCCGGCGGGAGAACGGCAAGTACTTCGTCGATTTCGCGAAAATCCCGGGCGCCATCGCCATGGTGACCAGGGAACTGCTGGAAATCGAAGCGACGGGCGATCGGGCGCGGGCGGAGCGCTGGTTCTCCAAATACGACAAGATGCCGGCGGATCTGGAGCAGTCGATTGCGGCGGTGAAGGGCCTGCCGGTGGACATCGAGCCGATCTTCTCGTTCGCGGTTGATCCGAAGTAAGTCCGAAAGATACCGATTGTAGGTTCCCTCCCGGCGGCGGATTCAAGCGTCTCTAGTTATATGCGACGACTTACTCTAATTGGACTCCTGGGATGCGCGTTGATGTCCGGCGCGACACCGGCGGAGTACTTTCCGCTTCAGACGGGAGATCAGTGGATCTACGCATCATCCCAACGGGGGCAGGATTCCCAGTTGGTGGAGATAACTCGGGCAGAGGATTTCGGTGGAAATCAGTACTTCCTGTATTCGGGATTCGGCACACAGGAGTGGCTGCGATTCAACGACCAGGGCGCTCTTGTGGCTTACGATCCCGCCGCAAAGACTGAGCGTGTGGTCATCAGTCCGGAGGGCGTATTCACGCCGTTTCTGAGTCCCTGTAACCAGACCGGTCACATCGTTTCCACGACGGCCGATTACAAAGGACCTCTGGGTGTCTACCAGGGCAACATCATCGAAGTGACCTACGATCCGGGCACATGCGCCGATGCAGGGCTTCTTCGCGATCTATATTTACCCTATGTCGGGCTGGTGCAGCGGACAGTGCAGACCATTGCAGGTCCGAGAACCTATGATGCCGTATATATTCGAGTGGGAGGCGTGTTAGTGGCCACAGCACCGGAGACGAGTTTCACGCTGGCTCTCGATAACTCGAGTTACGACCCGGATGTCACGATGCGCGCTCGGCTGGCGCTGCGGCATACCAATGCCGATCCGCTGGTGCTGACTTTTTCGACCGGGCAGGAGTTCGACGTCGTTCTCCGCAACGAACGTGGAGAGCCCGTTTATACCTGGTCGATTGGAAAAATGTTCACGCAGATGGTGCATCAGATCCAGGTGAATGGAGAACAGAACTGGGAAGTTCTGATCCCGCTCGCTGGACTTCCGCCGGGCCGTTACACGGCCAAAGCGTTTCTGAGTAACGAGTGGAAACGGTCGTACGTTTCGATTGTCGGCTTCCGGATCGTGGGAGCCGAACCCGCGCAGTAGCAATCGCCGAGCCGCCGCGGTCCAACGGGCATGACGCATGCGGGAGAACCGACAGAAAGAGTACGAATTGTTTGTGGAGGGATCTACGGAGGGTTCGGACGAAGTTTAGCATGAGGGACGGCGAACCGCCCCTCACACGCCGGTTGAGTTACTGCGCGACTGGATCGGCGGCCTTACCGCTCTTCATTTTGTCGCGCTGCTCGCGAAGCACGGCCTTGCGGCTCAGCTTGATCTTGTTGCCCTCGAGCGCCAGAACCTTTACCAGGATCTGATCGCCTTCCTTCAACTCATCGCGAACATTCTTGATTCGGTTCTCCGAGATCTCGCTGATGTGCAGCAGACCATCGGTGCCCGGGAAGATTTCGACGAACGCGCCGAAGTCAACCAGGCGAACCACTTTGCCGAGATAGGTCTTGCCGATCTCGGCCACCGCGGCGATATCGCCGATCATCTGCATAGCGCGATCGGCAGCCGCACCGTCGGCGGCATAGATATTCACCGTGCCGTCGTCGTTGATGTCGATCTTGCAACCCGTCTGATCCACGATTCCGCGGATGACCTTGCCGCCCGGACCGATGATCTCGCGGATCTTGTCGGTGGGGACCGTCATCGTGAAGATGCGCGGAGCATATTGAGACAGCGCAGCGCGAGGAGCTTCGAGAGTGGTCGCCATGTGGTCGAGGATGAAGAGCCGCGCCTTGCGAGCCTGCTCCAGCGCTTCCTTCATCAACTCCGTGGTGACGTTCGGAACCTTGATGTCCATCTGCAGAGCAGTGATGCCATCGCGCGATCCGGCTACCTTGAAGTCCATGTCGCCGTAGTGATCCTCGGCGCCCGCGATGTCGGTGAGGATCGCGTATTCGTCGCCGTCCTTCACCAGGCCCATCGCGATGCCGGCTATCGGAGCCGCCAGCGGAACGCCCGCGTCCATCAGCGCCAGCGTGGCACCGCAGACCGTGGCCATGGAACTCGAACCATTCGACTCGAGGATGTCGCTGACCACTCGGAGCGTGTAGGGGAATGCCTTGTCATCGGGAATCACGGCAGTGAGAGCACGCTCGGCCAGCGCGCCGTGCCCGATTTCGCGACGGCCCGGACCGCGCATGAATCCAACTTCGCCAACGCTGAACGGCGGGAAGTTGTAGTGCAGCATGAACCGCTTGGAAGCCACGCTCGGATCCAGCATTTCCATGCGCTGCTCGTCTTCCTTGGTGCCGAGCGTCGCCGTGACCAGCGCCTGCGTTTCACCGCGGGTGAAGAGTGCCGATCCGTGCGTGCGAGGCAGGAGACCGACTTCGCTTTCCAGCTTGCGGATCTCGTCGAACTTGCGTCCATCGGGACGGCGCCGCTCCTTCAGCATCTGGTCGCGGAAGATCCGTTCCTTGAGCTGATTGAAGAGGGCTCCGGCTTCGGCGGTCTTTTCTTCGGGCACGCTGGCCGCAGCCCTGGTGTGCAGTTCGTTGATCTTGTGATAGCTCTGGAGTTTCGTGTGCTTGGCCGTGTCCATCGCGTCGGTGAGTTCGGCGCGGAACTGCAGATCAATCTGCTTCGTCAGTTCCGTATCGAGCTCTACCGGCGTAAACTCCCACTTTTTCTTGCCAACCTTCGATTGGAGTTCGCGGATGGCGGCGGCGATCTTCTTGCAGCACTCGTGTCCGAACTCGATGGCTTCGACTACTTCGGCCTCGCTCACGTGGGAGGCACCAGCCTCCACCATGACGATACCGTGGTCGGTACCGGCTACCATGATACTCAGCGTGGAATCGCGGCCCTCTTCATAGGAAGGGTTCGCGATCAGTGTGCCGTTCACCTTCGCAACGCGGACGCCGCCCAGTATGTGGTGGAACGGGATCTCCGAGATGGCCAGCGCCGCAGCCGCGCCGACGATAGCCAGCGGAGCCGGGTCACCTTGCGGATCGGCCGACATTACCATGCCGATGATCTGCGTTTCATGTGAAAAGCCGTCGGGGAAAAGCGGCCGAATCGGACGATCGATCAGACGGCTGGTGAGAATTTCCTTCTCGGAAGGACGGCCTTCGCGCTTGATAAACCCGCCGGGAAATTTGCCGGCCGAGTAAGTATATTCGCGATAGTCGACGGTGAGGGGGAAAAATGCCGCGCCTGGCTTCGGTTTTTCGCTTGCGCACGCGCTAACCAGGACAACGGAGTCGCCCGAGCGGACGACGACAGCGCCATTGGCCTGCTTGGCCAGTTTGCCTGTTTCAATAGTGATTGTTCGACCACCCAGGTCGATCTCAATGGTATGCATCAGAGTTCCTTTAATCTGGAGATGTACATCTCCTAACGCTGATTAAAGAACAGACTGGGAGTGACAGAATGGAGGGCGTCCGGACCTGCCAAGGGACAGGAACCGGAGGATCGATCGGCTGAGCGCCGTTAGCTGCTCGCCGCTACTCTAGCGGCGGATACCCAGACTCTGAATCAGGGTTTGGTACCTTTCCGGATTGCGGCTTTTCAGGTAATTCAGCAACCGGCGACGCCTGGCGACCATCGACAACAGCCCACGGCGGGAGTGATGGTCCTTTTTGTGCGTCTTGAAATGCTCGGTCAGCTGCAGTATTTGCTGGCTCAGAATCGCTACCTGTACTTCTGGCGACCCGGTGTCCGTGCCGTGGACCCGGTACTTCTCAATTGTGTTTTGCTTTACTTCGTTCGCCAGTGCCATTCTCGAATAGATACTCCTCGTCTTACCTTTAATCCTCTTTTGTTCCTTTTCAGGATAGCACGGGTGTTCACGTTACCGCTGCAATTTTGTTATGGTCGAAAAATTCGCAAGATCGAGGCTGAGGGGGTCACCCGAGCGCGCGTGGATCCGCGTGGGAAACAACCGGCTCAAAGTGAGTTACCGCCGGACGGCCCTGCGCTGAGATGGATCACTGGCAATGGGCACGTCGATTCGACGGATGATTGCCCTGCGAGGCATCAGGGACGGCGGGGAATGCGAACGCCTGCTTCGGCGTATCCGGTGCCCTGCCCCGCAATGTGGACGCCCACCGCGCGACCGTCATTCAGCGTGATCGCGTAGTCGTGTCCGGCGAGACCGGCGACGCGAAGTTCGAGGGTGTCCGCCAGCCAGCGCTCGCCGATGACTTTCAGGTTCGAACTGGTATGCCCGAGTTCCGGCGGATTCCACGGGATGGTATAGCCGAATCGCTCGCCGCGATCGACAGCGATCTTGTTACGGCCTGGGTTGAGTTTGACGATAGCTTCGGCGTGCCAGTCGGTCTTGTACTCGCGGCGATTCCACTGGACTGGCGAGCCGTTGACCTTAATAGTGGACACGGTGGTCCACGGATTGTAGGCGGGCGAGAAATCGAGTTCGACGGGATCGCCGCCCGTGACGACGGCCTCGAGAATATCCTGGCGCGCGGTGCGGCGGAGCTCGAGCGATACGCTGTTGTTTCCGGCACGCACGCGCTTGATGGACGCGTGGTCCCAGCCATCGGGCAGATGCGGCGCGAACGTCACTCGCCGGGCCGTTGAATCGACTGCGAGTCCCAGCAGTCCGCGGAGTATCGGCGAAACCACCATCGCGGCCGACCAGATCTGGTGCGGTGAACTGCTGGACAACGGCGAGTAGGTTGCGCCCGAGAGCACCTCAGTTGTGTTGCCGCCCGCGCCATCGACGGCGAGCCACGCGTTCGAGCGAAGATTCTCGTAAGCCGGGGCGGCCATGTGGCTGCGGTACTCGCCGACTGACGCCCAACCGGTGAACAGCGGCCACACGGATCCGAAGTGGTAACCGGCTGGTCCGAAGTTGGGGCTATTGGACCCGATGATGCGCATGCCCCAGTCGGTAGCATGCTCCTCGCGCGCGAGCGTTTCAATCATGCGCTGTGACTTGGCCGGGTCGAGGACGCCGAACCACATCGGCACGGTCGCAAGGACGCTGGGCTCGTTCACCGGCTTGCCATCGCGGCCGATCGCGAATGCGTAGGTGCCGTTCTCAGCCAGCCAGAAACGATCGAGCCCGGCGCGCTCGGTTTTGTACTCGCTGTCGAGTTGCGAGGCACGCGCAGTATTGCCGAGAAGCGTCGCGAGTTTCGCCATCGACTCCAGCGCTTTGACATAGCTGGCGGCCTGGTATAACTCCACTTCGACCGGCAGCAGTGGACCGCCTTCCACCCAGCCATGGCCGACGCCAAGGTTCTTGGGATAGCCTGCCTCGCCCATCGTTGATCGCATGAATTCGAAGGCTTTGTTGAGCGCGTTCAGGTGCTTTCGCGCGAAGTCAATGTCGCCGCTGGCTTCGACATAATCGCGGACGGCAATGACGAACAGCGGCGTGGCATCGGCGGATGCGTAGCCATAAGGGAACGCAGTGAACCATGGGACAAGCGACGCGCTCTGCGAGATTTCGTGAGGAATTTTGCCGTCATCGCGCTGGTACTTCGCGACGAAATCGATAGCTGTGCGGGCGCTGTCAAAGTCGCCGGATGCGGTGAGGGCGAAACTGGTCCAGAACGAATCGCGGCCGAAGAACCACGCGAATCCGGGGCGGTAGGCGCCTTTCGAGAGTCCGTAGCCCGCGACGAGTCCGCGGCCCAGAAACGGATTGTCGACCATGCCTTTCCAGGCGCTGAGGCGCGACCAGTCGTACGCACGCTGCAGCATGGGGTCGGGGAGATCGAGTTCAACGGTGCGGTCGAGATAACCGGCTGCTGCGGTTTCGGCTGCCGCGATGGACGCTTCAGGATTCGCCAGCAGGCGCTTCCAGGCGGCGATAGCTTCGTCGCGCGATTTGACCGAACCTGCGATCGCGAGCCACCGGTCGCCGCGTCCGTTGACCGAGCCGAGCGTGAACAGGTACGAGCGATCGGCTGAGTAGTTGGTGGCGTACTCGGCGTCGCGCAGGGCGACCTCGGGCCCGCCGAATACGGTCGCGAAGGGATGCCCGTCGGCGCCGAAGAACCAGACCTTCGAATCGGCGTTCCACTCCGCATACGACGATCCAAGGGAGGCGGGCCACATCAGTTGGAAGTCGCGCGTGAACTCGCCTTCGATGGTGACGGGCTCGTACGAGTGGACGGCGAGGTGCATGATCAGGCCGGGTTCGGTGGGACTCGACGCGATAGTCTGCTCTACCTGGAATTCGTCGCCCGAGTAGGTGAGCGTGTAGGATCCGGGCCGCGAGGTGATGCTTCGAACGATGGCTTCGCCGGGGATGACTCGGGCACCGACGCGGAATCGCAGGCGCAGGTCGCCGAGCACCTTCAGCGGGTAGACATACGCCTCGAGCGTGCCGTTTTCTTTACCGAAGAACGCCGCGCGGGGGCCGGTGGCGTCGAGGAATTCCCAGGCGCGTGCAGGTCTCGAGATCTTGAGGCCCGCGGCCCACACTGGTGCGAGTGCAAGCAGCAACGACAGGGTTCGCATCACTGCTGATGGTAGCAGCCGGTGTGTGGATTCGGGTCTGGGAGTAGGGGCGCGACTGGTGTTGATGGGGCTCGTGGTTCGGCATCGCCGTCGGCGGGATGACACGGCGACGCCGATGAGTAACAGTTGGATGGTGCCGGCGCGCTCGGGTGGTTGCGCCGAAGCCGTGGGCAGCGGTACCGCGGCGGGTAACATCGATGGTGTTGCTCGACTTCGGTAGGTGTTCGAGGCCAGTGCGACGGCGCGGCTCGATAGATTGAGCCGGCATCGCACGGCATGACGGACGCTCAGCGCCGACACTAACAGGCGAGGCCGCCGATTCGGCCCGGGTGGGTGTAGACGTTGAACCGAGCGTCGCGTAAAAAACCGATCAGCGTCACGCCGCACTCATCGGCGAGGCGTAGGGCGAGGCTCGACGGCGCACCGACGGCCGCGAGTACGGGGATGCGGGCCACCGCGACCTTCTGGATCAATTCGAAGCTCGCGCGTCCGCTGACCAGCGCGACGGCCGGCGAATCCGACGAATTCAGGACGGTGTGTCCGATGGCCTTGTCCATGGCGTTGTGCCGCCCGACGTCTTCGCGCATGACGATGATCTGGCCCGCCGAGTCGAACAGTGCAGTCGCGTGGAGGCCGCCGGTGTGGGCGAAACCCTCCTGCGCGGCCCGGAGCCGTTGTGGCAGTTGGTGGACCAGATTGCGAGGAATGGTTTCGGCGACGGCAAGCCGTTCCGTATCGACGCGGATGCTGTCGAGGCCCGCTTTGCCGCAGACACCGCAACTCGACGTGGTGTAGAAGTGGCGCTCGAGGCGGCGCGCGTCGATCGACAGTCCCGGGCGAAGGTTGACTTTTACGATGTTGCGGAAGCCGTTCTCATCGAGTCCACCCCACGGCTCGATAGATTCCAGATCGGACGCCGATTGAACCACGCGCTCGGTAAACAGGAAGCCCGCGGCGAGTTCGCGGTCGTGGCCGGGAGTCCGCATGGTGACCGAGATGCTGCTGTAGATGCGTGGCGAATCGCCGCAGCCGAGCCGGATTTCAAGTGGCTCCTCCACCGCGACTTCATCCAGCGACCACGCGGCTTCGCAGCCATTCACGCGTAGCACGCGAATCTCCGCCGTTACACAATCGGGCATCGCAGTATAGATGCGCAACGACCGTGCGACGCTACAACATGCCAAGATCGGAGTTGCATGCTCGAGCGGGTTACGAAGTGGCTGGCGAATCTGCGGCCGGATGCGCCTCATGCGGCGGACGCGTATCTTCACGCTTCGCAGGAGATGCGCGAGTTGCGCGACAGGTTGAAACGCAACAGCGATTCCGAGTTGCAGACCCTTGCGCGTCAGGCCGAGTTGCCGGCCGCCAAGTACGTTGCGATTGCCGCGGAATCCATTCGGAGGACGCTGAATCTCGATCCGTTCGACGTGCAGATTGCCGGAGCGCTGGCGATGAACGATGGCGCGATCGCGGAGATGAAGACCGGCGAGGGAAAGACTCTGGCGGCCGTACTGACGGTGTTCGCCAATGCGCGAGACCATCGCGGCGCGCACGTCTGGACAGCGAACGATTACCTGGCAGCGCGCGATGCGGAGTGGATGGGTCCCGCGTACCGGATGCTCGGGTTGTCCGTAGCGGCGGTGCAGCAAGGCTCGACGGCGGCCGAACGCCGCGCCGCGTATGCGTGCGATGTCACCTACTGCACGGCCAACGAAGTGGGGTTCGACTTTCTTCGCGATCAACTGGTGCTGGAACCCGACGAACTGGTGCAGCGCGAGTTCGCCTTCGTCCTGATCGATGAGGCCGATTCCATCCTGATCGACGAAGCGCGCATTCCGCTGGTGATTGCGGGCGCGGCACCGGATGCGGAAGATCTCGCGCGTTCGATGGCACAACTGGTGGCCGGATTCCGTCACTTCGTCGACTACACCACCGACGAACACGCACGAAATGTGCAGTTGACAGATACGGGCATCGCGAAGGTGGAGTACGCGTTCGGGTGCCCGAATCTGTTCAACAATGTCCGGCTCTTCACCGCCGTCCAGGATGCCGTCCATGCGCAAGCGCTGCTGCGGCGCGATGTGGATTACCTGGTGCGCGATAACGCCGTGGAACTGATCGACGAGTTCAAGGGCCGCATCGCGCAGAACCGTCGCTGGCCCGCGGGATTGCAGACCGCACTCGAGGCCAAGGAGCGATTGCCGCTGCGGCGCCAGGGCCGGATTCTCGGTTCCATCACGCTACAAAATCTGGTGCGAATGTTTCCGAAGGTTTGCGGCATGACCGGCACCGCCGCGACGCAGGCGCAGGAGTTCTACGAGATGTACCAGTTGCCGGTTGTCGAGATTCCGACCAACCGCCTGGTGATTCGCGAGGATTATCCCGACCTGCTGTTTCCGGACCGGCTCTCGAAAGAGCGTGCGGTAGTGGAGGAAATCGCCGAAGCGCAGGCGAGCGGGCGGCCCGTTCTGGTGGGCACGGCGAGCGTCGAGGAATCGGAGCGGCTCAGCGCACGAGTCACACGTGCCGGGGTCCCGAACGAGGTGCTGAACGCGCGCAATGATGCGGCGGAGGCGAAGATCATCGCGCGCGCCGGATCGGAAGGCGCGGTCACCATCTCGACCAATATGGCAGGCCGCGGCACCGACATTCCGCTTGGCGGCGACCGCGTTCGTGAACTCGGCGGTCTGTACGTCATCGGCACGAACAAGCATGAGGCCAGGAGAATCGACGACCAACTGCGTGGTCGAGCGGGCCGTCAGGGCGACCCCGGGAGTTCGCGGTTTTTTGTCAGCCTGGATGACGATCTGATGGTGCGCTACGGCATCCGGCAGGCACTGGGGCCGGCGGGGATCCGGCATCCCGGCGCGTCGAACGCGATGCTGAGCATTCAAAGGATCGTGGAGGGCCAGAACCTCGAGATCCGACAGACATTGTGGAAGTACGAGGGCACCATCGATCACCATCGGAAGACGATGCAGGACCGGCGGATGGATGCGCTGTTCCGGCGCGAGGAGATGAGCGAGCGCGAACGGCGGATCACCCTGATCAAGATCGACGATTTGTGGAGCGACTACCTGGCGGCGATCGCGGAGTTGCGGGCGGGGATTCATTGGGAGGCGTGGACAGGCAAGGATCCGCTGCACACGTTTCTGACTCGGGCGGAGGAGGTTCATAACGAACTCGAGGAGCGCCTGGAGGCAGAGATCGCGGAGGCTCTGGTGAGTGAGGATGTGGAACCGATTGCGGATTCATTCGACCGCTCGGCCACGTGGACCTATATAGTGAACGACCACCCGTTTGGGACTTTGCAGGAGCGGTGGGCGAGGGCGGTGGGGGATCGGATTCGCGTTCTGCTGAGCGGGTCACACTAAGTCGGCGATGCGGTGCATGACGCAAAGTGCCGGGTCGTGAGAGCGCTGGATGTCGCTCGGAGTGATGGCGGCGCCGAACCGGATGACGAAGCGGCCGGATTCCGAGATGCCGCACGGGACCACCGGCCAACTTCGGGCAGCGAGCATCTGCAGCAGTCGCCCGATGCCGTCCAGCGGCGGCCTCAATTCGCCTGCTATCGCGTGCGCGCCCTCGGGAAATACTCCGATTGGGCACTGGAGAGAAGCGGTGTCTTTCAGCAGGCGGCGAAGATTTCGGGCCGTCATGGCCGGGTTCGTGCCGGCGAACGGGACGGCGTAACACCAGGCGGCGTGCGCGACGCGCGGCAGCAGGATGTCGCCGGGCGATCGCACTTCGAGGGGTCCGACGCGCCATCGCGGCCAGTTGGCGGTGACCAGCCAGCGGACCGGCGGCGTACTCTGGTAGCGATCGGCAAGGCCGCAGGCGAGCACGGATGCCGCCTGGGCGATCCACAGTCCTTTGCGCTGGTAGTGGTTCGCCGCAAGTATGAATCGCGGGTTGGCGGGGAGATGCTCGAGGCCTTTGAAGAGAGGGCCGGGTTTCATGCGCGAGACGAATCCGCGGTAGATGCATTCCACGTCCGACCGCGTGCCGTTGAAGATGTGCGGGCCGAGGCGTGAGATCACGTCCCAGGGCACGGGGTAGCGGATGGGGCTAGTCATGGGTGGCCTCGGGCGGGGAGATTGAGGTGATCGGGAGCGCGTCGAGTCGCGACGTGGCGGGTGTCCCTACAGTTGCCATGGCCGTTGATGGAATCGTGATGCGGCTAGACATCGCGACCCTTCCACCGCGTCCGGATACCGGTGAGAGTGCTGGCCATAGCCGACAGCGCCTCAAACGTGCAGATCGCCGGTGATGCCGCGATCGCGCGGGCGGTGTGGCCTCGGCTGGCATCGCGGTTGACGGAATCGTGATTCGGCTAGACATCGCGGCCCTTCCACTGTGTCCGAATCCCGGTGAGTGTTCGGATCATGGCCGATAACGCGATCGCCTGAAAGGTGTAGATCGCTGCGGGCGCTGCGAGCGCTCGGACGAATCCGCCGTACCAGGGCGTGAGCAGCAACGACGGCAGGATCGCGAAAGCTGCGGCCGCAGCCATTTGATGATCGCGGAGCAGCAGCCGTAGCACGGGCGCATAGGAAGTCAGCAAGATCGAGGCCAGCATCACCTGCGCGCCCGTGACGGGATTCGCACCGAGAAATCGGAACGAGTTCTTTTCGAATCCGCGGCGAATGGCGGTGAAGTTCTCGTACATGCGGACGTGGCCGAGATGTTCGGCGCGCACAACGCGAACACGCAGTCCGCACGCTTTGGCGTGCGCGGCGAGTGCGACATCCTCGATCACACTGCCGAGCACTGCCGCATGGCCACCCATTTCGAAATAGGCCGATCGCCGGACCAGCAGGCATTGTCCATTCGCGAGCGCCTGCCGTGACTCGGCCGAGTTGACCGCGCTGGCGCTGACACCCGCGAAATAGAGCGCGAACGCATAGGGGAGGATGACCCGCTCGGCCACCGTGCGTGTCTCCTGCCGCAGGAAGGCCGATGCAACATCGAGTGACGCGCGTTCAGCGTACAACACGAGTGAGGCGGCGAAACCTGGCTCGTACCACGTGTCGGCGTCGACAAAGAGCAGCCATTCCGAGTGCGCGGCCCGAGCGCCTGCCAGACAGGCATTCGGCTTCCCGAGGCTGCCCGCCGAGAGCGCGGGCGCGGTGATGACTTCCGCTCCGGCCGAGCGCGCCGTGGCGGCAGTCTGATCTGTGCTGGCGTCGTCCACAACAATAACGCGCGATTCGCTGAGGCTAAGGATCACGCGGGTCACATTTTCCGCCTCATTTCGCGCTGGAATGATGACGGTAAGGTCGGGCCGCGGGGCGTCGGCGCGCGGCAATTCGGGCAAAAGCAGGTAATTGCGCCTCGATTTCAGCAAAAACAGGATCATGCCGGAGGCGACGACCACCGCGATGGCCAGTGTCACGCTAACTCACGCTCCGGATGGTAGGGCCGTCGACTCCATTCGGAAACAGCGGCGTTTCCGCATCCGATTGCCATATTCCGGTGCCGTCCACCGCGCGCGCCTGGACCTGTTTCGCATCGCGGACGGGAATGGTTGCCACCCAGCGGCGCCAGCACACGGGCGATAGCGGCGGCTCGAGAGTGGCATCGAGCCATTCGCCACCGTCTGCCCGCACCTGGACGGCGCGAATCCCGCGATCGCCCGCGAAGGCGACTCCGCCCAATCGCAACTCGATCCCGGTGCGAACAATGCGATCTATGTGCGACCCGGTGTGGACGACAGGATCCTTGGTATATCCCATTCTCGGCCAGGTACCGAAATAGGGCTTGTCGACAAACGCTATCTCGCCGATCCATTTCACGTTCTTGAAGCCGTAATATTTGGGGACAATGAGACGAACCGGGAAACCGTGGGTCCGGTCGAGTGTGCGGCCGTTCATGCCGATGGCGAGTATCGCGGCATCGGAGAATGCGAATTCGGGCGGCAGGCTGTCGCCGTGTCCATCGACGCCGATTACCGCGACCTCTCGAATTCCGGCAGGAAGCGAGGCGGGATCCACTAACTGGCGGAAGCGGACGCCCGTCCACTGCGCGGTTCCCATCAAGTCGGATTTCAGGGTGTTACTGATGCAACGCATGGTGGAGTATTGCGATGTGCGCGACGTGGCGAGTAACTCCGCATAACTCACGTGGCGAATGATGTGCCCATTTACGCTGATTCTCAGATGCCAGTTTTGGGGGGCGGGCGCGGGGTCGACAGTATTCTTGCTCATGCCGTAGAACTCGGCGACGGGAGTTACGGCTTTACGAACCAGTCCGGCGCCGAACGAATCGGCAGGCGGCTCGAATGGCGCGATCTGCATTGCAGTAGCGACGGATTTTGACCGGTCGCGCAGCCAGCTCTCACCGGCGACTGCAATGGTTCCCGCTGCCATCACAAAAGCTTCGCGTCGCGTCATTCCGGTCTGCGCCGGGAGCGCCGGACGCGGGCGCGCCAGCCAGATCAGAGCCGCAGTAGATGGTATCCAGAAGCTGAGTTGTCCGGGTATGGAAGAGTACTCAAAGATCCGTCCGTACAGCCCTGCGAGCACCGCGGCCGAGATCGTCACAGCCCACCAACGCCTGGCCAGTGCTGCGATTAACACGCCGAATCCCAACGCCACCAATCCGCCCGTCATGGCAGCCGGCTTGGCCGCGGCACCAAGAGTTCCCAGAATCCACAGCGCGTACTGCGAGGGTGTTCGCGCCATGATCCACTGCGCGATGGTGTCGGTCCAGAGCGGGCCTCCCGCGGCGTAGAACCAGAGATAATGCGCCAGCAGGCCCGCCAACGTGGCCCGTGAGGCATTGGCCATCGCGCGTTTCACGCGTGTACGAGCCTCCCGGCCGTGCCCCGAAGCATAATCCAGCACTTCTGCGCCGTCGGGACCACGGCTCGCTGGCCGAACACGTCGTAGCCGCTTAACTCGATGCGGCCCAGAATCGCCCGATACACGTCCGCCGCGACTTTCACGGCAAAACGGCCCCGCCGGTCCAGCAATTTCACACCCGGCATGGCCCGCTCGTAGTAAGTCCTGGCCCGCGCTACTTGAAACTCCATCATTTCCACAAAGTCCGCGTCATGCCGGCGTTCCCGCAACCGGGCCTCGCTGTATCGAAATTGTTCCATCTCCTCCGACGGGAGATAGACGCGGCCACGTTCCAGGTCTTCGCCGATATCGCGCAGGATATTCGTGAGTTGCATCGCGATCCCTAAGTCGGTGGCATAACTCAGGGCGCCCTCTTGGAATCCGATGACGTGCGACATCATGAGTCCGACGACACTCGCCACCCGATAGCAGAACGTCCGCAGTTCCTCGAAATTCCGATATCGGGTGCCGTCCAGATCCATACGCATTCCTTCGATCAGTTCGCGGGGATATTCGTGCGGGATATTGTATGCAGCCACCGTGTCGGTGAAAACTGACAGCACCGAGTGATCCGATCGCCCCGTATCCAATGCCGACTCGAGCGCCTCGGTCCACTCCGCTAAATCCCGGCGCCCCTCGGCGATCGAGGAGCACTCGTCCACTAAGTCGTCCGTATAACGGCAGAACCAATACACTCCGTGCGCGGCCCGAGCCAGCTCAGGCGGAAAGAATCGAGTCGCGAAATAGAAGCTCTTCGAACCCGAGGCCGTCGCCCGAGCCGCCTCGCGGTATAACGGATCTAACTCACTGCGCAAAGGCCAACTCCCGCTGCGGAGCCCGTAACGGCAGACGCTCGCAAATCAGCTTTTCCGCAATCTTCGCCGACGATAGCACGCCTGGGATTCCAGCGCCCGGATGAGTTCCCGCTCCCGCGAAGTATAACTGATCGATATCTTCGCTGACGTTGTGGGGACGGAACCATGCCGATTGCGTCAGCACCGGCTCAAACGAGAACGCGGCGCCGGCATAACTCGCGAGTGTGGTTTCGAAATCTAGAGGGGTCAGCAGCCGCTCCGTTACGATACTGCCGCTGAGGCCTGGCATCGACCGGCGTTCGAGTTCCGCGACAACACGATCGCGGAACGGCTTTGCCATAGTGGTCCAATCGATGCCGCTCAACTGATTCGGCACCGGCGCGAGCACGTAGAAGCAATCGCAGCCGGGAGGTGCCATCGATGGATCCGTCGCCGAGGGGCGATGCAGATAGAGCGACATTTCATCGCTCAGCGACTTTCGATTGAAGATATCGTTCAGCAGTTCGCGATAACTCTCGCTCAGAATAATCGTGTGATGGCGGACGTCCGGGTATTGCCGGCTGGTTCCGAAATACATCACGAATAGCGACATACTGTAGCGCTTCCGCTCCAGACGGCGGTCCGTATTGCGGCGGCGGTGCTTCGGGTCGATCAGAAGACGATAGGTATTCGCCACGTCGGCGTTGCTCACCACCGCATCGGCCGCAATTCGTCTACCTCCATCGAGTTCGACCCCCGTCGCTCTTCCTCGCTCGATGATAATCTTCCGTACCGGGCTCGACAGCCGGATGCGCCCGCCTAACTCTTCGAATACCTGCCCGAAAGCGGAAACCACCGCGCCCGTTCCGCCCATCGCGTAATGCACGCCCCACTGTTTCTCGAGATAGTGGATCAAGGCATAAATGGAAGTGGTCTGAAACGGATTACCGCCGACCAGTAAAGGATGAAAACTGAACACGCGGCGGAGCATCGGGTCACGAATATACTTCGACACGAATTCGTACACGGTCCGGTGCGAGCCCAACCGGGCGAGATCGGGCACGATGCGGAGCATATCGCGAATGCGCAGAAACGGCTTATCCGATAACTCGACGAAGCCTTTCTGGAAGATAGCCTGCGCCTGGTCGATCATGTCGCGATAGCCTTGGCCCTCGCCGGGAGCGAAAGCGTTGACCCGCCGCTCCATCTCGTCGACGTCGCCGTTGTATTCGAACCAGCGTCCGTCGTGAAATTCGATTCGATAGAACGGGTCCACGGGCACCATTTGAACGTAATCCTGAGTACGCCGTCCTGCCGCGGCGAACACTTCGTCGATAAGAAATGGCGCGGTGATGACAGTGGGTCCACCGTCGAACGTGAAGCCGTCCTGACGGTAGACATAGGCGCGGCCGCCCAACTGGTCGCGAGCCTCCACCAACTCAACCTGATAACCCCGCGCCTGTAGCCGGATCGCCGCCGCTAAGCCGGCGAATCCGCTACCGATGACGACGATCTTTGATGATTCGGGCATCCAGATAATCCGTAAGATCCATTAACTCGTGACTGCCGCCAGCAGACTCCCGTGCGCGTTCTATCGCCGAAAGAGGCAGGGCGACATCCTCGATATCGCCGTCCAGATAATCGTCCGTGGTCTGAAACGCCACGCCGAACAGCCGCGCGAACCGGCGAAACTCCGCTTCGCGTAAGTCGTACTCGGGCGAAGAAACACCGCCCGCTTCCACCGCCAGCTCAAATAGCGGGACAGTCTTCAATTCGGTAATCAAAGCCGAATGCGACGGGGCACTGGAGGCGAGGTCGAGGGCTTGGCCTTTGATGAGAGCGGCCGCGTCGAGAATACTGAGAAGAGTCCACTGGAACCGCGACAGCCGGGCAGCGCTGCCATTCGCGACGATGGGGTCCATGAGGCATCGCGCAGCCAGTGCGACCATTGCGAAGGACGCGAGAACCGCTGTGGATTCGCCGAACTCGCGATGCAAACTCGGCCGGCCGCGCCGAGTGGCCGCGTCGTCCATACACGGAAGATCGTCCACCACAAGCGAGGCGCAGTGGATCAATTCGGTCGCCGCGGCCGCGCGCAATACGGCCGGACTCTCGGCGCCCAGCAAACTCGCGATCCGCAGCGACAGGATCGGCCGGATGCGCTGCGCTCCGCCGAGTACCGCGTGGCGGATGGCTCGCGACACGACGTTCCCGGCGTCGTCGGGCAGCAGCGCTTCAAGTTCCCGCTCAATCGAGTCGCGCTCCGGTTCGAAGTAGCTGCGGCCGGCAGGCCCGCGCCGAGGTTTCTGAAGAGTTCCGATTTTAAGTGCCAGTGTCGCCTCCTCTGTCATCGAGTCCCAGATATTCACTTAGATTTGCGTTTTCGCCCTGATGGTGCAATTTCGCTAAAACTAACGTCCGCTCCTACAACAGATTCGGACTAAACGACTTACGTGGCTGGAGCGTCGAATCATATATCATGAGGGTGATGGTCCAGCGGGAGACGTTGGAAGACCCGCCGGTGCTTCCAGCAGAAGTAAAAGAAAAGCTGACTGAGCTGGAACGGACGCTCGGGCGGGCAATTCGCGGCAAAGCCGAGGCTCTCCGCCTCTCGCTGGTTTGCGCCCTCGCCAAGGGACACCTGCTGATCGAGGACGTGCCGGGCGTAGGCAAGACTACGCTTGCGCAGTCGCTTGCCAGGGCCGTGGACTGCAGCTTTCATCGCCTGCAGTTCACCAGCGACATGCTGCCCAGCGATGTGCTCGGTGTCACCATCTACAACTCGCAGACGCAGGCATTCGAATTCAAACCGGGTCCGATCTTCACCAACATCCTTCTGGCCGACGAGATCAACCGCGCGACTCCGAAGACGCAATCGGCGCTGCTGGAGGCCATGAACGAGCAGCAGATCACGATCGATGGCCGCTCGTGGCCGCTGGAACAGCCCTTCATGGTGATCGCGACGCAGAACCCGGTAGAGCATCACGGGACGTATCCGCTGCCGGAATCGCAGCTCGACCGGTTTTTGATGCGCATCCGGATCGGCTACCCCGATGTTCAGGCGGAGCGGGAGATTCTGCAAAGCACCGAGACGCATCGCGCCGACATCGTGCAGACCGTTATCTCCGGCGAAGAACTGACGCGCATTCAAACCCTGGTGACGCGCGTCACGGTGGACCCGAGCGTCATCGATTACATGCTCGCGATTGTGGAGCGCACACGCACCCACGAGTCGCTGGCACTCGGCGTGAGTCCGCGCGGCGCACAGGCTCTCTATCGTGCCGCGCAGGCGCTCGCGCTGGTCGAATGCCGCGACTACGTTACTCCGGACGACGTGAAGCGCCTGGTGATTCCGGTGTTCGCGCATCGCGTTATAGTAAGCTCGCGCGTTGCGCTTGTCAACCGTAGTTCCGAATGGGCTGAGCGCGTGTTGCAGGAAATTCTCACGCTGGTCGATGTGCCGCTGTGATGAAACTGCGACACTGGTAGTTTGACCAACGCATGAGAACTGCAATTATAGGCCTGCCGATGGTGGGCAAAGCTTCCCTATTTACAATTTTGACTGGTGTGCATGAGGCCACACGGGTTGGCAGCATGGAGACGCGAATCGGCGTGGCGAAAGTGCCGGACGCGCGTCTGGATTCACTGGCTGAAATCTTCAGCCCTCCCAAGATTACCTTCGCGACCGTCGAATATCTCGACTTTCCCGCAATTTCGAAGGAATCGCTGCGCGACCCGAGTTATCTGGCGAGCCTCCGAGTGGTGGACGCCCTGGCGCAGGTGCTTCGGGTATTCGAAAGCGATACCGTCCCGCACGAGCGCGGTTCCGTCGACCCTGTGCGCGATCTGGAGGACGTTGAAACCGAGTTGATCCTCAGCGATTTCGGCGTTGTCGAAAAGCGCATGGAGCGTCTGGAGAAAGAGCGCAAGAAGATCAAGAATCCTGAACTCGATCACGAGTACGCGCTGCTGGAAAAATGCAAGGCCATGCTGGAGGACAATCAACCGCTGCGCAACATGGACCTGTCTCCCGAAGACGAGAAGCGCATCCGCGGATTCCAATTCCTCTCTCAAAAGCCCATGCTGTTCGTGCTGAACCTCGGCGAGGAGGACGCGGCCCGACTGCGCGACGTAGAGGAGCAGTACCGGACCGGCCCGCTGGCCAATCGCCCGCGTACGGCCGTCACAGCCGTCTGCGGCAAGATCGAAGCCGAACTCGCCGAGTTATCGTCCGAGGAAGCTAGCGATTACATGGCCAGCTATGGACTGCACGAGTCCGGACTCGAGCGCCTGATAGCGACCACCTATTCTTTGCTGGGCCTCATGTCATTCCTCACGGCGGGCGAAACCGAGGTTCGCGCTTGGACCATCCCGATGGACAGCACTGCCGTGAAAGCCGCTGGCGCCATTCACAGCGACTTCGAAAAGAAGTTCATCCGCGCCGAGGTGGTGAACTGGAAAGCGCTGGTGGATTACAACGGCTATCCCGGCGTTCGCGAGAAGGGCCTGCTGCGTCTCGAAGGCAAGGAGTACATCGTCAAGGACGGCGATGTGCTCGTGATCCGGCATAGTTAAACGCGGCCAGACCGAGCCCCAACCCAAGACAGCCCCAGGCGAACCAGTCGCCGTGACGCGTGTAGAAGGTGGTCTCCTTCACGTAGTCGTAGTTTGTTCGCCAGGCCTGCTCCTTGAATGGTGCGATGAAGCGAACCAGGCGCCCGGCGGGATCGATGGTGGCGCTGACACCATCGTTGGTGGACCGCAGGACCCAGCGGCGATTCTCGGCCGCGCGCATCCGCACGAGCTTCAGATGTTGCCATCGAGCCGCGCTGGTACCGAAGTAGCCGTCGTTGGAGATATTCGCCAGCACATCCGCGCCCATGAGCGGGAATCGCCGCACCAGGTGAGGGAACGCCGATTCGTAGCAGATGAACGTGCCGAGTCCGTGGCCGCCGCCGAACGGGAAGACCACAACCCGGTTGCCGGGTGTGAAATCGCCTGCTTCTTGTGTAACGCGATTGACCCACGAGAACACGGACGGCACGAATTCGCCGAAAGGCACCAGGAACATCTTGTCGTACCGGTCGATCAACTCGCCCCCGGGCGACAGCATCACCGCCGAGTTCAAGGGCTGATCTTGCGGCGTATACGCGACCGTGCCAAACAGGAAATACATCCCCGCGGTTCGCGCCAGGTCCGTCGCATAGCGGTGGAAGGTCGGGTCGTTGTAGTAGTAAAAGGGTCCCGGCAACTCAGGCCAGACGATGATGCGCGGACGGGCGTGCGCCGGGTCGAGCGCCATTTCGAGTGATCGCATGACCATACGCTTCTGCATCAGATCCGAACTGACGGGAGTCCACTGCGCCTCCTCGTCGAGATTGGGTTGCAGCAGCACCGCGGAATCGGTGCCGGTTTGCGGCGCAGGCAGCGGCGGAAGCAGCCACAGCAGAATTAGCGGGAGAATCCACGCGAGTTCGCGCCGGGGCCTCCGCAGGGCGACGACGGCCACAGCCGCCGCTGTCATGGCGAAGACGAACGACAGTCCGTACACGCCCACCCAGGGAGCCAGCCGCATCGGCCCGCCCATGTCGATGCCCGCGTTCCCTAAATTGAGCCACGCAAATCCGAAGGTTCCGTGCGTCCGCTCGAGGCCCGTCCAGAGTGCGGCGACGGCGGGGATGGCATACCATCGCGGCATCACCCATCCGACCAGCATCGCGAAGAGCGCCAGGTGCAGCGCCTTCAACACGCAGAACAGCACAAATGTTCCCCAACTGCCGAACCGGCCCATTCCGCCGTGCACTTCCAGCACGAATTGGATCCAGTAACAAACGCCCCACCAGTACACGATTCCCGCCAGCCAGCCGAACAGAAACCTGCGGCCGGCACGGCGTTCGCGGGCACACGCAACCAGGATGGGTGCCAGCGCGAAGGGCGCCAGGAATGTGAAGTCCTGACCGGGTTGTATGACTACCAGCAGCACCGCCGTCGCCAGCGCAAGGACGTAGGTCAAGTGAGTATGCTCTCGCAGGCTTCGTCGTTCACCTGGTCGGCCATGTAGCTGCTGCGGACGAAGGGGCCGCTGAACACCTTCTTGAAGCCGATGCTCATTCCGAAGTCCCGATACGCATCAAACTGCCGCGGCGCGACATACTCAGCCACCGGCATGTTGCGACGTGTGGGCTGCAGGTATTGGCCGATGGTCGCGACATCCACATCCGGCCCGCGAAGATCGCGTAGCAACTGCTGCACTTCCGCCAGCGTTTCGCCGAGCCCCACCATCAGCCCCGACTTCGTCAGTATGTCCGGACGGTGGCGCCGCGCGAACGCGAGCACGTCCAGCGACTGCCGGTAGTCCGCCTGCGGCCGCACTCGCCGGTAGAGACGCCCGATAGTCTCCATGTTGTGATTGAACACGTCGGGGCCCGCGTCCAGCACTCGCGCCACCGCGTCCATGTCGCCGCAGAAATCGGGAGTCAGCACTTCGATGCGCGCTCGCGGCAGAGCCCTGCGAACCTCGCGCACGGTTTCCGCAAAGTGCCGCGACCCGCCGTCGTCTAGATCGTCGCGGTTGACGCTGGTGATGACCACGTACCGCAGATTCATCTCGCGAGCCATGCGCGCCACATTCGCCGGTTCATCGGCGTCGAGCGAGAACTCGTGCTTGGCCGCCGATCCCTTCGGAACGCTACAGAAGGTGCAGCCGCGGGTGCAGAGGTTGCCGAGAATCATGAACGTCGCGGCGCCGCGATGAAAGCACTCGTGGATGTTCGGGCAGCGTGCCGATTCGCAAACCGTGTGCAGATTCAGCCTTCGCAGATCGCGCTTCAGCAACTGCACCGACTCGGGATGCACGGTCCCCTTGCGCAGCCAATCGGGCAGACGCGGGCGCGCCGCGGGAGTCTCCAACTGAACCAGAGGACCGGTGAACTGACTCTCAGACACGAATTAATATTTTCGCACGATGGCTTCGAAGCCTTTGAATCCGGCCTTGTTCAGATCGGTGCGAGCCTGCGCGATGGCTGAAGCGTCCTCGAACGGGCCTACCAACACGCGGAACGTCGTAGGCTTGTCGGGCACCGGCGTGTACTGAGAATGGAAGCCCTTTTTGGCCAGGACATCCACGAACAGTTCCGCTTCAGACTTCGCTACGGCGGCCACCTGTAAATACGACGATCCTGGAGCAGGTTCACCGGCCGTCAGCGGCGCGGACTCGGGCTTCGGCTTCGGCTTCGGAGGTTCGGCCTTCACCGGTTCCGGCTCCACCGGCTTCGGAGTTTCCACTGGCGGCGCAGTCACGGCTGGTGACGGAGCTGTGCTCGCAGGAGGTTGCTGGGCCCCCCCCGTGGCCGACGGGACCATAATCGGCGACTGCTCGGTCTTGCGCGCCTCCGTAGTCAGTGTCGGAGAACTGTTCCGCCCCACGATGTAGCCCATCGTGAAGAACACGCCCAGCAGCACCACCACGATGAAAAATACGCTCAGCAGTTGGCGATTGCCCAGTATCAGTTCGAACTCGCCGTCTTCGTTCTTCGGCATTATTGTTGTATTCGCTCTCCCCCAAATTTTTCGAAGGCCCGGCTGACCGAAGCGATCAGGTCAATCGGGAGCGGGAAAACCACCGTTGTGTTTTTCTCGGCTCCAATCTCCACCAAGGTTTGAAGATAGCGCAATTGGATGGCGACAGGCTGCTTCTGGATTTGTTCCGCCGCCATACTCAGCTTGATCGCGGCTTCGAACTCGCCTTCCGCATGGATCACTTTCGCACGGCGCTCACGTTCGGCCTCGGCTTGCCGCGCGATGGCACGGATCATCTGATCCGGCAGATCCACCTGCTTCACCTCCACCATGCTGACCTTCACGCCCCACGGTCCGGTGTGTTGATCGAGCACCGCCTGCAGCCGCACATTCAATTTCTCACGCTGGCTCAGCAACTCATCGAGTTCCACCTCGCCCAGCACGCTGCGCAGAGTGGTTTGAGCCAACTGCGAGGTCGCGTACAGGAAGTTCGCCACTTCGATGACAGCCTTAGTCGGTTCCACCACGCGAAAGTAGATCACGGCATTCACCTTTACCGTCACGTTGTCACGCGTCACGAGGTCCTGCGCAGGTACTTCCATGGCTTCGATTCGCAGCGACATCCGAACCATCCGGTCCACCGGCGCGAAGACGAGAATGATTCCTGGTCCCTTGGGTGCGCCGAGCACGCGTCCGAGGCGGAAGATGACGCCGCGTTCGTACTCGGCCAGAATCTTGATGGATGACATCAGGTACAGTGCGATCAGAACGATTGGTATTAGAGTCTCGAGTCCCATGTTGGCCTTCTATTCGTAAGGTTCTACCGTCAGTAACAGCCCATCCACACCAACTACACGGACGCGTCCGCCCACGGCCACCGGGACGCTCGACTGCGCATCCCAGTACTCACCGTGCACGAACACCATGCCGCGCGGCATCAGCGGCGTCCGCACCTCGCCCACTTCCGCCAGCATGCCTTCCTCGCCGGTCATCACCTTATTCTGCCGGGCTTTCAACACCAGTGTCACCAGGAACATGGTGATGAGCGCAAATGGAATAGCCGTTGCGATGGCTGTGCCGTACCGGATCCGAAATGCGGGCGGCGCATCCACCAGCAAGACGGCGCCGAAGACCATCGCGATGGCCCCTCCGATGCCGAGAATCCCGTGCGAGGTAAACTTGGCCTCCAGCACGAACAGCGTCAGCGAAAGCAGTAACAGTGCGACCCCCACCAAGTTGATCGGCAGCATCGATAACGCCGATAACCCGAGGAGCAGCGAAATGGCGCCCGCCACACCGGGGAAGATCAGTCCCGGCGATGAGAACTCGACATACAGGCCGAGCGCGCCGGCAATCAGCAGAATGAAGCCGACGTTCGGGTCGGCAATGGCGGAAATCACCTGCTCGCGGAACGACTCCTGGTAATCGACAATGGTGGCGCCGGTGAGTTGCAGTTTCACCTTGGTGCCGTCGAAGCGGGTGATTTCGCGGCCGTCGAGTGCCTGCAGCAGACTTCGCTCGTCCTTCGAGATCAGGTCGATCAGATGCAGATTCAGAGCCTCCTCGGCGCTGAACGACTTGGCCTCCCGCACCGTCGACTCGGCCGCTTTCACGTCACGCCCGCGATTCGCCAGCATCGATCGCAATCCGGCAGCAGCGTCGTTCTCCACCTTGCTGCGCATGACAGGATCCATCTGCTGGCCCAGAAGGACCGGCGATGCCGCGCCCGTATTCGTTCCCGGTGCCATGGCCGCTACGTCGCCGGCTTCGAGGATGAAGAATCCCGCCGATGCCGCGCGGCCGCCGGTCGGGGTCACGTAGGTGATGACGGGAACCGGAGCTTTCAGCAACTCCTGATCGATTCGCCGCATGGCGTCCATCAGACCGCCCGGCGTGTTGAGGCGCACCAACAGCGCCGCCGCTTTCTCCGATCTGGCCTGCTCGATTGCGCGGTTCACGATCTCGGCCGAAATCGGGTGGATCATGCTGTCCAGCGTCACGGCAACCACGCGCGGCTCTGCCTGAACAGCCAGTTGTAGTGCGAATGCTACGAGCCCGGCTAGTATGCGCAAGGTGTCCTCGTCGCCTTCATGTTATCTCGATTCCAGTTCACGTCCCAGTGCCCAGCGCGCGTGGTCGGCGACGATCGCGTCCTCCGATGCCGCCAGGCGCTCCAAGGCGGACCTGAATTTCGTCGAGCCCGAGTTCCCCATCGCGATCGCGACATTCCGCAGGAATCCGGAATAACGTGCGCGGGCAACGGGCGTGCCGCGGTAGAGAGCCCGGAACTCCTCCTCCGAGAAACGGGCCAACCGCTCCAGGTCCGGTGCAACTTCAACGGCGCGGAACGCTGGTTCCAGTGTCATGGCCTCGCGCGAATTCCATGGGCATACGTCCTGGCAGATATCGCACCCGAACACATGGCGGCCGATACCTTCGCGATGGTCGGGCGGAATCTCGCCCTTCAACTCGATGGTGAAGTACGAAATGCAGAGCCGTGCGTCGAGTTCGTAGCCGCCCTTCGCCGACGGCACGATCGCCGCTGTCGGGCAGGCGTCGATGCAACGCGTGCACGTGCCGCATCGGGCCGGCGGCGGCGCATCCGCTTCGAGTTCCAGCGTCGTCAGCAACTCGCCCAGGAAGAACCACGATCCCGCGTGCTGATTGATGAGGCAGGTGTTCTTGCCGATCCAACCCAGGCCTGCATCGCGGGCGTACGATCGCTCCAGCAACGGCGCGGTATCGACACAGATCTTGTATTCGAAGGCGGCGCGTTCGCGCATTTTCGTCGCGAGTTGTTCGAAACCCACGCGGAGGATGGAATGATAGTCGCTGCCCCACGCGTATCGCGAGATCCAGCCCCGATCTTCATCGTGCAATTCGGTGGAGTGCGGCTCCGGCCCGTTGTAGAGCTTGCCCACGCAGACGATCGACTGCGCGCCCGGCAGCAGATTTTCCGGAGCCTGGCGGACATCAGCGCGGCGATCGGCGAGGTACGACATGCGGCCGGCGAGTCCGCGAGCAGCCCAATCGAGGTAGCGGGCCGCATCGCGATTCGGACTGGCTCCCGTGACGCCGGCGAGTTCGAATCCACACTCGTGCGCCAGCCGTTTAACGTCGCTCGAGGTCATAGACCCAGCGCCGTATCGTACGCCAGGCGGATGTTCCGGGGCACATCGTAACGGTCGAAATCGGCAGGCTGGCACCATTCCACCGCTCGCGATTCCGGCGAACAGACCGCCTCATCCGATACCGCGCGAAACAGGAAGACGAAATCGTGATGCAGGTGATAGGGCTCGTCGCGCTTGGGCGGAATCGCGTGTACGTCCAGACCGATCAGCAGCGGCGGCTCCATGGAATCGAGCTTCGCGCCGGTCTCCTCCCGCACTTCGCGCCGAGCGGCATCGGCGAGGCCGGCATCGTCATCTTCGACATGGCCACCCGGCAGCAGCCACCGCTCCAGGCGCGCGTGATGGACCAGCAGGATCCGGTTGCCGGACGGGCCCAGTACGAGTCCGGTGCAGGTGATATGGCCAGGCATGTACTGATAGCGCGATAGCGGATGAGTGGTGTTTGAGAGCATCGATAGAATCAGTTCGCGGCTCTTTAGCAGGGCGCCGTCGCCGTTGGTATGGAACGCTTCCACCGCTTGTTGGATTCCGCCCAGGTCCATACTTCGATGGTATCGAAGGACGGCTGGTATCCTCAGTTCATCGACTAATGGAAGCGTTACTCGGGAGTTGGATTACCGCTTACGGCTACTATGCGCTGTTTACGCTGCTGGTTCTCGGCATCGTCGGGTTGCCCGTACCAGACGAGTTCCTGCTCGTCTACACCGGGTACCTCATCTCGGCCGGTCACCTGGGCCTGCTTCCGACTGTCGTTGTGGCGTTCCTCGGAAGCGCGTGCGGTATCACGCTCAGTTACATCATCGGACGCACGCTTGGACTGGGATTCGTACACAAATGGGGTAGGTATATCCACGTCACCGAGGCGCGCCTGGACTACGTGCACGGCTGGTTCGAGCGCATCGGACACTGGGCGCTATTCGTCGGCTACTACATCGCGGGAGTGCGGCACTTCACCGCGATTGTGGCGGGCACATCGTCGCTCGAGTACCGCGCGTTCGCAGCGTATGCCTATTCGGGCGCGGCCGTGTGGGTCTGCACGTTCATCGCGATCGGCTTCTTCTTCGGCGAGCACTGGAAGGAAGTGCTGCACACGGTCCACAAAAATCTGTTGGAGGTATCGGCGGTGGTGATCGTTGCGGCGATCGGGTATGGTCTGTACCGATGGCGGAGGAAGGCCGGGTGACTACGCTACCGCAGCGCCCGAGCCTTCGTGACTCGATCCACCAGGTGGTTGTACTGGTCGGTATCCATCCCCTTGCCTTCCAACTTGAAGTTGTATTTGTCCCCGTTGAATGGCTCGATCGTTAGTTGATACGGTCCCTTCTGTTTCAACTGCTTCACATCGCGGAACGCCCAGCGGCGCGAGTCGTTGGCATCGTCGGTGGATTCGTAGGCGAGTCCGTTATCAGTGATGATCAGGCGGCCGCGCGAACCTCCAATGAACTTGTCGTGGCGGGCTTGATAGGTGCTGACCTCGCCTGCACTCCGCTGAGCCTGTCCAATCGGTTCGGCCCGGTTCTGCCATCCTGACACAAGAGCGCCGGCGTTCGGGTCCGCAAGCCGGAAGGTCAATTGCGTACGGTTGCCGGTCCGGTCCTTCACGGGCGAGCGTAGCTGCACAGTCAGTTCGTCTCCTTCGGTTGTCAGCTTCTCGATAGCAGACTTCTCGACGTAAAACGAAGCCACCGGCTGGCCCTCGTCCATGAAAATCATCTCATTTCCCGCGAGGATCAGGCGTCCGGAAACAGCTCCGAATTGAGCGGAGAGGTCGGCGCGGAATTCCTGAACGGCCGGCTGTGCCTGGACCGACAGCGCTGCGAACAGAAGCGCTGGGCCCAATAGCCATTTTGTTGTCATCACAAGTCTCCTATGTTCATTTCATAGACGCGCGAGAGCGTACTCGTGTGTTAAAAGATTTGTGTAACCCCCCGGGAATGCCCCGATTTGGCCTCAAACTACGCGTATACTGGAGTTAGAGTACCCCCTCGTAGATGCTGGAGATGAGCATTATCTGGTTGCGCGTGGCGACCGGACTCTATTCCATTGGCCTGCTGCATGCAATCCTATCGGTGCTGCGCAAGCGCTCGGGCCTGTTTCCGTTTGCTACCGGCGCGTTTTGCGTCGGCCTGGTGCTGCACCTGGTGGCGATTGTGCAACTCGGCGTCGGTACCGGTTCGCTGCCCGTACACAACGTGAATGAATCCATGTCGCTGTGCGCGTTCCTGATCGGCGCCGGATACCTGTTTGTCTATTGGCGATATCAATTCGGGAGCCTGAGTATCTGTGTGTTCCCGCTGGTGTTTCTGATGACCCAAGTCGGGTCGATGGAGTATCCGGTGGCAAGTTGGACGGACATACGCGTGAGGAATGCGTGGCTGTTGCTTCATGTGTTTCTGGTACTGCTCGGATATGCCGGACTGGCACTCACGGCGATTGCCTCGGTGTTCTATCTGGTTCGGGAACGGCAACTCAAAAACAAGACCACCAGCAAATGGCTGAACCGCCTTCCGCCGTTGGGGACTTTGGACGATCTGATCACCGGCGCGATGGGATTCGGATTCGTATTCATCACGCTGGGTGTCATCGTGGGCAGCACGTGGGCGTTTATCGAGTTCGGGACAGCCTGGATCGGGCAGGCTAAGATCGCGATTTCGCTCGTCACATGGCTGTTCTACCTGGTGATGATCTTCCTGCGGATGACCGCGGGATGGCGCGGACGGAAGGCCGCCGTAATGGCCTTGAGCGTGGTTGGATTTTCGGTGCTGACCTGGGCGGCACACGCGGGATTGCAGGCGGACCATCTGGCTCGATGAAATTCCTTGTCACAGGCCTGAACCACCGCACGGCGCCGGTAGAGGTGCGCGAACGGCTCGCTTTCACTGAGGCCCGGCTCATACAAGCTCTGGACGACCTGAAACGCCGGCCCGGGCTGCTGGAAGGGATGATTCTCTCTACCTGCAATCGCGTGGAGATCGCCGTCACGACGGACGAGCAGACCGACGCCGAGGAGTGCGTCGAGTGCTTCCTGGCCGAGACGCAGACCGTAGGCCGCGACTGGATCTCGCCCTACCTGTACCACCACCACGGCCCCGACGCGATCCGTCATCTGTTCCGCGTGGCATCGAGTCTGGACTCGATGATCATTGGCGAGCCGCAGATTCTCGGGCAGTTGAAATCGGCGTACGGTCTGGCGAAAGAGCGCGGCGCAGTGAGCGGTTTTCTCGAAATGGTGCTTTCGCGGGCGTTCAATGTCGCCAAGCGCGTCCGGTCGGAAACCGAAATCGGCCAGAACGCGGTCAGCGTCAGTTATGCCGCCGTGGAACTCGCTCGCCAGATTTTTGGATCGCTGTCGGATAAACAAGTCCTGCTGGTGGGCGCGGGCAAAATGTCGGAGCTTTCGGCGAAGCATCTGCGACGGTCGGGCGTCGGGCAGATCTGCGTGACCAATCGAACCCACGAGCGCGCGCTCGAGATGGCGAAGATGTTCGACGGGACTATCATCGACTATCAGAATTTCGCCGCTTCCCTGCCCGAAATGGACATCGTCATTGCGTCCAGCGGTGCTCCCCACTACATCCTGATGAAGGACCAGGTGAAGAGGGTGATCGAGTTACGTCGCAACAAGCCGATGTTCCTGATCGACATCGCGGTGCCGCGCAACATCGAACCGTCGGTGAATCAGATCGACAACGTGTATCTGTACGACATTGACGATCTGCAGAAGGTGGTGGGCCACAACGTCGATGAGCGCCGGAAGGTGGCCGAGGCCGCCGAGGAAATCATTGCCGACGAAGTGCTGCGGACGATGTCGCGGCTGAAAGAACGCGAGATTGCGCCGATGATCGTGAGTTTGCAGGAGCAACTCGAACTGGTACGCACATCCGAGATCGAGCGGATGCGAGGGAAGTTGGGCACTTTGACACCGCAACAGCAGGAAGCCGTCGAGGCATTGACTCGCGGCATCATCAACAAGATTGCGCACGGGCCGATCAGCGAGCTGCGGCGGCAGGCATCGCAACCCGATGGGGCGCACTTTGCGAGCGTGATCAAGCGCGTGTTCCGGCTGGGGGCTAGCCAGTGATTACGATCGGATCGCGCGGTTCCAAGTTAGCCCTATGGCAGGCTCGCTGGGTGGAGGAGCAACTCTCTGCGATGGGCCAGACGTGCTGCATCGAGATCATCCGCACCACGGGCGACAAAATTACGGATGTGCCGTTGGCGAAGGTGGGCAGCAAGGGCCTGTTCACGAAGGAAATTGAGGACTCGCTGCTGGCGTCGAGCGTGGATGTGGCGGTGCACAGTTTGAAGGACATGCCCACCGAACTGCCCGCGGGACTCGCGCTGCAGGCCGTGCCGAAACGCGAGGACGTGCGCGATGCGATGGTGGGACGCAAGCTGGACGATCTGCCGACAGGGGCTCGCGTCGGCACCAGTTCGCTGCGGAGGTCGGCACAGCTAAAGGCAGTGCGGCCCGATCTGCAGATCGAGACGATTCGCGGCAATCTGGATACGCGATTGCGCAAATTAGACGAAGGGCAGTTCGATGCCATCGTGCTGGCTGCGGCGGGACTCCGCCGGTTGGGATGGGCGGATCGAATCGCGGAATTGATCGGCGAGGACGTGTGTTGCCCAGCGGTCGGGCAGGGTGCGCTGGCCATCGAGACTCGGGACGATGAGGGCGAGGCCGCGCTGCTGTGTCGCAAGTTGAACGATGCTTCGGCGCGCGCCGAGGTCACGGCGGAGCGGGCTCTGCTGGGTGCGCTTGGCGGCGGGTGCCAGGTGCCGATCGGCGCCAATGCCAAGGCATTCGACGGACGGCTGTTTCTTCGCGCGGTGGTGGCTGCGCCCGACGGCGGCCGGGTGGTGCGCGGGCGCCGCGATGGCACCATTGCCGAGGCTCGGGAACTCGGCGAGGATCTTGCCCGCGAATTGCTGGCGAACGGTGCGAAGGAAATACTCGCCTCTGTTTATGGAACACCGATCGCCGATCCGACGCTGACATGACCAAGGTCTACCTGGTCGGGGCCGGACCGGGTGACCCCGAACTCCTCACACTCAAAGGACGCCGCCTGCTGGAACGCGCCGGGTGCGTGCTGTACGACCATCTGGCGAACGACGCCCTGCTCGACTTTGCACCCCCTTCTGCTGAACGCATCTACGTGGGCAAGAAGAAATCGGACCACGCGTACTCCCAGGACGAAATCTGCCGGATGATGATCGAGCGGGCCCGCGCGGGTTGCACGGTGGTCCGGTTGAAAGGCGGCGATCCGTTGATTTTCGGCCGCGGCGGCGAGGAGCTCGAGGCGTTGACGGATGCGGGAATTCCGTACGAAGTGGTACCCGGCATCACGACGCCGCTGGGGATCGCAGCGTATTCCGGAGTGCCTCTGACGCATCGCGAACACACCTCGGCGGTCACCTTCGTCACAGGCCACAGCGTGGAACATATCGACTGGGAGCGCGTGGGGGCATCGGAAACAGTGGTGGTGTTCATGGGCCTGACGTCGATTGCGGCCATCGCGCGGGAACTGATCGCGCGCGGCCGTTCGGCGGATACTCCGGCGATGGCGGTTCGATGGGCGACTCGGCCGGATCAGCAGACCGTGACGGGAACGCTCGGCGACATCGCGGAGCGCGTCGCGGCAGTGGGTATGAAGCCGCCTGCGACGGTTCTCATCGGCGAGGTGGTGCGGCTTCGCGATCGCTTCAACTGGTATGAACGGCTGCCGCTGTTCGGCGTGCGAATCGTCAACACGCGCGATCGGAGCCAAGCCGCTGAGTTGACGTCGAAGCTGCACGAGTTGGGCGCGGATGTGGTGGAGTTGCCGGCCATCGAGATACGGCCGCCGCTCGATCCGGGACCGCTCGATTTGGCGATTACGAATCTCGAGACCTACGACTGGCTGATCTTCACGAGTGCCAATGGAGTCCGCTATTTTCTGGATCGTCTGGACTCATCGGCGCGCGATTTGCGATCCCTGCGCGCGAGGATCTGCGCGATTGGTCCAGCCACTCGGGCGGCAGTCGAAGCGCTGCATCTGAAGGTGGATCTGATGCCCGCCGAGTATGTGGCTGAGAGTCTGGTGGCGGCGTTCGAAGCTGAGGATCTGGCGGGGAAACGCGTACTGCTTCCGCGCGCAGCGGTAGCCCGGGACGTCGTGCCCAACGAACTCGCCCAGCGCGGCGCGCATGTCGAGGTGGTGGATGCCTATCGCACCGGAGTTCCAGAAGATTCCGAGTCCCGTGCCCGAAACATTTTTGGCGAAACGCGTAAACCCGATTGGGTGACGTTTACGAGTTCGTCGACAGTGAAGAATTTTCTGGCGATTGCCGGGCACGATGCAATCGAAGGCGTTCGGACGGCATCGATCGGACCCGTGACCTCGGCCACCCTGCGTATGCACGGCATCGAACCCGCCGCGGAGGCGAAGCCGTTCACCATGGATGGTCTGGTGCAAGCCATTGTCGAAGCTTCGAATTCTCGCGAGATACTGGGGTGAGTGAACCCCGACCTGGCCCATTACACCGCCCATCGCACGCCCCGGCCGATTTCGATTGACGGCAACCTCGACAAGCCGCAGTGGCAAGCCGCTCCCGTTTCGAGTGCGTTCATCGATATCGTGACGGGCGAGCCTGCCTGGTTCGATACTCGCGTGCGGATCCTGTGGGACGACGAGTATCTCTACTTCGGATTCACGGCGGAAGAGTCCGACGTCTGGGCCACGCTGACCGAGCGCGATTCGAAGATCTGGTTCGATAACGACCTCGAGATCTTCATCGCCGGCGAGAATGCCTACTACGAGTTCGAAATCAACGCGCTCAACACGATTTATGAAGTGATGTGGATCTGGAAGGACATGTACTACCAGGGCAGCCCCTACGCGGTTCCCGAATGGGATCCCGAGGGCAAGCGGGTGATGATCATCGACGGAATCGGCGGCCACGTGCATCCGCGTGGGATTCGCTACGGCTTTCTCGATTGGGATCTGCCCGGCCTCCGGCATGCGGTTCGCGTGGATGGGACCTTGAACCAGCACGACGATGTCGATCGAGGGTGGTCGGCGGAAATCGCGGTGCCGTGGTCGGAGCTGAAGTGGCTGGCCGATGGCCGATCGCTTCCGCCGCAAAATGGTGATGTGTGGCGCATCGACTGTTCGCGGTTTCAGCACATCGGGCCGAAAGGCGAGCGTCTGGATCCCGCGGCCGGGTGGACCTGGAACCGCCACGGCCACTACGATTCGCACATCCCGGAGACGTTCACGTACGTGCATTTCTCGACTGCCGAGGTGGGATGACGCCGCGAGTATTTCTCCTGTCGCCGGCGAATCCGGGCGGAGTGCGTTTCCGCATGATGCTGAACCCGGCGGCCGGATTCGAACTCGCTCAACGCGTGCAAACCACAGGCGCTCCTTTGGGCGAGGTCTTCCAATTCATCAGCGGCCTGTATTTCCGAGGCAAACTCGCCTACTCGGAGGCATTCGCCGCGCCGCCTGCCGGGACACACGCGTCCGTCGTCATCACCTCGGGATTCGGACTCATTCCGCCGCACACGCACGTGACCATCGAGTCGCTGCAGGCGATTGCGGGAATCCCGATTGACGCGGCGGATCCCCGATATCGCACTCCGCTCGAACGCGACGCGCAACTCCTGCTGGAAACCACGCCGCCGGGCACCCAATTCGTTCTGCTGGGCAGTGTGGCGAGTGAGAAGTATGTCGAGCCGCTAATGAAGATCTTCGGCGAGCGGCTGCTCTTCCCCGTCGATTTCGTCGGACGCGGCGACATGAGCCGCGGCGGCCTCATGTTACGCTGCGCGAGCGAGCAGACCGAGTTGCCATATGTCCCCGTGCTGGGCGCGACGCTGCGCGGCAAGCGTCCGCCGAGGCTGCCGAAACTGCGCAGATAGCAGAGAATAGCAGTTGTGAAGCTGTTCCCGTATTTCATACCTTTCCTTTTCGCAATCATGTCTCCCGCTGCCGAGTTGAACGTTATGCCGCTGCCCGCGCAATACTCCGCGCAGCCCGGTCATTTGACCATCGACGGCCATTTTCATATCGCGGCGACCGGCTACAGCGAGCCGCGCCTGGATCGCGCGTTGGCCCGATTCGTGGATCGGCTAACTCGTCAAACCGGAATCCCGTTTCCCGAGGCGCTGAAACCAGGCGCGGCCGCGACCTTGACCATCCGTTGCAAGGCCGCCAGCAAGCTCGTCCAACAACTCGGAGAGGATGAGAGTTACACGCTAACCGTCGGTGACGGAGGCGCGAAGCTCGATGCGCCGAACCCACTCGGCGTGCTGCGGGGACTCGAAACATTTCTGCAGTTGGTTGTGCAGGATAGTCGAGGGTTCGGCATCGACGGGATTTCGATCGAAGACCGCCCGCGATTTCCATGGCGTGGCCTGATGCTCGATGTATCGCGGCACTGGATGCCGGTGGAGGTGGTGAGGCGAACGCTGGACGGAATGGCCGCGGTCAAGATGAATACGTTTCACTGGCACTTGAGCGACGACCAGGGATTTCGTGTCGAGTCGCTGCGTTATCCCGGACTGCAGCGGTTGGGGTCGGACGGCCATTACTACACGCGGTCGCAGGTGCGCGACGTGATCGCTTATGCGCGCGATCGCGGAATTCGCGTGGTCCCGGAGTTCGACATCCCAGGCCACACGACGAGTTGGCTGGTGAGTCAGCCCGAGATCGGTACGGCGCCCGGACCGTATCAGATCGAGCGGCATTGGGGGATCTTCGACGCCGCGCTCGATCCCACCAAAGAGAGCACCTACAAATTCCTGGACGGGTTCATCGCCGAGATGACGAAGTTGTTCCCCGACGAGTATTTCCACATCGGCGGGGACGAGGTGAACGGAAAAGCATGGACCGCGAGCGAGCACGTGCAGAAGTTCATGCGCGCGCATGGCATTCAGAACAACCACGAGTTGCAGCGATACTTCAATCGCCGTGTGCAGCCGATGGTGAAGAAGAACGGCAAGCGCATGGAGGGTTGGGACGAGATCCTCGACCCCGATCTTCCGAAGGACATCGTGATCCAGTCGTGGCGGGGGCAGAAGTCGCTGGTGGATGCGGCGAAGCAGGGATTCTCGGGATTGCTTTCGGCCGGCTATTATCTCGACCTGATGCAGCCGGCCGAATTCCACTATCTGAACGACCCTATCAATGAGGACGCGGCATCGCTCACCGATGAGCAGCGATCGCGGATTCTCGGCGGCGAGGCTTGTATGTGGGTGGAATATGTCACTCCGCTGAATGTCGACGATCGGATCTGGCCGCGTGCGGCGGCAGTAGCGGAGCGATTGTGGTCGCCCCAGAACGTGCGGAACGTCGCGTCGATGTACCAGCGTCTGGAGTTCATGAGCCGCCGTTTGGAGATGGTGGGGCTGAAGCATCGCGAGAATTACCGCGTAATGCTGGAGCGTTTGGCAGGCACGGATCGCGTGGGGCCTCTGCGCGTGTTGGCGGATATCGTGGAACCGGTGAAGTTGTATGAGAGGGGTGAGTCGCGGGAGTACACGCAGTTCACGCCGTTGAATCGTCTGGTGGATACCGCGCGGCCGGAAAGCGATGCGGGTCGCAATTTTCGCTATGCGGTCGCCGCGAAGAACTGGCCGGCGGTCCGGCGCACGCTGCTGATGTGGCGCGATAACGATGCGCTGTTGCGGCCGATGCTCGAGTCGCATGCGCTGCTGAAGGAGGACGTCCCGCTGTCGACGAATCTGAAACGCGTAGCGGAGGTGGGGCTCCAGGCATTGGACCACATCGAACACGGCGGTCCGCTGAATTCAGATGCTTCCGCCGTTCTGAGTGACGCCAAGAAGCCGGTGGCTGAACTCCTGCTGATGGCCGTTCCGGGCGTCGAAGCGCTGGTCACGACCGCCGCGACGGGGGCGCAATAGCAATGCCGCTGGTCGCATCGATGCGGTGGCGGCTGGGCCAGATTTATCAGCTTCTCTCGCGCATCGACTCGCCCCACGATGGCGGACTAAAGAGTCCCGCGGCTCGTGACACAAAGGAGATTGAAGCGTTCCTGCGAAGCATCGATATGGCGGGCGCTCATACCTACCTCGACATCCACATGGAGCGCATCGTCAAGACTCTCTCCATCACCCCACCGCCGTGTGGAAATAGCGGCGTGCTCGAACTCGGCGCGTACATGCACATGACTCCCGCGCTCGAGTGCGTGCTCGGCTACCGGGAAGTCCGCGGCGCTTATTTCGGACCGCTTGGCCGTACGGATCGGAAGTCGGTAACGGTCAACGGCAAGACCGTATTCGAGTGCTTCGTCGACCTGTTCGACGCCGAGAAAGACCGTTATCCCTACGACGACGGCCGTTTCGAATGCGTGCTGGCGTGCGAGATTTTCGAACATTTCCTGCACGATCCGATGCACATGCTGTTCGAGTGCCGCCGCGTACTCTCGGACGGCGGCAGCCTGGTGCTGACGACGCCGAACGTCGCCAGCTATACGGCTGTCGCACGGGTGCTGGAGTCGAGCGGCAATCCGCAGTTGTACTCGAAATTCGCCAATCCGAAAGGTGAGTTCGCGGAAACCGAGATCCCCCATGTCCGCGAGTACACGCCGCAGGAACTGGTGCAGGCGCTGAACTCGGCAGGCTTCGAAGTAGACACGCTGTTCACCGAAATCGCGCCCGGCTACCACGCGCATATTTGGGTGAAGGACTTCCTGGCGCAGCACAACTACTCCGGCGACCTGCGCGGCGAGCAGATGTACTGCGTCGCGCACAAAACCGCGGATCGCGAACTAGACCGTTACCCGGGTTTCCTCTACGACATGTAGGGCCAAAGCGGTATATGATTTCAGACATGCGTGTACGAACCTTTTTCATTGCAGTTCTCTCTTTTCTAATGGTCGCCGTGCTCTTGCTTGCGCAGGCGCCAAAACCACCCAAGTCGTTAACCTTTGTCGGGAAGCCGAAGAACATCGTATTCGGCCATGCGGAGCACGTGAAGGCCGCGGGCGGGAAATGCGATACTTGCCACCCGAAGCTGTTCCCGCAAAAGTTCGACCAGTCGGCCATCAAATTCAAGGGCGGCATGATGCACAAGACCGCCGTCGAGGCGAAGGCTTCCTGCGGATTCTGCCACCATCCGAACTCGGAGGTGAAAGGGGCCTTTGACATAAAGGGCAACTGCACGCAGTGTCACAACGAGAAGAAAAGCTGACGTAGTCCGCGGGGCGCTTTGGGCCGGAGAGCATCCGGATGCGAAACTGGAGGCAGCCGCCATGTTTCATGCCGAAGCGCTCCGCTTTAGTTTTCAAGCACTCCGCGCCAATCGCGTCCGCACCTTCCTCACCGCGCTCGGCCTGGTGATCGGGAACGCGTCCGTTATCCTGGTGGTCACGATTTCCATCACGAGCCGCGATTACATCCTCGACCAGATTCGCGCCATTGGATCGAACATCATCTACGCGCAATACGAAGCGGGTAGCAACACCACCACCAAAGTGGAAGCCGATTACGTGAATCTCGGCGATCTGGAGGCCGTGCGAAAGCAACTCGGCTCGCGGGTTGTCGCGGCCACGGGCGTGATGGTGAACTACGACGAGGTTCGCATCAACGGGCGCGACGAGCAACTTGCCGTGGTGGCTTCGGACGAGCAGTATCCGAATGTGCGCAATCTGGTCCTGCTATCCGGGCGGTTTATCAACGCCAGCGACGTGGCACTCCGCAGTAAAGTCGCGATGATTACCGAGCGTTTGGCGAAACGCCTCTACGGCAGCCAAAGCGCCGCCATCGGCCAGCAAATCAAACTGCACGGGCTTCAGTTCGACATCGTCGGCACGTTCAAGGAAAAGACCGAGAGTTTCGGATTGTCGGAACTCGCGGCCGAGACCGTCTTCATTCCCATCACAGTGATGCGCTATTTCGTGCCGGCCATCAAGCTGGATCCTCTCTATGTCCAGGCCAGGACCGCCGAGGACGTACCCGGACTGACAACGGAAGTGAAGAGCATCCTCGAGAGCCGCCACCGGCCGGGAGCGCGTTATAAAGCCGAGAATCTGTCGGCGATCCTCGATGCGGCGCAGAAGATCTCCGTCATCCTGACTATCGTGCTGCTGCTGGTCTCCGCCATTGCATTGATCATCTCGGGAATCGGCATCATGAACATCATGCTGGTGACGGTGACGGAGCGCACGCGCGAGATCGGCCTGCGTATGGCCGTGGGCGCCGCGCGTCGCGATGTGCTGGAGCAATTCCTCACCGAAGCGATTCTGATCAGTGTCGCCGGGGGCGGCATCGGGATTCTGATCGGTGTCGCGCTTCCGCTGACGGTCAACTTACTGGTTCCCGAAGTACAGATCCCCATCTCCATCTGGTCCGTTGTCCTCGCATTCGGCGTCTCCATGCTGGTGGGACTGGTGTTCGGCATCGTCCCGGCCAATCGCGCCGCGCGACTGAATCCTACTGAAGCTCTCCGATACGAGTAATCGAATATGAAACTTTCCGCACTCTTGTTGCTGGCTCCTGTCATGCTTTTACAGGCCGAGGTCCGGACGATGTCTCTGCACGACGCCGTCGCGTTGGCGTTGAAGCAGAATCCGGATGTCGTGATGGCTCGACTCGACCTGTTGAAGTCGCAGTACGGCGTGAAGGTGGCGAAGGATCCATTTGTGCCGAAGCTTTACGGCGGCAGCGGTGCCGCGTGGACTACCGGCTATCCGGCGAGTATCAACGGCAGCCCGCCCTCCATCTTTGAAGCGCGGACGGATATGTCTTTGTTCAACCGGCCCCAGTCCTACGGCGTGGCGCAAGCGCGCGAGAATGCCCGCGGCGCCGAGATCGGCGTGGCGCATCAGCAGGAGGAAGCTGTGTACCAGACTGCCGCCCTCTATCTGGACGCGCAACAGACCGCTCGACTGCTCGAAGTAGCGCAGCGTCAGGAGAGCAGCCTGACGAAAGTCCTGGAGAACGTTCGCGCCCGGGTGGCTGAGGGCCGGGAACTCGGGATTCAAAGCAAGCGGGCGGAGTTGAACCTCGCCAAGGCGCGGCAAAGTCTCGAAGCGCTGCAGGGCGATCTCGAGATGGCCCAGCGCAATCTCGCCGTCGTGCTCGGGTTCGGCGCCGGCGATCGTATCGCCACCATCCCCGAGGATCAACTCAAGTTCGGCGACATGCCGGAAACAGAAGACGCTGCCGCGGAGCAGGCCGTTGAGACCAATAAGCAGATTCAGGTTCTGCAATCGCAGATGCAGGCGAAAACACTCGAGATCAAAGGCTACAAGGCAGCGCGGCTCCCGCAAATCGGATTGGTGGCACAGTACAATCTGCTGGCGAAGCATAACTTTCAGGATTTCTTTCCCAACTTCCAGCGCAACAACGGACAGCTAGGGGTCTCCATCACAATTCCACTGCTGGTAGGTTCGGCACCGCGCGCCTACCTCGGGCAGAACGAGACCGATCTCGCCAAACTGAAGACGCAGTCCGAGCAACTGCGCAGCCGGATTCTGCTGAACACGCACAAAGACTATCAGCAGATCCGGCGAGCCGAAACAGCGCGGAACGTCGCGAGGATGGATCTGGATTTGGCTCGCGAACAACTCAACATCCTGCTGGCGCAATATGACGAGGGCCGGATTGGCGTCGCGGACGTGGAGCAGGCACGCACTCAGGAAAACGATAAGTGGATGGCGTACTACGACGCGCAGCACACGCTGGCCCGGGTGAAGTTGGAGTTGATGAAGGAGACTGGCGATCTGGTCGCGATGCTGCAGTAACGGCTCGCGCCGGTACGCCAGTGACGGGAGGGCGATGGTGCTTAGTAGACTTCGCGAATACAGTCGCGTATTGCGTAACCACCGCTCCGTTTCCGAGCCGCGCGCGTCAGCGAGCGGTCTTAGTTAGGAATACGCGACCGTACTTCTGAAACCGTGGACTTAGTGACTGCCGGCGCCACCGGCATAGGCTCGGCGAGTATGGCGTGAAAGCAAGCGGAACGCAACAAAAAAAGCCACTCCTGCCGGGGTTACAGCGGGAGTGGCTTCCGAAGGTAGGAATGAACTACAACCCTAACTACTTAGCCTGAATAGATTTGATATACGCGGTAAGATTGGCGACGCGCATCTGGGCGCCGGCTCCGTTGTCCTTACTCATCGCCTGGAAAATGCTGCCCCAAACGGGCATATCTTTCGCACCGTGAGCGGGCATTTCGACATCGCCGTGGATGGTGGAATACACGCGTAATTCCGGAAATTTTCCGCCGGCTTTCGCCGAGAGTGCGGTCAGGTTGGCCGGTGGCACTTTCAAGGCGGCAGCGGCCGGACCGTCACCCTTGCCGTCGCGCCCATGGCAGGCGGCGCAGTAGCTGACGAACATGTCCTTGCCAGAGGCAGGAGAGGTGCGCGATACGGGAACCCTCTTCACGACGGGCTGCGTATCTGCCCCGAGAATGGCAAATCCGACAACCAAAGCCACCAGCGCAATGATGATACGAGTGAACATTCCGCCTCCTGAGCGAACTCTCACCGAATGTGACCAATCAGTTCGGAGCAGGTCTCGTACCATTCCCGTAGTGCTGAAAACTAAGGCACTTCACTGTTGAGTTTTTCAATTGGGGAACTTGACCCAGCGCCGGAACCCGCACCCCTCACCGTGTCACCCGGGCGAGCGTTCTGCATCTTGAAACAGTGAATGTATCGAATTATCTTCGGGATTCTTGCGGGCCTCGCTGTGCCGGCACTCGCCCAGAGTCCTCTGACCATCCGTGAAGCGATCGATCGCGCGTTGCAGCACAACGACGCACTCGAGGCGGGACGGCGCTCGACGGGCGCGGCCTCCGAACGGATTCGCGCGGCCCGCGGTGCGCTGTTGCCGCAGGTGAGTTACACCGAATCCTGGACTCGAAGTAATAATCAGGTATTCGTGTTCGGATCACTTCTGGAGCAGAAGCAGTTTACCTCGGCGAATTTCGACTTAGGGTCCCTGAATAATGCTCCGTTCCTGAATAATTTCCAGTCGCAAGTTATCGCGGACCAGGTTCTGTTCGATTTCGGACGGCGCCGCGCGAGTATCCATTCGGCTGAATTAGGCCGGACTTACGCCGCCGAACAGGAGCGCAAGACCACGATGCAGGTAATTCACGACACCATCGCCGATTACTACAGCGCCATCGCCGGTCGTGCCGCCGTGGAAGCAGCGGCGCAGTCCGTGCGGTCGGCGGAGGCCGATCTCGACCGCGCCCAGAAGCGCCGCGACGCGGGCATGATCACGGATTCCGATGTCCTGTCGATTCGAGTCCACCTGGGGGAAATGCGCGAGGTCCAGATCCGGGCCACCGCCGGAACGGAATCGGCGCGCGCGGCTCTGAACCAGACCATGAGTGAACCGCTCGATACCCGTTTCGATCTAACCACGACGCTCGAGGAAATGAAGGCACAACCCGAGGCGGACTTCGAGAAGGTAAGCGCGGCCGAGCGGCCCGAGAGCCGTCAGGCCGCGCTCGGCATCGAACTGGCCGAGGCGCAAGTCAAGACGACCCGTTCGGCGCTTTGGCCCGAGTTCTACATGCGCGCCGGATTCGAGGCCGACCGGCAGCGGTTCGTCAATCGAGGCGGCGCCAACTGGCTGGCCTCGGCGGGATTACGGTGGACGCTCTTCAACGGTTTCACGGATCGCGCGCGAGTCGCCGAGGCGGCTGAGGAAGCAGCCTCGCGGCGCGCCATGGCGAAGTACGTGGCCTCGGGGATTCAGGTGGAGACCCGCCGCGCCGAACTTCAACTCGACGCAGCACGGCAGCGCGTCGCTGTTGCGCGAGAGACAGTCGCGATGGCCGACGAAGCGCTGCGAATCACGAAGAATCGATACGAGAGCGGGCTCAGCGATGTCACCGAACTGATCCGCGCGGAAACAGCCGTGACCGGGGCACGGATGCGGCACATCGAGGCCGTGCGCGATCAAAGGCTCGCGATGCTCGAAGTGGAGATGGCCAGCGGAACTCTATCAAAGGATGCGAAGGCGATTCAGTAATGCGATACCAAGTTTTGATTTCGATAGTAGGTGCGGCGTTGTTGGCCTCGTGCGGGCACTCGCCCGAAGCGACCAAAGCGGAGAGTGCCAAGCCCGCGGTCAGCGTCCGCGTGGAACCCGCGGCGGCTTCCGAAGTGCCTTCGCTGTATGAGGCGTCCGGCACGGTTCGCGCACGGACCTCGGCGCAGATCTCCAGCCGCGTGATGGCGAGTGTGCGCGAGGTACGGGTCGCGGTAGGGGACCGCGTTCGTGAGGGGCAGGTGCTCATCGTCCTGGATGCGCGCGATGCCGACGTCCGTAAGCGAGTAGCCGACGCGGCCCATGAAGAAGCGCAGAGCGCCGCCGCGGAAGCCGAACAGGCGATCACCTCGGCGAAGGCGAATCTCGACCTGGCCGAATCCACTTACTCGCGCATGAAAGACCTCTTCGATAAGACCTCCATTTCACGTCAGGAGTTCGATGAAGCAACGGCGAGAGTAAAGATGGCGCGCGCTGGACTCGCGATGGCGCAGTCGCGGCGGGCCCAGGTGACGTCGAAAATCGCTCAAGCGGACCAGGAGAAACGCGGGGCCGAGATCCTGCAGGGATACTCCACTCTGACGGCGCCGTTCGCCGGCGTGGTTACCGAGAAGAACGTCGATCCCGGCAACATCGCCGTCCCGGGCGCCCCGTTGCTGACGGTAGAGCGCGGAGGAGGGTTCCGGCTGGAGGCGAACGTCGAGGAATCGATGATGCGCGACATCCGAGCCGGACAAAAGGTACACGTCAATCTGGACACCCTGAATCGCGAAATCGAAAGCCGGGTCTCGGAAGTCGTGCCGGCAGTGGATCCGATCTCGCGCTCGGTGGTGGTGAAGATCGATCTGCCCAATGTCCCAGAATTGCACGGCGGAATCTTCGGACGGGCGCAGTTCGAAACCGGATCGAAGCACACGTTGTTCGTGCCGTCGCAGGCAGTCGGTGAGCGCGGACAAGTCCAATGGGTGTTCGTTGCCGAGAACGGCATCGCCCATTCGCGGATTGTGACGACGGGTCAGCGGCGAGGCGATCGCGTAGAGATTCTGAGCGGGCTGAACGAGGGCGAGAAGTTGATCGCACCCGTTCCGCCGGGTCTCACCGACGGCGATCGCATTGAGGTGAAGCTGTGAACAGTCCGCGCAAACTTGGTGTCGCCGGCAAAGTGGCGCACTCGTTTATCTCATCCAAGCTGACCCCGCTGATCATCGCCGCCTCGCTCGCGGTGGGCGCGTTCTCGGTCTGGAAGCTTCCCCGCGAAGAGGAACCCCAGATTATCGTGCCGATGATCGACGTATTCGTCGGCATGCCGGGGGCCTCCGCGCGCGAAGTGGAAGAGCGCGTGACGAAGCCGATGGAGAAACTGCTTTGGGAAATCCCCGGCGTCGAGTACGTATATTCGACATCGCGTCCGGGCTCCTCGTTGGCCATCGTTCGATTCCTGGTGGGCCAGGACGAAGAGGCAAGCATTGTCCGCCTGAACCAGAAACTCGCGGCGAATTTCGATCTGATTCCGCCCGGTGCGTCGCGGCCGCTGGTGAAACCGCGATCCATCGACGATGTTCCGATTCTCGCGGTGACCTTGCACAGCCAGCGGTATGGGCCGCTCGAGTTGCGGCGAGTGGCCGGTCAGATCCACGACGTGCTGAAGCAGACGCCCGGCGTTTCAGAAGTAACCATGATCGGCGGGGAGCGGCGAGAGTTGCGGGTGATTCTGAACGAGAGCCGCCTCGACGCCTTCGGACTCTCGCCATTCCAGGTGTTGCAGGCAGTGGGCGCCGGCAACCAGAGGCTCCCCTCGGGGCAGTATGCGTCCGGCGGTCGCGAGAACGTGGTGGAAACCGGCGAGTTCATTCGCAGCGCCGAGGACGCACGTAATCTGGCGGTGGGAGCTTCGAATGGCAAGCCCGTATTCCTGCGCGATGTCGCCACTGTTACCGACGGTGGCGAAGATCCGGTGCAGTATGTACACTACGGCACGCGCCAGGGCTTCACACCTGCAGTGACCATCTCAGTTGCCAAGCGCAAGGGCGCCAACGCCATCGAAATTGCAGACGCAGCGCTCGCCCGGTTGGAGCCTCTTCGCGGCACGGCCATCCCGTCGGACATCCAGGTATCGATAACTCGCAATTACGGCGAGACGGCGGCGGAGAAATCGAACGAACTACTGCTGCACATGCTAATCGCCGTCGTCTCGGTGACCATACTGATTGCGCTGACGCTGGGGTTCCGTGAATCGTGGATCGTCTTCATCGCCATCCCGGTAACGCTCGCGCTGACGCTGACGGTCTTCTATCTCTATGGCTATACGCTGAACCGCATCACGCTATTCGCGCTCATTTTCTCTATCGGCATTCTAGTGGACGACGCGATCGTGGTGGTGGAGAACATCTCACGGCACTGGCGATTGCCGGAGAACCAGGGCCGCAGCCACTACGATGTCGCGGTGGAGGCCGTGGATGAAGTCGGCAACCCGACCATACTCGCCACCCTCACCGTGATCGCGGCGATTCTACCGATGGCATTCGTCGGTGGGCTCATGGGCCCGTACATGCGTCCCATCCCGATCGGCGCGACGGCCGCTATGGTGTTCTCGCTGCTGGTCGCGTTCATCATTACGCCTTGGGCGGCCGTCCGGCTGCTGAAACCGCATCACGCCGGCGACGATGTCTCCGAAGACATCCTCACGCGGTTTTATCGCCGCATCATGGATCCCCTGCTGTCGCATCGCGGCTGGCGATTCGCGTTCCTGGGCGGAGTCGCGCTGCTGCTGCTGGGCTCCATGGCGCTGGTGGGCATCGGATTCGTGAAGGTGAAGATGCTGCCTTTCGACAACAAGAGCGAGTTCCAGGTTGTGCTCGACATGCCGGACGGCACCACGCTCGAACGGACCGAGCGCGTGGCCCGCGAACTCGCGCGAGAGACCTTGAAGCAACCGGAGGTCACCGACGTGCAGACGTATACGGGCACGTCGGCTCCTTACAACTTCAATGGCCTTGTGCGTCACTACTACCTGCGCCGGGGTCCGAATGTCGCCGATATTCAGGTGAATCTGCTCGGCAAGGGCGACCGCAAATTGCAAAGTCACGCCATCGCGAAGCAGGTGCGCGACCGTCTGCAGCCCATCGCGCTGCGTTACGGCGCGCGGATGAAAGTCGCGGAAGTGCCGCCCGGTCCGCCGGTGCTGGAGACGCTGGTGGCAGAGATCTATGGGCCTGACCCAGCCGTACGCCGCGACATTGCTTCGAAGATCAAAGGCATCTTCGCCGGAACTCCGGGAATCGTGGATATCGATTGGTACGTTGAAGACGATCAGCCCAAGCAGCGCATCGTTGTCGATCAGGAGAAGGCCGCGCTGAACGGAATCTCCGAACAGCAGATTGCGGCGACCCTGCAGATGGCGTCGACGGGCGATACCGCCGGGCTGCTGCATTCCGATGCAGCGAAGGAAGACGTGCCGGTGATGCTTCGTCTGTCGCGCGCGTCCCGCTCCGACCTCGATCGTCTGCGCGACCTGAAGGTGCGCGGTACGGGCGGCCATCTGGTATCGGTTCGCGAACTGACCAGTGTCGTGCCCGGCATTGAGGACAAGAGCATCTATCACAAGAATCTGCTGCCAGTGACCTATGTGACGGCGGATGTCGCCGGTCCCATCGAGAGTCCCGTGTACGCGATTTTGAAAGTCGGGCCGGAACTGCAGAAGCTGAAGGCGCCCGCTGGATATACAATCGAACAATATACCGCGCACCTGCCGACCGATGAGGGCAAGTACGCGATGAAGTGGGATGGCGAGTGGCACATTACCTACGAAGTATTTCGCGATCTCGGAATCGCATTCGCAGCCGTGCTGCTACTAATCTATGTGCTGGTGGTTGGATGGTTCCAGTCGTTCCTGACACCGTTGGTGATCATGGTGGCGATCCCGTTCTCGCTGATTGGCATCCTGCCGGCGCACGGATTGTTGAATGCGTTTTTCACCGCAACTTCGATGATCGGCTTCATCGCCGGTGCCGGAATCGTGGTCCGGAATTCCATCATCCTGGTCGACTTCATCGAACTGCGAACGGCTCAAGGAATGCCACTGAAGGAAGCCGTTGTGGACGCAGGCGCCGTTCGCTTCCGCCCGATGGTGTTGACCGCCGCGGCCGTCGTCGTAGGCGCCGCGGTCATTCTGTTCGATCCCATTTTCCAGGGTTTGGCAATCGCGCTGATGGCCGGCGAAATTGCGTCCCTCGCGCTGTCACGCATGACGGTGCCGATCGTGTATTTCATGACGAAACGAAAAGGAGATGCGCATGTCGCTCGAGAGATACCTGCGGATGATCGCGGGGTTATTCACACTTCTTAGCCTGGCACTCGGTTATTACGTCAACCCGGCCTGGTACCTGTTCACAGCGTTCGTGGGACTCAACCTGTTTCAGAGCGCGTTCACGGAATGGTGTCCGATGATGATTTTCCTGAGGAAGCTGGGCGCGAAGTAACTACACGTCCAACTCGCTCAGGATTTGCTTCACTTCGAAGGCGTCCGGGGCGATGCGGCCGTCCAACTCAGGTGGAGTCCGCTGGTCCATCGCGTTTCGGAGCGCAATCTTCGCGATGCCGTACCGCTCGCTATTCGTGAGCACGCGATCGTTCGCGCCCATCCACGCGGTGAGCGCCGAATCCGCCACAAAAACCCAAATCCTGCGCCGGGTCTTGCGATCGCTGGATACATCGAACGCATACTCGGTGCCCGGCCCGGCAGGACGCTGGCCGGCGAATACGTACTGATAAGCATAGCCGCTCATTGCCGAGTAGGTCTTCCACCGCGCCGTATGCGGGGCTCCCGTTAACGGCGGTTCCCGATCTTTTGTCCGCGACCAGAACCAGCGCATGGTTACCATCATTGTCTCGTGTGTACATCTCCGCGCAACGTTGTCCGCCGCTTACAGCAGCTTACTCGCGTCCGTAAACACGGGTTTCCAAGAGAGTGGACATCCCCTGTGAACCTCCGATATCGCGCACCGGGCACCGTATTTTTGTATCCGGTCAATTGCAACCGAGTGGATGCCGTCTTCGACCCCGGGCATCGGCCGGTACCTGCTCGCTTTCGGCACTCGCGAGAAATTGACCATTATGTAGTGCACAACATAATAATGTTGAGCACCGGATTATGGTGAGTTCAAGCGGCGAACCCGCACAGAGCGGGGGGCCGTGGTGAACTGCTCGACATAATCACGCTCATCTTTGTATGCTCTTCGGTCCGGCCTTGGCCGGAAAGGAGAAGAGCATTGATCGAATCTTTATTCAAGCAGCGGTCTACACTGGACCGATTACGATCGGGGCCTTTGGCGCAGTATTTGCCGTCTATCGCCGACGCCCTCCACCAGGAGCAGTATCCACCAGAGACTATCCGGCGGTACGTTCGCGTGGCCGATGGGCTTGGCCGATGGCTGAGCAAGCATGGGCTGAGTCTCGCCGAGACAGACGAACCCATCCTGGCTCGTTACCGAGCCCGTACCGGCAGGAGGAAGAAGGGTCAGCTTCGCGCTGCTGGACGAGGGTTGGCGAAGGTTCTCGCGCTGCTTCGCGGGCAACATGGCGTAGGCAAGGCGACTTGTGTTGCCAACAGTGAAGAGGACACCCTGGTAGCCGCCTTCAACACCCATCTTCAGCACGTTGCTGGACTGATGCCTGGCACCCGTTCCCATTATTTGCGTCACGCAACATTGTTTCTGAAGGCTGTGTTCAGTACGGCGCCGTTCGATGTCACGAAGGTGACGCCGCGAGCGATCACTGATTTCGTGCGTGGGCAAGCGGCCAAGCTCAAGCCGTCGTCGTGCGCGGCGCCATCGACCTCAATGAGGGTGTTCCTGCGGTTTCTGATCACGTATCACGGACTTCCGGACGGAGTGGTAGAAGCTGTCCCGAGGATCCGGCAGTGGAAGTTGGCGTCACTCCCCAGGCACCTGTCTGTGGAAGAAGTGGACCGGACGCTGGCAACCTGTGATGAGCAGTCTCCGGTTGGCAAACGGGATCGCGCTATCCTGCTGCTCCTCGTTCGGCTGGCGTTGCGTGCCGGGGAAGTTGGCCGCCTTCGTCTGTCAGATATTGATTGGAGAGAAGGTGATTCGACACTCCACCGCCATGCATTTACTACAATCCGGGGTGGATCCAGCGGTGATCGCACTATGGCTCGGCCATGAGAGTGCTGATTGAGACCACCCATGGGTACGTTGAAGCGGACCTCACGATGATGGAGAATGCAATGGGAAAGCTGACGCCCGCCGGTGCGGCTCCCGCGCGATTCAAAGCCTCTGACGACCTCATGGCGTTCCTGGCGACCTTGTGATTATGGAGAGTCCTCAACTACCAAACAGCGTCAGGGTGCCACCGTCGTCACCGCGAAGCCCCTGACGCACCATAATCCGGTGCTCAACATAAGACCCTTTATGTAGTGCACAACACAATGGTCAACTCTTGCCGAGCGCCGACGCCTGCTCGCCGTGGCGTACGATCATGGGGACTCGTTGATGCACCGCGCCACGGGGTCCATGGAGCACGATTCCACCGCCAGTGGGACATCGCAGGCACGCACGGATACCGGCTGCCGGCAAAGTGGATCGTGAGAAACGGGCTCACCTTGACGCTCGTTTTCTCCGGTGTGAAACCATATGACGCGTTTTGTACGAGAACGCTCACACTGCAACCGGCATCGAAGCTAATTCCCGCGGCTCGCTAATGTCTGCTTGCGAATCACGCCCTGACCCTGCTGAATGACAATGAGGTGGTTCGCCGGGAGGTCGGCGAAATTCGCCGAAGATCCGTCCGGCCAACGGACCTTGAGGTTGGCAGTTTGCGCCACTCCAAGTCCGAAGTGGACGCGGAAATCGCCGCTGGAGATATAGTATCCGCCGCTCCGAACTTCGTCGGTCTGGGTTTGTCCCGTGGCCGAGAGCGAGAGCCTTGCGCCAAGCGCATCCCTGCCCGAAGAAGTCAGCGCTCTCACTAGGATCGAGTTGCCGGCTTTCGCGAAATTCTTGAGAAGTGAGGGATGCTCGTGCATGTTCACCAGGACAATCTCGACCGTGCCGTCGTTGTCGAGATCGCCAACGGCCATCCCGCGGGACGAATGCATCGCGTCTATTCCCGATCCTGCCTTCGACGAAATATCGTAGAACTGGCGGTCGCCGCGATTCCAATAGAGGAGACGCGGTTCTCGAAAAGTCTGACCGACGTTGCGCCCATCGATATCCGGGTAGACATGACCGTTCGCCACCAGGATGTCCTCCCAGCCGTCGTTGTCGAAGTCGAGAAAGCCCACTCCCCAACTCACAAACTGGGTGTGGGCCGCCAAGCCAGCCGCTGTAGTCACTTCCGAAAATGTGCCGTCACCACGATTGTGATAGAGGTTCGGGGTGTCGTCGATGAAGTTGGTCTTCACTATATCGAGGGCACCGTCATGATCGTAGTCTCCGGCGGACACACCCATTCCGGACTGCTCATGGCCATCTTCGTTGAACGCGACGCCGGAGAAAGCGCCGACTTCTTCAAACGTGCCGTTTCGAAGGTTCAGGAAATGCAGACTCGGCGTCGAGTCACCAGCGATGTAAATATCGGGCCACCCATCGTTATCGAAGTCTCCCGTCAACACGCTCAATCCCGCTGCCTTCGCGGAGTCGATTCCGGACTTGGAGCTCACATCGGTGAACCTTCCGTGTCCATCGTTGTGGTACAGAGAGGTGGTCTCGCGCGGCAGTCCCATGGGTCCACAGACCACGGCGAAGCCTTTCCAGATGCACTGTCCCTTATCTCCGGGTTTAGGAATTTTGGCGGGGTCGAAAACCAGGTAGTGAGCCACCACCAGATCGAGATGGCCGTCGCGGTCGTAATCGAAGAAGGCGCATCCGGTACTCCACCGTTTTGGGCCGCCGAGGCCGCGTTGGCCGGTCTCATCGTGAAAGGAGCCATCGCCCTGATTGCGCCAGAGGACATTATGGCCCCAGGAGGTTACGAACAAGTCGACGTTGCCATCGTTGTCGATATCTCCAGCGCAGACCCCCTGCCCCCAATCGCTGTGGGTGATGCCGGATTGGGAAGTGACATCCTCGAATCGCAGACCACCCAGATTGTGGTAAAGGAAATGAGTCGGAGGGGGGCCCTTGCGATCGAAGCGATCGCCATTCACCACGAAGATGTCGGGCAGCCCGTCATTGTCATAATCGAGAATCGCAACACCGTTGCCGGTGTTCTCGACAATATACGACTGCTGCTTGTCGGAGCCGGACACATCGATGCCGGACAATCCCGCCTTTTCCGCAATATCTACGAAGCGTACCTCCGGAGCGACCACGCCAGGTGGGAGCGGCCGGCCAGGAACGCTACGCCGTCCGGAGCCCCTCATCTGGGAGAGAGCGATGGCAGCGAATACCGCGGCCAGTGCGCCACACGCCAGCACCTGCTTGGGGCTCATCCGCCGGGCTCCCGAACGGTGAACAACCGGTCCACGGGTAGGTTCTCGAGCCGTTGTACGGTGCCCGAAGGCCACATAACTTCGAGCCGTTGAATGGAGGTCTCCGATCCTAAACCAAAATGGACCCGCTTGTCGCTGGCGGATTGATAGCTGCCGGCGGTAGAGACATACCCGTGCTGTTCCAACCCTGAAGCCAGCACGAGCCGGATTGCGGCGCCGATGCCATCGCGATTACTGCGGGTGCCCACCGTGTTCACGGCTAGCCAGTGATTGCCGTTCCCACCTTCGTTGTGCAGCACGAGCGCGGGACCGTTGAGACAGCTCACCACTACATCGACGTAGCCGTCGTTATCCAAGTCTCCGAAAGCGGCGCCGCGAGAGGCATGGGGCACCAGGAAGGGATCACCGCTGGCCTTGGAGACATCCACAAACTTTCGACCATCGTTCCGCATCAGTAAGAAAGGTTCTTCGTAGTGCAGAGACGGCGTAGAGAGTTGGATGTTATCCATGACATGGCCCTGCGCAACGAAGAGATCTTTGCGGCCATCGTTATCGTAATCGATGAATTTCAGGCCCCACCCGGAGTGAGTCATGGAGATGGCGCCCACTCCCGAGGGACCGGTGTCATAGTCGAACGATCCCTTCCTATTCCGAAAGAGCGCATATCTCTCATTGCTGAGTGCGCCGATGAACACGTCGGGCCAGCCGTCGTTATCGTAGTCGGTGAAATCGGCGCCCATTCCCGAAAAGGTTCGTCCGTCTTCGTCGTAGGCAAGGCCGGCTTTGAGTGCCGCCTCCTCGAACTTCCCATTCTGAAGATTGTGGAACAACTGCTCGGGTACATTGTCGTTCGCAATCAGAATATCCGGCCAGCCGTCGCGGTCGTAATCGTTGAAAGCGATACCCAAGCCATATCCTGGTGCGTTCCCGATGCCGCATTCTTTCGATACGTCAGTGAACGTGCCGTCGCGATTGTTGCGGTAAACCAGATGCGAGGTGGTCTTGAAGGTTGCCGGGTGACAGTACCCCCGCTGGCCCGGCTCGTGCGGACCGCACCAGATGTTCTTCTCGAAATCCCACTCCAGATAACGGCTGACAATCAGATCGAGCCATCCGTCCCGGTCGTAATCGACGAAACACGCGCTCGATGACCAGCCTCCGCCCGCGACACCGGCTTTCGTGGCAACGTCGGTAAATGTGCCATCGCCGTTGTTGTGGTACAGGATGTTTTTTCCAAAGTTAGTGACATACAGGTCGGGCCGGCCGTCGTTGTCGTAGTCTCCAACGGCGACACCCATCCCGAAAGAGTGGCCCTGGACACCGGCGGTTCGAGTCACATCAGTGAAAGTGCCGTCGCCATTATTGCGGTAGAGGCGGTTCCAGAACTTCGGGTCCGACTTGTCGGGCAACTGCCCTTTCGGCATCGGATCGTCCAGTTTGGCACCGTTTACAAAGTAGAGATCGAGGCGTCCATCGCCGTCGTAATCGAACATGGCGACGCCCCCGGGCATGGTCTCAATGAGATACTTTTCGGAAGTCGGGCTGCCGTTGCACTGGAAGGCGATGCCCGAACCGGCAGTGACGTCCTTGAAAACCGGCAACGCCGGTGAGGCCGGCCGAGCGAGTGGAACGCCACTGGCGATGCCCGCACCCGCCAGGCAGCCGAGGAAATGTCGCCGATTCAAAGAAGGCATTTAGCGCCGCTTGGATGTTTCTTTGGCCTTCAACTCTTCAAACTTCTTCCGTGCCTCTTCGGCCTTGTCCTGCTGGCCCAGGCGATGGTAGATCCGCGACAGCAGATATTGCGGTTCAGAATAACTCGGATCAAGCGCCGTGGCGCGCTGGAGCCAGTTCAGGCACAGATCGTCCTTCCCGAGTTTCTCCAGGGCCTTGGCACCGATATAAAAGTTTCGAGCCGAGTTGGGATTGCGATTGGCTGCCTTGGCCGCGGCGGCGTAGGCATGTTCGGCGTCACCCATCTTCAACAGCAGGTCGGCCAGGTTCGCGTAGGCCCAATCGTATTCCGGATTATCCGTTTCCGCTACCTTGATGGCCTGCAAGAAATACTTTACGGCCTTATCGGGATCGCCGCTCGCCTGCCAGCAGAGGCCCAGGTTGTCCCAGGCTTTGTACGCACGGGGATTGAGCTTCAGCACTCGTTCGAATTGCCCGATTGCCTGCTCCGTGCGGCCTTCCTGATAATAGATGCGTCCCAACATGTAAGCGCCCTCTTCGTCCGAAGGGTGGCGGTCGAGAAGTGTAATGAAGGTGCTGATCGCCTCTTCGAACGCACCCAGGAAGTATTCCGCATTGCCTTTGATCTTCATAGCCGGGGCGTTGTTTGGATCGCCGGCCAGTATATCGGCACAGGTCTTCTTAGCATCGGCAAAACGGCGCGCCATGAATAGCGCATTGGCCGTTTCGAGGAGCAATCCGCCGTTTTGGGGGCAACAGTTGTAGGCAGCCCGGAATTGCATGGCTGCCATTTCAAAATTCCGCGCAGACGCTGCCTGCCGAGCTTCGCCGGCCAAGGTCGCGGACTGTACGGCATCGCAGGATTGCGGCATCGGAGCCGCTTGCCCGAGCAGGAGCCGAAATACGACTGCGGCGAACAGCATCGGCCTATTGCAGCTTGGCGAGTTCTTGTCGAACTCGCGGGATGATCTGCCCGTATTGGGCGGGTGAGGCTTTCGCGAGAAAGCTCTCGAAGCTGGACCGGGCACGCGCACGGTCGCCTGCCATTTCGTAGAGAATACCGAGATTCATCTGTGCTTCGATCAAGTCGGGATCGAGTTGGACTGCACGCTCGAAGTAGCCCCGTGCGGCATTCGGATCCTGCTTCTGAATCGAGACCAGCCCCATTCCGTTTTGCGCCGCGGCGCGGTCGCTATCATTAGTGAGAATCCACCGAAATACTCGTTCGGCGTCGGCCACGCGCCCCTTCTCGAGATAGGCAGTGGCCAGGTTATTCTGGCTGTCCAGATCCGCCAGGTTGAACTGCGCGGCCTTCTCGTACTCGACGATGGCCTCGTCCTTCTGGCCTTTCCGCAGAAGCAGGTCGGCGATGCGCGAACGCAGGCGTCCGCTGTCGATGCCCCGGGAGAGCGCCGTCCGGTAAAGCGCGAGCGAGTCGTCGTAACGCCCGTTCTTTTCGAACCGGCCGCCCAATTGGTAGTAGAGAGACGGATTCCGCGGATCGAGGGCGAGAGCCTGCTGCAGCAGGGCAATCCGCTTGTTTTCAGGAAGGCTGGTCTGCCCGCTCTCAGCTTCGTCGATGAGTTCCAGAATCTGGACCTTGTCTTTGGGATCCGGACCCATTCCCGTCAACTCATACGTACGGCCGCCCGCTCCGGACAGATAGCCGAGCGATTTCAATTGGTCCATTACACGCTCGTCCACCATGTCGGTGGCCACTCTTTCGGTTCGTTTCCCATCGGGGGAGATGATGTGGTTCAACTGTGCTTCGAACCTGCCGACTTCGGGCGCGTGCTGGCGGATTACATTGTTGGTTTCGTGCGGATCGGAAGAGAGATCGTATAACTCAGACTTTGGCGCACGAATGTACTTCCAGTGATTGGTACGAATCGAGCGGAGTTCCGACCAATTCATGTTCATCTTCGGGTAGAGAGTCTCTCCATACGAAACATCCGTTGCCGCGGGTTTCCCGGAGAAGAGCGGGACCAGGCTGACTCCTTGGACATAGCCGGGCGCGCGTCCGCCCATGACGGCGAGCAGGGTAGGAAGAAAGTCGATGCTCCGCGCTTGCTGCTCGATGCGAGCGCCGGCCGGGATGCCCGGACCCGACATCATGAATGCGATTCGCATCGTCGAGTCGTAGATGAAAACACCGTGAGTTTGCTCGCCATGCTCGCCCAGGCTTTCGCCATGGTCGGATAGCACTGCGATCACGGTCTTATCCGCCGGCGACTTCTGAGCCACCGCATCGAACAGGCGGCCGAGTTGCTGGTCGGCATAGGCGATCTCGCCATCGTAGGGTCGGCCCGGGTATTTTTGAGCGAATTCGGCGGGGGGGGTGTAGGGGATGTGGGGATCGTACACGTGCACCCAGAGGAAGAATGGCTTCTGCGACGATCGCCCGTTCAGCCATTGAATGGCGCGATCTACTACCACGGAGGCCTTTCGTTCCGGATCCTCGCGGAACTCACTGCGCTTGCCCGGAATCGGCATATCGTCATCGTACAGATCGAAGCCATTGTTGAACCCGAACACCTTCTTGAGTACTGCCGATCCAACGAAGGCAGCGGTGTCCCATCCCTGTTCGTTCAGAATTCGCGCCAGCGGATGAGAGGAGGACTGCAGGACGAAGCCGCCCGTATTGCGTACCTTGTGGACGTTGGGGTTTTGACCCGTGAAGATACTGGCGTGTGAGGGCGGCGTTAGAGGGGTTTGGGTGACTGCGTTCTCAAACAAGACACCGCGGTGGGCTATCGCGTCGATGGAGGGAGTTTCGATGTTCGAATATCCATAACAGCGAAGGTGGTCGGGCCGGAGCGTGTCAACGGTGACGACGACGACATTGAGCGGACGAAGAGGTGGGATCTGATCCGAGGCGGTTTCCACCACTGCCTGTTTGGAACGGCACCCTGCGAGTACCAGCAGACCAATCAGGCAGAAGAGCACTGCCAGCGACTTCAAGAACTGCATTTGCTTTTCAATTTAGCGCGGAAAGAAGAATCCCCGCTCGGACGGTAATGCCGGAGCGGGGATCAGCAACCGCAACGGTTAAAATTCGAAGCGGCCCTCGATCTGGATGGTGCGACCTCCGCCGCGCTGCACAAGCTGACCGAATGAACCCGGATCGGCGATATCCAGTCCGAGGAACTGCCTGGAGGTTCGCTTGAACGGATTGTCGATGGTCGCGCCCACACCAAAGAACATCTTTTCGCGTAGGTAGAAGCGTTTACTCAGCCGTACCGTTTCCCGCATTTGATGCGGGCCGCGCACATTGGGCAGGTATCTGGGTGCGGTGCCCGGCCGGAGCGGAATGCCGTTAGGCGTGAGAGGCTGTGGAGCAAACGCGCCGGGGTTCAGGTAGGGTGCTCCTACGCTGTAGTCGGTTTGCGACGGCGCGCCTCCCAATGTTTCATTGCTGCTGATAACATCGGGGCGGAAACCGGACGCGAAGCCGGCCGGGATACTGTAGCCCGAATAATAGACTTGAATGGGCATCCCCGACTGGTAATTCTGAATTCCGGCGAACTGCCAACCACCGAGGATCGAATTGGCCCATCCGAGATTCCAGCGCCGGCCCTTGCCGAACGGAGTCTCATAGACCCAGGTCAGTTTGAATGAGTGAGGCGTGCTGAATTCAGTGATCGAACGATCCAGCCCGCGATTGAAGTAATCCTGCACCGAAGTGTAGTAGGCCGCCGGGCCATTCGCATCAATGTTTCCGAGCGTCTTCGAGAAGGTATAGGCGGCCAGGAACCCGAGATTCGTGGTCAGGTGCTTGGTGACGGTCACCTGCAGCGAGTTGTAATTCGAGTTCGTGTTGTACGGGAACTGCTCATTCACCTGTCCGTATTGCGGGTAGGGCCGCAACGCTTGCGCTACCGAGAGACTTGTGTCGAAGCCAGCGTAGGGGATGTACTCGGGGTGATCGGCTACCGGATCGTTCAGGATATCGCCCTTGGCGATCAGGCTGGCAGGCAAGCCGTTGTAATCGGTATAACCGCTGCCCGGCGACCCGCCCCACATGCGGGTCCCTTTGTTTCCGACGTAAGCGACTTCCAACACCGTGGCATGCGGGAGTTCGTACTGGATAGTGAAGTTGTAGTTTTGGGTGTAGCCGGGACGATTGGCGTCGGGTGCGGTGGTGGCTACGTCGTTGTAATTGGCCGAACTCGGATCGGTATTCGGCAACGCACCCTGCAGATTGGGATAAGGATTTTGCAGGTACATCGACGGATCGTCGGCAAAGCCCGTCGGACTGGTACCAGCGATCGTGCGAACGTTCGAGTTGTATCCGAACGTAAATCCGCCGTAGCCCCAGTTGTTCGCGATGGGCGGGGTGCTGGTGATGGCGTAACCACCGCGGATGACCAGCTTGCCGGAGTCGGTGGCGCGCCAGGCAAACCCGACGCGCGGAAGAATCTGCCGCCAATAGGTGTTGTTGAACTGATTGCCGAAGACCAGCGCTCCGGCGCGATTCGCTTCCGGGTTCTGCGCCGAGAGGCTAACCTCCGACATGCGGCCAGTCACTTCGTAGAACGGCGGGATGATCTCCCAGCGGAGGCCCAGGTTCAAGGTCAGACGCGGAGTCACTTTCCAGTCGTCCATGACATACATGCCATGCTGCGGTTGGCGGAATCCCTGGGAGTACCCGGAAATTCCGTGGCTCGACCCGTATACGGCGCCCAGCAGGAAGCTCGCAAACGAGTTGCCCGTGCTGGTGAGTTGGCCCGGGAGATCCGTCTGCCGCGCGCTGAACTGGAAACTTCCCGCATCCGAGAGCGAGTTGTCGTTGTAAAAATACCGCTTGTATTCGTATCCGAACCGGAATGTATGAGCGCCATGGATCCAGGTGAGGTCGTCCTGGTAGATCCAACTTCCGTTCGGACTGGTATCGGCAAAGCCGACGCCCATTCTAGCAATGGAGTTACCCTGCAGCGCGGAGCCTGGTCCGTTGAACGAGATGACCGGGAACATCGTGCCGGGCAGGTTCTTGAGTCCGATCGTTTGGGCCAGATCCGCGTTGATGGTGGTCGGATAGGCGCCGTTCTCGTTCAGAAAGCGGTTGAAGCCTGCCGCGACGCGGTTGATGATGCTCGGACTTAACGTCGACGTCAGAGACAGTCGCGCGAGATGACCTGGCGTAATCTGCTGCTGCCACGAACTGGAAGCAGGCCCTGGATACGGCAGGAACCTTCCAGCGCCATTATTGTACCGGCTGCGGTAACTGTGGTTGTAATACCCGGAGATCTGGTTCGCGGAATTGATCTGGTGGTCAATCTTTACTCCCCAGCTTTTCAAGTTAAACACGGGCGACCCGTTAATGGTAGGGATGTTCCGCAACAAGGAAGACGTGGTGGGGTCGACAATTCCGATCTTGTCGACAATGTTTGCCGCCGCTGGATCCCAACGACTCTTCGGGATGATGTTGCGCTGGAACGAATCGCGAACGATCTGATCGCCGACTCGCCTTGTGGTGCTGGGGTCGTAGATCTGCCCGAAAATAATCGGACGTCCGAGTGCATCCGTGCCGACCTGGGTGCCGGATTGCGGATTCCCCGTGTACGCCGGATCGAGCAATTTCGAAAAGTCGCCGTTCTTGAACTCGGTGGTCGGCACAGTACCTAGGCCGGTGATCTGCTGTTCGTTGCGATCGTCCTTCTCGAGATTGGTAAAGAAGAAGGTCTTGTTACGGCCGTCGTAGATCTTGGGAATATAGATGGGGCCACCCACGGAATAGCCGTAGTTGTGCTCCCGGTGGCGCGCCTTTTTCCCGCCCGAGGTGGTCGTGCTCAGGTTTGCGGCATCCAATGCCTCGTTCTGCCCATAGTAGAACGCCGAGCCATGCGGAGTGTTCGTGCCCGATCGGATCGTGAAGTTCGCAACCGCGGTTTGACCGCCGTTGTACTCGGCGCTGATCGAGCCAGTCTGCAGTTTGAACTCGCCAACCGCTTCGGCGGACGGGCTGAACTCATTGTTGTTGCCGCCGGAGAGGTCGGCGCGCCCAATCGGCATGCCTTCGATCAGGATCTCGTGCGAATACTCCTGTCCGCCGTTGATGGATCCCTTGAACGTGTCGCCGGTGGTGCCGGGCAGGCTGTCGAAGATGAACTGCTGAATCTGCCGCTGGCCATCTCCGACCACGATCGGCCAGCTCTTGTACTCTTCGGTGGTGATGTAATGTCCGATTTCTGCGCTGCCGGATTCCACTAACTCCGCCGTGCCACTTACCACAACCTGCTCACTGACGGCGCCGACCTCGAGCTTAACATCCGCTGTTTGTGTCTGTGCGACTCGGAGCGTTACATTCTCCGCCGTGGCGGTTCGAAAGCCCGGCGACGTTACACGAATGTTATAAGTTCCAGCCGGCAGATAGGGCAGCGTATACGCGCCCGATGACGTTGTTGTCGTGGTATGTTCGACTCCGGTCGCTTGATTCTTTGTCACCACCGTTGCGCCGGGAACTACCGCACCCGCAGGATCGGTTACAGTGCCCTGTAACGTACCCACCGGCCCCTGGGCAGTAACAATCGCCGCAAAAACTAAAAAAATCAGACAAAATACAATCAGAGGACGCGACATCTGAATTTTGACCTCCCCACCCTCGTAAGAATACGTTAATGCGAAAACTGCATCAGGTCAAGCTAATCCGAACAATGTGTTATCAGAAACGTTTCATGGCGGGTATGCCGTTAGGCGGGACGTTGCTCAGTTTGCGGTTCGCTCTTGTAGGACTGACGCTGGCACTTGCCGGTGCTTCGATCGGTTGGCGCGCATATGCAGCGGCTGAAAAGCCGGGTGGCGCGATCCAGTTCGCCGGCACAACGCCACCGGGAGCAGGTGCTTTTCTATTGGAAAACTCCGCGTCTGCTCGAAAACACCTACCGGAGACAATGGCCGGTGGTTTGGCCACCCTGGATTACGACGGCGACGGGCTGACTGATGTGTTTTTCACAAATGGAGCGGACATCCAATCGTTGAAGAAGGAGGGTCCCCGCCAGTGGAACCGTTTGTTCCGTAATACCGGAGGCCTGAAGTTTGTGGACGTTACCAGCCGAGCAGGCCTTGCGGGAGCGGGGTATTCCATGGCGGCGGCTGTTGCAGACTTTGACAACGACGGCCACCCTGATCTCTTCGTTGCTGGTGTGCGGCACAATATTCTTTATAGAAATCGGGGCGACGGCACATTCGAAGACGTGACGTCGAAGGCGCGCATCGCCAGCAACGAGTGGTCCATCGGCGCGGCCTGGTTAGACTACGATAACGACGGACTGCTGGACCTGTTTGTGGTCAACTACGTCGAGTGGACGCCTGGATTCGATGTGTTCTGCGGCGACCGGGCCCGAAACATACGTGTCTATTGCCATCCCCGGCTGTTCGAGGGCACCCACAACCAGCTCTATCGAAATCTGGGCGGGGGGCGATTTCAGGATGTTTCCGAGCCGTCCGGAATCGCCGGGCTGAAGGGCAAGGGTATGGCAATCAGCGTGGCCGATTACGATGGCGACGGGTTTTCTGATTTGTTCATTACCAACGATAAGATTCCAAACTTTCTGCTCCATAACCTCCGGAACGGGCGCTTCGAAGAGGTTGCTTTCGACGCTGGTACAGCCTTGGCCGATACTGGCACGGAGATGTCGGCGATGGGCACGGATTTTCGCGATTTCGACAACGACGGCAGGCCCGACATCGCGCTGACGGCACTCTCCGGCGAGACTTTTCTGTTGTTTCAGAACCGCGGTGCAGCCGCGTTCAAGGACATAACGTATGCTTCAGGTATGGGTGCGCTCAGCCGGATTTACAGCGGTTGGGGAATGGGGCTGGTCGACCTGGACAATGATGGATGGAAAGATCTGTTCACTGCGAACTCCCACGTGAATGACCGCGTCGAGGCGTTCGAGGCGACCGAGTACCGGCAACACAACAGCATCTTTCGCAACACCGGCGACGGCCGGTTTGAGGATGTGACACCAGGGGCGGGCGCGGCCTTCCTGGCGTCCGCGCGAGCGCATCGGGGATGCGCGTTTGCGGATTTCGACCACGACGGGCGCATTGACGTGGTGACATCATCACTTGGAGCGGCGCCGGAGTTGTGGCGGAATGTCAGTCCGGCCAAGAACACGTGGCTCATAGTAAAACTCCGGGGCACCCGGAGCAATCGCGACGGTATCGGTGCTGTAGTCCAGATCGGCGGTCAAACCAACCATATGACCACTAGCGTAGGCTACGCCTCTTCCAGTGACTTTGGCGTGCACTTCGGGACGGGACAACGCAAGACGCTCGATCGGATCGAAGTTCGCTGGCCAAGCGGCATCCGGCAAGTGCTGAGAAATGTGAAAACGAATCAGATGCTGGAAGTGGTGGAGCCGGATCAGGGTGTGTCGCCCGCCGACGCGCGAAGCCGGCGGTAACCAGCCAGCGCCTGCTGCGCCTTCTCGGGCTGGTGAGTCAATTGGTACGCCCGAAAGAGTTGAAAGTGAACGGTGCCATCGTGATCGCCGGTCAGCGCCTGCTCCAGCAGGGGAATGGATTCGGCGACCTTGCCGGTCAGCAGTAACGCTTGACCCAGGGCCGCTCGTGCGGGTAGCGAACCGGCATCCCGTGCCAGCGCCTCGCGTAAGAACGGGAGGGCCTTTTCCGGCTGTTGAATGTTGAGGAGGGATGCCCCTTCCAGAAAGGGGATGTCCGCATCGCCGGGGGCGCCGATCAGGGGCTTCAATACGGATATCGCATTTTCATAGTCCCGTCTGCGAAACAAAGACCACGCCAGTCTGGTTCGGACATTCTGATTTTGGGGCGCAAGTTTCAGGGTCTCGCTCCACTCCCTGGCGGCTTCCCCCCAGCGGTGCTCGGCCTCACTGATCTCGGCTAAGTGGGTATGGGATTCCACAGACGGGGGGAGTGCCATGAGTCGATTCCAGGCTTTTGCCGCGTCACCCTGACGGCCGAGTGAGTCGTAGCTCCGGCCCAACGCGTACCACACGCGCGAGTTCGCCGGCAGCATTTCGGAAGCGGCCTGTAGCTGCTCAACGGCCCGCTCGGCCCGGCCGGACCGTTCTAGCGCCTCACCGAGCATTAGACGCGCATTGCGTTCCTGCGGGTTTGCCGCCACCACCTGTTTGAGTGCGGCGATGGCTAAAGCGAACTGGCCCGTTTCGAGATAGCTGGCACCCAGGAACAGACGCGCGGGTAGGAGGCCGGGACTCACCGCCAGCGCGGCGGCTGCACTGGATGCAGACTCCGGGAATTGGCCGGCCTTGTACTCGGCGATGCTTAGATTCAACAGCAAATTGGCGTTGTTTGGATCTGAGCGGGACAGCTTCCGGTAGATGACGGCTGCTTCGGCGGGACGTCCGGAGTTGAGCAAGTCACGAGCCTGTTCGTACTCGGGGCGCTGTGCTTCCGCGAGCCCGGCGAACAACACTACAGTTGTGACTAAGCGGGCAATACGCATGAGAAAGGGCAATCCCAACCGCGCGATTTGTATACATGGTAACGCGCCGAAGAGATCCCGGCCGGTCGGCCTGCTGCTGGGTCAGACGTTCTTGCGCCAGTCGGAGTCCTGCATGGATTTGAGGCGGATGGCTAATGAGCCATCGGCTTGGAGCGGTTGTTCGCAGGCCCAACGGACCGGTCGTCGCACACCATTCTTGCACTCGATCTCGGCTCTGACGTGCACCGTAGCATCGCGCAGATCGGCAGGGAGTAGGAACGCAGCCTTCCGAGTTTTTCCACCATAGGGCTGCCCTGCATCGAGTCCGCCGGAGTGAATCATGGCTCCATCCTCGCGCATCAGCGTGAGGCGCAGGATTCCGGGTACGCCGGCGACGCCGTCGTTCGCCAGACCGAGAATCAGTTCGCTGGCCCCGTATCGTTTCCGCTGCCAGATCCAGGCAGGGCGGACCCGGTATCCCATCCGTTGTTGCAGCCGTGTCAAGCCACGTGGAAATCGCTGCTGGTAACGGGAGATGTTGGACGCTTCGGTCCATAACGACCAGTAGTTAGCTCCTAAGTCGAGCACGTGCAGGATGGAGTTCTCGAGAGGATTGACACCGGCGGCATCCTTCGGCAAATAGCCTGGAGTGTCGACGTCGTACCGCCGAAAATAGCCGTCTTCGAGTATCGTCGCGAGCCACGCCGGGCGGTTCGCCAAGGCTTCGATCTGTTCGGGTTCTTCCACCAGGATGCTATCGGACCGCAGCCAGCAACCGGCTCTCACGGCCATGTCGACCACCTCACGATTCCCGGCATTCGAAATGTCAGGCTGCGTGTTGACCGCCAGTTGCGCCGTTCGAAAGCTATCGATCTGCATTCTGGTCAGGTCGCACATAGTGCGCTCGGCGGTTGCGTAGTCGGGAAACGGGCTCCCCATTCCGCCGGTATGGCCTTCTCCCCACAATCCGTACTGCATCAGATCGATCCATTCCACAGTGGGGTCGCCATCGAATTCCGCGGCCAGCAATTCCACAAGTTCGCGGAATGCTTTGCGAAATTCCGGATGATCGTAACGCGGCTCCCTGAACTCGAAATCGCCGTATGAGGGGAGATGGCCAATGCTGACAATGGGAACTTTCGACTGCACGAAATCGGGCATCGCCAGGTAGGCCGGCTGTCCCACCGTATTTGACACCATCACGCGAAAAGCCACGCGCTTGCCCCGGCTTCGGGCGGCATCAAGAGCAAGCTTCCATACCGGCGAGAGGGTGAGTTTGCCCGGCTGCTTTTGGACATCCCGCCAGTCGCAGCGAATGTATAGGACATCGACCAGCGGGAGCGAGGCCATTTTGCTGACGTGTTCTTCCAGCGTCTCCCGGCCGGCTCGGGTTGCCAGAGAGGGCCCGCCTTCTTCCCAGGCGTACCCTACCAGACCCAGACCGTAGTTCGGCACGTGCTGTTCGGTGGGAGTGGTTGCCGCGATGGTAAACCATCCGGCATCCTGCTCGATCCCGAACGGGCCCTGGTTGAGTCGATCCGCCACTCGAGGCCCTGGGCCGAAATCGTAACCAGACCACAGATGGGCCGGCACGTCCGCCCGCGCTGTGCCACGGATGAGCCCGGCCAGTCCGCCCGCTTTCAGTAGGTCTCTTCTGCGCATAACTCGTTCAGAGCCCAAGCAATCGCCGATGAAGCTTTCTGAAAACGGCCACGTCGCGAATGTAATCGGTGAAGTGCGGGATGGCTTCCGACGCCAGTTGCCGAGCTTTGTCCGGGTCGCGTTCAGAGAGTGCTACCAATAACTCGTAATCCTCAATTCCTTCGCGCATGGCTTCCAATCGGATCGAACTGTGCACTGAATATTTCTCCGGCCATGGGTAAACGATCGCGTTGTCGCCGGCCGGCAGCAACGTCATGCCGTCGTTAATCACCGGCTGCACGTCTGCATACGGCTCACGGCTCCAGTAATCGCCACCCCAATGCAGGTATCCCGAAAAACCGTAGCGGAAATTCAGCCAGTGGAGCAGGCGCGTTTTCATCAGCGGCAGATCCGTAAACCGGTTCAAATATCTTCCCTGTGGAAAGATGCAGGTGTAAAACCACGCTTGCCCACCAGAGTTGGTGTGGACGCGTATTTTATCCATCTGGTCATCAAAGCTTCCGAGAACCGGGACCCATATGTCCGCTACATCGGCGAAGAAGCTGAGGTCCTGGTCGAGGCTGACCGCATCCACCGTAGGAATGCCTGGCAATTCACTGCGTATGAGCTTTGCGAAGCGATTATAGATTGGCCTCTCGTCGCCATGCGGTTCATCGTGAATGTGTTGCAGGTATCGTCCGGTCCAGCCGCGCTCTTTCAGATGGGCATACAGCGCGGACAGGAACGAGTGCAAATACTGTTCGGCGCGCGGATCCTCTGCGGTGAGCTTTGCCACCACCGGTTTGCCGTTCTCGATCACATACGCCGGCACTCGAAGCGGCGTCTGGTAACCCGAGACGCGGGTGAGCAGGTGCCCGCCTTCAATACTGAGGATTCCTGCCTTCTCAAAGATCCCAACCCAACGGTCGAGGCGGCTGAAATCGTAGGTGAGCCGGGTGTCCTCCACCCGTGGAAGCGTCAACTCCATGACGGGAGTGAGAATGACATTCTGCCGGTGATTCGCCATGACTCTCGCGATGTTTTCGAGCAGCAACCAGTAGCGATCATCGTCGATCGAATCCGATAGCGTGTAAAAGTTGGCAAAGTGCTGGGGCGAAGTGTTGAACCAGTTCGTCACGCGAAGGGTTTGGCGGGCCGGCACGCTCGCCTCCACCACCTGGACCTGGAAGGATCGAGCCGTCTCGCGCGCGGATTTCGTCTGGATCACGAGTTCGCCGCGATAAACGCCCGGCTTCGCAGTTGCGGGTGCATACACCGTCACCCACATCGCGTCTGTGCGGTTCGGCGGCAGCGTGTAGGGAAACGTCTCGAACAAAGGGTCTGGAAAGAAAACCGGCGCCGGGCGAAGCACTTCATCCGGGGGCGTGTCCGGTGGGTTGGAACTCACTGGGACATAGCCGACGTGACGGACCTCGCACTGTAGTCCACCGCCGCAATTCACCTGCGCACTCAGGTCTTTAAGCGGAGCGGCGGATCGGATTGCGAATTGGATACTCGCATGGCCGTTCCTCGGGATCAGCCAGGCTTCCTGCTTGGCTAGATTCGTATCCGCCACCTGGTCCGGGAAAACCTTGACGAGCGCGTCGACCGGCCAGAACGAGACCGAGGCAGCACACGCGAGAGGGGAGAGTGCGAGTATTGCGAACAACGTGGATCGGGTGCGCATGGCACGATTGTATTACGGCGGCCGAATGCGCTGGGCGGAATCGCCGCAGACGGACAAAGTTTCCCATCAGTTCAACCTCGCATTTGCGACAGAATGCCACTACGCCGCTAGATTAGGGGACTGGCAATCGCCTTAACATGGCAACTCCCTCCGGCATCGCAGCATCGGCGACGCCTGCCGGGTAGGACTTTGACTACGGTCGCCGCGCGTCGCGCCGGTGCGGCGGTCCACCATCTTGCTACTGTCGTATCAGCGCGCATTCAGGCCGATGCCATGTCCATCCAGAACTCGAGCAGCCATAGTCCGGTCCTGGCCGGCGATCCGATTTGTTTTAGATTGGGCCACATAGCTAAGATGCCTCAACCGAATCGGCAACACACGTCCGCTTCAGCGTGGAGAACGGTCTAGCATGGCGCCGGGCCTCGAACAGGGGATTGCACACTTCAACGCGCGGGAGTTCTTCCAGTGTCACGAAGTATTGGAGGACGTTTGGCTGGAAGAGACCGGACCGCGCCGGCTCTTCCTACAGTCGATCATTCATTTCGCGGTGGCCTTCTATCACGAGGGACGTGCGAACCAACTCGGGGCTTTGCGCCAGATGCGCAAGGCGATCGCGAAACTTGCGGCATACGTCCCGGTCTACGAGGATGTCGACACCAGCCGTCTGTTCGATGAGGGACTGCGGTGTCTCGCGGCGCTGGAGCAGGGTGCGAGAATCGCTGAAATACCAACCATACATCTACTCGTGGACAACGGCTAAAATGGCTACCAATGAAAGCGCTCGTCCTGCTTGCGGCTGCCCTGCCCGCCCTGGCCCAGCGAGCCACACCCATCGATTTCCATTGCACTGAAGACGATCTCCAGGCCCTGGGACAGGATTGTACGGAATCCGAGCCATGCCCGGTCTATCTCGAGTTATCCCAGCTTGAGGCGATCGGGCCGCACTTGTTCATCACCGGCAATCTTCACACCCAATCCTCGACCATCGCGTCCATATTGCTCGCCAGCGCCGACGGCGGGCGCACCTGGACGGAGCCGCATGAACGCATGCGGCAATCGGCGCTCGACCAGATTCAATTCATCGATTTCGAAGTGGGCTGGATCGCGGGACACAAGATGTTCGGTCTTCCCAAGGACCCGTTCCTGCTGACGACGCTGGATGGCGGCAAGACCTGGACGGTGAAGCCGGTCTTCGAGGAGAGCGGCCCCGGAACCATAGAGCAGTTCTGGTTTGAATCGAAGACGGCGGGTACACTTCTGATCGATCGTATGCAGGCCAGCGAGACTGGGGTCCGGCACGAACGCTATGAGACCATGACCGGTGGCGAAAATTGGTCGCTGATGGAAGCGAAGGCGAATGTGATTCAGGTGAAACGCCCCGTCGCGGCGTCCGCGGAAACTGGCTGGCGGCTTCGCGCCGACGGGCCGTCGAAATCGTATCGAGTGGAACACCAGGAGTCGGGACGCTGGGTAGGAGTCGCGACGTTCGCCGTCCGTGCCGGCGATTGCCGTCCGGAACCCACGCCGCCGGCCACGCCGGGAAAGCCGCAGTCCGACCCTCCAAAGCCGCTATCCTGAAGAGATGGCGTCTGTTGAAATTGACGGCGTAACCCTGCACCTCGGGCACCCTGACGAACTTCGTATCAACTGGGTGGGGCAGGAGGAGGTGATGCGGCAGTTGCTCGCCGCATGGTTCGTCATCGATGAACGCGACCTGCCGATGAACCCGCGGTTGCTGGGCAAGCCAGGAGTCGGGAAGACGACGCTCGCGTATGCCGCGGCGAAGCGGCTCGGGCGCGAAGTGTACATCCTGCAGGCCACCGTCGACACGCGGCCTGAGGATCTCATCGTGATGCCGGTCATCGAAGGGGCATCCAGGCTACGGTACGTAGCGAGTCCGCTGGTGAGCGCGATGCTTCGCGGCGGAGTGGTAATCCTGGACGAGGGGAATCGCATGAGCGAGAAGAGTTGGGCGAGCCTTGCGCCTCTGCTCGACAACCGGCGCTATGTCGAATCGATTATCGCGGGCATCAAGATCAAGGCGCATCCGATGTTCCGGCTGGTCGCCACCATGAACGACGACGCTTCTACTTTCGACTTGCCCGAGTACATTCACTCGCGTCTGCAGCCGCAGATTCTGGTCGACTTCCCGGAACGCCACGAAGAGTACGCGATTCTGAAGGAGAATGTGCCGTTCGGCGACGAGCACCTGCTGAACTACGTTACGGATTTCCTGCAGCAGGCGCACATGGCCGACGAACGCTACACCGTTCGCGACGGCATCAACGTCGCCCGCTATGTCACCAAAATGGAGTTCTCAGCGCCCGATCAGTTCAGCCGCAGTTCGGCGTTGCGGCAGTCCATTACCGAAGTAATCGGCGACGAAGCATTGCGGTATGCCCCTCGGGTTTGATCCGGCCAGCCTGCAGCGCGGCCATCTGACATACTTCCCCGTCGTGCCGGGGCGCCTGGAGTTCAGCATGGAGCTTCGGCGATACCTGCTCGACCACAAGCCGGCCGTTGTCGCGGTCGAACTTCCGGCGATGATCGAACGTGAGTTTGTGCGCGCAGTGGAGCGTCTGCCGGAGATGTCGGTCATCGTGTACCCGGATGTCGCGGACGATGAACGCGCCATCTACGTGCCCGTCGAGCCCGCTGATCCGTTCACCGAAGCGGTGCGAACCGCGATCGAGATCGGCGCCGAGGTGATGTTCATCGAGCCCGACTCGGGCGAGCGTCCCCATCTGCCCGACACTTACCCGGATACCCACTCGATACGCAAAATCGGTTTGAATGCGTATCTCGAGGCCTATCGCGTGTATCCGCAACCTCGTTCCGACGAGATTGCGGCGCACGCCTCGGGGATCGCATGGCGGTTGCAGGGGACCGATCCGCTGGCAGAGGTTGTCGCCGTAGTCTCGCTCAATTTGCTCGACCCAGTTCTCGACGCAATGGAGGAACCGCAGGAGCCCTCGGCGTTCCGCAACTCGCGCGAAGAGATTCGGTTGCTGAACCTGCATCCGGATTGCCTCACCGAGGTCGCATCGGAATTCCCATATCTGCAGGACCGGTACGAGTTCTATCGCATCGCAATGACACCGGACCGGCTGATCGACCGGCCTTACGTCCAGATGGACCTGCTGCGTGAATCCGAGTCGGCGTATAACACGAACACTGGCGAGAAACTCGAGCACTGGCACCGCCGCCTGATCGCGAGATATACACGGAATCTGGCCGTGATGACGGGGCAGTTATCGGCTAATGCGTTCGATCTCGCAGTTGCCGCACGTTCCATTGTCGACGACAACTACGGTTGGGAAGTCTGGGCGATGGCGAACCGCTATCCCGCGCAACAGGCCACCTGCGATCTGGAGACCATCAATCTACCGGCGGATGAGATCTGGCTGAATACGAAACGGATGAAAATCCGCCGCCGTCTGCCGCGGCCCAAGCAGCGTCTGAAATCCGCGGGAATTACGCCTCGGAAGAAGGAAGCCGAAACCGGTGAATGGGCCCGCCAAACCACTGGAAACGCCATCTGTTCATATCCTCCGGAAGACCTGCTTATCGAAAATTACGGCCGTTTTCTGAAGCAGAAGGCGAAGTCGATCCTGTCGGAGGAACGCGAGCGGGTAGAACCGTTCACGACGTCGGTACTCGATGGCATCGACATTCGCGAGACCATTCGAAACTGGCATAAGAAACAGATCTATGTCCGCAAGGTGGAGAAGTTAGCGGACGATGTCGGCGCCGTCGTTGTGATATTCGACGAAGATCCTCGCGATCGTTATCAATATCTGACCACCTGGCTGGGCGAACATCAGAACGAATCGGACATGGCCTTTTATTCCACCGAGCCATTCGAGCACTTAGTGGGGCCTGGAATCGGTCGCGCCGAATATGGCGGATTTCTGATGGTGCTGCCGCCCCGCCGCATGATGGACGTATGGACGGATCACGACTACGATTTCGCCGAAAATAAGCCCGAACGACTGTTAATGGCCGCTCTGGATTACTCGGTCCACCGGCATATTGTCTATGTCGCCGCCAAGCCGCCGCGATCCATCTTCCGGTCCATCGCATCGCATGTGAATCGCAAGATCGTCTATGTGCCGATTGGGCAGTTATCGCCGTCCAAGCTGAAGAAGATTCGCGTTGTGCATGTGCTCGATGGCTACGAGCGTAGGGATATCGCGAAAGAGTACCTGTGGTGATCCACCATCTACTGACGTGCCAGTGCGGCGAGGGCTGGTGTCGTCATCCGCGCTGCAAGCGCGTAAGTCTCGTGTTTCTGGTAAGCCAGTAGGTGTGGCATTATCATCCGCGGCGAATGCCGCGTGGCACGGCCAGGCGAAGCACCCTTTGGCCAACGCCCGGAGGGGTCACTTTTGGTGTGCAACAGTGGGTCATTTCTCTCGCGAGTGCCGAAGCGGCTGGTGTCGTCGGGAGGAGATCGGCAATATCTCGCGCGCTTCACGCACGGCAGCTTGGAATGGATTCGTCCGCTTGCCGACGGCGCGCCCTGGACGGCAGTGGCAGCGGCCCGCATGAAATATGTGCAGTCCCGGTCAAACGGCATTCCTGAATAACAGCTCGATGCTGGTCTACTGACGTGCCACTCGCGCGATGGCATTGACGGCTTTCCGATATGGCAGGCGCTCCAGCCTGTCAAACGCCAGCCACTCGCCATCCCGCCAACTCGAATAAAACCAGCGCCCGAGCAACGCGATGTGTTCCTGGCGCTCCACCACCGGGACCGCCGGCTCACGCAAACTCGCGGCAACCTCGCGGAGTCGATGGTCCAGCGGTACCACGTGACTCCCGGCCGCGGCCAGCGGAAATTCGACGGGATCCGCCCACTTACCACCCAACATGAACCACAGTGTCACGGCTTCGGGAGTGGCTGACTGCGTCACTGCGACCCCGTTGAGCCGCGTCGCATCCGAGACCAGATCGTCGCGCAGACTCAATACGCTCTGAATGCGCTCATACCGCTTGTGCTGGCGCGCCGCATCTTCAAAATTTAGTTCCTCACTTGCCCGATCGCGCGCGTGCCCCGTAGCCTCCAGCATCGACGCGCCTCCGGTGGAAAGGAACTGCTCGACGCGCGACACCTCGCCGGCATATTCGGGCTCGCCGACAACGCACTGGCAAGGCCGCAGACACATGTTCATCTCGCCATACATGCAGCCCGGGTGCGACGGATCGGGTTGCAGATTCTCTTCGCAGCGCCGGATCTGGAACAGATCCAGAAACTGCGCTTCGAACGCCTCGGCCGATGTGCGCGACCGAAAGGGTCCATAGAACAGGCCGCGACCCGCCAATCGCGAAGTAATCAGCGTCCTCGGAAACGGATTCGCCAGCGTGAGCTTCACAAATACCGGCATGTGAAGCTTCACCACCTTGAGATAGTTATCCGGGTAATAGCGGCGCGCCAGCGAGTAATAGAGGATGCTCGATTCCAGCCGCGACCCGCACAACCAATACTCCACACGTTGCGCGACTCCGATCAGATTCACCAGCCGCGACGGCCGCCCCGACGGATCGAGCAATCGCAACAGCCGCCGCCGCAACACCGCGGTCCGTGCGAGGTACGGCGCACCTTCAGCCGCCCAGATCAGAAACACAGCAGGCTTATTGGGGACGCTCGCGGCATCGCCTGGGAGACACTCCTGCTGTCGCTGCGCGAAGTACTCCGAGCCGGTCATGCGAGTGCGCGGACTGCCGTTAGGTTATCGTCCACATGCTCTGGTTGCGACATCCCCACCAGTGCCACCGTAACGCCGGGAGTGGTCCGGGTAAATCGAATCGCCGCCGGCACATCGCCTGCGAGCCTGGCCTGCAGCAAAGTCGCGCTGCAGACCACGGTGATGCCGAACCGCATACCCAGTTCGAAAACTGTCCGACCCTCCTCCAGCGGATGCCGCGCCGCTTCCGGCATCGCCAGATTAAGCGGCAGTTGGATGAATCGGAAATGGTGATCCGTGCCGGCAATCTGGGTAGCGATGTTGTGCATGCGAGTTAGCGACAGTGCACCCGCCTGGCGAAATCCATTCCACGTCGCCGCGCCGTAGTAGCGGATTTCCCCAGTGTCCACCAAGTGCTCCAGCAGCTCGAATGCGCTGTGGATCCGGGCATAGAACGTCTCCGCCGGCACATGCGCGAGTTGTGTTTCCGGATTGTGGAGATAGAAAACATCCAGCGTCTCAAGTCCCAGATTCCGGCGGCTGCGTTCAATCTGATCGCTCAGGAAAGCTGGGGCCATCGAGTGCATTCCGCCGGCTACGTCCTCCGCGCGAAGGACATTGAACGGGATGGCATCGGGCACGAGATACCCGGCTTTCGTGCAGACCACGATCTCGTCGCGTGCGCCGGCGCCTTCGTGAATCCAGCGTGTGATCGCTCGCGCAATAGCTCGCTCCGAGCGCTGATTCCGATAATTCAGCGAGGTATCGATGAAATTGATGCCGCTGTCGAGCGCACGCTGAACCGACGCAGCGTAGCTCTGGTCGGCCACATCGCTCATTTCGCCGAGATACGTGCCGATCCCCAGCGACGACACTGCGAGACCTTGCGCGTCGCGAAAGAAGTCGCGCTGTGGGAAGCGACTGGCGAATCGTCGGGTTCCATCGGGAGTTGCGAATCCAGCAAACATCTTCCCCGATTGTACCGATGTCGTACAGTAGAACCGATGCGGACACTCGCCGTTCTTCTTCTCGTCGCGACTCTCACACCGGCCGCCGACCTGTACAACGAGCGGTACCGGCCGCAATTCCACTTCTCGCCGGAGCGCAACTGGACCAATGATCCGTGCGGCCTCATCTACGCCAACGGTGAATACCATCTGTTCTTCCAATACAACCCGTTCGGCGACGTGTGGGGCCACATGAGTTGGGGACACGCGACCAGCCGCGATCTGGTGCACTGGAAACAACTGCCGGTGGCGATTCCCGAAGCGAATGCCGTCATGATCTTCACCGGGAGTTCCGTGCTCGATGGCAAGCGAATCACTTCCATCTACACCGGCCATTACGAAGGCAAGAAATTGCAGAATCAGAATCTCGCATTCAGCGACGATGGACGCACATGGTCAAAGTCCTCCGGCAATCCCGTGCTCGATGTGCACAAAGCCGACTTCCGCGATCCCAAAGTCTTCTGGCATGCGCCGACCAAGCGCTGGATCATGCTGGTGATGTTACCCGCTGAGTACAAAGCGCAGTTCTGGGCATCCGAAGATCTGAAACAATGGACGCACCTGCGCGACTTTGGACCCGCTGGCGTGACACGCGAGCAATGGGAATGTCCCGACATTTACGAGTTGCCGGTGGATGGAAATCCGAAGAATACACGGTGGGTGCTGAAGATCGGAACGAATCCGGGACACATCGCGGGTGGCAGCGGCGAGCAATATTTCATCGGCCGTTTCGACGGGACTCGCTTCGTGAACGATAACCCGCCGGATAAGTCGCTCTGGGTCGATTACGGCCGCGACTGCTATTGCGAATTCAGCTTCACGAACGCTCCGAGCCGCGTCGCCATGGGCTGGATGAGCGACTGGCTCTACGCAGGCAAAACCCCGACCTCGCCGTGGCGCGGCCAGATGACTGTTCCGCGCGAACTCTCGCTGGAGACCACGCCCGAGGGCATTCGACTGGTTCAGAAGCCGGCGGATTCGTTGAAAGCGCTGCGTAGCGGAAAGGTGAACGAGTTATCGAAACTCGGCGAGGTCTACGAGATCTCTGGCACCATTCCGGCCGATCGCAAGTTTCGGATAGCGCTCGCCGGTGCGGAGTTAGGCTACGATCCGGCAATGAAGCAGATTTGGGTGGATCGTACGAAGGGTAATGTCGACTTCAGTCGGAAATTCCCGGTGCGAACGGTGGCCCCATTGCGGGTCGCGCCGGGGCGGCCTCTAACTCTGCAGATTTTCGTGGACCGGTCGTCGATCGAGGTGTTCGCGGATGGCGGACGTGTGACGATGACGAACTTGGTATACCCCGTCGAGAGCCGGTCTCCCGCCGTAACCAAGGGCAACTTCACGGCGATGAACGCGTGGAATCTGGCTTCGATCTGGCGCTAATCATGGAAGCAACCACTATGAGAGCCACAAGAGCACGAAACAGCAACAATAAGCAGTTATCGCCAGAGCAACGTGAGGAGCTACTCACAACATTGAAGGCCCGTTTCGAGAAACACATGAATCGTCATAGAGGTATTGAATGGGCTCAAGTACAAGCAAAGCTGGAAGCGAATGCCGAAAAGCAGTGGTCACTCAGTGAAATGGAAAGAACTGGCGGTGAACCGGACGTTATTGGCCATGATAATAAGGCCGGAGAATACATCTTTTACGATTGTTCACCAGAAAGTCCTAAGAGCCGCAGAAGTCTTTGCTACGACCGTGAGGCCCTCGAGTCAAGGAAAGAACATAAGCCGGAGAACAACGCTTTGGATACGGCATCGGCTATGGGCATCGAGCTCTTAACTGAAGATCAATATCGAGAGTTGCAGAAGCTTGGAAAGTTCGACGCGAAAACATCGAGCTGGGTGAAAACACCTTCTGATATCAGAAAACTCGGTGGTGCTCTCTTTTGCGATCGCCGTTACGACACTGTGTTCGTGTATCACAACGGCGCGGAATCGTACTATGCCGCGAGGGCGTTCCGCGGGTCGCTCAGGGTCTGACTTGTCGCATGGATCACTCGTCCGACCACGTCAGACTAAATTACCTGTAATGGATGAGTCAACACCGGAGTTCGGGTACACGGCTCGTACAGGGTACAATGGCCCTCCATCACGTCAGGTTACTCGGCGAGAAGGTTAACCGCCGGAAGCCGTGTGAGGATGACGAATTCGGTTACCTCATGCAAGCATAAGCCCGCCGGCCACGAACGGCGGGTTCGACGGACACTGGATCTCCCTTCAATCTGGCCGTGGACGATTACGGTATGTCCCTGCAACAATGGCAACCGGAATCCTTGCAGCAGGCATAGAAGCCGCCAGAACAAGTGACGCTACAGCTTCCCTCGGAGCAGGACGTCGCACCCTCGCCACCTGACTTGCAGTCGGAACAACTTTCCGCGTTCTTAGGTCCGCCTCCGCCGCTCTCGCCGAACTGTCTTATGCTAGAAAGCTGTTGCTCGGTAAGTGGAACCTTCTCCCCATAAGTAGCGATACCATAGATCTGATACGTTTGCACCGTGTCGAATAGGCGATCGAGAGACTTCGGCGTTGCGGCGCGCGGAAACTTCAGCAAAGTTCGCATTCCGTCATCCCCCACAATGCCTATGACCCCGTGGGCGAGTAACAGCCGGCCGGTGCCCGCCCACGGGCTCGGCGTGAGACTTGCCGCATCGCGTTGGCCGACCAGCACCAACGTCTTTTCGCCGCGAAATTCGATCACTGTGTTATTTCCGTTCACAGTCGCGTAAATTGCGATATTCCCGCGAAGCCCGAGTACTTGATCAGAAGTTGATTTCTGGGCAAATCCCGTCGCAGCGAGAACAACACACGCCGCAAGTGTGCGCAGAAACTTCAATAGCGGACTAATATTGCGGTTTGGCATATAATTTCACCGCCCTCAAAGTATGCCGCTAGCCACCGTCATGTCAACAGATCTTTCGGTCGGCCTCACGCGATCATCGGCTGCCCCTTCAGTGCACCAGATGCTTGTCGTACCCCATTGCGACCAGCCCGTCGAAAGCGGCCCGAACCTCAGCCAGCACCGGCTGCCGAGCGGCCCATCCGCGATCGGCATACAACCAGATCCGCTGTAAATCGCCGACCATAATGTTGATCACCTTCTCAGGAGTTAGCTCCGGAGTGAAGTATTCATCCATCGTGAGCGACGGCGACCCCATCGTATACACCACCTCTGGCCACTCCACCGCGATCGTCGCCGCCACCCGCCGCTGCATGAACGGCTTCACCGCGATCACAATGCTCGACGGCTGAATCAGCTTTCGCGTATAGCGGAAATTCTCGGCGGTGTTGATCGCCTGCCGCTCCAGCAGGATCCGATCCCGCGGCACCCCGCGCGCCATTGCGACCTCGGCAAATACCTCCGCCTCGGTCCGATCCCACGCCGTCGCGAGCAGATCATCGGTATGCGCCACACCCCCGCTGCACACCAGCATCGGCGCAAAGCCGCGAAGATATAACTCCGCGGCATACTCGGCGACACGCAGATCGTTCGTGCCCAGCGCCACAATTACATCGGCCGGCGCAGGCGACTGCCCGAGACAGTGGTAGTCCCAAATGATGCGCGCGAGGCGCACCGCTTCTTCCGTCAGTCCGCCCGTCAATCGGTGTTGCGATTCCGGCGCGGTTGCGGCTTCGGCAGCGGAACGCGCGGCAGCATCTCCTCACGCATCGCCGTGTTATACACGAACGAAGCCACGACGGCGGCGGCCTGCATCAGGTCGCCCTTCTGGACCCGATCGTAGACGTCCATGTTCGAGTGATGCGTGCGCGTGCCGTACTCCACCGGATCCTGAATGAACTGGAATCCCGGGAGCCCCACCGCATCGAATGACAAATGATCGGTACCGCCGGTATTGCGGATGGTCAGCGTGTTCACCCCGACGTCCTCGAACGGTTCCATCCAGGCTTTGAAGATCGGCCGCACCATGTCGTTCCCCTGCAGGTACACGCCGCGAAGTCTTCCGGTGCCATTGTCTACGTTGAAATATCCGGCAATCTTGGCGTGCTCGGCGGTGGGCTTCATCACCTCGGGATCGGCGAAGTGCTCTTTCACATACGCGCGCGACCCGAGAATGCCTTCCTCTTCCCCGCCCCACAAACCCATGCGGACGGTGCGATCCATCGTCACATTCATCGACTTCAGAATTCGCAGCACCTCCATCATCACCGCCGAACCTGCCGCGTTATCCGTGGCGCCCGTACCGCCCTGCCATGAATCGAGGTGAGCGCCGATCATCACGATCTCATCCTTCTTCTTGCCTCCCGGAATCTCGGCGATCTCGTTTACGCTGTCGGTCGGCGTATCGATGAATTGCGCCTGGATGTTGAACGCGACCTTCACCGGTTCCTTATGCTCAATCAGGCGGACGATGCGGTTGTAATGCTCCGGCGTGATCACCACCATCGGCGGGGGCACCGGATCCTTCTCGTCGCGCGACCCGCCCGAACTGCCGAATACCGTGCCGCCATCGCCGATAGTGCCGCTCTGAATTACCAGCGCAGGCGCCTCGTCGTGCAGGTATTTCATGAGCTTCGTGCGGAACTGGCGCATCTGCTGGAAGTTCGCCGGACGTTGATCGAAAGCGGACGGCGCCTCGCCATCGCGCGGCCGTCCGAATCCGAACGCCGGTGCACCCGGTTCCGGAGCAACCGCGGTCTCGGCCAGTTCCGTATCCGAGTACCGCTTCATCGGAGCCGTCGTGATCACCGCCAGATTCCGCGGCTGCGAAATCAGGATGATCTTGCCTTTGAGTTTGCCCTTTTCCTTCTCCAGATCGGCGTCGGTTCGCAGAATGGCCAGCACCGGTTCACCGGAGACCATGCCGTCGGTGCCCGGCGCCCACGCCAGCGGAAATCCGATAATCGGAGCATACTGCGGCTCCATCAGATGGCCTTCGTAATGCGTGTAGGTCCAACCTTTGCCGAATGGGCCCCACTTCTCGAGTTTGGCACTGATGCCGTACTCGCCCATACGCTTCACCACCCAGTCGGCCGCCTGGCGATAGCCCGGCGAATTGGTGACGCGCGGACCATACACGTCGGTCAGATAGAACAGGTTGTCCATCACCTGGGAGTTTTCGAATGCCTCGGCGCGGATTCGGTGGACCATTGACAGGTCCACGTGCTCTTCGGCGAGCAGAAACAGCGGCACCGATAGTACGGCGGCCGCCGCGGCCACGAGAAGTTTAGGACGTGACATAGCGGTTTTGTAAAAGATTAACAGAATAGGGCGAGACTCGGAGCTTGAAGGTTACCTCTACAATCGATGAATGTGCAGTCCATGCCCGGCGACCGTGGTGGAACGTTCTCCCGTCCAAAGCCGTCAGACGGATAGAGTCCGGAACCGCCGTCAGCCACGCCGTTCGCCGGAGATCCGAAACATGAAAACAATTGCTAGGGCCGCCCTGCTGGCCCTGTTCACCTACGCCGCGTTCCCTCAATCGCTCGCGGACTTCGAAAAGCGGGTTACCGAGTTCACGTTACCTAACGGAATGCACTTCATCGTCATTGAGCGCCGCGACGCGCCCGTGGTATCGTTTCACTCGTACGTGAATGCCGGTGCGGTGAACGATCCGTCGGGCGAGACCGGCATCGCGCACATGTTCGAGCACATGGCATTCAAGGGCACCGAGGCCATCGGCACGAAAAACTACCCCGCCGAAAAGGCCGCGCTCGAGCAAGTGGAGCATATTTACGACGAGTTGCAGCAATTGCAGCGTGAGGCCGCGGACGAGCATAAACCGATCGACCCCAAACACCGGCAGGCCATCACCGAGCGTCTGCAGGCCGCGATGGACAAGGCGAACAGCTACGTAATTCCCAACGAATACGACCGGATAGTCGAAGAGAACGGCGGCGTCGGGATGAACGCGTCCACTTCCGAGGACAGCACGAACTACTACTACAGCTTTCCGTCGAACCGTCTGGAGTTGTGGTTCGTATTGGAATCCCAACGGTTCCTGGCGCCGGTATTCCGCGAGTTCTACAAGGAGCGCGATGTGGTGCGCGAAGAACGCAGGATGCGCGTCGAGAGCAGTCCGCAGGGTCTGCTGGTGGAAGCGTTACTGGCCGCGGCGTTCCAAGCCCATCCGTATCGCAACGGTCCGGGCGGATGGCCCAGCGATATCGAGAATTTCCGGTTGAGCGAGGCGGTCAAGTTCTACAAGACCTACTACGTACCGGCGAATATCACGATCGGAATCGCGGGCGATGTGAATCCGAAAGAGGCGCGGCGTTTGGCTGAGAAGTACTTCGGCATGATCCCGACAGGACCTCTTCCGCCGCTGGTTCGAACAGAGGAGCCGCCTCAGCGGGGCGAACGTCGCGTGGAAGTGGTGTCGCCGGCCCAGCCCTATCTCGCCATCGCCTACAAGCGGCCCGACGAGAACAGCAAAGACGACCTCACGTTCGATATTCTGTCGGAGGTCCTGGCGGGCGGCCGGACCGGCATGCTGTATACCGAGATGGTGCGCGACAAGCGAATCGCGCTCGGCGCTTTCGCCCAGCCGGATTTCCCTGGCGGCAAATTCCCGAATCTCTTCCTGTTCTATGTCGTGCCCAATCGCGGTAAGACGGTGGAGGAAAATGAGAAAGCCTGTTACGAGATCATCGAACGGCTCAAGACGAAGAAAGTCGACGAAGAGGTACTGAAGCGCATCCAGACCAAGCTTCGCGCGGAGCTGATTCGGAAGTTGGATAGCAACTCTGGTCTTGCGTCGGAACTAACCGCGTATCATGTCGCATACGGCGACTGGCGGCGCTTATTCACAGACCTGGACGCTTATAACAAAGTGACGGCTGACGACATCATGCGTGTCGCTCGGGAATATCTCATTCCGGAAACTCGAACAGTTGCCTATACGGTGTCCCCGCAGGAGGCGAGCCATGAATAGACTCTGGATTGCACTACTCGGAGTTGGGCTGTTACTGGGGCAAACGCGTCCCTCATCTCAGGTTTCCTGCGCCGGTTGTAACGGATCCGAGGCGACAGTCCGTACAGTCCCGAATCTGCCGTCGTATAAGGCTCTGAAGTTCCCGCCGCTTGGCAAAATCGTGATTCCGAAACCCGAGCAGTTCACGCTGCCGAACGGGATGAAGGTGTACTTGCTGGAAGACCACGAGTTACCTTTGGTGAGCGGATCCGTACTGGTTCGCACGGGGAATCTATTCGATCCGCCGGAGAAACGCGGACTCGCCGACATGACGGGCATGGTACTGCGCTCCGGCGGTACAACCTCGAAGACCGGCGACGAGTTGGACGAGCAACTCGAAGATGTCGCGGCGTCAGTGGAGAGTAACATCGGTGAGAGCCGCGGAAACCTCTCGTTTTCCTGCCTGCGGGAGAATACCGGGCAGGTGATGTCCATTTTCCACGATTTCCTCACCAGTCCTGCATTTCGTCAGGACAAGGTCGACTTGGCGAAGACAATGTTCCGCAGCAGCATTGCGCGCCGAAACGACGACCCGTCGTCTATCGCCTCACGCGAGTTCGCCAGCATGGTATACGGCCCGAACAATCCATACGGCTGGCAAGTCGAGTATGCGAACGTGGACCACATCCAGCGTCAGGATCTTGTCGACTTCTACAAGCGTTACTACTTCCCTGCCAACATAATGCTTGCCGTTTACGGCGACTTTTCCTCGAAGGACATGCGGGCACAAATTGAGCGATTATTCGCCGATTGGAGTTACCAGCAGCCGCCGGTCCCACCGTTTCCGAAGTTGGAGGTCAGAGCGGCTCCGGGAATCTATTTCGCCGGCAAGACCGACGTCACACAGACGTTCTTCGAGATCGGGCACATCGGCGGATTGCTGAGCGATAAGGATTACCCGGCACTCGAGGTCACCGCGAATATTCTGGGAGGAGGCTTCACCAGCCGGCTCATGAAACGCGTCCGGACCGAACTCGGCTATGCGTACAACATCGGCGCGGGTTGGGGCGCGGGCTTCCAGTCTCCAGGTCTGTTCGATATTTCCGGCAGCACGAAGTCACAGACCACGGTCGCCACGATCGAGACGATCCGTCAGGAACTGGACAAGTTGAGGAGCGGCGAGGTGAGCGCAGAGGAACTCAAGACCGCGAGAGAGACGGTGCTGAATAGCTTTGTGTTCTTCTTCGATACGCCTGCCAAGACCCTGAATCGCATCGTTCTGTACGACTACTACGGTTACCCGCGCGATTTCATCTTCAATTACCAGAAGGCGGTCGCGACTGTTACTCGCGCCGACGTGTTCAGGGTGGCGAAGGAATATCTCAAGCCCGACAAATTGACCATCGTCGCGGTAGGCAATGAGAAGGAATTTGCACGGCCGCTATCCGCGCTTGGGTTGACGGTGCACGCCATCGATCTCACGATTCCCGAACCGAAGTTAGGATCGGCCGAACCCGGATCTAGCGAAAAAGCTGGAGACAAGACCCCATGACGAAGTACATTCTGCCCGTCCTCCTGGCCGCAGCGTCGGTAACTGCGCACGCCGAATCCGACCAGGCGCGAGGAAAGCGAGTAATCGGCGAGGCACTGGTGGCGCTCGGAGGCGATAACTTCCTTGCCATGAAGGATCGCGTGGAGACCGGGCGTGCGTATTCGTTTTACCGCCAGCAACTGTCGGGGCTGTCGATCGCAAAAATCTATACGCGATATGTCGACACGGGCAAACTTCACGTGGAGGAGCGCCAGGCCTTTGGCAAGGACGAAGATACTGCCGTCCTGTTCCAACCGGATGGCGAAGCGTATGAGTTGACCTTCCGAGGTGCACGTCCACTCGCACCCGATCGCATTGCCCGGTATATCGATACCACGAGCCATAACGTGCTCTATATTCTGCATAGCCGGCTAAAGGAACCGGGTATGATCTTCGAATCGCGCGGGTCCGACGTGGTAGATAACATGCCGGTGGAGATCGTCGATATCACGGACGCGGATAACAACACCACCACCGTATATTTCCACCGAACGACAAAACTGCCGGTGCGGCAGGTATTCTACCGGCGCGACCCGGTGTCGCGTTACCGCGACGAAGAGGTAACCGTCTTCTCGAAATATCGCGACGTTGGCGGCGGCGTCCAGTGGCCGTTCGCCATCGAGCGCAATCGCAATGGTGAGAAACTCTACGAGCTTTACGCGGAATCCGTTCAAATCAATCAAAGCCTCGCGGATTCCCTCTTCATGCTGCCCTCCGGAGTCAAGAAACTGAAGCCCGGCGACTGAGAGCAACCACGCCACTTGGCCCGCCGGCAACCGGTCGTATAATCGGACTGATAGTGGAGGAATATTGTCCCGTCACCTGATTGCTTTCCTTGCCTGTTCATTCATCTTCACCGCCACCGCTCAAACCCCAACGGGACAGCCCCAGCCACCGCAGCAGCAACAGCCTGCCGCGACGCCAACACCCACCGAAGAGTCGGCCCAACGGCCATCCGGCACCCGGCGCGAAACTGGGTCAGGAACCAACCAGGCCGTTCCAGCCCGAGAAGGCGGCGGCCCGGCGGATAGTCGATTCCCTGCTCCGCCCGCTGTCGAACGGCTGTCCACCACGCAGCACTCCATCAGCGTCAACGGGCAGACCATTTCCTACACCGCTACCGCCGGGACTCTGGTGCTTCGGAAAGAGGACGAGAAGCCGCTGGCCAGCGTTTTCTTCGTCGCCTACACGCGGAACGATAAGAAGGACCAGTCGGTCTGGCCCCTCACGTTTTCGTTCAACGGCGGCCCCGGATCCTCGTCCGTCTGGCTGCACCTGGGCGCGCTGGGACCTCGGCGCGTCGTGATGGGGACCGCCGAAGGAACCCAACCCGCTCCCCCCTATCATCTGGTGGACAACGAGGACACGACTCTCACGATGAGCGACCTCGTGTTCATCGATCCCGTCACCACCGGATTCAGCCGCCATGCGCCAGGCGAGAATCCTGCTCAGTTTCACAGCGTCGAAGGCGACCTGACGTCGGTGGCTGATTTTATCCGGCTCTACTTGACCCGGTTCAATCGGTGGCCGTCGCCGAAGTTCATCGCCGGTGAGAGTTATGGAACTACCCGCGCGGCTGGGTTATCCCAGCTTCTGCTGGAGCGCGGAATTTATCTAAACGGCATTACTCTCCTATCCTCTGTCTTGAACTTCGAAACCATCAATTTCGCCGTAGGCAACGACCTGCCGTACGTGCTCTTCCTGCCCACTTATACCGCGGCCGCGTGGTATCACAAGAAACTTCCGCCTGACTTACAAGGGAATCTGCAGAAAGCCATCGACGAGTCGCGGCGCTTTGCCCTGAACGATTACAGCGTCGCACTGATGAAGGGCAGCGGACTAACCGGCCAGGACCGGTCACGGATCGCACAACGTCTGGCGGCTCTCACCGGCCTGAGCCCGAAGTTCGTCGAAGAGGTAAATCTGCGGATCTCGATGGGCCGGTTCGCAAAGGAGTTGCTTCGCGATCAGCGCCGTACCATCGGCCGCTATGACAGCCGCCTCATCGGCATTGACCTGGATGCCGCTGGCGAGCGCCCGGAATACGACCCGAGTTATGCAGCCGTGCAGGGTGTCTATACCGCGATGTTTAACTCCTATGTGAAATCGGAATTGAACTACTCGAGCGATCTCCCCTACGAGATTCTCACGGGGAAGGTACGGCCGTGGAGTTATGGCCGCGCCGAGAATCGATATCTGAATGTTGCGGAAGCAATGCGGCAGGCGCTGACTCAGAACCCGGCCATGCACGTACTGGTGGGAGCCGGCTACTACGATCTGGCCACACCGTTCTTCGCGGCCGAGTACACGATGGATCATCTCGACCTGGATCCGACTCTGCGCGGCAACCTAAAAATGTACTACTGCGATGCCGGCCACATGCTCTATATGAAGAAGGCGTGCCTCGATTCCTTCCACCAGGCTATGTCGGGAATGTACCAGGCCGCCCTCCCGTAACTTGTGTTCACGCACTCACGCGGAGTCCGCGGCAGCGGGCTCCCGCAATTCGATCGGATTGCCTTGCTCTCATTCCCAAGTCGAGGGCACCAGCTTGATGCCGCCGATTCCGTTTACCTGTTCCATCATCTCTGCATGAAATTCCGAAAGGCTTCGTATTGATCGGTAGCGATCAGGTTCACGCCAGCATCGATCACCGCTTTCCAGCGTTTCTCGACAGCCTCGAGCGACCCGAAGTTATACGATTCACCCCAGCCTTGATTCTCGGCCGGAGTGAGCCCGTCCAGCGTGTAAAAGCGAATCCACAATCCGAGCCGGTGGGCATGATCGACAAGAGCGCGCAGACGCCGGTCGTCTTCCGCCGTCCACTCTCCGGCGCGCGTTTGCCCCCCTTCCTCCACCACGGCCCAGCCACTGTTCCACCATCGCCGGTAGTTCGTGGGGTGCTCGTTCACAAGTTGCTCGGGCGTGGCCGTTGCCGCATAGTGGGCGCGTTCCTGCCGCGTGCCCTCCGGAATCGGACGCGTATGCGCCGATCCAAACAGCCGCAGCCGGTCGCCCACCTTCAGCCGGTCGAAAAACACAGCCTGCTGCGCATCCGATTCCTCCGTCAATACAAGCAGCGGCTTCGGATCGAAGGGCGACAGCTTCGACGGATCGGCCGTCTTGACGGCGGTCGTAATCCACCCCTGATATTCTCCGAGCACATCCCACACCGCCTCGAGCAGCGGCGTCTGATTGTCCTTGAAATCGAAGTGCAGCACGATTAGCGGCCACTGCTCCCGGCGATTCTCCGCCAGCGCCTTTTCGACAATCGGGCGAACCCGCTCAAAGAAGTATTGCTTCAACGTGGGTTCGGACCCTTTCGGCTTCGCATCGTGCGACACAACGGCGCGGCCCCGGCCAGTCGCGGGGTCGACGTACCAGGCCAAATCCTGCTCGATCCCGACCGGAAACCCTGTCGACAGCGCCCGATCGATTCGATCGTTCCAGTGTCCTTCATACGGGTAGCAGTTGTGGGCGTCCAGCACGGGGCGTCCATGATTCAGGAAGTCGAGCGATCGCGCGGACAGTAATCCAACCGCGATGACAAGGATAGCTAAAATTTTCATACGACTCCGTCAGGATAGAACGGAATCGGTCGCGCCGTCCTAACCGTATCTGGAGTACACTGGCTCAACAAAGGAGAGAGGGCGTGACTTCACTTCGATGGAGGCTGTTGATTGCTGCTATGGGCATGGTGCTGCTGACTTCGGCGTACTACCGGATCCACACCGCGGCGATGCTGAGCGAGACCGCGCAGCATTTTCTGGCATCGTTGTCGCCGGAGCAGAAGGCGAAAGCGATGTTCCCGTTCGCCGATGAGGAACGCTTCAACTGGCACTACATCCCCAAGGAACGCAAAGGTCTGCCGCTGCGGGAGATGGCGCCGGAACAGAAGCATCTCGCGCAGGCCCTGTTGAGTTCGGCGCTGAGCCAGACCGGGTACGTGAAGGCCAGCACCATCATGAGCCTCGAAGCAGTTCTCCGCGAGATCGAGCACGACAACGGCGAGCGGCGGAATCCCGAGAAGTACTACTTCAGCATCTTCGGCGAGCCGGCCGAAAAAGGAACCTGGGGATTCCGCGTCGAGGGCCATCACGTCAGCTTGAATCTGACGATGGTCAACGGGGTGATCGCAGCCAGCCCGAGTTTCTTCGGAGCGAATCCGGCCAACGTCAAGCAGGGTCCGCGTGCGGGACTCCGGGCGCTGGCCCGTGAAGAGGATCTGGGCCGCGCACTGATCTCGTCGTTGACGCCCGACGAAAAAACCATCGCCATCGTGAGCAAGACGGCATACAAGGACATCCTGACGGCTGCGTCGCGGCAGGCTGCGCTGGAGGGCAAGCCCAGCGGATTGCCCGCATCGAAAATGACGGCGAAGCAGCGGGAACTGCTGTCCGCGCTGGTCGAGGAGTACGCGAGCAACTACCCCGAACCCGTCGCCGAAGCTCGTCTTCAACAGGCCCGCAAGGCCGGGAATCAGCTCTACTTCGCCTGGGCCGGCGAAGAGGAGCCCGGCCGTCCCCACTACTACCGCGTGCAGAGTCCGGCTTTCCTGATCGAGTTCGACGACACCCAGGATGGGGCCAATCACATCCACAGCGTCTGGCGCGACTTCGACGGCGATTTCGGCCGCGACCTTCTGAAAGAGCACTACCAGAGCACCCCTCACACGGGGCAATAGCGCGCCTGATACGATCACAGGTATGAGGCAGGTGCGCACGTTTTGCGAGTAAGCGGCCTGTCGCGACGTGCATTTTTGGCGGTGGCGGGAGCGGGACCGGCGCTCGCAGCCCGATCGAGTTCCCGCGTCCGCGGCGAGACCTTACCGTCGGAAGCCAAGCGCTACACCGATCCCACCACGGAATTCAACGTAATCCGTCTAAGTGAACCGGCGTACTCCACATACCTGACGGCGCCCTGGAATCGCGCGCAGTGGGGCCGCAACGGACTCGTGGTAGCCAGTGAGCGCGGCGGCAAGTTGGACGGCTGGCGCCTGGATCTGAAAAGCAGCCAGTGGAAACGCATGACCGACGCTGCCGATCTGGTGCCGCAGTCGCTGGCGATGCTGCCCGACGAGCGCAACTTCTGCTTCATCGACGGCGCCGCTCTGCTCCTCGCCAACGCGTCGAATCTACGCGAACGGGTGATTTACGAGGCGGAAACCCCGTATTCCCGGCTCACCGCGCTGGCCATCGCGCCCGATGCCTCACAAGCGTGGGTAGTGGAATCAAAGCCGGACCGCCACCGCTTGCGGAGTATCTCCCTCGGGCGCGGCGCCGGGGAGGCATCCACCCTGTTCGAATCCGACCGCGAGATCACGTCTCTCGAACCACGCCCGGGCGGCGGCCTTGCCTACGTCTCGCGCGACCGTATCTCCTTTCGCGACCGGAACGGCGCACAGCGTGGACTGCCCGTGGCCCAGGGCGGAGTCGGCCAGGTGTACTGGTCGCAAGATGGGGAGTCGCTCCTGTACTTGAACATCCCCGAGCGCACGGGAGAACTCCACGCCATCCGCGAGTACACGCTAGGCGGCGGCAAGGACGCTCTGGTAGCAAAAACAACGCAGTATGTGCGGTATGCGCCGAATGGGGATCGCACCGTGTTTGTCGGTGCCAGCGGCAGTAAGGCATCGCCATATGTGCTGTTGCTGATCCGCTCCGTCCGCCGCGAATTGACGCTGTGCGAGCACCGGGCGCGCGACTATTCCAGTTTGTCCGTTACATTCGCCGAGAATAGCCAGCGCGTGATTTTCCAGAGCGACATGCACGGCAAACCAGCGCTCTATATGCTGGACGTCGAGCGATTTGTCGAAGAAACGGAATCGTAGCCAGCACTCATTCCCCCGCCTTTATTTCCCTTCGTAGTCCTGTTTCGGAATAATCCTAGAGCTATTTTGTGACATTCTGCGATAAATTCGGTTTGTAGTACAAAAGTTCTTCGTCGCGGCTCCGATATGAGAATTGAGAGTTCTATGAACCGTACCATTGGTCTATTTCTTGGCATTGCGCTCTCCTGCGCATACGCGGATTCGAAGAAAATGTCGCCGGATTTGGAAGCGGCCACCGCCAGTCCCGTACCGGTGAAGGTTATCGTGCGGTATTCCGGTGCCCTGCGCTCCGCGGCGGCAACGAAAATAGAGAACGTAACAGGCTCGCTGGCTCTGCCGGCGGCGAATGGCATCGCGACGGCCGTGCCGGGGACAGCCCTGAAGGCGATGTCTGACGATCCGACCGTCGCATTCATCTCTCCCGATCGGGCGCTGCGCTCCTCCTCACTCGACTATGGCGCCGACACCGCCGGAGGGCCCACTGCAAGGAACCTCGGCTATGACGGATCGGGAATTGCTGTTGCCGTGATTGACAGCGGCGTCGATCCCCACGCAGACCTCGGCGGCAAAGGAAAGAAAAGCCGGATCGTATACTCCGAATCCTTCGTCAGCGGAAAGGCGGGTCAGGATCCATTCGGACACGGCACCCACGTTGCGGGACTGATTGCGGGCAACGGCTCTCAATCGGACGGTCCGCATGCCAGCTATACGATTCGCGGAATTGCGCCCGGCGCGAACATCGTGGATCTCCGGGTGCTCGACGAAAACGGAGTGGGGTCGGACAGCGCCGTGATCGCGGCGATCGGACGCGCGATCGAGCTAAAGAACCAGTACAACATTCGGGTGATCAACCTCTCCATCGGGCGCCCCATCTTCGATTCGTATGCTCTGGATCCGCTGTGCGTTGCGGTGGAGACCGCATGGCGCGCCGGTGTCGTCGTGGTGGTGGCAGCCGGAAACGACGGCCGCAACAACTACGGATCGAACGAAGGCTACGCGACCATCAACTCTCCTGGCAACGATCCGCTGCCGATCACCGTCGGAGCCATGAAGACCCAGCACACGCCGGGTCGCGGAGATGATCTCGTCGCGAGTTACAGTTCAAAGGGTCCCACTCTGTACGATCATGTCGTGAAGCCGGACCTGGTCGCGCCGGGCAATCTGGCGGTTTCTCTCTACGCTGACAAAGCGACGCTGGAAAGCCAGTATCCCGCAAACTCGATTCCGGTCAGCGATTACCAGACCAACGGCGGCTCTCATACTTCGAAGGATTACTTCATTCTAAGCGGCACCAGCATGTCCTCGGCGATGGTGAGCGGAGCGGCAGCCGTTCTGCTTCAGAAGGAACCCGCTCTGACGCCGGACCAGTTGAAGGCCCGGCTGATGAAGACCGCCAGCAAGAGTTTCCCCGCATCGAGCGTCGCGGTGGACACCACGACGGGGCAGTCGTACCGCAGTTCATACGATGTGTTCACCATCGGCGCCGGCTATCTGGACATCCCGGCCGCACTGGCCAACCACGACGTAGCCAGTCGCTCGGCGGCATCCCCGAAGGCCCGGTACGACCGGTCCACTGGAACCGTCAGTCTGGTGAACGATGCGTCGACAGTCTGGGGCACCAGCACCGTTTGGGGAACCTCCACCGTATGGGGTACCTCCGTCGTGTGGGGCACCAGCACTGTATGGGGAACCTCGACCGTGTGGGGCACTTCCACCAGTCCCGGCTTCGAGACCGTGTGGACCAACAGCACTGTCTGGGGCACTAGCACCGTCTGGGGAACCAGCACGGTGTGGGGAACCAGCACAGTGTGGGGCACGCGGGAGTAGCTCAGCGTACCCGGCGCGCAAACAATTCCTGCCACGAGTCGTCGAGCGCCGTCCAATGCTCGGCCTCGTGCCAGGAGGCGGCCATCTCGGGCACGTGCAGCATGCCGTGCCCTTCCATGCAAACCATTTCCGTGCCGGCCCAATCCAGCAACAGACAACCCGGACAGCCGACATGCGCCGCCAGACCCAGCCGCCGCAAGCAGACCCGGCACCGCCGCCGCTGATCGTGAATCGACCACGAGAGCACGCCCATCGACGCCACCAGGAACAACCAGGTCCATAGCGGCTCCGTCAGCCAGTCGGTTCCTCCGATCATCGTAATCGACGGCGCCCGAGTGAACCCCAGGCCCGCCAGCAGCACCGCCACCAGCGCCAGCAGCGTCTTTACCCCAAAGAACACCGCGCCCCGAATGCCGCCCGCCTCCGGAAGCAGCCGCGACCGCAACCCCACCAGCGTGATAATCACTGCCAATCCCAGCGCCACCGCGTACGACCCGAATACGGACCGAACCCGGTCCTGCACCGGCGAGACCTCGACGATTCCGCTCCAGGCCGGAACCCCGGCTTCTTCCAAAATCGCTTGCATCTCGCTTGCAGCCGCTTTCGCGCTCACATCGCGCTCCAGACGGACAACGGCACCCACTCGCGATTCCGCATGTCCTTCCGCCGGCAGCGACCAGACCGCAATCCCTCGCGACAGGAACCAGAATCGATCCGGCAAGACCCCGATAACCCGTCGCAAACTTCCGTTCAACTCCACCGCCACTGGATGCCCCAGCGCCCGGTCTGTCGCGCCGGACAGAACGACGCAGTCCCGACAACCCGCGGCATCACCGCGCCCGAACACGCGGCCCGTCGACGCCCTCACTCCCACAACATCGAAAAAGTCCTCGGTAACCGCCGCCGCCGTGACGGACCGGCCATCCACCGTCGCATCCGCCCACGAATAACCCGCGACCCCTTCCAGCCAGGGAGAAATCTTCAAGGAAGTACAGCACCAGTAGTTCGCGATGCCGGGGCTCGAGCCGGTCTAAGGCCTGATTGACAGCAGCAGCATCGGCTGCGCCGAACCGGGTGTGTTGCCCGTCCTCGGAGATCGCCGAGTGCGTGTCTTCGGCACGCTCACGGGATCGATCGCGACGAATCTCATCGACGACGATTCCGTGCACCAGCCTATACCGCCAGGCCCGGACCGCGGAGGGATCCTTCAACTTCCGAATGCCCCGCATTGCCCGGATCCAGACCTCCTGTAGAACATCGAGCGCAGTGTCCTGGCTTCCAACCAGTTTCACCGCGTAATAGAACAGGGGGCGCTCGAACTCCGCAATGAGATCGTCGAAGGCGCCTTGTTCCCCAGCCTGGCATCGAAGCACCAGCCACTCATCGCGCGCTCGAGTTGAGGGCGTCATTTACTAATCAGTCGTACACGGGGCCGAAAAGGTTCACGAAAACCGTCACGCGTGACCGGCAAGTCCTTCTCTGGTTCCATCCTTTGCCGTGGGGCCAACTACTTTTACTGCCGGGAGCCTCACTGAAAATGTTACCGAATGGTAGAAGGTTCAAGAATGCGAGCACCCCCTCCTTACACCACTACTTCTTTGGTATGCCGGGGAAAGGGCCGCGGCGTGTATAGGAAATCTGATCACTCTGGATGCGAGATCGGCGACTCTAGACACACGGCTCGCAGTGCGCCATGCCGCTGTTACGTCCAACACCGGCGAGAATAGCCGGGTCTACGCCGTGAGAAGCAAACCCAGCACGACGCCACCTAACTTCCGATAACTCCTGGCAAACCGGCTTTATCGTATGAGCGATCAGTAGGCTTGGCCGCGATGTCTAAATGTCTGGACCCTTGGCTCCCACTCAGGTCTCAATTGTCCTTTAAGCGGACCGTCACAAACTCAGATAGCGAATCGCCCACCCGCACCACAACCTGATAGCCGATGTAACTAGCGGCTGCCGGCCTCGATACCCGTCCTCCGTCACGAGGACCAGTCTGCCTTCGACCGCCTCTCCGGTCGCAAGATCGCCGTCGGCGATACAGGCGACGGCCTGGCGCAACAGCTCTTGCCTGAACCCAGGTTCGGCATGTGCGCGGGCGCGGACCGTCTCCTTCAAGCCCGCTTATCTCACAAACAATTGGCAGAAGGCCGTCCTTCATGGGATAACTGAGTTTCCACACAGCAGTTAGCGCCAGAGAGGAGACGGCCTTCGCTATGACAGAGTGTAACCAATCGAGCTTCGGATTTGAAGGATGC